>NZ_MTHB01000100.1 GCF_002220365.1 Caballeronia sordidicola | reverse complement strand
GCCGTTCGTGCTTCAGCACTTATGGATGCCCCATCCCGCGCAACGCGCGGGGTCTTAAGCACACGCCTAGGTTGAGATCATGTTGTGCCAAGTAACAAACACAATCCAGTAACAACGAGGCGCTCGGGCTTAAACACCCCGGTGAACTCGACTACTTCTTCCCCAGATTGGTTGTAGCGCCCCCAAGCGATACAACACCCCCTTTATGCCTGATGACCATAGCGAGTTGGTCCCACCCCTTCCCATCCCGAACAGGACCGTGAAACGACTCCACGCCAATGATAGTGCGGATACCCGTGTGAAAGTAGGTAATCGTCAGGCTCCTCATGCGCTGCATTGCATCGCAGCTAAACAAAAACCCCACCCCACAAAGGTGGGGTTTTTGCGTTCCTGAACCCTTCCTCCTACTCCCACTTCCCATCTCAACGCTTCCACATCCTTCAACACGCTAAAATAGCGCTTTAGCCTGATGTGTTCACGGCTTTTGCAAAACAGGTCCCCATGCTACGTCTAAGCGAAATCAAGCTGCCGCTTGAGCATTCGGAAAGCGAACTCGAGTCGGCAATTCGCTCACGTCTCGCGCTTATTCATGTCCCCACCGATGGGCTGATCCGCTATACGGTATTCCGTCGTGCGCACGATGCACGCAAGCGCGCGGACATCAAGCTCACATATATCGTCGATGTGGACGTGAAGGACGAAGCCTTAGCGCTTCGTTATCTGAACGATCAACCGCATTGCAGCGTAACGCCGGACATGGCGTACAAGTTCGTCGCGAAGGCGCCGGTGTCGATGACATCGCCGAGGCCTGTGGTAATTGGCATGGGGCCGTGCGGTTTGTTCGCTGGATTGATTCTCGCGCAGATGGGATTTCGTCCCATCATCCTGGAACGCGGCAAGGCTGTTCGCGAACGGACCAAGGACACTTGGGGCTTGTGGCGGAAAAACGTGCTGAACCCCGAGTCGAACGTGCAGTTTGGCGAAGGGGGGGCCGGGACGTTTTCGGACGGCAAGCTCTACAGCCAGATCAAGGACCCGAAGCACTACGGCCGCAAGGTGCTCGAGGAGTTCGTGCTTGCCGGTGCGCCCGAAGACATTCTCTTTCTGAGCCGGCCGCATATTGGTACGTTTCGGCTGGTGGGGATGGTCGAGAAAATGCGCGCGACGATTCATCAACTTGGCGGAGAAGTGCGCTTTGAGTCGCGTGTCGAAGATATTGAGATTGACGGCGGCAAGGTGCGAAGTCTCACGCTCTCTGACGGCGAAAGGTTGCGATGCGATCACGTCGTGTTGTCGGTGGGACATAGCGCTCGCGATACGTTCGAGATGCTGCACGATCGCGGCGTCTACATGGAAGCGAAGCCATTTTCACTCGGGTTCCGGATTGAGCATCCGCAAGGACTGATAGATCGGAGCCGGTTCGGCAAATTCGCGGGACATAAACTGCTGGGCGCAGCCGATTACAAAGTCGTCCATCATTGCAGCAACGGTCGGGCGGTCTATAGTTTTTGCATGTGTCCGGGAGGGACGGTGGTTGCGGCGACCTCGGAATCGGGTCGTGTCGTTACGAACGGGATGAGCCAATATTCGCGCAATGAGCGTAATGCGAACGCGGGAATTGTCGTCGGAATTACGCCGGACGATTTCCCGGGCGGACCACTTGCAGGGATCGCGTTTCAAAGGCAGTGGGAAGAGCGGGCGTTCGAACTCGGCGGTGGTGATTACTGCGCGCCAGCGCAGTTGGTGGGTGATTTTATTGCGAGGCGGCCGTCTACCGCGCTTGGAACAGTGGAGCCGTCGTATAAACCTGGCGTGCGAATGACTGACCTGACGAGCGCGTTGCCTGAGTATGTGGTCGAGGCGATTCGTGAAGCCTTGCCGCAGATCGACAAAAAGATCCCCGGTTTCGCTATGCACGACGCTGTCCTGACGGGCGTCGAGACACGTACGTCGTCGCCAATACGGGTTCGCCGAAAAGACGATTACCAAAGCGTTAATGTCGATGGTCTTTATCCCGCAGGCGAGGGTGCGGGATACGCTGGCGGTATCTACTCTGCCGCTATCGACGGGATAGAGGTGGCCGAGGCGCTCGCGTTGAAAATGATGGCGGGTTAAGGCGTTTTCTCACATCGCCAGCGCTTGGTGGGTTGGGCATGGATGGAGCGTCGTCGCTAATCAAAATGGCGGCGAGAGCCGCTCGCGCCGCTTCGGAACGTGGATCCGAATAGTCGGGCGAGCTATGCGCCATATTTTATTTCGCCGCAGCAGATGCCCGCGCCAATCAAAAACCCATCACGTAATCACACCCACCTGCCACGGCACGAATTCGTTCTGCCCGTAACCGTGGGCTTCGCTCTTCGATGCGACTCCCGACGCGCAATCCAGCATCATCTGGAAAATGGCTTCTCCAAGCTGATCGATGGATGCCGTTCCGTCGACAACCCCACCACAGTTGATATCGATGTCTTCCTCTTGCCGTTCCCATAGCGCTGTGTTCGTGGCGAGCTTAAGCGATGGCGAGGGCGCACATCCGTAAGCCGAGCCGCGCCCGGTTGTGAAGCAGATCAAATTCGCACCCGACGCAACCTGGCCTGTTGCCGAGACGGGGTCGTAGCCAGGCGAATCCATGAACACAAAACCCTTCGCATCAATAGGTTGAGCGTATTCATAGACCTCCACGAGCTTTGTCGTGCCGCCTTTCGCCACTGCGCCTAGTGATTTCTCGAGAATTGTCGTCAAGCCACCGACCTTGTTTCCCGCCGATGGATTGTTGTCCATCGCCGCACCGTTTCGCGCGCAATAGTCCTCCCACCACTTGATGCGTGTCAGTAGTTTTTCGCCGACTTCCCGGCTCACCGCGCGTCGCGTAAGCAGATGTTCCGCACCGTAGACCTCGGGTGTCTCCGAGAGAATCGCCGTGCCGCCATGCTGAACCAGACGGTCGACGGCCGCGCCCAGCGCCGGATTCGCCGAGATTCCCGAATAACCGTCCGAGCCCCCGCATTG
Source organism: Caballeronia sordidicola (assembly GCF_002220365.1). Taxonomy (GTDB): domain Bacteria; phylum Pseudomonadota; class Gammaproteobacteria; order Burkholderiales; family Burkholderiaceae; genus Caballeronia; species Caballeronia sordidicola_C. Next base: position 48,725 of record NZ_MTHB01000100.1, on the reverse strand, counting down.
CAATCCAACCACCAGGTGCGACGCCGGCACGGGTTCGCGTTTCACGCGGTTGGCATCGGCGAGCAGTTCTTTCACCATCGCGATGCCGCGTTCGATCGTCTTGCGGGTGCCGCCGCTGTCCTGGATCGTGAAACTTTGTAGTTTCGCGCCGTTATCTTTCAAGCCGGCCGAACCGAGGATCCCCGAGATCTGATTCGTCTCGCAGCCCAGGCCGATGAACAGCACAGAATGAAAGTTCGGATGGACGGCGTAACCCGCGAGGGTGCGACGCAGGATCGCGATGCCGTCGCCGAGTGAATCGATGCCGCAGCCCAACCCATGCGTCAACGCGATCACGCCATCCACGTTCGGATAATCGGCCAGCGCTTCAGGGCGAACATCGCGGCGAAAGTGATCGGCGATGGCCCGCGCCACCGTGGCCGAGCAATTCACACTCGTCAGGATGCCGATGTAATTGCGCGTGGCCACGCGGCCGTCATCGCGGCGAATACCCATGAATGTAGCGGGTTTATCGACGAAATGGGTTTCGCGCATATCGACGCCGAACTCGTGTTCGCGCTCGAAATCCGCCATGCCGAGGTTTTGGACATGAACGTGCTGGCCACGCGAGATGGCGCCCAGCGCCACACCGATGATCTGGTTGTAGCGTCGCACGGGTTCACCTTTGGCGATGTCACGCGTCGCGATCTTGTGGCCCGGCGGAATCAGCCCGCTCACCACCAGCGGTTCGACTTCAGACGTAATGCGTGCGCCCGACATAAGCTGGCGCGTCGCGATCACGACATCGTCGTTGGGATGAAGGCGGATGACCGTGTGATCGATAGACATAGCAAGCGTTCCTCAGGACAGCGCCGCGACAAGCCGCCGCTGTTCAATATTCAAACCGAGTTGATGCGCAAGTTCGACCGCCTGTTTGAAACGGCGTTGTTTTTTCTCTGCGTGATTACGCGCGATGTCTGAGAGCCGATGATCCAGAAACGGATTCTCGAAGCGGTCCCGGACATCGACGAGATACGCGCGCGCGGCGTCGTGCTCGCCGAGGGCATCGAAGATTGGCAGCACTTCGTCGCTCCATGTCGATTCCAATGTCGTGCGCCACGCTTCGTTGCGCATGGCGTCCTTGACGTTGGTGTCGGCGGCGGCAGGATCGGCGAGCCAGAGTTCCGCGAGCATCGTATGGCCGAGGTTGAGCAGGAGAAGTTTGAGGCGCTCGTAGTGGGCGAGGTCGTCAGTCAGCACGATGTCTTCGTGCTCGCAAGGCAGGACCATGCCAGGCTGACGCTCGATTGCCCATAACGCGTAGGGCTCGGCGATTGCACCAACGGGATGAATCGGTTCCGAGACAATGCGGTCGACCAGCGAGTTCACCCATATGCAATCGTGTTGCAAATAGCGGATGAACGCGTCGTCTGCTCGCCACTGACTTGCAATGCCGATAATCAGATCGCGCAATGTGTCGCCGTTACGCGATACCAGTTCGCAAGGGAACAAGGTCACCGGTTCAGCGCCCGCGACAAACCGGTCGTGCAGCAGCACTGCGAGCTTGGCGGGAAAGCCACGCGGGACAGAGTTTTCCTCAATGCTTCGCACGATGTCGTCTTCAAACGGTGCGTACCCGGTATCGCCGGTATTCGACACGATCACCTTGACGTCGTGCCGCATGCGCTCTCGGAGCGTCGGCCAGTCATCGGCGGCGTTAAGGGCTTCGGTGATCGCGTCGCATTGCACGGTGACGTCGATGGTCGCCGCGCCTTGCTGGCCGCGAATCCGCACGGGGTACACGCTAGCGGCGCGCAACGCGTCTATACGCGCTCGGCTTTCCGCATTCGATGTGCTCTGCACGACGGTAATCCGTCCGAGCGCCTGCGACGGCTCACGTCGCGCAGCCTCCGCAACGAATAAATCGACATGCGCCTGAAGGAAGCGGCTCGTCCCGAACTGGAGAATCGGATTGCTCATCGTCTATACGGCCGTGTCAGCACTCGACCAGTGCCTTGATCACGCCTGCAGACGGGTCGAGCAGTTTGGAAAATTCGCTCGGCAAATCGCTCAGCTTGAGCGTATGCGTATTCAGCGCCGCCGTGGGAATGAGTCCCGCACGCATGGCCTTCAGCACGGTTTCGAAGTCGTCCGGCGTGGCGTTACGGCTTGCAAGCAGGGTGGTCTCGCGCTTGTGAAACTCGGGATCTGCAAACGAGATCCGGTCACTGACAATCGATATCAGCACGTATTTTCCGCCATGTGCAACGAACTCCAGACCACGCTCCATTGCTTTCACATTGCCGGTGGCATCGAAGACGATATCGAAAAACTCGTTGCCGGTGAGTTCCGCAAGCTGTTTTGCATCCGCTGCGGCGCCGGTTGTATCCAGACGCACGACATGGTCGGCGTTCAGCAGCGTCTCACAGAATCGCAACCGGTCCTCGCGGCCATCCAGCACCGTTACTTCCGCGCCGCGCAACTTGGCGAAGATCAATGCCGCCATTCCGATCGGCCCGGCGCCGACCACCAGCGCCCGCTGCTTCGGCTGCACGTCGGCTCGCGCGACGGCGTGCGCGCCGATAGCGAGGAATTCGATCATCGCTGCCTGGTCGAGCGTCACACCATCGGCTTTGAACACAAACTCCTGTGGCACGGCGAGTTGCTCGACCAGGCCGCCGTCGGTATGCACACCCAGGACACGAATATTCATGCAGCAATTCGGCTTCTTGGCCCGGCACGCGATACATTTCCCACACGCCAGATAGGGCATCACGTACACCTGATCGCCCTTTGCCACGCGTGCGCCGGCCGGTGCCGATTCCACGATCCCCGATAATTCATGCCCCATTACCCGCGGATACGATAAAAACGGTTGATTCCCGGTGTAGATATGCAGGTCCGTACCGCACACGCCGACACGCTTGATGCGGATCAGAACGTCGTCGATTCCGGGTTCGGGCGACGGGCGATCAATCAGGACGAGCGAGCCGGGTTGTTCGCAGATGACAGTTTTCATGGGGATAGGAATGATTTTTTGGCCTTACCAGAATGCATATTAATTTCCTAAAACGCAATTGGTCAAGCCAATTAGCCTCGGCTAGGGGTTTGGCCTGACCATTGACGGCATCGTTGTTTAGAATTCAGCCTTGCCGCCGGTGCGGCCCGCCTGCCCAGATAAGGAGCCTTCGTGGCTGTCAAACCCATTGAGACGCGTCGTCTCTACCTTCAGATCGCCGATAAACTGCGCGCGCGAATCGAAGAACAAGGCTTCGCGCCAAACGGACGCCTTCCTTCCGAGCGTGAGTTGGCGCTGATGCTGGGGGTGTCGCGGCCGTCGGTGAGAGAGGCTCTGGTGGCGCTGGAGCTCGAAGGGCGCGTGGAGATCCGGATGGGATCGGGCGTCTATATCTGTGCGCCGTCCGCGTCCGGATCGCGCCCGAATCTGCCGCCGGGAACGGAATTCGGTGAAAGTCTGCTCGAAATCATGACGGCGCGAATGGTGATCGAGGGCGCGATTGCGGCGAATGTCGCGGCGTTCGGCAAACCCAAGGCGCTCAAGGCGCTGCGCGAGATCTACGAAAGCATGGCGCGGGATGTGGCGAACGGGCAAATTCCGCTGGCGGCGGATCGCGCGTTTCATTTAGCCGTCGCGCAGATGTCAGGAAACGACGTGTTGGTGCGCACGGTACAGGGACTTTTCGATGAACGGCATAGTCCGCTGTCATCGAAGCTGCGTGTGCATTTTGAGGGGGAGGAAACCTGGGCGGCCGCTTTAAGCGAGCACAAGGACATACTGGACGCGCTCGAAGCGCGCGATGCCATTCAGGCCCAGGCTTCGATGCAGCGCCATTTGAAGGCGTCATACGAGCGGTTGATGACGCGCCGCAAGCATTGAAAAATAACCATCAGGCCAGTCCGCAGTCAACTCCGGACTGGTCTCCGAACAACGTACACAACGTACAAGCAGCGTTCAACCAGGATAAGCCTCATCCACTTTCAGCCCGGCGAGCTTGAAGATCACGCGCAACGTCTGCGGCGCAATCTCGCGGCGCGAGGCGAGGGTCGTCAGCACGAAATCCATCACTTTCGCGTACTTGAGCATGGTCAGGCACGTTTCCATGTCGGTGGTGCCGTCGCGCATGACTTCCGCGAGCCGCAACATTTCGCCGGAAATTTCTCTGGCCATTTCGAGTTCAAGTTGCTGTTTTTCGCTCCACTCGGGCATTGACGTGAGCTTTGCAAGCATTTCCTGAAACTGCTGTTCGGCTTTACTGTCTCGGATTGGGTCCATCGCCGTCCTCATTTTGTTCGCGTGTTCCCCGCGGGAACGCGCCGTGTGCGTTAGGTGTTACGTAACAGACCATGCGTCGACGTTCGCCGGTGCGTTTCACCGGCCATGGCCCCAAGGGTTGCCGAGGTCATCAATTCGTCGCGCTTGGCCTTGCTACCAGGGCGTCCAGCTATAAAAGTCGCGGCCTTGTGCCGCCGTAATATCCGTCCATCCCGTTGGTTGTCCCGTTCTAAATGCACGAAATGTTCCATCCGAAACCCAAGTTCCTCAGTGCTGCGTTGAGGCGACTCGAAACCTCTGTCAGTTCCCGATGCTGCGTCATGCGGGAGCGTCTTTGCGCTTTTGGGTAAACTTGCTCATTTACATCGATACAACCAGCGGTTAGCGCACACTTCGCGCCAAAAATTCCGCGTGACCCCGACTACAGAATCACTACGGTATCCAGACGATGGCCAAGAAGTCCCGGGCGCCGAACGCGCCCATTGCATCAACGGATTCGTCCGATCAAAAGCCGGAAACTTCGGCCAAGCACGACATTCGTCCCGGTCAGTCCCTCGAACTTTTGAAGGAACTGCACATCTTGACGCGCGACGGCAAGATGAATCAAGACAGCCGTCGAAAGTTAAAACAGGTCTATCACCTGTTTCAGTTCATCGAACCTTTGCTTGCGGAAATTCATGCAAAAGAGGGTTCGGTGACGCTGGTCGATCATGGAGCGGGCAAGTCTTACCTTGGCTTCATTCTCTACGATCTCTACTTCAAAGCTCTGCGCGATCGGTCACATATCTTTGGCATTGAGACACGTTCAGAGCTGGTCGAAAAGTCCGAGGAATTGGCCGCGCGGTTGGGATTCGAAGGTATGTCGTTTGTGAATCTATCCGTGGCTGAATCTATTACCTCAGACCGAATGCCTGCGACGGTGGATGTCGTCACGGCATTGCATGCATGCAATACCGCGACCGATGACGCGATTCATTTCGCTTTGCAGAAGAAAGCGAAAACCATTGTGGTGGTGCCCTGTTGTCAGGCCGAGGTGGCCTCTGTTCTACGCAAGAACAAAGGGCATTCGCTCTCGAAGAACGTGTTGACGGAGATGTGGCGGCATCCGCTGCATACGCGCGAATTCGGCAGCCAGATCACGAATGTGCTTCGCTGCCTGCAACTGGAATCGCACGGGTATCAGGTGAGCGTGACGGAACTCGTCGGCTGGGAGCACTCGATGAAAAACGAGTTGATCATTGCGCAGTTCAAGGATCTGCCACGCGGTAAGCCGGCGCAGCGTCTGTCCGATGTGCTCGAAACGCTCGGTCTGGAAGAGATGCGCGAGCGGTTTTTTACGACTTGAATCTACTGGTCGAGCCCGGCGTCACGTTTCATGTGTTCGAGCCAGCCGGCGTGGCCGAGACGGCGTAGCGTGGCCATGTTGCGCTCGTAGATATCGGCGGCGTCGGGGAACGCTTCCACTGCCCGTTCAATGCTTGCCTCGCGCAGCAAATGGAAGATCGGGTATGGCGCGCGGTTCGAGAAATTTTCGATGTCGTCGGGTTCCGCGTCATCGAATTGATAGTTCGGGTGAAAGCTCGCGATCTGTAGTTCACCTTCCAGCTTGAGTTGCCTGAGGAGGGTATCGGCGAAATGAAGGGCGTCGTTGTAGTCGGCGAAATCGGCGAGCGCATGTGGGACGATCAACAACGTTGTGTCAGTTTTTTCCGGATCGGTATTGGCCAGATGCTTCAGTTCGGTTTCGATATCGGTGAGCACATCTTCGAACGTATGCGCCTCGCTGACGGCGTAGCGAATCTGGTCTTTCACATACACGGCTTTGGCAAACGGGCACAGGTTCAGGCCAATGACTGCGCGCGAAAGCCAATGTCGCGTTGAGTCGATAATCTCGTCCTTCACAGCTCGATCCTGTCTTCACCGCGCGCCGCTTGCACGAGCAACGCGGCCGCCGTGGGCGCTGCGCGCATCGGTCCACAGCCGGGGCCGTAAGTCTGGCTCGCGGCGTACACGCCTTCTATCAGCAACGCGAGTGAATCGGCGAGAAGTTGAGGATCGGCCGCGCCCGCCGCTGTCGATAACTCCAGCAACCGGGCAATCAAATACTCCTTGTTGCGCGCGACCGATACCCGTGCCGGATGCTCTCGATCCGCGAATTCGCAGGCCACGTTCACGAACGGACAGCCGCGATAATCCGGATTCGATGCCCGTTCGACAAGGTCCGTCATGCTCTGTACAAGCGCCTTGGCCGGTTGACCTGGATGTTTGGCGATACTGCGTTCGACACGATCCCGAAAGCGCGTGTCCATTCGCGTGAGGTATGCCACCACCAGATCGTCCTTCGACGAAAACTGCCGGTATACGCTCATCTTGTTCACGCCCGCGCGTTCGACCACTGCGTCCACGCTGATCGCCCGAATGCCGTCGCGATAAAAAAGATTTTCCGCGGCGTCCAGCAGTTGTTCCTGCGCGGTGGCGCCGTCCATGTGTCGGCGGACGGTTTTTTTATCGGTGACAGGATCTTCATTCGATACGCGTACCACGGTCATGTCCTTTGCCTCAGAAGGGATGCTTGACATGTTACCCAGCAGTCACTAAGCTCGCAACCTAAATGTGACTGAGTAGTAACGTTCGTCGAAGCGTTCGTTGCAAGATATCCAGAAGAAACCGGAGCGAAGGATGAATTGGGCAGCCAGGCGGCTTTCGGGCCGCATGCATTACGCGTGGATATCGGTAGGCGTTGTGTTTCTTGTCCTGCTCGCGGCGGCCGGCACGCGCGCGACGCCAAGCGTCATGATGTTGCCGCTCGAACAGCAATTTGGCTGGAGCCGCGCGACCATCTCCCTCGCGATCTCGATCAACCTGGCGCTGTACGGCCTGACCGGGCCGTTCGCCGCTGCCGCGATGCAGCGTTTCGGCGTGCGCCCGACGTTGCTTGTCGCGCTGGGGGCACTGGCGACGGGCGTGGGGTTGTCGGCGCTGATGACTGCACCATGGCAGATGATCCTGGTGTGGGGCGTGCTGGTAGGCGGAGCCACCGGCGTTGCCGCCATTACCCTGGCGGCGACGGTGGTGAATCGTTGGTTCACGTCGCATCGCGGACTGGCGATGGGAATTCTTACCGCCAGTTCGGCCACTGGCCAGCTTGTGTTCCTGCCCATGCTCGCGGCGATCACTGAGCGCTTCGGCTGGCGTCCCATGGTGTTGGTGGTCGCGGCGGCTGCGGCGGTGACGTTGCCGTTGGTGGCATGGCTGCTGCCCGAGCGTCCTGCCGATCTCGTACTACGCCCGTTCGGCGAGGCCCCTGATGCGCCGCCACCTGTTCCCGTCGCGCAGAAGAATCCGATCGCGCTCGCCTTCGGCACGCTGGGCATGGCGAGCAAGAGGCGCGATTTCTGGCTGCTGTCAGGCAGCTTTTTTATCTGCGGCGCGAGCACGAACGGGTACATCGGTACGCATCTGATCGCAATGTGCGCCGATCACGGCATGACCGAAGTGCAGGGGGCAGGCCTCCTCGCCGCCATGGGCGTTTTCGATCTCTTCGGCACGACGCTTTCCGGCTGGCTTTCCGACCGCTTTAACGCTCGCGTGCTGCTTTTCTGGTACTACGGCTTGCGCGGTTTGTCGCTGATGTTCCTGCCGCACGCGTTTGGTATCGACTTCTATGGACTACCCGTCTTCGCCGTGTTCTACGGTCTGGATTGGGTGGCGACCGTGCCGCCGACCGTCCGGCTCGCTACCGACGTGTTTGGCAAGGAGTCGGCGCCTATCGTATTTGGCTGGGTCGTGGCGGCGCATCAGCTCGGCGCGGCGTTCGCGGCGCTTGGCGGCGGCATGTTGCGCGCGAGTCTTGGCACCTACACGGTCGCAACGATGATCTCGGGCAGCCTGTGTATTGTCGCGGCGGTCATGGTCCTGCGGATCAACAAGGCGCCGCGTGCCATGCAGGCGTTGGCGACCTGACAGCGGCCGCTCGGCGCTTGCCGGTGGCGTAGCGAATTCAATCTCGCAGCGCGGGTTTGCCAGCTTGGTTATTCTTATGGTCTTGCAGCGTGCAGGTGAGCGCACGCTGTCCGGATCAACCAACCAGGGACTGCCGCATGACCGAAAAAATCGCACCTACTGAAATCGCAATCGATGCGCTGCTGGCCGGCCGCTGGAGCCCGCGGGCGATATCGAACAAGGCGGTGAGCCGCGAGCAATTGCATAGCGTGCTGGAGGCAGCGCGCTGGGCGCCTTCTTCGTACAACATGCAGCCGTGGCGTTTCCTGACCTTTGATCGTAACCACGACGAGGCCTCTTTCCAGAAGGCTTTCGCTACGCTGGTGCCGTTCAACCAGGGGTGGAACGCCAATGTGCCCGTGCTGATTTGCGTGCTGGCGAAGACCTTGACGCCCAAGGGTGACGTGAATCGCACGGCTCAGTACGATTCCGGCGCGGCGGGTATGGCGCTGACGCTCCAGGCTCACGCGCTTGGTCTGGCCGCCCACCAGATGGCGGGTTTCGATACCAACGCGTTCCGCGAGGCGTTCTCGCCGCCGGAGGATGTAGAAGTGATCGCGATGATCGCATTGGGACATCACGGCGATCCCGCTTTGCTCGATGCAGCCCTGCTGGAGCGCGAAAACGCACCGCGCTCGCGCTCGGCGATTGGAGAAATCGCATTCGATGGCGCTTGGGGCAAGGCTTTTAAATAAGCGGCTTTGAGTGGCTGCACGCGCATGCTGTCAAGCGCGGCTGTGAGATAGACGCTGCGCGAAACGCGATAGCCGTTGCCACGAAGTCATAGTCCTGGATCCCCGAAGCTCGATGTTTCGGGGATTTTTCGTTCTTGCCTGCAGGACTACTGGGCTACAGGACTACAGAAACGCGCAGGAACGCGCAGGAACCTCTCAATCCTCCTCAGCCGATGACAACGGCCGCGCCACGTCCTCCAGCGATTTGCGTTCCGCCGATACCCCCCAGATTCCCGCGACAACCGCTGCCAGCACCATCAGTGCAGAACCGATCAGATAGCCCACAAACACCGCGCCGCGCTGATGCGTGTCAATGAGCCGGCCGAATAGCGCCGGCCCCACAATGCCGCCCAGCGCCGTCCCAAAGGCATAGAAAATCGCGATGGCCAGTGCACGAATCTCGAGCGGAAAGGTTTCGCTCACGGTGAGGTACGCCGAACTTGCGGCCGACGACGCAAAGAAGAAGATCACCATCCAGGAAATAGTCTGCGTGGTGCTTGTCAGCCAACCCTGCTCGAACATGTATCCGCTGATAGTCAGCAAAATCCCCGACATGCCGTAGGTGAAGGCAATCATCTTGCGCCGGCCGAGGACATCGAAGAGTTTGCCGAGCATGATCGGCCCGAGGAAATTGCCGGCGGCAAACGGCAGCACATACCAGCCGATGTGATCCCCAGGCACGCCGTAGAAATCGGTCAGGACCAGCGCGTAGGTGAAAAAGATCGCGTTATAGAAAAACGCCTGGGCGGTCATCAGCGTCAATCCGACCAGCGAGCGCCGCCGATGCGAATGAAACAGCGAGTGGAATACTTCACTGAGTCTGGTGTGATCGCGGGCATGCAGGCGCAGCGGTTTGATGGGATCGGTGGACAACGCCACGCCATGTTCGCGAAACTTCGCCTCGATGCCCTCCACGATTTCCTTCGCCTCATCCACGCGGTTATGCGTGATCAGCCAGCGCGGACTTTCGGGGACCCACATGCGCATGAAAAGGATCAGCAATCCCAGGATTGCGCCGATCAGAAAACACGCGCGCCAGCCGTAATCGGGCGGCAGCAGGCCTGGATCGAGCAGCACGATCGAACCCGCCGCGCCCAGTCCTGCGCCGACCCAGAACGTACCGTTGATCGTCAAGTCCGTCCAGCCGCGCACGCGAGCGGGGGTGAACTCCTGGATCGTGGAGTTGATCGCTGTGTATTCGCCCCCGATTCCCGCACCGGTCAGGAAGCGAAACAGCACAAAACTTGCGAGATTCCATGAAACGGCCGTGGCCGCCGTGGCCACCACATACAAAAACAGGGTGATGAAAAAGAGCTTGCGACGGCCTAGCCGGTCTGTAAGCCAGCCGAAACCCAGCGCGCCGATCACCGCGCCCGCAATGTAGGCGCTACCAGCGAAACCGACATCCGCGTTCGAAAACTTCAGCACGTGACTGGTTTTCAACGCACTGGCCACCGCGCCGGCGAGGGTCACTTCAAGTCCGTCGAGCAGCCACGTAATTCCGAGCGCCATCACAATCAGGGTATGAAAGCGCCCCCATGGCAGCCGGTCGAGCCGTCCGGGCAGATCGGTTTCGATGATCTTCGCCGGTGCTTCCTCTTCTCCTCGGATTGCGCGGATGGTCGTGGTGTCGTTCATGCGTTTGGCCGGTAACGTGGGGATGACCGGCTACACGCACCACCGGCAGAGAGCATTAATTACCGGGTTTTCGAGCAAAATCCGTTCCCCCGGCCATGTTTTTGATTGGCTGTTGATGTACTGCGCGTTACGTGCTAAAAACGCGCTCCACTTTTTGTTTGCGACGTCGGCGGCGTTTAACCTGCCGTCGCTCACCTCATGACCTATTGCGCGATCGATTTCGGCACGTCGAATTCAGCGGTCGCATTGCCCGACGGGGCGTCGATCCGGCTCGCGCCGGTCGAAGGCAGCGCCACCACGTTGCCGACCGCTGTCTTTTTCAACACGGACGAGGACGAGCAGGCCTACGGGCGTGCCGCGCTCGAGTCTTACATCGACGGCTTCGACGGCCGCCTGATGCGCTCCATGAAGAGCATTCTCGGCTCGCCGCTGGCGGAGACGAGCACGGACCTGGGCGACGGTTCCGCGATTCGCTACGTCGATGTCATCACGCTGTTCCTGCAGCATCTGAAGCAGAAGGCGCAGGCCGTTTCCAGCACGCCGATCACGCGGGCGGTGCTGGGCCGCCCGGTATTTTTCGTCGATGACGATCCGCGCGCCGATCAGCTCGCCCAGAACCAGCTTCAGGCTGCGGCGCAAGCCATTGGTCTGACGGATATCCACTTTCAGTACGAACCAATTGCCGCCGCTTTCGATTACGAAGCGCGCTTGACGAAGGAAGGGCTGGTGCTGGTCGCGGATATTGGCGGCGGCACCTCCGACTTTTCGCTGGTGCGGGTCGGGCCGGCGCGCGCCAAGCTGCTGTCGCGAAAAGACGACGTGCTCGCGCATTACGGCGTCCACGTGGCCGGAACGGACTTCGACCGGCGCGTGGAGCTCGCGACAATCCTTCGCGAGCTCGGCTACCAGTCGATAGCGCCGGAGGGCCGCGAAGTACCGAACCGTGTCTATTTCGACCTGGCCACCTGGCATCTGATCAACACGGTCTACGGGCCGAAGCGTGTCAACGAGCTACAGCTGATGCGCCATCTCTATAGCGACGCAAAGCACCATGATCGCCTGATGCGTGTGGTCGAGCGCCGCCTTGGACACGCGCTGGCGTCGCACGCGGAGGCCGCGAAGATAGAAGTGGCGGCGGGCGGTGAGACCACTATCGGGATGGAGGAGGTTGAAGAGGCGCTGCGTATCGGTTTCAACGAGCAGCAACTCATTGACGCGGGCCTGGAAGAGACGCGGCGAATCGTGGCGGCAGCCAAGGAGACGGTGCACCGCGCGGGCGTGGCGCCCCAGGACGTGGGCGCAGTCTATTTCACCGGTGGATCGACGGGCCTGGGTTTCCTCTCGCAATCGCTCTCCAATGCATTCCCGGAAGCTGAAGCAGTTTTTGGTGACAGGCTGGCCAGCGTGGCGACCGGGCTCGGTATCTATGCGCGCCGGCTATTCGGCTGATCGGGATGAGCGGTGGTCGGGTTTTCGCCGACCGGTATTACTTGCTATTGCCGTCTCGGCAGTCATTTAAAGTAGTTTCTCATTAACAACTGATAAGCCCGCAATGCAAAAAGAAAAACCCCGCGAATGCGGGGGTTTTCTCTGCTATTCAAACGGCAATAAGACTTAGGCCGGTTTGATGTTTGCAGCCTGCTTACCCTTCGGGCCGGCCTTCACTTCGAAGCTAACCTTCTGGTTTTCCTGAAGTGTCTTGAAGCCTTCCACGCGGATTTCAGAAAAATGTGCGAACAGGTCTTCGCCACCACCGTCCGGCGTGATGAAGCCAAAGCCCTTTGCGTCATTGAACCACTTGACGGTACCGGTTTCCATGTTACGTGTTCCTAAAGATGTTGAATAAGGCCGAAGCCCGGATGTGCATGAAAATCAAGGAAGGGGCAATGGGACCAACCGGAGTACCGTGATGGGCGAACTACGAAAGACCAATTCACTCGCCACTTGAAATCGTGCAAGAAGGTTTATACGGCGAATCAAACTCAAGGTCAAATAATATCCGACTGTAAACTGGGGTTTTTTGAGATGTTTTCTCGGCTTTCTGAACGTTTATTACAAAACTTTCGGTAAATATTTTATGCTTGGATCGGACGTGTTCAAAACCTCAGTCGTAACAGATAGAGCGTGATGCCAGCGCACCCGTTAAACTACGCGCCACGTTGGTGCGGGGATGAATATAGCTCAGGGTCCGTATTATCCCGCATAAGGTATTTGAAAGTTTTCTGACTGAAGGAGACGTAGTGAAAAGTTCTATTCAACGGAACATTGGGCCGGTTGCGCTGCTGCTGACCGGCCTGGGCTCCATCATCGGTTCGGGCTGGTTATTCGGTGCCTGGAAAGCAGCCAAGATCGCGGGTCCGGCGGCCATCGTCGCATGGGTTATTGGCGCAGTCGTCATACTTGCCATTGCACTGACTTATGCCGAACTGGGCGCAATGTTCCCGGAGTCTGGCGGGATGGTTCGGTATGCGCGGTATTCACATGGCGCACTGGTCGGATTCGTCAGTGCCTGGGCAAACTGGATTGCGATCGTTTCGGTGATTCCGATTGAAGCGGAAGCATCGATTCAATATATGAGTACCTGGCCCTATCAATGGGCGCATGCGCTTTTTGTCGATGGATCGCTAACGCCGGTCGGCCTCGGTTTATCGGCATTACTGGTAATCGTATATTTCCTGCTGAATTACTGGGGTGTTAAATTATTCGCCCGTGCCAATTCCGCTATTACCGTATTCAAGTTCATTATTCCCGGTGCGACCATTCTCGGTCTTATGCTCACCGGCTTTCATAGCCAGAACTTCGGTACGAGTTCGAGTTTCGCGCCTTATGGCTGGTCCGCAGTGCTGACTGCGGTTGCTACCAGCGGTATCGTATTCAGTTTTAACGGTTTTCAGAGTCCGGTGAATCTCGCCGGAGAAGCGCGCAATCCCGCGAAGAGTATTCCATTCGCAGTGATTGGCTCGATCCTGATGGCACTCGTGATCTATGTGTTGCTGCAAGTGGCGTACATCGGCGCGGTTAGTCCTGGCGACGTGCTGAAAGGCTGGAGCAATTTCAACTTCGCGTCGCCATTCGCGGAACTCGCGTTGGCGCTTAACCTCAACTGGCTCGCGTTTCTTCTTTACGTCGATGCGTTCGTCAGCCCAAGCGGTACCGGCACGACCTACATGGCGACCACCTCGCGCATGATCTACGCCATGGAGCGCAACAACACGCTGCCGAAGATACTGGGCTATGTCCATCCGCTTTACGGCGTGCCGCGTCCGGCGATGTTCTTCAACCTCGGCGTCGCTTTCGTCTTCATGTTCTTTTTCCGCGGCTGGAGTTCGCTCGCAGCGGTGATTTCGGTCGCGACCGTGATCTCGTACCTGACCGGCCCGGTCAGCTTGATGGCGTTGCGCCGCGCGGCCACGGACCTGCATCGGCCGTTGATGATCAAAGGCATGACCATCATTGCGCCGTTCGCATTCGTGTGTGCGTCCGAGGTGTTGTACTGGGCAAAATGGCCGCTGACCGGCGAAATCATCCTGCTGATGGTGGTCGCGTTGCCGGTGTATTTCTACTATCAGTTCAAGACGGGTTTCAACGAATGGGGCGATGACTTGAAGGCGGCATGGTGGCTGATCGTGTATTTGCCGGCGATGGCCATTGTTTCGCTCATCGGCAGCAAGGAATTCGGTGGACGCGGATTATTGCCGTACGGCTGGGATATGGCGTTGGTGGCCGTCATGGCGCTGGCGTTTTATTATTGGGGCGTGCAAACCGGGTATCGGTCCCAATATCTCGAGGAACGTGAAAGTCACGACGATATCCTCGCCGAAGTCGGTGCGTGATAGCCAGTTCTTGAAACCCAGCTGTCTCAAATAAAAAAACCCGCTTGAGCAATCAAGCGGGTTTTTTATTTCTGTTCGTGGCAAATCGCCGCATTTTGTGGGCTTTTAGGCGGCGCTAAAAACGTAATTTGTCATGGCCAACGTTTTCTGAAATGTACCAAGTGACTGGATGCCCAGTTCGAAATCATCGTCGGCGGACCCCAGCGCGCCAAAGATGGGTAGCAAATGTTCATCGGTAGGATGCATCAGCACGGCGTGCGGTGCCTGTTTCCGGTAGTCCAGCAACGCTTCGATGTCACGTTTCGCCAGCCGATCCTCAAACCAGTCGGTGAATTCAGTCACGCGCGGGTCGGCGTCTTCCGGCCGCGCGCTGAAATCCGCTGTCCGCAGATTGTGCGTGATCTGTCCCGAGCCCACGATCATTACGCCGTCATCCCTTAGCGCTCGTAGCGCGCGGCCCACGTGGTAGTGGTGAGCCGGATCGAGATGCGGTTGTATCGATAATTGCGCGACCGGGATCCCCGCGTCCGGAAACATCAGCAGCAGTGGCACCCAGGCGCCATGATCAAGACCGTGCTCAGTGATGGCCGACGGAATGCCCGCTTGGGTCAGCAGCGCTGCGGCGTGCTTACCGAGCTCCGGCGCACCCGGCGCGCGGTACTGGATCTCGTAAAGGGCGCGCGGAAAGCCGTAGAAATCGTGAATGGTCTCCGGTTGCTCAGCGATGCTCGCAACCGGCTGAGCCGTGCCCCAGTGCGCGGAAAGCATGAGGATCGAACGCGGGCGCTCGAAGCGCGTCGCGAACGAGGCGAACTCCGCGGAAGGCATCGACGGGTCGATGGGAAGCGTTGGAGCGCCGTGGGAAATGAAAATGGTCGGAAGGCGGGTCATGGCAGCGAATCTCTGGAAGAGGTATTACCACGACTATAAAGACGGTCGCTAGGTTGATAAACAGCCAGCGAGGCAACGAATTGTGTCGCCGATGTTGTTAATTATCCGTGTCCTTCAACCCCGGCCAAGCCGCCGCGATCGGATTGCCGAGCGCGAGCATGTCAATCACGCGATCCACCGTCTGATCGACCATTTCATCGATGGAAGCCGGACGATGGTAAAACGCCGGCAACGGCGGGAAAATGACGCCGCCCATTTCGGTGACCGAGGTCATGTTGCGCAAATGCGCGAGGTTGAACGGCGTCTCGCGCACCATCAACACCAGGCGGCGGCGTTCCTTCAGCACGACATCGGCGGCGCGGGTAATCAGATTATCCGACAGCCCGAGCGCGATGCTCGCCAGTGTTTTCATGGAACACGGCGCGACGACCATGCCGTCGGTGGCGAACGATCCCGATGCGATGCTCGCACCGACATCGCGGACGTTATGCACGACATCTGCAAGCGCGTGGACGGTGGTTTTATCGAGATACAGTTCGTGCTGGATGTTCAGCCAGCCCGCGCTGGAGATCAGCAGATGCGTTTCGACGCCACCCAGGCGGCGCAGCGTTTCCAGCAGCCGGACGCCGTAGATTGAACCCGTTGCACCCGTAATGGCGACAATCAGCCGCCGCGGCACGGGCGCGGCGGTCGAAGGACGTGCGGCAGACAATCTCAGGCAGCGGCGAACAATTGTTGCAGTTCGCCCGATTCGTACATTTCCATCATGATGTCCGAGCCACCGATGAACTCACCGTTCACGTAAAGCTGTGGAATGGTCGGCCAGTTGGAGAATTCCTTGATGCCCTGGCGGACGCCTTCGTCTTCGAGAACATTGACGGTCTTGATCTCGGTCACGCCGCAAGCCTTCAGGACCTGAATGGCGCGGCCGGAGAAACCGCACATGGGGAACTGCGCGGTGCCCTTCATGAACAGCACGACCGGTGCTCCTTCAACGATTTCCTTGATGCGTTCTTGCGTATCCATGGCGTTTCCTGCGAGGCGTTGTAATGCGGGGTTGATTTTGGGTTCAGCGGTGAGGCATGCGCTACTTCAAGCGAAATTTCACACGCTAACGATCTGAAATGATAGCGGATTTCAATCGGGGCGGCTTGAGCGGGTCGGGAGGCCTCGTGGCCGTCTGTTAGGGCAATCAAGGGGCGTCATGCCGTGAAAAAGCCGCCGCTGACACGTTCGATACCAGCCAGATCACGCTTCGAGCGTACGTCGGACAAGCCGCGCGCCGTCAGTAACGCGCGTACGTCCGCAGCCTGATCGTAGCCGTGTTCCAGCCAGAGCGAGCCGCCCGTCGACAGAAAAAACGGCGCTGTCTGGACAATTGTGCGGATGGCGGCAAGTCCATCGGCCTCATCGGTGAGTGCGGTGCGCGGTTCGAAGCGCAGATCGCCCTCGGAAAGATGGGGATCGTTCTGCGCGATATACGGCGGATTGCTTACGATCAACTCAAAGCGCAGGGCGGGATCGAGGGCGCAGGTCCAGTCGCTTTGGAGCAGGTTCAGTGGCCGGTCCATGCCGAGCAGCGTCAACGCATTGCGAGCGGCTACAGCCAGCGCTCCGGCAGACTGATCGACCGCCCAGACCTGAGCGTCGGCGCGGGAAAAAGCGATCGCCACCGCGATCGCGCCGCTACCCGTGCCCAGATCGAGCACTCTCGGAGCTTCGAGCCCGCCCATCTGTTCGAGCGCAATTTCCACCAGCAATTCCGTTTCCGGCCGCGGAATCAGCACCTCCGGCGTGACCTCGAACTCAAGTCCGAAAAATTCCCGCGATCCCACCAGTTGCGCAATCGGTTCGCCCGCCGACCGCCGTTGTGCCAGCGCGTCGAAACGATCGACGCTCGCGACCGCCAGTTCCTCGTCGTCGCGTGTGATCAGTTCGGTGCGCCGCCAGCCGAGCACATGCTCGAGCAGGATCCGCGTTTCGAGCGCGGGCAGGGAAGACGCGCGCATCAACCCGGCAACCGTCGTCATTCGGAATCGCCCAGCGCCGCCAGCAACTCGGCCTGATGTTCGCTGACGAGCGCGGCAACGAGGTCGTCGATATCACCATCCATGATCGCGTCGAGCTTATACAGCGTCAGATTGATCCGGTGATCCGTCATTCGCCCCTGCGGAAAGTTATACGTGCGAATCCGTTCCGACCGATCTCCCGAGCCGATCAGGCTCTTGCGCGTGGCCGCTTCCTTTGCGTGCTGCTCGTGATGTTGCTTGTCCATGATCCGGGCGGCGAGCACCTTCAGCGCGCGATCCTTGTTCTTGTGCTGCGAGCGGTCGTCCTGGCATTCCACGACAATTCCAGTCGGCAAATGCGTCACGCGCACGGCTGAATCGGTCTTGTTGATGTGCTGGCCGCCCGCGCCGGAAGCCCGGAAGGTATCGATACGCAAGTCCGCCGGATTGATTACCACTTCGCCAATTTCGTCGGCTTCGGGCATCACGGCCACCGTGCACGCCGACGTGTGAATGCGCCCCTGCGTTTCGGTCGCCGGCACACGCTGTACGCGATGCCCGCCCGATTCGAACTTCAGTTTCGAGTACACGTTCAGGCCCGCGATCCGCACGATCACTTCTTTATAACCGCCGAGATCGGAGCCGCTTTCCGACATCATTTCGACCGTCCAGCGATTGCGCTCGGCGTATCGAAGATACATGCGCAGCAAGTCGCCCGCGAACAGCGCGGATTCATCACCGCCGGTGCCCGCCCGGATTTCGATGAAAATATTGCGGTCATCGTTGGGATCTTTCGGCAGCAACATGGCTTGCAGATCGCGCTCGATGGCAACCATCCGCTCGCGCGCCTCGCCAATTTCCTCTTCGGCGAAATCGCGCATGGACGGGTCGGAGAGCAATTCCATGGCGGTGGTTTCGTCATTCGATGCTTGCCGCCACAACGCATATTGCGTAACGACCGGCCCGATTTCGGCGTTTTCCCGCGTGATCTTCCGGTACTGATCCATATCGGCGGTCACATCTTCGCGGCTCATCAGGTCATTGAGTTCGGCCAGCCGGGTAGTCAGCTGGTCGAGCTTGTTTTGCATGCTCGTTTTCATGGAAGGCTGGAGCGAAGCTCCGGAGAAGACAGCGATCAGGAACGCGACCGCAAAGATGTTCGCATGCGGCGCAACCGAAGAGGCGAAGAGAGGGGCGCTAAGTTTCCGACGGATCGGACGGATCGTTCGATCCCGACGGATGGCCGTGTTTGTAAAGCCCGCCCATCAGATCGATGAGCTGGTCGCGATTCTCGCGGCTGGCACGGCTGAGCGCGTGCGTGGGGCCGTGGATCAGCTTGTTGGTCAGCGACTGCGACAGCGCTTCGAGCACCGCCGCCGGGTCGTCGCCACGCGCGAGCATCTTGCGGGCGCGTTCGACTTCGGCGCGGCGCATTGCGTCCGCCTGCGTGTGCATGTGGCGGATCACGGGCACGATGCTGCGTGCGTCGAGCCATTGCATGAAGTTCTGCACACGGGTGTCGATGATCGATTCCGCCTGCGCCACCGCCGCTTGCCGGGACGCGCTGCCTTCGCGAACGATGGCGCCGAGGTCGTCGACGGTATAGAGGAATACGTCCTGCAGTTTGCCCACTTCGGGTTCGATGTCGCGCGGCACGGCGAGATCGACCATGAAAATCGGCCGGTGGCGGCGTGCCTTGACGGCCCGTTCCACCGCGCCGAGTCCGATGATCGGCAATGTGGATGCCGTGCACGACACGATGATGTCGAACTCGTGCATGCGCGCGGGCAGCTCGGAGAGGGGAATGGAACGGCCGTTGAAGCGTTCAGCTAGCTTTTCACCGCGTTCCGCAGTGCGGTTCGCCACCACGAGCTCGCGCGGCTTTTGCGCGGCAAAATGCGTCGCGCACAACTCGATCATTTCACCCGCGCCAATGAACAGCACACGCTGACCTGAAATGTTTTCGAAGATGCGCTGCGCGAGGCGCACGGCCGCAGCCGCCATGGAAACAGATTGCGCCCCAATTTCAGTCGTCGTGCGGACTTCTTTCGCAACGGCAAAGGTGCGCTGGAACAACTGGTTCAGATACGTGCCGAGCGCGCCGGCTTCGGACGCGGTGCGCACCGCATCTTTCATCTGGCCGACGATCTGCGTCTCGCCCAGCACCATGGAATCAAGTCCGGACGCGACGCGAAACGCATGCCGCACCGCTTCAGACTGCGGCAGTGCGTAGACGTGCGGCGCAAGTTCGGAGACCGGCAGGTTGTGATACTTGGACAGCCAATGGATCGCGGCGTCGCGGGCGGCTTTGTCGTCCGTCGCGCAATACAGCTCCGTGCGGTTGCACGTCGACAGGATTGCGGCTTCCGGCACAGTTTTCCCCAGCGACCCCAGCCACAGATCTTTCAGCGCGCCGAGCGCTGGTTTGATCTGTTCGAGCGGAAACGCCACGCGTTCGCGCAAGGCGACAGGCGCAGTGTGGTGGTTGATTCCGATCGCGAGGAGCTGCATGTAGTGGGCCTGATCCGATGGCCTTGGAAAACCTTGGAATTTAGCCCGATATTATAGCCTTTCGCGGATTTCTTCAGTTCCAGCCGGGAAACCCATGCCAGACATGCCACCCGGCACATAGTCGGATTCGATCCGGTCCAGTTGGTAACCGTAGCCGTACAGCGGTGTCAGCCGGTAACCGTTGTCCGGCCGGAGATGCAGTTTCGTGCGCAGACGGGACGCATGGGTATCGAGTGTCCGCGACGCCATGTCGCTCCCGCGCGGCCACACCACTTCCATGATGTGTGCGCGAGACACGGCGCGCGACAGGTTCGTGAACAGCAACCGGGCGAAGCGGAATTCCTTCGGCGTGAGCAAAACCCGCTGATCCAGGAAACTGACGCTCAACTCGGACACATTGAACCGGTACTCGCCGAAATGCTCGGCAGCGGGTGTGCGGACCGCGCTTCGGCGCGCCAGCACTTCCACACGGGCGGCCAGTTCGGTGCAGCGGACGGGCTTGGCGACGCAATCGTCAGCGCCCGCTTTCAGGCAGGCGACCATGTCGGACTCGCTTTGACTTGCCGCGATCAACACGATGGGAAGCTGCGGCGCCAGTTGCCTGACCCGTTCGATGATCTCCGCGCCGATCATGTCGCGCGTTTCATTGGCGGCGATCAGCAGGTCGAATGTGTCGTACCTCATCCGGTCCAGCAAAACGGGCGCGGTGGGGAAGAAATGGCAGAAATGACCGTCCAGGACAAGCGTCCGGCGGATGAGTGCGGCGTGCTGAACGTCCGCGTCGATGATGGCGATTCGCATGATTTCCGACGCCGCCGCGCGCGCTGAGAGCAGGCCGGGGGGCGCGGCACTTGCTTGCCATCGCCATTCCAGCCCCCTAAACTCATCCGCTACGCCGCAAACGCCTTCCAGACCTTCTAGGTTTACAGAACCGAAAATGCTAGTTCACGAATCCGATTCAACCCATAGGTTTAATCTTAATTCCGCTGGAACGCGCCGCTAATGGGGTGGCCTGGGATCGTATTTCTTGGTTTGGTGGTCGGGCTGGCCGGCTGGTGGCTGCATCCGTTGCGGCGTTTGGCCTCAGGACCATTCGGCCGGCTATGGGCCGCGGGACTCGCCGGTATGGTGGCGGCGATGGTCGCGAAAATGCTCGGCAACGTCACCGGCGCATTCCACGACGGTGACTCCCTCGAATGGCTTGCGTGCGCGCTGTTGGCGCTGGTCGCCGTGACAGTCTCGGTAGGGCTGGCGGCGCGGCGGTGACTCGCCGTTGCCCGCTGCTGATCTGATGGTTCGACTGGTTCAACGTAACAAAAAATTCTGCAGGTGACTCCATGAACGATCGACTGAATTCCCCCGATGGCCAGACTTTCGCCCGGCGTATCGAATTGCTGCGCGGCGCCATGGCGCGTGAGGCATTGGCTGCCGTGCTGGTGCCGTCGTCTGACCCGCACATCTCCGAATACCTGCCGGAGCACTGGCAGGGGCGGCAGTGGCTCTCAGGATTCACCGGTTCGGTTGGCACGCTGGTCGTGACCGCCGATTTCGCCGGCGTGTGGGTCGACAGCCGCTATTGGACGCAGGCCGAGGCGCAATTGACCGGGACCGGCATCGCGTTGATGAAGATGATGGCCGGACAGCAATCCGCTCCGCATGTGGACTGGCTCGCGGAGAATGTGGCGGCCGGCGAGACGGTGGCAGTCGATGGCGCCGTGCTCGGCGTGGCGGCCGCGCGGGCGCTGAAGGATGCGCTGACGGCGCGCGGGATCGTGTTGCGCACGGACCTGGACCTGCTCGATGCCGTCTGGCCGGAGCGGCCGGATTTGCCATCGGAGCGTGTGTACGAACACGTCGCGCCCCAGGCGAGCGTGACGCGTGCGGAAAAGCTGGCGCAAGTGCGGCGCGTGATGCAAGAGAAGGGCGCCCAGTGGCATTTCATCTCGACGCTCGACGATCTCGCGTGGCTGTTCAACCTGCGCGGCGCCGATGTCACCTATAACCCCGTATTCGTGGCGCATGCGTTGATCGGACTGGATGACGCCGCGTTGTTCGTCGGCGATGGCAAGATTTCCGATGATCTCAAGGCGTCGCTGGTGAAGGAGAACGTGCGCGTCGAGCCGTATTCCGATGTGGCCAATGCGCTTGCCGCGTTGCCCGCGGGCTCGGCGCTGCTCATCGATCCGCGCCGGATCACATTCGGCTCGCTCGAGAAAGTGCCGGCGCAGGTGAAGATCGTGGAAGCGGTGAACCCGTCGACGTTCGCCAAGTCGCGCAAGACCGCAGCCGACGCCGCTCACATCCGCGCGACCATGGAGCAGGACGGCGCGGCGCTCGCCGAGTTCTTCGCATGGTTCGAAGATGCGCTTGGGCGCGAGACGATCACGGAGCTCAACATCGACGAAAAATTGACGGCTGCGCGTGCGCGCCGGCCAGGTTTCGTGACGTTGAGTTTTGCGACGATCGCCGGCTTCAATGCGAACGGCGCCATGCCGCATTACCGCGCCACCGACGCCTCGCATTCGGTGATCGAAGCCAATGGCTTGCTGCTGATCGACTCGGGCGGTCAATACGTGAGCGGTACGACGGACATCACGCGCGTTGTACCTATCGGCACGATTACGGCTGAGCACAAACGTGATTTCACCATCGTGCTGAAGGGGACGATCGCGTTGTCGCGGGCGCATTTCCCGCGCGGCATTCGTTCACCGATGCTCGACGCCATCGCTCGCGCGCCAATCTGGGAAGCCGGCGCGGATTACGGCCATGGCACGGGGCATGGCGTCGGTTATTTCCTGAATGTGCACGAAGGCCCGCAGGTGATCTCGCACTACGCGCCGGCCGAGCCGTACACCGCAATGGAAGACGGCATGATCACGTCGATTGAACCGGGGCTTTATCGGCCGGGGAAATGGGGTATTCGGATCGAAAACCTGGTAATGAACGAACCCGCCGGCAAAACTGAATTCGGCGATTTCCTCAAGTTCGAAACGCTGACGTTGTGTCCTATCGACACACGCTGCGTCGACCTGACCCTGCTGCGCGACGACGAACGCGCGTGGCTCAACGACTATCACGCAACGGTTCTCGAACGCGTCTCGCCGCATGTGTCGGGCGCGGCGAAAACGTGGCTCGAAAAACGCACGCAAGCAATCTGAACGGAGCGGCGCATGGCAATCAGGCAAGGCATGGCGATCAAGGCAGTGGTGTTTGATTTCGGCGGCGTGTTGATCGACTGGAATCCCGAGTACGTGTACAGCCGGCTGATTCCCGATGCCACCGAACGGCGCTGGTTCATGGACAACGTCGTGCATATGAACTGGGTGCTGCAGCAGGACGCAGGGCAGACGATCGCCGACGGCAACGCTGAACTGATCGCCAGGTTTCCCGAGCATGAAGCCCTGATCCGCGCGTTTTACGAGCGCTGGCAGGAAATGGTGGCGGGCGTGCTGGAAGATGGCGTTGCACTGGTCGACAAGCTCGAAGCCGCGCATGTGCCGCTGTTCGGACTCACCAACTGGTCCGCTGAAACGTTCCCCTGGGCGTGGGAGCGGTTCCCGGTGCTGCAGCGCTTTCGCGAGGTGGTTGTGTCGGGGCGGGTGTTGGTCGCAAAACCCGATCCGGCGATTTTCGCGTTGATGTGGGCTGAGATTGAAAAGCATCTTCCGGGCATTCAACCGCAGGAAGTCGCTTTTATCGATGACAACGCGAAGAACATCCAGGCCGCCACCGCGCTTGGCTGGACCGCCGTGCATCACACCAGTGCCGAGCAGACCGAAGCGCGTTTGAGGGCGCTCGGCTTGCCCGTGTGATCACTTTCCGAACAGATGCTTCAGCGTGTCGCCGATGCTCTTGACCACACCGCCGGCGTTTTTGGCCACGCCTTCGGTGTTCACGCCGACGACCTTGGCGAAGCCCTCCGCGAGCTTGTTTATCAAGCTCTCGTTGAGCGAGAACTTCGGGTCGCGCAGGTCGCCGTCCAGCTCGAAGTTCAGCTTGATCTGATCGTGGTTTTTCAGCGCCGCGATCGCGAGCTTCGTCGGGATGGTGAGGAAGGTGTCGAGCGGATTGCCGTTATCCGATAACTGCAGCCGGTTCAGCACGACCGAACCCGGCGCATGGATACGGGAGTCATGCACCGTGGCGTCGAGCGTGAGGTCGAGCGTGCCGCCCGTAACGCTTGTCTTCGCGCCCGCTTTTCTCAGCAGATAGGGATCGAGCGTGACGATATCGACGTTGTGCAGGCTCGTGTGCGTCTGAGAATCCTTGTTCGCAATTTTCACCCAGCCGTTGAACGCGACCGTGCCCGTATGCGACGGTCCTTTGATCGACCCGGTCATGTCTAGCGTGGTTGGTTCGACGAGCGCAGGAAGATGCAGGTTATCGACGTTGGCCCGCGCGTCGGAAATGAGGATCTTGTAGGGCGGCGTCTGCACGGATTCATCGAAGAATTCCATCGTGCCGCGTTCAAACGTGACGTGATCGATCAGCCGGTCTTCCTGCGCGTGGGCAGCGGCTTCGCTTGAACCCGCCTGTGCCTCGCGCGTCGACTGCCGGAGATTGGGCAGCAGTTCGACGCGGCCATCGGCGAAACGGGCAACGGAAAGATAAAAACCATCTACCGTCACATGTCGCAGATGCACGCGGTTGGTCAGGAGGGCGCGCATATCGACGTTCAGGGTCACGCGCTCGGCTCGCATCGTGTCGTCCGTGGGCCAGCCTTGCGGTCCCCGCAGACGCACGCGGCTCAGCGTGATGCGCGCATAACCCACATCGATATCTTCCACCGAGCCGAGCGGCTCGAGTGCTTCGAGCACGCGCGCCTTCATTTCATGCGCGACGAAAAATCCGCCGCCGACTAGCGCCAACAGCAACACCACGATGACCGCGCCCGCCCACAGCGCCACGCGTCGCGCCTTTGTACCCGCCATCCCGATGTCCCCCATCCAAGCCGCGCGCGGGCGGCGATCCGGTGCGTTGTTGTCGGCCGTGGCCGTGCTTACCGGTGCTTACCGTCGCTTACCGGACGATCGGCTTATAGCGCAGGCGTTTTGGCTTCGCCGCTTCTTCGCCCAGACGATTACGCTTGTCGGCTTCGTACTCTTGATAGTTGCCGTCGAAGAACGTCACTTGCGAATCGCCTTCAAACGCAATGATGTGCGTCGCGATACGGTCGAGGAACCAGCGATCGTGCGAGATCACCATCACCGATCCCGCGAATTCCAGCAACGCGTCTTCCAGCGCGCGCAGCGTTTCGACGTCCAGGTCGTTCGACGGCTCGTCCAGGAGCAGTACGTTGCCGCCTTCAATCAGCGTTTTCGCCAGATGCAGTCGGCCGCGTTCACCGCCCGACAGCGCGCCGACGGTCTTTTGCTGATCGCCGCCCTTGAAGTTGAAGCGGCCGATATACGCGCGCGACGGTGTTTCGTACTTGCCGACAGTCAGCACGTCGGCGCCGCCCGAAATCTCTTCGAACACGGTCTTGCCGGCGTTGAGCGCGTCGCGGCTTTGATCCACGTAAGCCAGCTTGACCGTCGGCCCCGTGACGATTTCGCCCGAATCCGGTTGCTCCTTACCCGTCAGCATGCGGAACAACGTGGATTTCCCTGCGCCATTCGGCCCGATAATTCCGACAATCGCGCCCGCCGGGATCTTCATGTTGAGGTTATCGATCAGCAACCGGTCGCCGTATGCCTTGCTCACGTTCTTGAACTCGATCACTTCGTTGCCCAGCCGGTCGCCGACAGGGATGAAGATTTCCTGCGTTTCGTTGCGCTTCTGGTATTCCTGGCTGTTGAGTTCCTCGAACCGCGCGATCCGCGCCTTCGATTTCGCCTGGCGGCCCTTCGGATTCTGGCGCACCCATTCCAGTTCCTTCTTCAGCGCCTTCTGCCGCGCCGATTCCGTCGATTCTTCCTGCTTCAGCCGATCCTGCTTCTGATCGAGCCAGCTGCTGTAGTTGCCCTTCCACGGAATGCCGTGACCGCGGTCGAGTTCGAGAATCCACTCGGCGGCGTTGTCGAGGAAATAGCGATCGTGGGTGACCGCCACGACGGTACCCGGATAGCGCGTCAGGAATTGTTCGAGCCAGTCCACCGATTCGGCGTCCAGGTGGTTGGTTGGTTCGTCGAGCAGCAGCATGTCGGGCTTTTGCAGCAGCAATTTGCACAGCGCCACGCGACGCTTTTCGCCGCCCGACAAATGCTCGATTTTCGCGTCCCACGCGGGCAGGCGCAGCGCGTCAGCGGCGACTTCGAGTTGTTGCTCGGGCGTGCCGCCGTCGCTGGTTGCGAGAATGGCTTCGTATTTGGCCTGCTCGGCGGCGAGGGCGTCGAAGTCGGCGTCGGGTTCCGCGTAGGCCGCGTAGATGGCGTCGAGCTTTTTCTGTGCGGTGAAAACATCGCCGAGGCCGTCTTCAACGGCTTCGCGCACGGTTTGCTGCGGATCGAGTTGCGGTTCCTGCGGCAAGTAGCCGATGTTCAGGTTCGGCATCGGCGTGGCTTCGCCTTCGATTTCCTTGTCGACGCCCGCCATGATGCGGATCAGGGTTGACTTGCCGGAACCGTTCAGGCCGAGCAGGCCGATCTTGGCGCCAGGGAAAAACGACAGCGAGATGTCTTTCAGGATCTGGCGCTTGGGCGGCACGATCTTGCCGACGCGGTTCATGGTGAAGACGTATTGGGCCATTTGCGGGTTCGGTTGTCTTGAGGTTTGCGGTTTTCGGTTTTACGGCGGGCTTCAGCCGGGCGGGCTCAAGGTTTTAAGCCTCTGCCGGGAAGCAACCGGATTCAATACGCGACAATGCGTTTCCCGCAGCGCGCGAGAAGTGACGACATTGTACTTCGATGAATATGGCTGTCTGGCGGACGTTTATCTGCTTTGATGCCGGCTTCGGATCCTGAGCCCGGCGTTCTCAGCGCCAGGCTGCAACGCCGCCGTGGCGCGAACACGTGCCGCTGCGATGCCGGCTGAAGCTCCATGTGCCATCGCGCAATTGGGCGGTAGCGCCGTCGGGGGCTTCGCCCGAACGCGAATGCGCCGGGGAGTGGACGGTGTCGCCGTCGTGATTGCGATAGGTCTGGTGGTTGTCGAGGTCCGACTCGTTTGGGGCGGAGTACGCGTAGGCGAATGCGGCGGAGCCATTGAGCGCCAAGGCGGCGGCGAGGAGGATTGAAGCGGTGCGGCGATAGAAACGTGTCGTCATGTGTTTTTGTTTTGGACACGAGGAGCGTGAATGCTTGGCGCGGGGTTGTCCCGGATCGCCGCATTGATGGTCCAACTCTGCGCGTCGGGTCTGGACGGCGAAATAGGTCTGTGCAAACGCAATTTCGTGCTTCTTGGGATCGCCGTTTTGCGCGGCCAGATAGCAGGCGTAGCGAGTGAGCATGATGTCATCGACTTCACGCTGGCTGCCCGAGCCGAGGTCGCCCATTTTCCTGGCATCAGGAAATGGCCTGCAGCCGCATGCCCCGACGTTTCGCAGGCGATCTGGGCTTTGTTCACAACCTTGACGAAATTTTCCCACTTCGCATACCCAAGCAGGTGCTGAAGGTCGCGGGCAAGCCAGAATTCGACGCCGCTATTGGTCTGCTGAGCGTGCGCTTCGAAATGCTCGGTCAACGAGTAAATCAGCCCTGTCTTCATGTACACCGTCCAAGGTGGGTTGCGCGCGGTGGCGAGCAGAGCGGCCGGCGCAAAGCAATAAAAAAGCGGAATCCCCTTTATCAAGGACCCCGCTTTTAATCACAACATCGAACGACGATTTATTACATCAGACGTTAAACAAGAAATTCATCACGTCGCCGTCGTGCACGACATATTCCTTCCCTTCAGCCCGCATCTTCCCGGCTTCCTTCGCGCCTTGCTCGCCCTTGAACGCGACGAAGTCATCGAAGGCGATGGTCTGCGCGCGAATAAACCCGCGCTCGAAGTCCGTGTGAATAGCGCCGGCGGCCTGAGGCGCGGTGTCGCCGATATGAATTGTCCACGCCCGCACTTCTTTCACGCCTGCCGTGAAGTACGTCTGCAATCCAAGCAGCTTGTAACCCGCGCGAATCACACGATCCAGGCCCGGCTCTTCCATGCCGATATCGGCCAGGAACTCCTGCTTGTCGGCATCGTCGAGATCCGCGATTTCCGCTTCGATCGCCGCGCATACCGCCACCACCGGCGCGCCCTCGGCCTCCGCGTGCTTTCGCACCGCGTCCAGGTGCGCATTGTTCTCGAAACCATCGTCCTTCACGTTGGCCACGTACATGGTCGGCTTGGCCGTGATCAGGCACAGCGGCTTGATCAGCGCGAGTTCGTCTTCGCTCAGGTCCAGCGCGCGCACAGGCTTCGCCTGATCGAGTTGCGCCTGGATCTTTTCCAGCAAGGGGACGAGCTTCGCCGCTTCCTTGTCGTTGCCCGAGCGCGCCGACTTGGCGTAACGGTGATGAGCCTTTTCAACCGTCGCCAGATCCGCCAGCGCCAGTTCCGTATTGATGACTTCGATGTCTGCGAGCGGGTCGATCTTGTTCGCGACGTGAATCACGTTTTCGTCTTCAAAGCAGCGCACGACGTGCGTGATGGCGTCAGTTTCGCGAATGTTCGCGAGAAACTTGTTGCCCAGGCCTTCGCCTTTGCTCGCGCCGGCCACGAGGCCCGCGATATCGACGAATTCGACAATGGCCGGAACCACGCGCTCGGGTTTGACGATGTCGGAAAGTGCCGCGATCCGCTGGTCCGGCACTTCGACCACGCCGACGTTCGGCTCGATCGTGCAGAACGGATAGTTTTCGGCGGCAATGCCGGCCTTGGTCAGTGCATTGAACAGTGTGGACTTGCCGACGTTAGGCAAGCCGACGATGCCGCATTGGAGGCTCATGGAATCCTTCGAACTGGTGAAACGGCGTGCGCCGCGCGGGTCAACGCTGGTTACGCGTGTCGCGGGTTGCACAACCCCCGGGACCTACGCGCATAGCGGGCGGCCACGTCGTGCGGGCCGGAAAAACCGCTATTGTAGCGCCACGGCCGGGTGGGCTGCGCGCTCAGGAAATGCCGCTACAGGGCGTCGCACCCGCTGAAACCTCCCATTGCACATCGAATCCCGAAATACCCCGGCGGCTATAATGGCTGTATGACTTTCCACTCACGAAATTTCCATGCGGTTGTGGTCGGCGGCGGCCTGGTCGGCAAGACGGCGGCGCTCGCGCTGACCCAATCCGGCTTGCGCACGGCGTTGCTGGCAACGCCTGCTGCAGCCGCGCCCGCCGCCGACAGCTTCGATTCCCGCATCTACGCGCTGTCATCGAGCTCGCAGGCGCTGCTGGAACGGCTACGCGTCTGGCAGGCGCTGGAGCGCGACAAGCTCGGGCCGGTGCTGGACATGCGCGTTTTCGGCGACGCTTTTGCCGAGCTGCATTTCTCCGCGTTCCAGGCTGCCGTGCCGCAATTGGCGTGGATTGTGGAATCGTCGTTGATCGAACGATCGCTCGATGCCGCGCTGCGTTTCCAGCCGAACCTCACGTGGGTCGATTCGCGCGCCCAAGGCCTGTCGATCCAAGACGACGCCGCACATCTGACCCTCGCAAACGGCGACTCGCTCGAAGCGGACCTGGTGGTCGGCGCGGACGGCGCGCATTCCTGGGTGCGGGCGCAAACGGGCGCGAAGATGCAGCGCCGGGACTATCGGCAAACGGGGGTGGTCGCGAACTTCAAGTGCGAAAAGCCGCACGGCGAGACGGCGTACCAATGGTTCCGCGATGGCGAGATCATCGCGTTGCTGCCGTTGCCCGGCGACCACGTCTCGCTCGTGTGGTCCGCTAAAACCGAACACGCCGATACCCTCCTGAAACTCGATCCCGCCCAACTCGCGGCGGAAGTCGAAAAAGCCACGCAGAACATGCTTGGCGGACTCGAATGCGTGACGCCGGCGCAGGGCTTTGCGCTCGCGCTGCAAACCGTGGACCGGCTGATCGGCCCACGTGTGGCGCTGGTTGGCGACGCCGCACATCTGATTCACCCGCTCGCTGGGCAGGGCATGAACCTGGGTTTGCGCGATGTCGCCGCGTTGGCCGAAACCCTCGCCAACAAGGAAGCGTTCCGAACGGCTGGCGACCCCGTTTTACTGCGCCGATACGAACGCGCCCGTCGCGAGGACATCCAGAAACTGACGCTCGCCTGCGACGGCCTGCAGAAACTCTTCGCCATGCCCGGCACGCTCGCTCGCGGGCTGCGCAACACAGGCATGGCGCTCGTGGGTGCACAACCGCTTATCAAGCGCTGGCTTGTATCCGCGGCGTTGGGTTAGGACTGGCTAAAAACATCCCACTTACTTCAAGATTGACGGAAACTCGAATGAAAATCACTCTTCGCCGCGCCCTGGTCGCTGCTGCCACGCTGGCCGCGGTGTTTGGTATCGGCATTGCGGCACAAGCCGATCAGACCACCGACAAGATCAAGGCCACGCTGCAATCGCGCATCGGTGACGCCGACATCAAAAGCGTGGAGAAGTCACCGGTTCCGGGGCTTTACGAAGTCAATCTCGGCGCGCAGATCGTCTACACGGATGCCACCGGCAACTATCTGCTGATGGGTGATCTCGTCGATACCCGCACGCGCACGAATCTCACCGAAGCGCGTCTGGCGGAAACGAACAAGATCGACTTCGCGAAGCTGCCATTCGAGAACGCGGTCAAAGTGGTGAAGGGCACGGGCGCGCGCAAGATCGCTGTCTTCTCCGATCCGAATTGCCCGTACTGCAAGCAGTTGGAAACCACGCTCAAGTCCGTCGATAACGTCACCGTCTACACCTTCCTGTATCCGGTTTTGTCGCCCGATTCGTCGGTCAAGTCGAAGTCGATCTGGTGTTCGAAGGACCGTTCGGGCGCGTGGGAAGGCTGGATGCTCGACCACACGGCGCCCACTGCCGCCGCTAGCTGCGACACAACCGCTATCGACAAGAACCTGAAGCTCGGCCAGTCGATGAACGTCACCGGTACGCCGACCGTTTTCCTCGCCGACGGGCGCCGCCTGCCCGGCGCAGTGCCGGCAGATCGGCTGGAGAAGGAGTTGTCGGCGGTTCGCTGATTAAGCTGTCTGAGTTGACGATTAGTCGACCAACGACGAAGGAGGCGCGCGAAGCGCCTCTTTCGCTTTCATGAAGTTGCGCGACGGGTCCACTCATGGACCGCGCAGGCACTAAACGCCGGGGCGCACAGCCAAACCCGGCGACAAGAACAAAGGACCTCGACGCATGAACGCCATCCGTTACACCATCGTTCCGAAAAATCCCGCCGCGCATCTGTTCGAAGTGACGCTGACCGTCGCGCAACCCGATCCGTCGGGCCAGCGTTTCGTGCTGCCTGTGTGGATTCCGGGCAGCTATATGATCCGCGAATTCGCCCGCAATATCGTCACGCTGCAGGCGTTCAACGCCGCTGGCCGCAAGCTCGCCATCGATAAAACCGACAAGCACGCGTGGCAATGCGCACCGCACGATGGCCCGATCACGCTGCGCTACGAGGTATACGGCTGGGACCTCTCGGTGCGCGCGGCGCATCTCGACGACACCATCGGCTTTTTTAACGGCACGAGCGTGTTTCTCGCGGTGGAAGGGCAGGCCGATGCGCCGTGTATCGTCGACATTCAAAAGCCTGTGGGCAAGCAATACGCGAATTGGCGCGTGGCGACGGCCTTGCCAGAGGCGCGCGGCACGAAGCGCTATGGCTTCGGCGCTTATGAAGCGCTGAATTACGATGCGTTGATCGATCATCCCGTGACGCTGGGCGAGTTCGCGCTCGGTTCCTTCGACGCCTACGGCGCGAAGCACGACATCGTGATTTCAGGCCGCGTGACCGGGCTTGATATGCATCGCCTGGAAACTGACCTCAAGCGCGTTTGCGAGTCACAAATTGCCTTGTTCGAGCCGCGCACGAAGAAGGCGCCGGTTGATCGTTATGTGTTCATGACGGTCGCTGTCGCCGATGGTTACGGTGGCCTGGAACATCGTGCATCGACGGCGCTGATCTGCAATCGTGCCGATCTGCCGGTTGCCGGGCGCCCGGATGTGACGGACGGTTATCGAACGTATCTTGGTCTTTGCAGCCACGAATATTTCCATACGTGGAACGTGAAGCGCATCAAACCCGCTGCGTTCGCGCCATACGATTTATCGCAGGAAAATTACACGTCGCTGCTGTGGTTGTTCGAAGGTTTTACGTCGTACTACGACGACCTGATGCTCGTGCGCAGCGGCCTGATCAGCGCGAACGAGTATTTTTCGCTTCTGGGAAAGACGCTTGGCGGCGTGTTGCGCGGGTCGGGTCGCCTCAAGCAGACCGTGGCCGAAAGCTCGTTTGACGCGTGGGTCAAATATTATCGGCAGGACGAAAACGCGGCGAACGCGATTGTCAGCTACTACCAGAAGGGTTCGCTTGTCGCGCTCGCTTTCGACCTGTCGATCCGCGCGCAAACCGAAGGCAAGAAGTCACTCGACGACGTCATGCGGCTTCTGTGGCAACGCTACGGCCGCGATTTTTATCACGGCAAAGCGCGGGGTATCGAAGAAAGCGAAGTGGAAGCGCTGTTTGCCGAGGCGACCGGCGCCGACTTGAAAAAGCTGTTCCGCGAGGGTGTTCACGGCACGCGCGATCTGCCACTCGATACGTTGTTCGAGCCCTTCGGTATCACGTTCGCGCCCGATGTCGCGACCAACGGCACGGCGGCGAAACCATCCCTGGGCGCCCGCGTTCGCAATGGTGCGGATTGCGTACTCGCGGCTGTCCACGAGAACAGCGCGGCGCAGAAGGCGGGGTTATCGGCGGGTGACGTGCTGGTTGCAATCGACGGCTTGCGCGTAACGGGATCAAACCTCGATACGCTGCTGTCGCGATATTTGCCAGGCGCGAAGCTTGAAGTGCACGCATTCCGGCGCGACGAGTTGCGCGTCGCGCAGGTCAAACTTGATTCGCCGGAGATATCGCGTTATGTGCTTTCCACTGCCGATGGCCGCGGTCCATCGAGGCAATGGCGCGAACGCTGGTTGAAAGGTTAAGGGGCTAAAGCAGGGATAAAGTCGGATTGTTCTACTGTTGCAACAATCCTTCACGAGTGCACAGCTTGTTCCCGGCGTCGTAAAAAAGAAGAATGCGTCCTGTCAGAGCGCGATCCGTGCTCGAACTCCACAAGACACAGGAATCATCATGACGACCATTCTTCAAATCAATTCCGCAGCCCGCTCGCAAGGCGCCCAATCCACGTTGCTGGCTGACGAAGTGGCTGCAAAGCTGCAGCAAGCGCACCCGGGTGCGAAGCTAGTCGTGCGCAATCTGCTCTCCGATAACCTCCCGCACCTTGACGACGCTACCCTCGGCGCATTCTTCACGCCCGCGGATCAGCGCACAGCCGAACAGAACGCGATCCACGCCAAGAGCGAAGCGCTTATCGCCGAATTGCAAGCGGCTGACGTGGTCGTGATCGCAGCACCGATGTACAACTTCGGCATTTCGTCGCAACTGAAGGCGTACTTCGACTGGATCGCCCGCGCAGGCATCACGTTCAAGTACGGCGCGAACGGCCCTGAAGGCTTGGTAACGGGCAAGAAAGTGATTGTTGTGTCCGCACGAGGCGGCAAGTACAGCGGTACGCCGAACGATTCGCAAACGCCGTATCTGAAGTCGTTCCTGGGCTTCCTGGGCATGACCGACGTCAGCTTCATCTTCGCCGAAGGCCTGGCAATGGGCCCGGACGCTGCCGGCGCCGCATTGGCGACCGCACGCGACGCGATCGCGGCGCTGTAAGCTTGTAGATTGCAGGACGCTTGAAAAAAACCGCCGTGTCGTGAGACATCGGCGGTTTTTTTACGCAGCTGCGTCAGGCAGACGCCAGTCGATGGCGGGTCGCCCGTGTTCCTCGAGATACGTATTTGCCGAAACAAAATGCCCGCAGCCCAGAAAGCCGCGATGGGCTGACAGCGGAGAGGGGTGGGGTGCCTCCAGAACGTGGTGCGCTTTCCCGGACGCCACCGCCGACGCAATCAACCCGCGTTTTGCCTGCGCATGCGCGCCCCAAAGCATGAACACGAGATGTTCGTGCCGAAGGGCAAGTTCGTGAATCAGTGTGTCGGTGCAATGCTCCCAGCCGCGTTTGGCGTGACTGCCGGCTTTATCGCGTTCAACGGTCAGCGATGTGTTCAACAGCAGCACGCCTTGTTGCGCCCAAGCGTCGAGGCAACCGTGAGCGGGCGCTGCAAAGCCCAGGCTGGCGTTGATTTCCTTGAAGATATTCTTCAGCGATGGCGGCGGCCGAACCGGCGACGGCACTGAAAACGCCAAACCGTGAGCTTGTGGAGCACCGCGATCTTCGCCGTGATACGGATCTTGTCCGAGGATGACGACCTTCACATCGCCGGGGCGAGTCAGGCGCAAAGCGCGGAAGACATCGGCGGGATACACGGTCTTGCCGGCGGCGCGCTCGGCGTCGACGAACGCGCACAACGCAGCGTAATGCGGGCTATCGATAAAAGTCTTCAGATGTTTGCGCCAGTCGACCGGCAACGCGTCGAATTGACTTTCCAGCGAGGTGAACGCTTCTGCTTTGGGAGGAGCTGCTTCAAAAAGCGACGCCTGACTCATTTCAGCCCACCGTTGGATCCGGCCACTTTGGGCTCGCACAGATCGTATCCCCGGCGCGCCTTGCTGGCGTCTTCGGGCTCAAGGTAGAGAAACGCCCCCCGCATTTGCGCGGCAAGGTTGTTCAACGCTTCCTCGTTGCCGGATTTCAGCTCGAGTTCGAGTTCACTGATCGGCGTGGTCAAGCGCTCGCCGTCCACGTCAGCCACTACTTCGCCAAGATCCAGCGCGGCTTCGATCTTCGCGCCGTCAATCTCGACGTCCCAGATCACACGCGAGAAATCGGTGCGGAACAAGGCGGCCAATTCTGGCGCGGCGTCGCTGAGCGCGTTGGCAGCGTTCTCGTCGTCGCAGATTCCAAGCAGCGCGGGGATTTCCAGCGCCTCGCCGGCTACCGGGAGTTCCCACTCGTGTCGATTATGCAAACCGCCCGTCGATTCTCCCGCTGTCTTGTACGTTTGCAGCCATTGATCCGGCGTGCCGCGCAGACGCACCGCGCTTTTTGCCTTCGCTAGCGCACGGTCGGGGGTATCGAAGTACACGTTGGTAAGCTGGATTTTGCGGCCTTCCCGACCGGTGCGTCGCGTCAGGTCCTTCGCTATCTCGCCATGTTCCGACGTGGGCAGCGCCAGTTTGATCTCGCGTTCAATGCTCAAAATAAACTCCGTGCAACATCGTCAGAAGAACATTCGCGCCAGTTCGGTACCGGGGTCTTCGGCGCGCATGAACGCTTCGCCGACCAGGAACGTTTGCACATCCATGGCGCGCAGCCGGTCGACATCGACACGGCTCAGGATGCCCGATTCGGTCACCACTATACGGTCTTCGGGAACCATGTCGAGCATGCCTATCGTCGTTTCGATCGATGTCTCGAACGTGCGGAGATTGCGGTTATTGACCCCGATCAACGGCGTCTTCAAGGTAAGCGATTGCTCGAGTTCGTCACGATCGTGAACTTCCACGAGCACCGCCAGCCCGAGCGAGTGCGCGTACGCTTCCAGATCACGCATTTGCAAGGGCTGGAGCGCGGCGGCGATCAGGAGGATGCAGTCGGCGCCCATCGCGCGGGCTTCCAGGATCTGATAGGCATCGACGATGAAGTCCTTGCGCAGAACCGGCAGGCTGCAGGCGGCGCGGGCTTCTTCGAGATATGCAACGCTGCCCTTGAAGAATTGAACGTCGGTCAGCACTGACAGGCACGCGGCGCCCCCTTGTTCGTACGATTTCGCGATATCGGCGGGGACGAAGTTCTCGCGCAATACGCCCTTTGACGGACTCGCTTTCTTCACTTCCGCGATGATCGCTGGCTTCCCCGCGGCGTGCTTCGCGCGCAATGCGCCGACGAAGTCGCGCGAGTCGCGCTTGCTCGCCTGCACACGCAGTTCCTCGAGCGACACGCTTTCCTGAGCGATACGAATTTCGCCGCGTTTGACTTCGATGATGCGGTCGAGAATGTCACTCATGTCCTGGCCTCCTTATTTTGCGAATTGCTGCGTGAAGCGCACAAGTTCATCAACTTTTTCGCGCGCTTGTCCGCTCGCGATCACCTCTTTCGCGACGACCATGCCGGCCTCGATCGATTCGACCACGTTCGCGGCATACAGCGCCGTGCCCGCATTCAGCGTCACGATTTCACGCGCGACACATGGCTTGTTGTTCAACGCGCCGAGCAGCATGGTCTTTGATTCCTGCGCGTCGGCCACTTTCAGCGTCCGGTTCGACACCATCTGCAGGCCGAAATCTTCCGGATGAATCTCATACTCGCGCACTTCGCCGTTGCGCAGCTCGCCCACCACCGTTGCCGCGCCCAGCGACACCTCGTCCATGCCGTCCTTGCCGTACACCACCAGCACGTGCTTAGCTCCCAGGCGCTGCATGACGCGCACCTGGATGCCGACGAGATCTTCGTGGAACACGCCCATCAGCTGATTCGGCGCGCCGGCTGGATTGGTCAACGGACCGAGGATGTTGAAAATCGTCCGCACGCCGAGTTCGCGACGTACCGGCGCGATGTTTTTCATCGCCGGATGATGGTTCGGCGCGAACATGAAACCCATGCCCGTTTCGGCAATGGATAACGCGACCTGTTCCGGCTTCAGATCGATATTCACGCCCAATGCTTCAAGCACGTCTGCGCTGCCCGATTTACTCGATACCCCGCGATTGCCGTGCTTCGCGACCTTCGCGCCGGCGGCCGCCGTGACAAACATGGTGGCCGTCGAGATGTTGAAGGTATGCGAGCCGTCGCCGCCGGTGCCGACGATATCGACGAGATTCTCGCTATCCGGCACGCTCACGTGATTAGCGAACTCGCGCATCACGGTCGCCGCCGCCGCAATTTCCCCGATGGTTTCCTTCTTCACACGCAAGCCCGTGATGATCGCGGCGGACATCACCGGCGACATTTCGCCGCGCATGATCATGCGCATCAGGTGCAGCATTTCGTCGTGGAAAATCTCGCGATGCTCGATTGTCCGTTGCAACGCTTCCTGGGCTGTAATAGTCATGATCGGATCTCGGTTCACGCGCGAATGCCTTGCGCCGGGCTCTTGACGAAGTTTTCGAGCAGCGCGTGGCCGTGCTCGGACAGAATCGATTCCGGGTGGAATTGCACGCCCTCGACCGCGAGTTCCTTATGACGCACGCCCATGATTTCACCGTCGGGCGTCCACGCTGATATTTCCAGGCAATCCGGCAGCGACTCGCGTTCGATCGCGAGCGAGTGATATCGCGTCACGCTGAAATGTTTCGGCAGGTCGGAAAACACGCCGCGGCAATCCGTTTCGATCGTACTGACTTTGCCGTGCATGATGGTTTGCGCGCGCACCACGCGTCCGCCGAACGCCTCGCCAATAGCCTGATGGCCCAGGCAAACACCGAGAATGGGGATCTTTCCGGAAAACTCGCGCAGCACCTCGAGCGTGATGCCCGCATGTTGCGGATTGCTCGGTCCCGGCGACAGGCAAATGCGCTCGGGATTGAGCTTCGCGATTTCATCGAGGGTAATTTCGTCGTTGCGGAAAGTCCGCACGTCCTCGCCCAGTTCGCCGAAATACTGCACCAGGTTATAGGTGAACGAATCGTAGTTGTCGATCATCAGCAGCATGGTTTGTCTCCGGATCAGAAGTCGCTATCGAGGCCGTCTTGCACCTGCTCGGCGGCGCGCAGGACTGCTCGCGCCTTGTTCTCCGTCTCCTGCCATTCCGACTCGGGCACCGAATCCGCGACGACACCCGCTGCAGCCTGCACGTACAAATTGCCCTTGTGGATCAGACCAGTGCGGATCGCGATGGCGAGATCCATCTCGCCCGTGAACGACAGATAACCGCAAGCGCCACCGTACAAGCCGCGTTTCACCGGCTCCAGTTCGTCGATGATTTCCATCGCCCGCACTTTCGGTGCGCCGGACAGCGTGCCGGCCGGGAAGGTGGCGCGCAGCACGTCGAAATTCGTCGTACCCGGTTTCAGCTTGCCCTCCACCGAACTCACGATGTGCTGAACGTGCGAGTACTTTTCGATCGCCAGCTTGTCCGTCACCACTACCGACCCCGTCTGCGCAATCCGGCCCACGTCGTTACGTGCCAGATCAATCAGCATCACGTGTTCGGCCACTTCCTTCGGGTCGTTCAGCAATTCGGTCGCGAGTTCGGCGTCGCGCTCGGGCGTATTGCCACGCGGCCGCGTGCCGGCGAGCGGACGAATGGTCACGATCCGTTCGTCGCCCCGTTTTTCCTGCCGCACCAGAATTTCCGGCGATGCGCCCACCACATGAAACTCTCCGCCGAAGTTGTAGTAATACATATACGGCGAAGGATTCAGCGAGCGCAACGCGCGATATAGCGAGAGCGGGTTATCGCGGAACGGCTTCACGAGCCGCTGGCCAACCTGAACCTGCATCAATTCGCCCGCCGCGATGTACTCCTTAGCCTTGCGCACCGCGTTCAGGTAATCGTCCTTCGCAAACTCTCGGTACGTCTCCGTACGCACGCTCGCCGACGTCACCGGCGGCTGCACGGTCGTGCGCAAACGAGACCGCAATTCGCGCAGGCGCTGTTTGGCTTTGGTGAACGCTTCGGGCGTGGTCGGGTCGGCGTAGACAATCAGATAAAGCTTGCCGGCGAGGTTATCGATAACCGCCATTTCCTCGGTCAGCAACAATTGGATATCGGGCAGGCCGAGATCGTCGCGCGGAGCCGAATGCGCCAGCTTCTTTTCGATATAACGCACGGCGTCATAACCGAAATAACCGGCCAGACCGCCGCAAAAACGAGGTAGTCCCGGGCGCTGCGCAATCTTGAAGCGCTTCTGAAATTCTTCGATAAACGTCAGCGGATCGGCTTGGCTCGTTTCAATGACGTTGCCGTCCTTCACCACTTCCGAGACGCCGTTCTGCACGCGAAGCATGGTGCGAGCCGGCAAGCCGATAAACGAGTAACGCCCGAAGCGCTCGCCACCCACCACGGATTCGAGCAAGAACGAGTTGGCGCCGTTACGCTCGGTTTGAGCCAGCTTGAGATAAAGCGAAAGCGGCGTTTCGAGGTCGGCCAGCGCCTCGGCGATCAGCGGAATGCGGTTGAAACCTTCATTCGCCAGCGATTGGAATTCGAGTTCGGTCATGTTCTGATCCTTTACGTGTCGCTTGTTGGATTTGGCGACATCGAGCACACACTGGGCGCTGCGGACAATTTACCGCGCGGCGCGTATCCCACTCTTCGCTCTCGTTTGCGCATCGCATGATGCTTCAAGCGCTGACCCGATCGTTCAGGCGGAGCCATTTGCTAAAACGGCATGGCAGCAAAACGAAATTTGGGCGCAACGAATGATGCAGATCAGGCCAGGCATCAAGGTAAAACAAGTCGGCGGGATCGGCGCGCGGTATGCGCAGCGAAACAAAAAACGGTTGCCGAAGACGAGCTTCAGCGACCCTCGGGCGAGGTTAGCGCGACCAGCGACGCCAGGGCCAGGCTCCCCGGTCGATGCTGCTCAGACTCCGTTTTTTGTTCAGAAACATGAGGATTGAACTAGTCGGTCGATGTTGTCGCGCCGGGTGCTACGGGCGCGGCCATGGTTGCTGCTATTGCCTGTGCGGCGGCTAGCAGGGAAGAAACTATACCATCGGATTTCACCAGGTGCACGGGTTTGCCGTGGTTGTAACCATAAGGCACCGTAAGCGTCGCCATGCCCGCCGCGCGACCCGCCAGTGCGTCATTCTCCGAATCCCCAATGGCCACAGCTTCGCGCGGCAGCACGTCCAGCCGCTCGCAGGCTATCAGCATAGGCGCCGGGTCCGGCTTTTTTTGCGGTACCGAGTCCCCGCCGAGCACGACCTTGAAGAATTCGGTCAAGCCAAATTTCGCCAGCAATTCGACAGCGAACCTGTGCGGCTTGTTCGTCACGCATGCCAATGGCAAACCGAGATCCCGCAGCGCTCTCAGGCCCTCC
Source organism: Caballeronia sordidicola (assembly GCF_002220365.1). Classification (GTDB taxonomy): domain Bacteria; phylum Pseudomonadota; class Gammaproteobacteria; order Burkholderiales; family Burkholderiaceae; genus Caballeronia; species Caballeronia sordidicola_C. The sequence continues at coordinate 8,780 of NZ_MTHB01000100.1, read as the reverse complement.
GTGACTTCGGGATAGAGGGTGGCGTGCTGTCCATTGATGCGCGCGTATTCCGTCTGATAGATCGCGAGCGCGTCCTCGAACTTCGTGGTTGCTTCCAGTGCTGAAAACCGCACGGCCAGCACGCTGCGGATCAGGTTCTCCGAACCCTTGCCTATATAGCCAATGACTTCGTCCCGATCCGTGGCCTTTGTGCCAATCCGCGCCAGCATGCCGTTCAGCCCGGCGACGAAATCGTCGGCGGTGTCGATCATTGTCCCGTCGAGATCGATGATCGCCGCGCGCAGCGTCTTGTTCGTGAACGCCGGAAGCTCGGCCGTGAGTTCGCTCATCGCGCTTCTCCGGTATTCACTTTGGCCAGCTCCGCGCGCATTTGCGCGATCACGTCGTGGTAATTGTGGTGACCGAAAATGGCTGACCCGGCCACGAACGTATCTGCGCCGGCTTCCGCGATTTCCCGGATGTTGTCGATTTTGACGCCGCCGTCGACTTCGAGATGAATCTCGCGCCCGGTCCGCTCGCAGTATTCGTCGATACGCCGACGCGCTTCGCGCAGCTTGTTGAGCGCTTCCGGAATGAACGACTGGCCGCCAAAGCCCGGATTCACCGACATGATCAGCACCAGGTCGACCTTGTCCATCACGTGGTCGAGATGATTCAGCGACGTGGCCGGGTTGAAGACAAGGCCCGCCTTGCAGCCGTGATCGCGGATCAGCGAAAGCGTCCGATCGATATGATCCGAACCTTGCGGGTGAAAGCTGATCACATTAGCGCCGGCTTTTGCGAAATCCGGCACGATGCGATCTACCGGCCGCACCATCAGATGCACGTCGATAGGAACATCCGTATGCGGACGCAGCGCCTCGCAGACCATGGGGCCGATTGTCAGGTTCGGAACATAATGGTTGTCCATCACGTCGAAGTGGATCCAGTCTGCGCCAGCGGCGACCACATTGCGGACCTCTTCGCCGAGAATGGCGAAGTCGGCGGACAAAATACTGGGGGACAGGCGAAATTGCGTCATGACGTCAGCCGGTTGCAAGCGGAAAATGCATTTTACAGCGTGACGACCTTTTTGACCGCTGACCGAATGGCCTACGTCCCGTCCTGCGGCCTTCCGCGGATGATTCGCGCGTAAGACAAAGCCCTTGCACGCAGTGGCGTGTTGTTGCGGGCACCGGCTGCATCAAGCAGAATGCGTCACCTGACGTTCACGCAAATTCGCGCGATCCGCGCCGGGCCTCTGTCCGAAAAAGGGTTAGAACCCGCGCAGCACATTTTTTGAATTGGAACAGCGATGAGCCAGTATGAATTCAGCGTTTCCGTCCAGACGCAATATCTCCCTGAACAATCGGATCCGGACGCTCACCAGTTCGCGTTCGCGTACACCCTGACCATCCGCAATACCGGGCAGGTTGCGGCACAACTGATCTCGCGCCACTGGATCATCACCGACAGCGACGACGTGGTGCAGGAAGTAAAGGGACTTGGCGTGGTGGGCAACCAGCCATTGCTGCCGCCTGGCGAGAAATTCGAGTATACGAGCTGGGCCGTCATTGCGACGCCCGTTGGCACCATGCGTGGTTCGTATTTTTGCGTAGCCGAAGATGGTGAGCGTTTCGAGGCGCCAATTGCCGAGTTTTCATTGCACATGCCGCGTACGCTGCATTGACTGGCAGCACTGAAGCACGTGCTGTCATGGCGCCTGCGTTTTTCCTAGCGCCTGTTTTTCTTCTTGCCCGAAGCCGTCCACACGACGATAAAGATCAGCAGAAACAGCGCCACGAGAGACTCGAGCGCAAAGATAAGCATTGGGTATTCGTCGAATAGATCAGACATGGCGGTTCTCATCAAGAACGAACATTGTATGCGTTTCACCCGCTCGCTCGCCGGATTGGCCGGCTGGGCGGCGTCGATCACAGCTGCCGTCCTGCTCGCTTCGTGCGGTGGCGGCGGTGCTATCAAGTCCGGGTATCTTGCGCCACCGACCGGTGCGCCGATCATCGCGGGACAGCGCGCGGCTAACCGTCTGACTGCGGTGAGCTGGCAGCAGGTGCCTGGCTGGCAGGACGATTCGCTGCTCGGCGCAACTGCCGCAATGCGCCAGAACTGTAGCCGTCTAGCGCAACAGCCCGCGTGGCGCCGGGCGTGCGCGGCAGCGCAAAGACTCGACGATCTCGACATGAACGCCGCCCGCGAATTCTTCGAGGCGTATTTCACGCCTTTCCAATTGGCCAACACCGACGGCACGCTCGATGGTCTAGTGACCGGTTACTACGAGCCGTTGTTGCGCGGTTCGCGTACACGTCACGGGCCTTATCAGTACGCGTTGTATCGATGGCCGTATCGCTTCAAAGCCGGGACTGCGTTGCCGACGCGGGCCCAGCTTGAAAGTTCGGGCGTGTTGAACGGCAACGAACTGGTTTGGGTCGACGATCCTATCGAAGCGTTCTTCCTGCAGATCCAGGGCTCGGGACAAGTCGTGATGGAAGACGGGACCACGATGCGCGTCGGGTTTGGCGGGACTAACAACCAGCCGTACAAATCGATCGGGCGTGAGTTGCTGGATCGACGTGAACTCACGCCTGCACAGGCCACGATGCAAGGTATCAAGGCATGGGCGAAAGCGAATCCGTCGCGTGTCGATGCATTGCTCGACGTCAATCCGCGCTTTGTGTTCTTCCGCGAGATGCCGGGCACAGAAACGCTGGCGGCTGGTGTGGGAATTGGGCCGGTGGGCGCGCTGGGTGTTCCGCTTACGCCCGAACGCTCTATTGCCGTCGATCCGTCCTCCATCCCGCTCGGCACGCCAGTTTTCTTGCAGACCACTCGCCCGTTGAGCAATGCGCCGATGAACCGGCTGGTGTTCGCCCAGGACACCGGCAGCGCAATCAAGGGTGGCGTGCGTGCGGATTATTTCTGGGGTTTGGGCGACGACGCAGGAGATCTCGCTGGCCGGATGAAGCAGGCCGGCAGAATGTGGTTGCTGCTGCCGAATTCGTAGCCGGGAGGGTTGGAGATGTAGCGAGAGTGGTCGTAAGCGCCGGCTTTGTCCGGCGCTTGTCAAATCAACTCGCTGCTTTGCGCCGGTCGATCACGCGTCGCGCCTTTCCGACTGACCTCTCAATACCGTTCACACCCAGCACCTGAACCACCGCGCTGACACCGATCAAAGCCTTGATGTCGTAACTGAGCGCAGCTTTCGCCTGATCGAGAACACCGGTATCCGGAGCCGTTTCGGGACAAGGTTCGACATTCAACGTGAGCACATCAAGCGGACCTTCTTTCGTCAGCACGATCTGGTAATGCGGCGCGAGCGCGTGTTGCTTGAGCAGCAGCTCTTCAATTTGCGTTGGAAATACATTCACGCCGCGCACGATCATCATGTCGTCCGAGCGCCCCGTGATTTTTTCCATCCGCCGCATTGTTCGCGCGCTGCCCGGCAAAAGCCGGGTGAGATCGCGCGTCCGGTAGCGAACGATCGGCAGCGCCTCCTTGGTCAGCGAAGTGAATACGAGTTCGCCCAGTTCGCCGTCTGGCAAGACCTCGCCGGTCTCAGGATCAATGATCTCGGGATAGAAATGATCTTCCCAGATGGTCGGGCCGTCCTTCGTCTCGACACACTCCGACGCCACCCCCGGTCCCATTACTTCCGATAGCCCGTATATATCGACAGCGTCGATGCCCATCCGCTTCTCGATAGCCGTGCGCATGTCGTTCGTCCAAGGCTCCGCTCCGAAGATGCCGAGGCGCAGCGAGCAATCGGCAGGATGAACGCCCTGGCGCTCGAGTTCGTCGGCGATCGACAGCATGTAGCTGGGCGTCACCATGATGATGTCTGGACGAAAATCCTGGATCAGTTGTACTTGCTTTTCGGTCTGGCCGCCGCCGAACGGGATCACGGTCAAACCCGCACGCTCGGCGCCGTAATGAGCGCCGAGGCCACCCGTAAATAAACCGTAGCCGTAGCTGACGTGCACTTTGTCACCGCGCCTTGCACCCGCGGCCCGAATAGAACGCGCAACGAGATTTGCCCAGGTGTCGATGTCCTTCGCGGTGTAACCAACCACAGTCGGCTTGCCTGTCGTCCCCGACGACGCGTGGATTCGCGAAATCTGATCGTGTGGCACGGCGAACATGCCGTACGGATAGTTATCACGGAGATCCTTCTTCGTCGTGAACGGGAAGCGCGCCAAGTCGGCCAGGGTTTTCACATCATCCGGATGCACGCCCGCTTCGTCGAACTTGCGGCGGTACACCGGCGAGTTTTCATACGCATGGGCGAGCGACCACTTGAGGCGTTCGAGTTGCAGCGCCGTTAGTTCGTCGCGGCTGGCCGTCTCGATCGGGTCCAGCGGAAGCGCGTTGTTCATCGAGTGTCTCCTTCTTGATCGTCAATCAATCGCCTGACTAAAGTTCGTATGGGCGCTGTGGTTTGCGGAGTGGATCAGGATTCCACGGGAACGAGATTGCCCTTTATCTGCGAGGACTTGCCGCGGAACATCGCGACTATTTCGCCTTCACTGTTCGTGACGCGAATGTCGTAGATGCCGGTCCTCCCCGTCAGTGATTGTTCGACAGCTTCTGCCGACAAGCGGTCACCGCCCTTCACCGCGCGCAAAAATTCAATTGAACAGCCTGCCGCAACCGTATTGATGTTGTGCGAATTACAGGCGAACGCGAACGTGGAGTCGGCCAGTGTGAAAATGAGCCCGCCGTGGCAGATGCCGTGGCCGTTCAGAAAGTCGTCACGGACGTTCATCTGCATGCGCGCGTACCCCGGACGAACTTCCTTGAGTTCGAGGCCGAGTGCACGGCTGCAAGCATCCGCTTCGTACATGGCTTGCGCAGTCGCGTTGGCGAGTTCTCCAGGCGTCATTGCTGTGTTCTCCCGAAATTTTCTGATCGAGTTTCAGAGGCCATCGAAGCGGGGCGCACGTTTTTCCTTGAAGGCTGCGACACCCTCGGCATAGTCGTGCGAGTCACCCAGTTCGCGTTGAATGTCGCGCTCCAGATCGAGTTGCTGATCGAGCGTGTTGTTCGCGGCAGCACGGATAGCGTGCTTGATTGCAGCGATGGCCTTAGTGGGCTGCTGTGCGAGTTGTGCGGCAAGCTTCAGTGCGGCGCTCTGCAATTGCTCGTCGTCGACCACTTTCCATACCAGTCCCCATGTTTCGGCTTGTTCGGCGCCCAACTTGTCGCCGGTCCATGCGAGGCCCAGCGCCCGTGCTTCACCTACGCGCCGCGGCAAAAGCCACGTGCCGCCGGAATCAGGAACCAGACCAATCTTCACAAAAGCCTGGACGAAACTTGCTGAACGGGCGGCTACGATCAGGTCACACGCCATAGCGAGATACGCTCCGGCACCGGCAGCAATACCGTTGACGGCAGCAATCACAGGTAACGGCAACGCTTGCAGGCGGCGCACGAGTGGGTTGAAATGCAGGTCGATCAGCGCGCCCAGGTTGGTCATCGCTGCGGGTGTGAAGTCAAGATCTGCGAGATCCTGGCCCGCGCAAAAACCGCGACCAGCCCCTGTAATCACCAATGCTCGAGCGTTACTTCCTTCAACCTGATCGAGCGCCTTGCTCAATTCCTCATGCATCGTCCGCGTGAAGCTGTTGAGTTTGTCGGGACGATTGAGCGTCAGCGTGGCTACACGCGTGCTGGCGTCGATAGTGATGACGATTGGATTGCCGTTGTCGGACATGGAATCTCCTTGCTCGCTACGTTGTGCAAATACGCATGCCTTCGATACTAGCCGCGCCCGGCGCCGCTTTCCATTCGGCCGAACGGCCTATGTCTTCACACGGCGTTGCGGGCTGGGCACCTATGCCGTTTGGCCAGCTGTTGCCGGCGCGGTCTTGGGTGCAACATGGACTCTGCTTTGAACAACGCGGAAGCGGTTCGCGACGAACGCTGCGTCTGACAGCGCCGAGTTAGCTGCAGGATTAGCGCCGGTGCCGTGGAAATCCGAGTACGCCGCTGTCTGGTTGACGAACACGCCACTGGTCAGATTGATCGAGAGCGCGACACCGCCGCGAATCGCTGCGTCGTAGGCGGCGTCGACTACTGCATCGTCTGTGCTGTATACGGAGAACGTGAGCGCACCGTGTTCCGCGGCAATCGATCCTGCCAGATCGAGCGACTGTGTCGTCGAGTCCGTCGCAATGACGAACGAGATTGGGCCAAACCATTCCTGCGTGAATTTTTCGGCGTCGGTGCGGACGTCCATTTTCAGCATCAGGGGAGAGCGCACGTGGGCATCAGGGAACGCAGGATGAGCGAGCGATTGACTATCCGTCAGCACTTCGCCCAGTTGCCGGGCGTCGACAATGCGCGCCATCACGCCATCATTTTGAATGGCGCCCGTCAATTCGACTGCACGCGCCGGATCGGAGACCAGCTTTTCGACGGCGGCCGCGAGTGTCTTCGCGACGTCTTCGAAGCTCACGTGGCCGTCGCTGGTGTGGATGCCGTCGCGTGGCACGTAGATGTTTTGCGGGGCCGTGCACATTTGGCCGGAGTACAACGCCAGCGAGAATGCGATGTTGCCGGCAACGGCTTTGAGGTTATCGACGGAATCGATCACGATCTGATTCACGCCGGCCTTCTCCGTGTAGACCTGCGCCTGGTGCGCGTGGCGCTCGAGCCAGTTGCCGTTCTGCGTGCTGCCGGTGAAATCGATCAGCTTGATTTCGGGACGCAGCGCAAGATCCTGAACGAGGGTGCCATCGTTCGCTTCGGTCGCAAGCAGCGTGACCACGTTCGGGTCGAATCCGGCTTCGCGCAAAACATCGCGAGCGATGCGTACCGTAATTGCCATCGGCAGGATGGCGCCAGGATGCGGCTTGACGATGACCGTGTTGCCTGTGGCCAGGTCAGCGAACATCCCCGGATAGCCGTTCCAGGTGGGGAATGTGCAGCAGCCGAGCACGAGACCCGTGCCGCGCGGCACGATGGTGAAACGCTTGTGCATCGCGAGCGGGGGATTCTTGCCTTGGGGTTTTTCCCAATAAGCTTCGGAGGGAATTCGGCGAAGCTCGTCCCACGCGTAGGCCACTGCTTCGAGCGCACGATCCTGTGCATGCGGACCGCCTGCCTGAAAGGCCATCATGAAGGCTTGCCCGGTCGTGTGCATGACGCTGTAGCTGATCTCGAAACTCGCCTTGTTCAGCCGGGTCAGTATTTCGAGGCTTACACCCACCCACGCGTTGGGACCGGCCGCGCGCCACTGGCTTTGAGCCGCCCCGGATGCAGCCAGCAATGCGTCGACGTTCGCTTTCGGATAGCGAATTCCGAGCGCGAGCCCAAAAGGCGAACGCTCATTGCCAACTGTCTCGCCGGTTGTCGGCTGGTCCAGATCGAACGTCCGATTCAGGTGTGCTTTGAAGGCCGCCTCGCCGTCCGAATTAGCCGTTTCACCGTACACTTTGGGACTCGGCATTTCGGGAAACGGGCTCCAGTAGCCACGTGTTGCAATGGCGGCAAGCGCTTGGTTAAGCGTCGCTTCGTGCTTCGTGAATAGCGGATGTGTCATGGCGGCAAGTGATGAGTGACGGTGATGGACGCTTGATCAATTAATTGACCGACCGGTTGGTTTGCGAATGTTAGCATTTTCGAGACGCGTGCGCGAAGCGTTTTCGCGCGAGTTCACATAGGAGGAATGCATGGCTTACGAGAATTTATTGACCGAAGTCCGCGGACGAGTCGGCTTGATCACGCTGAACCGGCCCAAGGCGCTCAACGCGCTAAACGACGCCCTGATGGATGAGCTTGGCGTTGTGCTGAAGCAATTCGATGCCGACGAGAACATCGGCGCGATCGTGCTGACCGGCAGCGAAAAGGCGTTTGCGGCAGGGGCAGACATTGGCATGATGGCCGGCTACTCCTACATGGACACGTTCAAGGGTGACTACATCACGCGCAACTGGGAAACGGTGCGCACGATTCGCAAGCCGATCATTGCCGCGGTGTCAGGCTTCGCGCTTGGTGGCGGCTGCGAGTTGGCCATGATGTGCGACATCATCATTGCGGCGGACACTGCCAAGTTCGGCCAACCGGAAATCAAGCTTGGCGTGATTCCGGGTGCCGGCGGTACGCAGCGCTTGCCGCGCGCAGTGTCGAAGGCGAAGGCAATGGACATGTGTCTGACCGCACGCATGATGGGTGCCGAGGAGGCGGAGCGCGCAGGCTTGGTATCCCGCGTTGTGCCGGCGGCGAGCTTATTAGATGAAGCAATGGAAGCCGCATCGACAATCGCAAGCTTCTCGCTGCCTGCCGTAATGATGGCGAAGGAGTCCGTTAATCGCGCATATGAATCGACATTGGCGGAGGGAGTTCACTTCGAGCGGCGCATGTTCCATTCGCTCTTCGCCACTGAAGATCAGAAGGAAGGAATGGCCGCATTTGTTGAGAAGCGGAAACCGGTTTTTAAGCACCGCTGAAATTCTTTTCGCGAACCCCTTGCGCGAGGAGGAAACGGGCACTAGAATTCCGTTCCTTCGCTTCACGAAGAGGCGAAGGGAAGTGAGAAAGTGCAGTGAGCGTGGCGCTTGAGAGGATGCCGCAGAGCCAAGCAGGACGGGCTTCGCAGCGAATCGGAAAGTCTGGGTTAAGTAAAAAAACCTGTTGACGAAAAGCGAAGCGCACGACATAATCTCGTTTCTGTGCTGCAGATGCAGCGACGCGAAAGCGGCAGGGTTCTGAGGGTAGGGATCGTGCGGTGGGTAGCGAATGTTCTTTAAAAACTAACAGCCGATAAGTGTGGGCGCTTGGTGCTT
>NZ_MTHB01000042.1 GCF_002220365.1 Caballeronia sordidicola | reverse complement strand
GCAGGGACGACGAGCTTGCCTTCACGATATTGCTTGCGCCATCCGAACACTACATTGGCGTTGATGTCGTGCCGGCGCGCAACAATCGACACCGACATGCCAGGCACCAACGTCTCTCTGATCACCTGCTGCTTGAATTTTCGCGCGTACGTGCGACGGGGATGGGCTGCGCCCCCTGCGTTCGACATGGCTGACTGGCTCCGTTGATCTGAACGCCCTCATCATGCTTTGGAAAAGTCAGCATGGCGAAACGGTCGGGCCGAGCCGCTTACGAATGCTGGCGCCCGCCCAACCCACCTGCGGAGCAAGCAAAGGCCTTCCGGATGGGATTCTCACTGGGGCTGGAGCCAGGCATGGCCGAGGCGTTGCGCACTTGGATTCCGCCGATCCGGCGCACCGCGCGGGTCACCCGCGCTATCTCCAAGGAAATCTCGAACGCTGGAAAGCGCACGCCTACTCGCAGTGAACAGACTCGAATTGCTCAGGTCGTTTCTGCGCGTGTCTTCGGCGCGTTTGCGCCTGATCGCGCGGTGAGTATCGCGCTGGGGGACGCGCCCGCGTGGTTGCAGATAGAGATGGGACGACCGGCGGTGATGGCCCTGTTGGCCAGCGCCGGCACAGACTTTAAGGTGTTGGCTGCAAAGGGATGAGGTGCGTGAGACGGGGCGCCGGCGAGCGAATATCTTTCCGCGTTTTGCATACCGAGTCGCACCGAACCCTTTCCCAGGAGGGTGAAGGATGCTGCGAATCTCACGTGTGTCTGCGCGCCTGTTGGCGCGGCTGTGGTGGGCGAAGACGGGACAGACGCGTCGCCCGGGCCTGGCTGCCGTGATGAGCGCTGATGGAGTACGTCAAGGGGCTAACGTGGGCGTTCTGTTTTCCGTTCCACTACGCCTCACGCACCGGATAAGGTCTTCCGGACTTCTGGCATACGGTTCGACCATTCTTGTCGGCATCGCTGCTCGCCGCGCGGCGTGGTCTAGACTTGCTGGTCGATCCATTCGTGCAATTCGGTCCAGCGTCGGCGGGTTAATCCGTTGCTCGCGATGTCGTGATCGAGCACGATCGAGCGTGCGGCGATTGCGGCACGTAGCTGAATGACGTCGTTGATGCCTGCATTAATCAGTATCGAACGGATACTAACTCTCAATCCTGCGAACGGTCCGAGCGCCGTCATTTCTCGCGTGAGGCCTGCCCTTGTGTGGTCGGCGAGTCGGTCTGCGACGGCGATCCAGGCGGCAGGGGTCGACACCATTTTGTAGAAAAACGGCATGCTTTTGCTCAGGTTTGGCGTCAGAAAACTTGGATCTTCGCCGCTGCGTTGTTTAATCAGCGCGCAGACGCTTTTAAACAAAGCCAATGAACCTGATCGAGGTGATGTCGTTTTGGCGAGTGGGTGTTCCAAGGCATTCAGCATCAGGGCGCGGAATGCCTGGATGTCGGCAAGTTGCCTACGTTGAGAACCTTCGCGCTCATGTCTGTTCTGAGTTGCGCGAGACGCTTGGATGCGCTGCGAGAGCGCTTGACACTCAGCGTCTCGCACAGCGCGCAGTGCTGCTTCGCGGTCTGCACGCGAGCGATAGCGGAGCGGGGGGTGTGATCCATTGGCTTCGGTATCGTTATCAATAGTCATCTGTAGTTTGGATTAGCGCACGACCTATAACGATTGGCACAGGGCTGCAGCGTAATGCTATCCCGATGAGAAAACCCGATTGGCGACTAAAGCAAGTCGAGCTGCTCGATATCGCGGGTAGCACTCATGACGATGGTTGAAGCGCGGTCAGCTGCGGATGCTGAGTTGCTTACCGGAGCAGGGGCGGCCCTAAGGTCGCCGGTCGCAATAAGGCACCATTCGGGGGAAAGTACGACGGCCGCGAACGCAACGCCTGGACTAATTTGAATCATGCGCGTCATAGTGTTTGCCGTTAGCGGAAGAGTAAGGCCGCTGTTATCGAAGCGATCAACATGGAGACCAAGCATATCGCGCGAAGTGTTGAACGTCGAGAACGCCGGCTCAAAGAACGATGTGTTGTATCGATCAAAGTTAGCTTTAACTGGGACGGAACGGCTAAACGTACTTTGTCGCCCCAGTCGTCAAACGTCCCCTGGCTAAATCAGCTTGCCTGCGAGCGCGGCGGCCACCTGCTTCATCTGTTCTTCCGAGACGCCCGACGCGCTGACCACGCCGTTGCGCCAGAGCTCCGATTCGCGAATAGCAAGCTGGGCCTTCAGAGGCTTGCGCGTGCACGCCATCGCAAGCAGTTTAAGCATCACCTCGAAACTCGGACCACGGTCGTTACCTGCTGGAGTGGCCTTCACGGCGCTCAATGCAGCCTCGGCCCGCGCGAGCCGCTTACGCAGCATCAAAGCTTCGCGCCTATCCGATTCTGCGGCGGAAGATGCCTGCTCTTGCTCGAGACGCAGCTGAGTCAGTACATGGCGAGCCTCGGATAACTCGGCGCGCAAAATCTGCATCTGGTGTGGCAGGCCATCATTTTTCGTTACTGTTACATTAATTGAGACAGCACGCTGTCGCTGCCGGTAAGCGGCCTGCCGCTGCGCGTTGGTCATCGCATCCGGATTTCGTGGCCGGCCACGACCGCGCTTGGCTTCCTGATTGCTTGCTTGAGCCGTCTCATTATTCGTAACGTTACGCATATTGACCTCGGGGCGAGGTTTCTATTTTCCGTTATTTATAACGAATATTCAATGCGCAAGTTGAGCGTCTTATCTGGAGAGCACGGCTGCCCGAGGACGGCTAACAGAGCGCTCAGATCCATTCATACCGCGCGTGTCGGGCGACAATTCTTGACCGATGTGTTTTTGTGAGCGCAGAGGGTGCATCGAGTGGCCGTGTGTCTGGCAGGCGTGACCGCCTCTTGTCGGCCAACTCCGGTCATTCGACATCGCAGGATAGATTGTCGACAACCTCCGCGCTTCAAGCCGCTCCCAACCTACTTGAGGTTGGAATGATTTATGAAAACCTCGGGAAATAGTTCGCCGCGGATTGTTCAAGGATGTTGCTATTTATTAGCCTCTGTCTTGAACAAAAACCCGACGCGGCACGCGGGATGCGTATTGGTCTTTATCCCGGAGATCAAATGCATTCAAATCTCAGCAAAATCGCCTCGCATCCATGGACTAAGCGCAGCTTTGACCTTGGCGGCATACAACTACGAGTTCTGGTGGTCGACGACAATCACAATGCGGCCGAAGCAATGGCGGCCTTTCTATCCTTCGAAAGCATGGCATGCCGTGTGGCTTTCGGCGGACTGGAAGCCATCACGATCGGCGTCCAGGCCGCTCTAGCACTGCGGCAGAATAAGCACATCAGTGGTATCGCGACCGTCGCTTTTACTGCATTAGATGAAGCAAAGGTCTGCCGACATCTCGCGGACCAGGAATTCGACGGCTATTTTCAGAAGGGCCAATCGCCAGCCAATTTGCTCACCCTCGTCGTGACTTTCGCACACGCGTAGTCACCGGCTTCGAACGATGGTCCGATCGTGAAGCCGCTGGGCATCGCGGGTGACGTCCGAGGCGTCAAACTCACTGCATCGAATGTTGGACGTCGCGTTCATCGACCTGTCATTGCATATCGAGGTAGGCTGATAGTAAAGACGCACCCAGTGTCAGGAATATTGCGTACGGTGAGAGCACCGTCGCTGGACTCAACGCCACGCCGCGCGATCGAAAGACCTAGCCGGAGGCCTGACTTGTCCGCACTGTCTAGCGTGAACGGTAGAAACATTTTCTCTGCGTCACCCGCTCGAAGTCCACCGCAATGATCCGTTACATCGATCAGGACGCGATCGGCGACCGCGTAGGCGTTCAATGTCACCTCGGTGTGGCTATGTGTGAATGCAAAAGCGTTTTGCAGCAAATTCCCAACGGCCGAATAAAGCAAATCACGATCGCCGCTGACGGCCAGTTCACCATCGACAGGCGAAACCGTCAAAACACAACCGCGAACCTGAGCCGCAAGGTCTGCAGCGTATTTGACTTCCGCGATGAACTCAGCAACTGAAAACATTTGGGATTGGACGGGCTTTCCCGCCGCAACCCGAACTTCTGCCAGCGACTGATCGATCATATCGCGCAGCCCCGTTAAACTGCGTTCTAGTACTGATCCCGTGGCACCGTTTACATTTAGATTGCCGGTTTTGACTGCGGCAAACGCAAGCGCTGCTTTGCTGAGAAGGTTACGCAACTCTTGGGCGAAAAATCCCTGCTGCTGCTTCGCCTCGCGAGCGTGTTCTTCTTCGAGCGCGTCATCGCGCTGGTAGCTAAACTCTGTCACTGCATCTGCAATCGCGTTATCTAAGCAGCGATTGAGCGTCCGGAACTCATCTACCTCAAACGGCGCGTCACGCTCGTACGCGAGATCCGTTATCGCCTGGCATAAGTCGCCATAATCGTGAACCACTTGGTCAACCGAAAAACCGAGTTTCAAAAGCTCGCGTCCGTGTTGGGCGGCAGTTGCTCCGACTTCAGACCGCGTTGCTGCACCGTTGGAGGGCCCCGAAATCTTGCGGCCTTCCATTGGCTCGTCCGTTTGTTCGACTCGGAGCGTTCGAATGATCTGCTCCAAGAATAGCGGCACGCCATTTTGAAGTTGCTGCGCGGTTGCAGCCCGTGCGGGCCTTTGCGCCACCTTCGCTCTACACCGCTCTATCAGAGCTTGACGGTTGTTCGCCAGAAACTCATGCATCATTGCAACACCTCCTCATTTCATTGCGCCAACGGGACGCAGACCGGAGCGCCGACGAGGGCGTTGTGTTTGCGAGTGAAAGCTGGTCGTATCTTCATCGGAGCCGCTCTCCGTGTATTGGGGAACGAGAGAAAGCTCGCACCTTATTGTTCCCGATGCATCGGGTGTTCATCCACGATCGTAAGATCTAAGTTCACTAAGCAGCAGATCTGCGCGCAGCTTCTGAGAGGAAAGCAAAGTAATCTCGTTAATCACAGCATTGATTCGATCGATCCAGTACTGTCGGCCCATCCCCTGATTACGGGCAGTACGTCCGAGTTTTGCTGTTCGACGAATCATTTTTTCGAGATGGTCAAGGATCGGGTCAGCGTTTCGTGCCGGTTGTAATTCCATACGCGGGCATATCTCCGACTGTTTTGATGCACTCGTCATTGGTCGTTCCTACGAATTCAAAGATACCCTTCACGCATTTGTCGTTCCCAATGCCGCGATAGGTGGAATTCAGATGCCAACCAAGAGCATCTTGCGAATCATCCGTGTTTTTTACTCGGATAAAGGCTTTTAGGCGGCGAGAACTTTAGGTCTGTGGATGAGCCGCAGGTATTGACTTCGGCGAAGTTGGAAGGCAATTCAACCTCCGGCTAGAAGTTGCAGGTTGATATCGAAGTATTGTGAAATGCGCTCGGCGGCAATAGTGGTCCGGAGCATTCCGCGCGCCGGTCTGAGTTCTGTGGTCAGGTCTGCAGCCAGTGAATGCGCGTCCGCTCTGGAGAAATCCGAAAGTCCGGAAGGGGTCGACTCCGGCAGCTCATCGTCGGATCCGACAAGACCATGACCGCTCGCTCGTGGCCTTGTCGGCCCTCTCCATCTGCCGGGAGAACGACAGCAGCGACATTCTTGTAAGTAGGCCGTTGAACGGCGAATGTCGGGGGATAGGACGATAAATTCAGTTCTCGGCCGTGATTGTTGCGCACGTCGTCGTGGATCGCGCGTGCGAGTGGCGATAACATGTGCCTACCTCATCGCGTCACCTTCGCCGGAGTCTGAATCAAATATGCCACCTTCAAGACAGTCGATCAGCCCAGCGGCGCGAACCCACCTACTTTGCTATTTAGTGACGAGTGCGCTCGCATCGCACGCTTTGACGAAAACTTGGCGCGTTGACCACGTCGTCGAATCGGCACGCATCTGGCTGGCGAGGAACATGATGTCGGCGAGCTGGCTTGACCGAGTGATGCTTGGACAAATGGCGCTAAAGTTGTCTGGCCAGCACTTGGCCGCTTCACGCGCAGTGCGTCAATCGGATGCGCTTACGCTATTTACGAACGAGTTGACGCTGAACTACCAAAGCCCGCTCGTCGGGCAAATCTGGCAAAGGTGCAGCGATTCGCTGAAGGCCGGCTCTTACCGGGCAGGCGTATAGCGGCAAGCAGCGGTCGTTAGGCTGGTTTCCTTAGGAAGGAAACAACAAGCTGGCGTCTGGTCGCGCTTGAGGCCGGTCAAGCGGTAACTCTCTCACCCGATCTTCGGCGCGGGGAAATCCTCGCCATGCTGATGTAGCGTCAATGAGCCGACCACACCGTGGTCATCGACATTAAACGTGACCTGGGCGTCAAACTTTGCAAAGAAATCGCGATCGCTTTCGGGGAAGATATCGAGCGCGTTCTGGCCAGTGGCCTGCGCAATCAAATGATGATCTGCGTCGATCACGGTGATCACGAAGCCCGGGCGCAATTCATAACGGCCGGCATAAGATTGCAGCAGGGCCAGGTCGATCGGAACGATCACCCGTGCCTTTTTCAGCAGCATGTCCGGATTCAAAAGATGATGCGCGATGTCGCCGACCTCGACCGCCGCGTTGGACAGCAAGACCACACCTACGCGCGCGCGACGGTAGAACAACAGTATCGAACGATAACCCGCCGTGCCGCCGTCGTGGCCGAACAGTTCATCGTCGCTCATCGCCTTCGCGCCCCAGCCGAGCGCGATGTCTTTATCGCCTACGCGTTGACGGAGCGTCAGTGTGTCCTGAATCGCGTCATCCAGAGCGGATTTTCGCTGTCCTAAAATCGTCTCCAGTAAGGTCAGCTGATCGTTCACGGTCGAACGCAAAGCGCCTGCGCCCGCGAAGGGTGACGGGCCGAGATTCCATCCTGGCACTGGCTTCATCGCGGCATCGTGTCCGGGCACGAGGCGGCTGCTCATGGAACTGGACAGCCTGATCGACGTGCTGTCCAGACCCAGCGGGCCCGTGATGCGCTCGCGGATCAGCGTCTCATAGTCCTTGCCTGCACGGCACGTTAGTGCGTGGCCCAGCAGGCCGACGCCGAAATTAGAATATTCCTCGATGGCGCCGATATCGCGCGAGTTCATGTGACGATAGGAATCGGTAAAGCGCGTCAACAGTGTAATGCCGATAAGGATCGGGATCGTCGTCATTGAAGTTGTCCGGCATTCTCGGAAGGCCGGACGAATGTGTGGAGAGATGCAGCAGCGTGATCGTCTGGCCGCCGCGTTGAGGCACGACTACACCGCTAGGGAGGAGATCCTGCACCGGTTCGTCGAATCTTGCTTTGGCCCGTCCTGCCATGTCAGCGAGAAGGAGCGCGTGTACACACCTTGGTGATGGAACCGATCTCGAACACGGAGCCGCCATCGGGGATGCCTGCGTTGTCTGCGCTGTGACGGCCATGGCTCAAGATGCGGTGTCGGCCGTTATCGATCATGCCGATCACGATGCGGGGTCCGGGGATCAATGGAACAGTTATGGGATTCTTCCGATAACTGTTCCATTGCTCCCCAGACCCTGAGACGGTGGCAAAGTCCTGGAAGAATGCCCGACAGGCAACGGCCAGCTTGATTTGCCGACCGCACGCAAGCGAAGCCCGCAGGCCTAGCTCGTGGGAATCCAGGCCGTGGGAGGCTCGATGCGAAGCAGGACAGCGCAGCCGGCCATTCCGCTGGGCATGTCCATATCCCACCCGGGATAGAATGAAGCATTTATAACAAGTTAATTGAGGGGCGGGGCTAAAAGGTGATTGCAAACACGGATGACGTGGCGCAACGTTGGCCGCTTGGAGTTAGGATTCAACTGCTTGGTGAAACCGCAACTGAAGGGGTTGTAACGATTCGACCCGGTATCACTACATTAGTCGGCCCGAACGGTAGCGGCAAGACTCGCGCCTTACGGGCCATAAAGACTGCGCTGGATGCTACAAATTACATCAGCATTCATGGCCGGAAAACTCACTTCCTCGCAGCCGGACGCAGCAGTCCCCTTGAAAATTTTCGTGCTGCACTCCTCAACCCAGGTTCAATCGAGCAATCCGATGCGGCAGTCGGTCATATTCTTCACCAAAAGAACTGGTGGAATTTTGAGAGCGTCACAGGTAGCCTCCTAGCGCTCGACAGTCGCGCCGATCTACGCCTAAAAATTGAAGCACGCCTCCAGCAGCTATTTGATCGAAGCGTACAACTTTCGTGGTCACAAAACGGACTCAACATCCGACTCTCGGCGATGTCTGGCGGCGAGTCCTATGCGGCCAATCATGAAGCGAGTGGCATCCTTCAACTCGTAGCACTGCTCGCGGCGATCCACAATGACGAGATTGGTGCGCTTCTAATCGACGAACCCGAGATTTCGCTGCACCCCCAGCATCAAGCTTTTCTGCTCGAAGAAATGGAACGGGTCGCTGGAGATCCGTCAGACCATGCGCGAAAGGTGATCGTGATTGCGACCCATTCGGCATCGCTGCTCCCCCTGCGTAAGCTGAGCGAACTACCCTTTATTTCGTTCTTCAACTCAGCACGTCAACCGCCGACGCAAGTTCCCGATGATGCAGACATCCTCAAACGATACAAGTTAGCAGCGTTGGTCGCTCGACTCAGCACCACGCACCGCATGGCGATGTTTGCTGAACGTGTACTGTTGGTCGAGGGACCCAGCGACGAGATCATCGCAACGCAGCTTGCGCGCTCCCTCGACCTGAGGTTGCTTGCGCGTAACGCACAAATTCTGCCAGTCACCGGCAAGGGGGAATTTGTTGAAGCAGCAAAACTATTTCGCTTGATGAATAAGCATATTGCGGTACTCGCGGATCTCGATGCCCTAGGGAAACGCTGAACAAAGCAGCATCGTGCAACGCTATTCGCACGATGCAGATTCTTTCGTGAACCAGCAGCGGATTTGGCTAGCAGCCGCTGAGAATTTTCACTTCTGTGGGGCTTTCGCCCCCGTTTTTGCGCGCTATGCCGCCTCGCAGACGGAGTTCTCCATTGATTGCAGCAACGCTTTTTTTGCAATCACCAAATTGCCAAGCGCAAACAACGCATCGTACTGCGCACCGTTTTTAGCCAGGCCCCGGTAGCGAGCCTTCTTCTGGTTGAACAGGTTCTTCACCACATGAAACGGATGTTCGACCCGCGCCCGGATTTGCGCTTTGACCTTTTCCAGGGCCTGCGTCAACTGCTTCAGCGGCCCTTCGGCCATGCCCTTGAGCTTGGCACGCTTCATCGCCACCGACCATTGCACTTGCGTCTTGATGGCACCGTCGCCTTGCGCCTTCACTATCTCTTCGCGCTTGTGCACCCCCGTGTAACCCGCATCGAGAAACACGTGACTCTCTTGACCATGCAGCACCTCATGGGTGTGTGCCACATCAGACTCGTTGGCCGCCGTGTAGTGCGTGCTGTGCACCAGGCCCGACTCAGCGTCAACGCCCACGTGTGCCTTCATGCCGTGGTACCACTGATTACGCTTTTTCGTTTGATGCATCTCAGGGTCGCGCGCCTTGTCGCGATTCTTCGTCGAGGTCGGCGCGTTGATCAAGGTGGCGTCCACCATCGTCCCCTCGCGCATCATCAGCCCGCGCTCGCGCAAGTGCGCGTTGATTTCCTCCAGCAGCACAGCAGTCAGCTTGTGCGCTTCCAGCAGCCGGCGAAACTTCAGCACCGTGGTCGCGTCCGGCGCCTCCTCATGTCCCAGATCGATACCGACAAATTGCCGGACGGCCGCGCTATCGCTCACCGCATCTTCCAGCCCCTCGTCGGACAATGCGTACCATTGCTGCACAAAGTACAGCCGCAGCATGCGCTCCAGCCCAATGGGCGGACGCCCCCTCGTGCCCTTCGGGTAGTAGGGCTCCAATGCCCCCAACAAGCGCGACCACGGCACGACTTGCTCCATCTCGCCCAGGAATTTCTCGCGCCGCGTAACCCGCTTCTTGCCTTTGTGTTCTGCACTCGAAAAACTGATTTGTCGCATCCGCATCGCTCCGTCGTCGTTCCAGCTCTAACAACGCTTCACTACGCCACAGCGTTTACAAACGCGTCGGTTAAATCAGTGTTTCCCTAGCAGACGACAACGGGCTTGTTCGTAGTTTCAGTGAACTGCCTCAAGCCACCGCAATCGCCGATCGACTCGGCCGAACGAGCCTAGCGGATCTCGACAATGACTTACGGACCGCTTTGGAAACGTTCATGTCCAAACATCAATCCGCAGTTGATGCGGCAGCCGCACTCTATCCCGATTGGTCGAGCAAACAGTCGAGTGCGCTTGCTAAGCGAAGGGTAACGCTGGCGCGGTTGCTAACTAAGCCAGAAAGCTTCGGTGATGCTGCGGCTGATGCGGCAAGCCTGTTCACTCGATATAACGCGTTACTTGGCGCGCTCGCCGAGCTCGGGTGTTTTTTCTTGCGACGAGGTGCTGTCGAAAATTATTATCGAACAGGCACACTAGGCCTCGCTAAACCCGAGCTTGCTGCCGAGGAAGCTGCCGGGTTCGAGGCGATCAGCATCGAGGATTTGAAGCGGGATTATGAAAACATCATTGAGGCCCTTTCGCATATCGCACCGAACCAACGTGTCGATGAAGATCAATTGTTACGCCCTAAACTCGGCGCGGCTTTGACAGCAGCATTTTTAGGTATGGACCTCGGAAGCTCGGACGAACAGCTAAATACGCTCGCCAGGACGACGATCGGCACCGACGCTGAAGTTTTCAAATTATTTAATGGTTCGACGCAGGATGATCTACGCATCAAGGTGCAGATAGCTTCGCCGCTATTCCAGCGTAACGCCTTTCCCTTCGAGGTTAGCAATAGCGACAATCTCAATATCGTTGTCCCTACCAAGCTGCCGGGCCTCAAAAAGGGATAGCCTGTCGGTCCCATGCTGAGACGCATAGGCGAAGCGGCAGCAGTGTTCGTTTCATCGCTGCACGCATTACCGGACGAACTGAAGGCGGCGCACGCTGATGCCGACCTCGCAAAAAACGAACCGAGAGGGAACGGCCTTTGAATATTGTCTCGATTGATCCGGTCGGCGGCTTGCTGCCGCTGGCTGTGTCCTTGCTCTACCTGCCGCGCACCGTGCATTCGTTGGGGTGGTTCTACGGCGCGGTCTTCGGACTGTCGATGGTGATCTCGACGCATTTCTCATACTGCGACAGCAGCGCTGTGCACGTCGCCCCGGGCACCATTTTGCTGTGCGTGGCCCTTTGGCTGCCCAGGGCACGCGGGCGAAACTTGGAAGTGCCAGCCACGGCCATCTTCACTCTGGCATTCATCGCAGGCTTTCCTGTCGACGTTTACCTTGGTTATGTCTGCCACGCGGCGGTCGGGACGGCGCGGGTCGGGGGCGCCGGTCTGTCCGATGGACTGATTGTCGGGCCGGCGAGTCTGGCGGCCGTTGTTGATGTTCGTTAATTATGCTAATCATGTCCACAGCTTGCGCTAATGAAAGGTAGCGCTGCAGCCCCGCGCAGCGGGTCGCAACGGGGAGTTCAATGCCTTTTCGGGCGTTGCGTTTCAGCAACGGGCGCACAACCGGGTGTCCGTTAATTTTGCTAGCGCGTTCGTCGTGTCCTTTAATTCCGCTAATGCGTTCGACGAAGGTCGATTAGGAGCGGGAATGGCGGATCCGAACGAAGCGGCTATCCGCTCTGCATCGTTCAATTCGTTCTGAGCGCGAGCGGGGGGCTAACCGGCGAGATATCCACGCTACTGAACAACGCCGTTGAGTTATCGATTCGCAATGGCGACGAGTTCATCGGCATCACGCACCTTGAGCATGTCTGCCGAACCGCGCAGTAGCCCGGATCCGTGGCCGATTGCTCCGAGACCATTCTATGAAGAAGCCTTCGGAAGCTGGTTAGACCGCGTCGCGGGGCGGTATCAAGTGAGCGTTCGGACACTATGGGAGAGCAGCACCTTGGAGGAGCTACCCGCTCTCGGGACTGCCGGATGGATCCTTTTCCCTTCGATTTCACAGTCGGCGCTCCAGCGGTTCGCGACGCTCGCGCGTCTTGATGACGATAGGTTGAGCCACATCCAGATGTTGAAGTCCTTTGAAACTGCTAATCGTGTCCATAGATTACGCTAATGTAAAGCTGTAGCTTGGCCCCGCGAAATAAGGCATGGCAGCGGTTTTGCATACCTTTCTAGGCGTTGCGTTTCAGCAACGCACGCACGCTCGGATGTCCGTTGATTTTGCTAACGCGTTTGGCGTGTCCGCTGATTCGGCTAATGCGGTTGTACAGGAGCGCAATAGGTGCATTCGCCTAAGGCGGCAGCAAGTACAAATACCGGAGGTCTTTTCTTTAATCTTCGGAAGGTGCCCATCTTACTGCGCAGATCAAAAGCGCCATACTGTATGGCACCTTGTGTGTCACTTCGACGGCCTTCAACATCCCCCTTATGTAGATGTTGGTCAGCGCGGCGTCGTCCTGCGCTTAGTCAGTCGTGCGGGCAGCGAGTTCGTGTTGTGGTAGAACAGCTGCGCTAGCAGAATCAATGGGCACGATTAGCGCTTCAAAGGACATCATTAGCGGAATTTGCGAACTTCAACAACTTCTCTTGAATATCCACAAATATTGAGGGATGTGGGCCGGGGCGAATAAACTTTTGAAGCTACACGGTTTTAGGTTCTCGCATTCGCGGGGCCATGACCTGGAGCATCAAACGCATGTTCACCCTCGCCATTGTTTCCGCCGTCGTCGCCGTGACGGTCCTCGCCTACGTCAGGCGTAATAGTGTTTCGCTTTGGATTGCGGTCCTGTTCGCCTGGGGCAACGCGATTCCCTTCATGGAGGCGCAGTTCGCCGTGCTTGCGCATAGCGCCTGGTCGTCGTGGCTCGGCGCATGATGGGCAGCGGCTAAGCCCTGTGCCGGCGCGCGGGCCACCAGGAGTGCGCGTCGGTATTTCCGGAAGCAGCAATGACCACTCCTGGCGCCACAGCGTCTTGTCCAAGTGTTTGCATTGGGGTGCGGGCATTGCGCTGTCCCTGATCTTCGAAATTTTCAATCTACATACCGTAGAGTGTTACTGCCTCAGTGGTCCCAGCATGACCTATATCCTTATCAGCTACTGGGTCTTAGGACTACTTTTCGCCTCGGCCCCCGAAGCTACCACCGGATCGGGTTTCGGAGCGCGTAATTGTTTAATCAAATCGAGCGTTAAGGCATCCAGCTTTTCAACGCGGGCATTGTTCGCCGCCCTTAGTTCCTTGGCCTCCGCATCAAGCGCGGTCTCCCGCGCATGTAGGTGTTGTTCCTCGTTTGACGTCATGCCCATGGCTACGTACAAAACGACAAGGGCGAGAACAGTCGGGAGCAGCCAAGCGATCTGAGAAGACTTCTGCACAACGTCATTCCAAGTCACCTTTTTCGTGGGTGATTGCGGCTCAACCGGATCGCCGTCGCTAGGAGTAATCAAGGCCTTTTCAAAATCAGGGCTTGGATAAATCGCAACATCCTTTTGACCGCTAGAAGGCATGCCGATACTGTCATCGAACGCTGTTGGAACACCCGCTTCCAGGAACGACATAACTAACTCGGGCTTGTCGGAGAAAAATTTAAGAAACGATCCAATTCCTAGAATGGAAACATCAAAAAGAAGACTGCCATAGCGCAAGTTATCGATA
This sequence comes from Caballeronia sordidicola, assembly GCF_002220365.1. Classification (GTDB taxonomy): domain Bacteria; phylum Pseudomonadota; class Gammaproteobacteria; order Burkholderiales; family Burkholderiaceae; genus Caballeronia; species Caballeronia sordidicola_C. The sequence continues at coordinate 25,512 of NZ_MTHB01000042.1, read as the reverse complement.
GTGAACTCGAAAGCCATCTCCGGAGTGCCGCTCCCGACACCATCTTTCGACTCAACGGTTCGCGCTTCTCTATATGCCGTAGCTTGTTTTATTAGAGAACCGCAAAAATTCCGCCGAAACGATGTTTCCCAACTGCCCGGGTCCACCTCAGACGTCGCGTCCAATCCATATGTGGAGAGAATGTCGCGCCAGAAGCTGAAACGGGCACTCCTGTCCTCTACCCGCGAATCGCGCATCCCCCGTTCTGGTGGCGGATAGTTTGACGAGTCACTCACCACGGGCCACTCGTCTGTCGGACCTGACTGAGCCCAGTCCGCTGGCGGAGCTACTCGAGGGTCGTTCGTCCCGCTCCGGACCGGTGTAGGAGCTTCTTTAGGTCCCATTTCGGCACGAATTCTTACTGTGAAATAATAAAGTTGGCGCGCCTGCAATTGACGTAGCTGGGCGCCTATCTCGATCCGGTTCTCGGGTTCCAAAGACGGCGGCTTGGATCCAAGGCTACTGGATGGTTCTGGATCTTGTGTAGGTGACGACATTTTTTCTCCGTCCGGTCTGATTGTTTTTCCTTTCTCAAGCGCCCGTGGTACTCGCAACAACATACGTTATGCGTCGGGTCAGGTGGAAAGCGGCGGCTGGGCCCCGACTGTCCGGCCGTCCCCTTGCTAGGCGTCGTCGGTCATGGTGGGATCGCGTTGGCTCCGAAAATACGCATTAAGGTTTTCGCATTACGCTGCCCTTGATCTTCGTAATTGTTGTTGAATACCACGTGGGTTCGCTCGACGCTCTTCGAAATCGCTAGGATCTGTGCCGCGAGTCCGCCAAGCTCCTCTTCGTTGTAGTCGTAGTTAAAGCGGGACGACGCCGACGCCGCGCCCTTAATGTTCCATGTTTCATGGTTTCGACCGTGTAGCCTGATGAGCGCGAGCTTGGGGCTTGTTACCTCCCAGATCGCGGGAATGGAGTTCGCAGACGTATTGGGTTCGTCCACGACTACATTCACAAAGCCTCGTTGTCGCTCCATTGCGAGGGTCGACTCGCGTGCCTTCTCGGAGAACCACGATTTGTGCCGGAACTCGGCTGCGAGCGTGAAACCGTCCATCACGTCGGCGCAGTGCTCGACGTGCGCGCGCCCGTCGTCGTTATTCACCACCCATGGTGCAAACTGAAAATGGACCGCACCGAGCTTGCCCGAACGCCGAAGCGGCTCGATCGCGTCGATGTATCGGCGCCAAAGCTCACGAAGAATCTCCCCGGGCGTGTCTTTGTAGTAGAGGTTCTTTTTGTCGCTGGGCGGAAGCGCGGCTCGTATGTCCTTGGGCAATTTCGTTCGATCGGTCTGATGCCCGGTGAAGAGACGGAACGCTTTTATGTTGAACGTGAAATGTTCCGGCGTGCGCTCGACCCAGATGACTGAATTCGATCCGCTAGGCATCGCATAGTAGCTGGAGTCGACTTCAACTAATGGGAACTGGGTGGCATAGAAGCGTAGCCGCGCCTCGGCGCTGGTGCAGCCTGGTGGGTAGAAGCGTTTGCTCGCGATTAGCGTGGGGTCTGTCCAGCTTGCCGTTCCAACAGCGATGGTCATCGGCGTTCTCCGCTTCAGGTGAGAGGATTTTACGACCGACGAGCACACGACGTGCCGCCGGCGCAGCGACGCGGGAGCCTCGCGCTCGCTCGCAGACTCAACTGGTGTCTCCTTATCGGTTTCACAATGAGATATGATAATGCAACATCCATGTTGCTTTTTGTGCGAACTGATGAAAGAAAACAAAGTGCTTTTCGGTGAAGACGCGCAAGCGTTGCGCAAAAAGGCTGGGATGACTCAGACCCAGCTCGCGGAGCGATGGGGCCTTACCCGGCAACAGATCGGCAGATACGAGAAAGTGGGTCAAGCGGTGCCAGCGAAAGAAGCTGACGCGTACCGAGGGTTGGGGATGCGGACGATGGCGCCTCTCCCGAAGCGCCATGCCCAAGCCCAGACAAGGGAAGAACCGTCGCGTGCGGCGCAAGGGAGAGCCAGGTGATCATCAGGATTGAAGTTTCGGATGCGGAACTCGAAGAAATGGAATGCGCCTCGCTCGAAGAGTTTGAGGAAGAGATCCGCAACCAACTCGATAACGGCGTCGTGACCAGCGATGGTGGTGCGGGTTCCGACTGGATCGCGGAGTACGAACTCGAAGTCGTCAAGGTCGACTGACCACTGGCCGGAAAAGCAAACCATGTATAAATTGACCCCATCACTCGCACTGAGGGCTGCGATTAACGTGCTACGTGACTCAGCCGAGTCGCGCAAAATGCCATCAGGCGAGCCGCTAAGTGACGCCATTGTGCAACTGCATTTGGACGCGGCGGATACACTCGAAAAGTCGTTGGTCGACCTTCGGGGCCACGAGGGCGTTGTTGCAAAAATCGACAGTTCAGGCGGGCGTACACCCGCGATTCTAAATTCATGAAATACGCGCGGACTGCGGGCGTGCAAGTGTGACCATGTGGTTGATGATGCCAACACGGATGGCGACCTCCGTCGCTTGTGAACCAATGCAGCGCGCCGATAGACAATTCCCCGTGAGCGTTTTAAACCGGTACATCGTATTTTCGATCAGCGAACGTCGATGGTAGCCACTGTGCTTCTTCCATTCGTCCCGGCCGTCTCGCGCAATTCCGTTGATCGCTTCATTTCGCCAGCTTGCTCCGGGCGTACCCTCAGGCCAAGGCTTCGCCCCCTCGCGTGGCGGAATCGACGGCGTAGCGCTGCGCCCGTCAATCACCTTATGGCACTGCTTTGTATCGTAGGCACCGTCACCGCCTACCGTATCGATGGGTTCATCGGTAGGAATCTGCGCCAACAAACCCGGCAATGCACTTGCGTCGTCGACGTCCTGATGCGTCATCAGCGCCGCGCGTATCTGGCCCGTCTTCACGTCCAGCCCAAGATGGACCTTACGCCAGGTCCGCCGCTTGGAGTAGCCGTGCTTGCGCACCTTCCATTCGCCTTCACCAAAGACCTTCACGCCCGTACTATCGATAACCAGATGAATCGGGTCGCCGCTCGACATCTCGGGCAACGTGACCTGAAGCTCCTGTGAACGGCGGCTTAGCGTCGTATAGTTGGGCACCGGCAGGTCCCCAAATGCGAGTTTGCGAAGACTTTGCACAAAGCCCTGAGCAGCCCGAAGCGTCAAATGATAAACGTGCTTGAGCGTGAGCACGGCCTGAATCACTGGGTCGGAGTAGACCTGCGGCCTGCCGCGCTTGACAGGTCTCGTCTCGCTCCCGCTCGTGAATGCGCTCTCGTCGATCCACATGGTCAAGCTGCCTCGTGCGATCAGCCCTGCGTTGTACTCCGTCCAGTTCCTGACTCGATATACGCCTTTAGGCTCGCGGCTCTTGCGTTTGTCCTTGCGCATCTTCCCGCCAAATATCGAGAATCTACGCAATTCCTCCGCGAGTTAACAGAGGCAGCTCCACGACCGTTGCGCGTAAACGTCACCCCCTGCAGCGATCGCTTTTTGCAACAACGCCGGCCACGAGTAGGAAAGGACTTATGAATCTCATCGCTGTTGCTCGCCGTTGGCGCGAAGAAAATGGCTATGTCGGCCGGGGTGGCGTGATCGTGCTGTTCGAAGGAGTAGACCGCTGCTGCTTGCGAAAGCGGTTCGTTTTGACAACCGTGCTGCCGTGAAGAGGCGCTTTATAACGTGTCATTTCCTCATCGCGAAAGCACATACGTGAGACTGGGACCAGTCGAGGCCTACGCAGCCCTTCACCTTCGCACGATGGTGGTACTGAATAGTGCCGTCATCCTCTCACTGCACTCGGCTCACCGGTCACGCGCTCCAGAGGCGCTCCTATCATTGCGAGAGGGCGATCAGATCTCGACTCCTGAGTTGGAATTCGTCCTGCCGGGGATTTCGAGTGTGCAGTGGCGATTTTTTGAATCCATCGAAGACGACGAATTCCGCCTTAGCGCGGTTACAGACGATGTTGTCGTGACCTTGTCGATGAAACGCGGGCACATCGAGTCCCGGTTCCTCGGAGAGGGCCGTCTGCGTGGCACGGCCGCACGACTTATCGTGACGATCGAAAACGGACACCGCGGACGGACATCCCCGTCGGCCGACGATTGGTTGGCCACCGGCGAAGGCGAGGACTGATTCCATTAGGTCGAGCGTGTACGTCAACGAATCGTAAGCGGTTCGCGCCAAGTGGAGCACCGCGTCAGCGCCAGGAAATCCGATTCCGGATACACAATCACCCGCCGGACGCATTCCGCTGGAATAGGATGAACGCTTTGATCTTCGTGCTCGACGCGTTCACTCGTTTGATAGCCGTGACTGATCAGGAAACGGCGAACGATCTTGAAAACAAGCCCGCCATGCTGAGCGAGCGAGGCAATTGGCACGCTTGCCTCGACAATGCATGGCGTCCCAATTCTGCGAATGATGGGTGAAGTTTCTGGATCCCTTTCGTGGGAGTTATAGAGCGCCTCGCCACCCCAGTTCCGGAAGAATCGACCGACTCCATTTTCACCGGCCAAATGGGGCGGAAAGAAGCAGAACCAAAGCCTGCTTGCGCGATTGCTGTCATTGGCCTGATTTTTCACAACTAGTCGCAGGGCAATATCTCGCGGTATCTCACCCGTTCCTTCCAGCATAGCGATGCGCCGACCTAACATCGCACCATCAGGCAATTGCATGCCGCGGTGCTTGATGTGCCCTATTTCGGCATCAGTAAGACGCGTGCAATGCCACCCGGTGATCGCGTACGAATCGAGCATATTTCTTAAGGCGTACATCGCGTTGTCGTACGAGGGCGCGCTCACCGAGCCGGGTGAAATCTCCCAATTGAGCAAGAGTTTGCGATACTTTTCTAGCTGCTGCCGCAGCTCGGTCGGCCACGCTTCCGGGTGGTTCACAGGGAACTGTTCGCGCGACATCGTGGGCCTCCATTGTTCCGGCGATTCATGTTACCCGAAGACGAGAGAGTGCACGATTTTGAGGGGAGTGCGGAGGCCGACGATCTATCCATAGGCAATTCAAGTGAGGACCGTGCATACATCCCGGTACACCCTCGTAGGCTGGGGTTGGGTCGGTTGACGACAGGCGTACATCAATTTACCCAAATGGGCAAGACTTGCTATCCATTATGGAAAGAATATAATGGGAATCAGCAATTAACCATTTGGGAAACGCCATGACCGCAGAAGCAATCGCAGGAAGGCAGCAATCGCGCAAAGCCAAGGTCGGCGCGCCGGCAGAGAAGCTGGCGGCCACCCGGCTCGCGCATATCGATACCAGCGGGCTGGGCGCTGAAGACGACGACTTCAAGTTCTTTCTTGGCCTGGGCCCGATCGAGCAATCCGGCCTGATTCGCGATGGTATGGAAGCGGTGATTGTCAGCCGAATCGCCAACGAACTGCTGGACATTCCCGTGCAGTCGTTACTTGCCAGTCTGCGTCTTCCTAGCAGCACGATCAACCGCAAGATTTCCCAGGGCGAGCGGCTCAGCGCGAGTGAAGCGGACCGTGCCGCGCGCACGATGCTGATCTACGCGCAAGCCACGGACGTGCTCGAAGATGAGAAGCTGGCCGCCGAATGGTTGATGCGACCTAGCGTCCAGTTGCGCGGCGAACGGCCGCTAGACATGCTGGATACGCAAACGGGGTTCGATCGCGTCCGCGACATTCTTATGCGGCTCGAATATGGCGTCACCGTATGAAGGTGTTTCGTCTCGCGAAAGAGAAGCCCGGCAGGTACCGGGCCGATGACCTCAGTGGCAACGGTGCCGCCCTCGCGGGCGGTCGATGGAATCCGAGGGGCGTGCCGGTGTTGTACACGTGCTGCTACGCGTCGACGGCGGTCCTCGAGGCACGCGTGCACGCATCGGGCCTCCTCCCGGTGGCCAACTTTTATCTGGTCACATTGGAAGTGCCGGACAAGGCGGTGTCGAACGCCTACGTCCCGGAGCTGCCCGACGACTGGGACGCGCTGGACCATGACCCGGCCTCAACGGTCGATCTCGCGCGGAAATGGCTGGAGGAGCGCAAACGGCTCGTGATGCGAGTGCCGTCCGTCGTGTGCCCGAGTGACGACAACCTGATTCTGAATCCGGTGCATGCGAGTATGAAGCACGTGCAGGTGTTGCATAAACAGCGCTTCGAGCTCGACCGGCGGCTTTTCAAGTGAATTCAGCGGCGATCGAGACTACTCGGTCGCCCAACCAACAGGACCAGGACAGGCGGAATGGTGCAGCATGAATCCCGTTGAAGCGAAAACGACTCTTGAGAGACTGGCGCGCGGCATTGATCCCGAAACTGGAGAGGTCCTCGCCGAGCAAAGCCCGTTCAATAACCCGCAGGTAATCCGGGCGCTCTTTTTCGCCGTGAAAGAACTGGAAAAGCTCGCTCCACCCGCGCGAGCTGTCCGTGAGCGGCCGGCGAATGCGGGCCGTTCGTGGTCGGAGGTGGAGGATGCAAGGCTACTAAAGTCGTTCGACGCCGGCGTGTCGCCGAAAGATCTTGCGCAGCTGCACGGACGCACCAAAGGAGCGATCGATTCCAGGCTCGTCAAGCTCGGGCGCGTCGAGCAGTGACAAGAGCTTTGCTGGATATGTTCGGGGTTGCGTAGATCGACGACAACGTTGGGTAACAACTACGAGTGGATTTTTTAGATGCCTGGCACCTGCCTGCGGAGCCGTGACGCCGTTGAATGATGACGAATCGGCCGGGACGTGTTCGAGCTGCGGCTCAGCGCGCGGCGAATCGGTTTCGCCCGAAGATTTCAAAGTCCAATTGGCCGCCGGCGCGATATTTAATGCTGCGCAGTAGCGTAAGCGTACAGCCAAGAAACGTCGCTGATTTCAAATGAAAAAGGCTTCGCTCAGTTCGTCGCCAAATTTCACACTGAGGTAGCAGAGCATTGCTGCTTCCAGCTCGGTATCGCCCATCCATATCTTCGCGCCCGGAGTGTGGCGATCGGCGTTGCCGGAGTGTTCGACCCAGGCGATCGACTTTTCGCCGAGCTCTGCATCGACGATGTGGCTGATGACGATCTGCTCGCGCGAGATGATCGGCTCGGCGTGTTTTGGTCAGACGAATAGTTGCGGACGATCAACGGCGCGCAGGGTTGCTCGTGTGTTTCATTCATTCGCTCGGCACGGCTAACCCAGTAATCGAGTATGGCTAAGTCCATATTTGATCCTTGACGATGCATTCTTCATTTGCATTACCCGTTCCCGGCGCGGTCGGTTCACTGCCAGTCATGTCCCGACACAGCATCCGGTAGACCACGGTATCCGGCTCGTCAAATCCAGTTCGACGGCAAAATCGCCAGGTGGCAACGCGCGCGAAGTGTTCGGCGTCATAGCCCTTTAGACCGCCGTCAAAGTGCATGATCGCAACGCGTTCTTCGTAGAATTCGACGGCGTTAGAATCGTCGGTAAGTCGACTCATGGTGGCTATAATACTGTGTTTTTATACAGTGTAGTCCGTGGAGCGCCAGCAATGGAAAAAACCTCCGACTTCTGGAGCCCCTCATGCTGATGAAAGTAACTCCGAGGCTTCGCCGCGGCAAAGTGCTATCTCAGCAGGAGATTCAGACGGCAGAGCCCGCGTATGGAGACATGGTGGTCGTGCAGAATATGTCCCACCAGTTCAATCGGTATTCGAACATCGCCCGGTTCCAAATGTCCGGCACCAACGATGTGCAGCCGATTCCTGAACTGCACGATGCGACGCTTGCGTGGATGGGGCCGAACGGGTTTGTGCTCACCGGCTTTGAGGTAGTCGCCGGCATCGCTTATGCTCAGTCCTGGTGGTGTCGAGCACCCAACTGACAGGCGTAACGGTTGGCGGAAAACCAAGTCCCGGATCACTGAACTATGCAAGCGCTCGCGCCGGTAATATCACAATGCGGGATGCTAAGATCGGCAAGGTGCCCACGTCAATCCCCATCATGATTCAATGACCAACCGAGACCGATACCTCCAGTTGCTTGCGTTGTCGAAAATCACTCAGGTTGAAAGCGCAAACCTCATAGCGGCACAGCTCCAGCGCCCGTGTGCACCTCGCACGGTTAGGGCGTGGCTGGCGACGCCTGGCAGCGCAAGCGCACGTCCGTGTCCAGATTGGGCCGTCGAAGCGCTAGAGCGACGCCTGAAGGCACTGAAGAAACCGATTGCCTGAGATGACTCGCACGCACGGGCTTTAACGGAGAAGTCGAACGAATGGTATTTCTGCCCGTCTTCCTGTTCGCCGCATACGCGAACCTCATTCTGGCCATCCGCGGTCTGGCTGCGAAGGGCCGCGAAGCGCTGATCGCCCAAGCCCATTTCCTCTGCTGCCTTACCGGCGCCCTCGGCTTGCTGCTCGGATTCGAGCTGGTGCCCGACCCTCGGAAAGGGATCGCCGGCGACGCCTATAACTGGTCGCCCGTCGCCTTCTTCGGTTTCGGTGTGCTCACCGTTCTCCTGTTCGGAGGGCGGCTCATTCTGCTCACTCGTGAGAGGTCGGTGCGAAATGGGCCGGGAGTGCGGTTCGGCATGGCGATATGGGCTGTCGCTGCGGGGCTGTACATCTGCGGAACCGTGGCGGATCACTGGATGTTTTTTCGCCATCCCGACCAGGCCGGCGTGGTCGCCCCGTCTTTCGTTGGCCCAAACGTCAAGTGTGAAACCGCTGTTCTCGTCTGGCTTGACGGCAACACAGTGGTGTACCGCTGTCCGAATCTGGTCGTTTTCGGGAGAGATTATTCGAAGCCATTTGTTCCATGGCCCTCGTTCACTCAAGGCGAGGCGGACGGCAAGCAGCTGAAACGAGGGGCCGCAAGTGCAACGGCTGCCGCAGCGGCCAGCAAAAACGGCGTAGTCGTCCCTATGCCTGCGAGCCAGATTCGTGTGATCCCCGCTCAATAGCCGTCCGCGTCGTTCACCGCCGCTCACAAACGACCACCAATCGTGGTCGGATGCCGGCGTGCTCCGGTTCAATCATCACCTGGCACCGAAACTCGCAGCAACAGACGGCCGTTAGGTAAACGCAAAGCCAGCGAGCACCCCCTTTCTACGCCGCCCTTCTTTCACCGACTATCCGCAGATAGACGGTGAGGTAACGCTTCCACACGGCCATTCAGGTTGACACGTCAAATGCGTCCATGCCGAAACGCATTTATATAAATTGTGCTCATGTATATAAGTGATTAAAATCAACATCGATCATTCAGATTTGAGTAAACAGAAGCCGTAACCGACGCCAAATATGCCCATTATCCCGGGAGAAAGTGAACGATGCTGCATCTGCTAGGCGGGTATAAGCATGTTGGTCAAGGCCCGTTCAAACGAACAACTACCGACCAAACAAAATGACCATCCAAACTATCGGGCACGCCATCCTCAGCATGTCGCAACAGGAATCCTTTCTTTTCTTCACGTCAATTGCGCTCGGTGTGTGGGCCATCCGGAGCATCTATCGTCGCAAGAAGCATCATCCGCAACCGGTTGGGCAACACAACTACGCGTTCGTGCTCGCGCTTCTGGCCTGGTGCGCGCTGTGCGTAAGCTTCCCGTTTCACATTGTCCTCGCAGAGGATCGATTCGATTGGGTTTCTGCTTGCGTTGTTTTGTTCGGCACCTGCTGGGTAAGTATCGACACGATCATGACGACCAAAGAGGAACAAGCCATGCTGGCCATGCTCACTCCGGCTCCGGGAGCGCTGCCCCCGACCTCTATCGAGACGGCGACCGTAACGGCGCTGGTCGGAGCATCCAGGTTCTGCCGCAGTGGCCTGGTTATCGTTGCCTTCGGAAGCCTCATCCAAATGGCGCACCTCGTCGACAAGGCACACACGGCTGAAAAACGTGGAGAAGGTTCGAACAGCGTAAGCCTGCAGGAACTGCCAGACACTTATGCGTTGGCCAAACAAAGCGCCGACGATAGCCAACGAAGCGCGGACGTCCCGACCTATCAATACGCCGATTGGATTGGGTCTGATAGAGCACACCTTGTCAGTGGTCGCACTCTCAAGAATGTTAGCTAGCAGGCATGGGAACCGCCCCGTTCTGAATAGCCGGAGGGGCGGGAAACGGTATGCGCAATAGTGCTCGTTCGGTTGAGAGAAACTCAGGCCGTTGTATCGGTACGGCGGAGACATTGAAGAGGATGACAAGACTGAGCGCTGTTGCTCGGCCCGAAGCGCCTTCACGGAGAGGGAACCCACGTATGCAAACTGAGAAAGTATTGGCGGCCGAGGTCGACCGGAAAATCAACGTTACCGATATCGAAATCGCCGGCGTGTGGATGCCGTGCGAGTACGTTCAGGATCGGGTGGGCCGCGTGCGCGTTGTCATGCTCGCCGATGTGGACTTTGACGAACTAGCTCGTGGAGCTGCCTGGCATCTGACCCTCGAGGCCGCTGCAGCGTTTCGCTTTGACCGGATAGAACCGTGTCGAAAACTGACCCTGCGCGTTCCCCAAGCGGGGCGACCGATTGACGAATGTTCCTTTCAACAGCGCTTGAAACGCGACTTGATTGCTAAAGACCATTCGGCTTAGGGGTACGACGTGGGCCTGTGGACAAAAGAAAGCGATTATTGTCTGTCGCATCCGACCGGATGGACAATCGCGAAGTACATCATGCGCGAGGCGGCCGTCTACATTCTATGGCACGGAGATACACAAAGAGGCCATTTCGATGATGCGCGCGACGCCATGCGGCGTCACACGGAACTGACCCGGAGCGCCTCCTCCTGCGACTCATAACCAAGTTAGCGCACGCCACTCAACGTCAAAAGCCGTTGGCCTTGTGCTGTAAAAAAACAATTCCTGAACTCGTGAGCAGGTCCGCAATCCTCGTGGCCGCAAATGACCTTTCACGGATGTTGCTCAGTCGCGGTGACTGATGGCGTCGAATGCGGATGGGCTGAAACCCTCAAGTTATCGCCGCGATTTCCGTTAACCAGAATTGGGTCTATCGGTCCTTTGTAGGAACGATATCGGCCAAGACCCACATCGTCGTAGATGCTGTTCATTCATCTGAATTCGGTATCATCAAAACATCAATATCGATGTTTTGATGATACAATCTGAACCATGGTGCCGCGGTCGTTAGATCTTCAGCGCGAGCATCGAGAGCAGGCTCAGATCTCCGGCAAATGCTGGTCCCTGCGAAACCGCTTCAAATCAATAAAACTAGACGGCACGACCGTCGCCAGACCAAACGAGGACTTAGCCAGATGACGTCGACCAATCAATTGAACACAAAAGCAAGTTCGAACCGCGGCACGCTTCGGCGCGCCACTCAACTCACGGTAGCCAGTGCGGCATTCGCAATGCTGGCCGCGTGCGGAGGTGGCGGTGGTGGCGGGGATAGCAGTAACACCGGTTCGAATAACAGCAGCGTCCCTTCTGGCGGCGTCAATCTTCAGGTGGTCTCGTTCGGCGACAGTCTCTCCGACGTGGGCACCTATGCTCCGGTGATTGCGGCGAGTTTCGGCGGCGGTCGTTTCACAACGAACCCGGGCGAGGTCTGGACGCAGAAGGTCGCGGAGTACTACGGGGGTACGCTAACCGCGGCATACCTCGGCGGCTTCGGTCAACCGCTGGTCGCGTCGTCCGGTTTGGGCTACGCACAAGGCGGTGCACGCGTGCAGGATCCGAATGGGGAAGGGCGTGCCGCATCAAGCGTTGCAAACGCGGCCTATGCGCAGGCCACGACGGTTCCCGTCACGCAGCAGGTCCAGAACTACATCTCCGTTCATGGCAGCTTCAACGCGAACCAGCTGGTGCTCATTAATGGCGGCGCCAATGACATTTTCGAGTTGGAGCCGACGATTCAGACCGCCATCGAAACGGACGTGGCTGGCGGCATGGATCCGGCAACGGCAATCCAGAAGGAGGCCGTCGCTAACCTCGGCCCCGTTGCACAAACCTTCGCTGGCGTGATCCAGCAGATCGTCGCTTCCGGCGCGGCGCACGTTGTAGTATCGAACGTTCCGGATATCGGCCAGACTCCTCTCGGGGTAGCAGGTGGTGCGTCCGCCCAGCAGTTACTTACGGCATTGTCGACCGTGTACAACACGGTGCTGACGCAATCGATCCAGGGCCTCGGGCTGTCGTCGAACCAGGTGATCCAGATCGATGCCTTCAACTGGCAGGACGGCATCACAGCCAACTACCTGGCCAACGGCTTCACGGTCTCGAACACCGGGACAGCTTGCAACATCGCGGCTATGGTGGCCAACGCCACGAAGTTCGGCGTAGCTGACCCCAGCGCCTTTGGTTCTTCGCTGTTCTGCTCGCCGCAGTTGTACACCGTCGCCGGAGCAGACCAGACGTACATGTTCGCAGACACGCTTCACCCAACGACGCACCTGCACGTCCTGTTCGCCGCGTATGTCGAGCAGCAAGTCGCCAAGAGCGGTCTCGGCAAGTGATGGTCAGGTTGTGAGCGCGAAACGATAGGTGATATCGCAAAGCCGAAGGGGCGCCGAGCGCCCCTTTTTTTCGTTCACGCGCGGGGGTTCACCCGCCTGCCAGACCGTGCGCATAGTGATACCAGACTGCTGCCAGCGCCGCCAGCAAGAGGGGCCACGATCTCACTGAGAGACGCCAGTCCACGCTGGAGGGCCACGACGCGAGCAGCAGCTGCGCGAGTGCTGCCCACACCAGCAGATCCCACGGTGAGAAGATAAAGCCGTGGCGTAGCCGCATCCAGGCAGCGCCAGCAGCTATGCCGTAACCAAGCATCGGCGCGAGGCTGGCCGGCGCGGCGTTCCACCATCGCACGTTCTCCATCAACACACCTCCGAACAGGTACGAGCCGTCCTGTGCCCGCCGCGGCCACACGGAGAGGCTTACGGGACGGGCGAACGTGATGAACGCCACTATCAGGTGCAGGAGTTCATGGGCCAAGGTACCGGGGAACGAAAGCAAGGCGAACGTCGCATTGCCGCGTGCGCAGCGGCCGAGCGCGATCGCTCCGAGAACGGCCGGAAGAAGGTAGGCACAGATGGCGAGCAGACTCTGTCGGGTTCCAATATCCATGGGAGCGTGATTCAGTACGCGTTAGGCGAAAGGCGAATTATCTGCGCGGCGTCTTGCGGGGCTTTCGCATGCGAAAAAAAGAAGGCCGCTTTCAAGCTGCCCGCGCCGTGGCGCTCGCCGGTGGTAACTCCGGCATGATGTTGCCCGCGAGCCACTGAATGTGCGTGAGCTTGTCATTGTCAGTCAGGTCACCGAGCGCGGCCATGTAGCCTTCTGATGCATCGCCCGGCACCATGTACACCGCCGTATGTTTATGCGGCGTGTCGCTAAGGATCACGCTTGCGAGTGGACGGGAAGAGGGCAGGTTATAACGCAAACCCTTGACGAACCTGCGCTCCGAAGCGATCAGAGAGTCAATCAGGTTCTTCTCGTCAACATTGGAGAATGGAATCCACTGCTCGTTGGTCACCATAAACGCCATTTCCTCGATCTCGGCGATGCCGGTACGCCCAACACTGAAGGTTGCGATCGTAACGAGGTGAATTTCCGGGAAGGCGTTCCATAGGCTGATTTCGTCCTTAAAGACCTTCAGCTTCTTGTTCAAGTCTTCGCTCATCATGAAGTGAAAATCAGGAACCTGTTTGAGCACGACTTTGTGGCCGTAACGCGCAGAAGCGACCTCTTTCACTTCACCGATGACGATAAAGAGCTTCTGTCCAGGCCGATCGGATTTTTCCGCGGCAGCAATTAGGGCGCTACGTCGCTGCGCTATCTCGTTCTTGCGATCGACGTAAAACGGCTCTGGCACATAGAGCGTGCTCGGCAGATGCAAACCCTTCGTGTACTTGCCCTGCGCAGCGCGGCTCAGATATTTGTGCACCGTCGCCCAACTCCGTTTTCCCTGCATGCCAGGGTTCCAGTGAGTCAGATGTGAGACATCCCACAGGAAATGCAGCAAGGAGCGGATCGTCAGCTTCGAAGTCTCGCCCTTGATGCTGTCCTTTTCGGCGTCTGAGGGGGATGGCGGGGCCCGACCTGCGATCTTGTTGAGAGCGAAGTCGAGTCGGAGCATGGTCATCCCTTCTTCGACGTCCTCCTTGATGGCATGCCCCATAACTTCGCCGAGGCCACTCAGTTCGGCAGGCGGTTCGTACGAGTCGCAATCGGCAGAGTGTTCCGCTCCAGAGTCCGGCATCCGCTTGATCTGGAAGTGCCCGGATACCTTTGAGACATACATCGGTTCGCCAGGTCTGACGCAGAGACAAAGAGGCCGGATCTTTGTATGGTGCACGCGACCGAGCGCCGCCTGCAGGCTCGGATCATCTTCTTGGTATGTCTTCCCGTCGATCAGGTAGTGATGCATCTGCAGATCCCCGTTCTCTTATTTGGTATTCAGGACTCGGTCGTCCCTTGTGTATGCGGAATCGGCCGTCGTCAAAGACCGTCGATCCCGCGATTCTTGACGTTCCTCGGCGTGGATTCCGTCTGACGATCCTGCTCGATTTGTCGCGCGGGGCCGCGTTGGCGATTCCGGTCATTCCCCTGTTGAAGGTCGTTCTCCTTGAACTCAAGCGCCACCTTGTCGCCAAGTTTGACTTCGCGGCTCATTTGAGCCTTCGGGAATCGCACCGCATCTGCCCGCCCTGTCTGCACAAGCACGTGGTCGCCGTCAACATTAATGACCTGTCCCTGGACGGCCGACCGTATCTTTTCCGAGTCGGTGATGCGCAACAGCGTCTGAGATGGGCCGCGATGACCCTGGTCCCCCGCGCGACCTTCGTCTAGAACAGCCGGTCCGCGATCTCCTTGCGGATTTCCTCGTTCTCGTGCATTTCCTTGATGCCTTTCATTGAGCTCTGAATCCAACGAGAGGCGATCTCGGGGTGAGAGTCCGGCTGCTTGTCGGTAGGCGTCTTCGTCGATTCGTCCGATGCTCCACTGGTCTTCGATTCGGGATTGGAGTCGTTGCTGGATGTGGTCATGTGTTCCCTCCGATTTCAGAACGTTGATGTTGTCGAATCCCTGCAGGTTCACCGGATTCGCCCGATCGCGAACGTCGATGATGTCCAGCAGCAGGTTATTGCCAAAGTATGCGCCAAGTTGCTCAAGCGACTGTGGGAGGCCGCCCTGAATCTTCGCGAGCGTCGCGATGCTCGAGCCACGGCCTTCCTCGTAGAACCGCCGTATCGTGTTGTCGAGGGCGTTTTCCGAGCGAGCGTGGACCACGACGATGTGCGGCCGAAATCCAGCATCTATCGTCTGCTGGATCTTGTCTCGGCTCGTTTCAAAGTTAGACATCTGGCCCTCGAAGACCATATGCGCGTCCGGCGGTAGGGCGTTCTCCTTCAACACCATGGACGTCTTACCCGCACCCGGCGATCCCGTCAGGAAGTACACGATATCCCGCCCTGATTCACGCGCCCCCTGCAGGTTCTCGGCGAAGAGGGCAGACGACAGGACTGCCGCAGTGTTGTGAACCGGATTGTTAAAGCGATTGCGCGACTCGCGCGATGCGCTGTATTCGCCAAACGTCTCCTTGAAGAGATCGGCTGCAACGTAGCGACCGTCGAACGACCGAGAGTCTTGCCGGTACGCTTCAATGTACTTCGCCGGATCCGCTGTCGCCGCCTCGATCGCGCTCTCCTGTACCCGCCGTCGGTCGGGTTCATCGAAGTTCACATACCGAATATTTTCAAGCTGCATAGGCACTCTCCCGCCCGTAAAACCAGTCGTTGGTCGGACTTCATGGAACTGCGGTTAATGGTGGAGCATGGAAACGGTTCTGATCCAGTGCCGGCCATCTTTTTGATCTCGTTCAAACGCGACAGCGATCAGACGGAGGCCGCCGATCTTGCAAGCGCTACTGGACTCTCGTCAGGCGCACTTACAGGGAAAGTGTAGTTTACGCGAGAACTTAAGAGTCTCGATCTTCATCTCTTGCATGCTTCGATTGCACGAGCCCGCCGAGACGCGCACGTTCGTCAAAACCACATGATCAATCGCCGAAATTCGGTTGTTGGCGAGCAACGTTACATAATGCAACACTCTCGAAATTAAATTATAATCACCCCAGCGCCTGATACAAGTTAACAACACGGCGCGGCCTATACGGGGGCACCATGACGCAGGACCAACCATTCCAATCCATCCTTCGAAACCGCACGCCGATCCTCATCGGGGTCGTCACGGTTTTGCAGGTGCTCGACTGGCATAGCACGCTATCCGCCCCGGAGGGGCGTTTCGAAACGAACAAGCTCTTGAACTGGCTTAGTCAGTGGGTAAGCTTTTTCTGCGTGCTCTCCACCGTCAAACTGATATTCATCGCCACCCTTTTAGGAGGTTTCCTCTACTGGCGCAAACACAAAGGCGTGTACGAGCTTGAGTACACGGCGTGCCTGTCTGTGCTGGCATTGGTCTACGGCGCTGTGGTGTTCAACAACTATTTTTCATAACGTCAATATTGATGTTTTGATAAATTGATGTGTATTATCGACTTCACTACTGACCGGTTGAGTCGGACCCGTATTGACGCTGTGCAGGGAAAAAGCCCGGCGTGCTTGCTCGCTTCGGTATCATTTCGGGATTACTGACCTGGAGCGAAATATGAACGTCATTGTCGAGCAGGATCTGAAGGACGCGGCTGCGGCCGGAACGATTAAGGATTTTGTGATTGAGGAAGTGCAAGGCGGCTACGTTCTTCTCACGAAGTTCACCAGATCGAACATCGAACACATGCTGTACACCCAGCGCAAGAGCGCTCGCGTATGGGCCAATGTCCGACCGATCATTGAGTTCATCTTGCAATACAAACCCGAGTTGCCAGAGGTGAGAATTCGCCTCATGAGGCGCTCTCACCCGAAATAGAGGATCTATGCGGCTTGCTTCGAAGGTTTTGAAAGTTTCTGCAGCATTGTTCTGTGCCGGTTACACCCTTCTGGCGCATGCAAGTTTCCCGGACGACCTGGTCAAGCGGTTCCCTGCCGCGCAGGGAGCGAAGATTGAGCCCGCCTTTCCCGGCTTCTGGTCTGTGGTGAAGGGCAGCGAGATTTTCTTTGTCCGCGACGATATGTCGATCCTGATTTCGGGAAACGTGATCGATCTGAAAAGCAACCACTCGCTCTCAGCTGACCTTGAGGCCGCCAATCGGCCGAAGGTCGACGTCGCCCAACTGGATTTGAAGGATGCGATCAAGTTTGGTAGCGGCTCGCGGCGACTCTATGTGTTCTCCGACCCTGATTGCCCATACTGCCGTCAACTGGAGGGCAACCTCACGAAGTTGACAGACGTCACGGTCTACTTATTCCCTTTCCCCCTCGCGCAGTTGCACCCGAACGCGCCGGGCGTCGCAGAAAGCATCTGGTGTCAGACCGACCGTGCCCAGGCATGGCACGACTATCAAAACATGGCTGGTCTCGTCAAACCTGACATGCTCATCCCCGCATGGCATGACTACCTGCATCAGCACAAGCAGCCAGAACAACCGCTCTGCGAAAACCCGATCGCGCGCAACCTAGCCTTCGGTCAGAAGTGGAATATCAACGGCACCCCCGCGCTGATCTTCGCAGACGGATCGCTGATTCCCGGTCTTATTCCGACCGATCGGATCGAAGCACAACTCGCGAAGTCTCAGGCCAACCTCGCGGCGGCATCTAAATGAGCAAGCTCCTGCATCGCCTCCTTTCGAGGCTGGCACTTCGCGGCCAGCATTCGGTCCTGCACGCAGGCGTCATGTCATTGATCGCCACCGGCGTTTTCATGATGTCGACAGCGGCCGAAATGGGCGCTATGGGGCCCCTCATCATCGCACTGTCGTTCTACGTCGTCTTCGCTGCGATCGCGATTGAGGTAATCCTCGGGCTCTTCACTCTCATGAGAAAACTGGCCGGGATAGGCCTTCGTCGATATCCCTGATGCTCTATCTTCGAATCTCTCTATTAGCATTACTAATTGTAAGCGACGTGGCACGAGCGGGCGCTGACGAGTGCTTCGCACACGCTGCGCAACGGCGTCACATTAACGTCGATCTCCTCCGGGCGATCGCGAAAGTGGAGTCGGACTACCGACCACATGTGACCAACGCCGATACAGGAGCAATTGGGGAGATGCAGGTAATGCCGTGGCATCTGAAGTGGCTTCAGAAATACGACATCTACGAGCGGGATCTGTACGACGAGTGTACGAACATCAACGTCGGAGCTTTCATCCTCTCGGACTTCATGCGCATGTACGGCAACACATGGCGAGCGGTCGGGGCTTACGGGGCTGGCATTTCCCCCAACAAGGAGCAGGCGCGGATCGGTTACGCGAAACAAGTGCAGAACATGTACGAGCGCATAACCCGTCAACCCGCCAGCAACCAGACCGCAGCCCACCCTTCAAAGGGCGTCGTTTCAGAACAACCAACAAGACCAACGATGGTGGTGCAGCAATGAAACAGCAAATCCTGATTGGAACCCTGCTTGCAACTGTGACATTCGCAAGCTTGGCACGCGCGGAGGATCTCGGCGTCAAAGCGCAGACGTACGCGCTCGACCCCGACGCAGCGGAACAGATCAAGGATGTCATGCGCCGAAAGCAGTCCACCGGCGAACTTGACCAGTTCTGGAAGAACTATCGCAACCGTACGATCGACTCGATCAAAAATCCGCCGTCCCTCGGCGTCAAGAGCGACTACGCCGTGCGCACTGAGCTACGCGATCTCCAGTTCGCTGTTCCCGAGGACTACAAAGATCAGAACGGCCGGGTGATTGTCAGACGTGGAACGGTGATCCAGCCATTGAAGATCATGCCGCTCACCAGCGGCCTGATCTTCATCGATGGCACTGACCCGAAGCAGGTCGCGTACGCAGTCGCCAGAAGCCAGGCCGAGCAACTAAAGATTGTGCTCACGGCCGGCTCGCCGTATCTGATGCGAATCAAGTACCGCAACGTACCGTGGCACGGTGGGATGGGCGTCCCGTTCTATTTTGACCAGCGAAAGATGATCATCAACACCCTGCAGAAGCTGTATGGCGTGGATGTCAACAGCGTGCCAGCGGCACTTTTCCAACAAGGCGACAAGCTCGCGATCCAGTTCGGCATGGGAGCCTCAAATTGAAACATCTGATCCGTCTTTGGCTCGCGGTCGTCATAGGTTTCGGGCTTTCAGGGGGGGCGCAAGCTCAGCAGATCTGCAACGGCAGTTTCCCCAATCTGATAACCGATGTCTGCTACGACTGCATATTCCCGATTTCGATCATGGGAGGCTTGCTAAATCTCGGCGTCTCTGGCGATGACTACAACACGGGCGTCAGCGGTTCGCCAATCTGCATCTGCGCAAACAACCTTGCCGTCGGCACGCCTGTCTCGTTTTGGGAGCCACGCTACATGGTCGACACCACCACCAAACCCGGATGCATGCCGCTGCTCGGCGGTATTGACATTAATACGCCATACAACGCTGCCGAATATGGGGGCGAGAAGGTCACGACAGCCCCAATAGGGGGTAAGCGAAAGTCGAGTTTCATGCAGGTCAACGAATACATCAACCCGGTGATGTCCGCGATCGGGGTCGTGGTCAATAACCCGTGTCTTGATAGCCGGTCCTTCGATGTGCCGTTCCTCAGTTGGGCCGACCCGACCTGGAACGACGACGCACTCTCCCTCATGCTGACTCCGTACGCATACCCGTTTGCCGGCATACCAAGCATCGCCGCGGAGCTGCCTGACTCGATCTCGGCGACAGTCGGGTTTCCGATGGAGATCCTTTTTTGGGTCGCCGGAGCGTGGGGACCAATGTATCCGCTCGACGGCAACGTTGCGGTCGCCAACACGCCCGAACAGGTTTCACATCTGATGATCGCGCGCATTTTCGCGAAGCTGCATGCTGCCGGCGCTCAACAAACATCGGCTGGCCAGGATGCACTGGACTCCTGCGGCGCACTCGGCGTTCCGCAGCTCGTCATGGACAAGCGTCAGTACAAGACCAATCGGACCTTCCCGTTCCCGGACAACATGTGCACGCCAATCGGCAGGCCCCTCTCTTTTCAAGAGATTGGTACCTCACGCCCTCAAGACAAGGACTACGGCTACTTCGTCTTTCAGCGCAAGGACTGCTGCGCCACCACCACCATAGCTCAGTGAAGGACTTCCGATGAAAAAATGGATCGCTCTCTTTGTCGCGGCAGTCACAACTGTCGGGGCTCAGGCCGACACCCCGCTGCTCGAGACCATGACAGCGCGGTGGAACACGTTCATTTTCGTCTCGACGCAAATGCCCCGCGAGACGCTCCTCGAGCTGGCGCGCGAAGCGGGCGCGGCGCACGCGGTGATTGTGCTCAACGGCTTCGGTGGCACCGACGCAACCTTGATGTCCACGCAAAAATTCGCGAAGGAAATCAATGATGCCTGCTGCCAGAAGCAGCCAGCGCGCTGGATCATCGATCCGGTGCTCACAAAGCGTTACCACGTCGTCTCGGTTCCCACGTTTGTAGTCGGCCACGGTAATAGCGACAACCCCGGCGAGTATTCGAAAGTAGCTGGCGAAATCAGCCTTTCGCAGGCCCTGAAGTTCTTCGCGCAAGACTCGAAACTGGAGTCCGCGAGTGATTTTGCGAAGCGCACCTACTATTCTGCGTTCGGCGAAACATATTAATTGTGACCGGTTCATGTAGTGATTAAAATCAATGTTATGAACATACACAAACTACTGATATTGACGTGCGCCGCGATGCCAGCAAGCGGGTTTGCAGCGCTTCCCAACGATGGCGTGAGCTTCGTTCAGCATGCGCCTTACTCGGCAGGAGCTGCGACGGTGCAGCTTCCTAATGGCGGTGAATACGTGTACTCGGCCAGCCCGGCGGTGGACGGCCGACTTCCCCAGCGCTTCATCGTTGGGCGGCCGCCGCGACAAACGTATGACTTGTTTAGTGCGCAGGAAGAGGACGCCCTTTCTCAGATGCGTGCGGACCAGCTCGCAGCGATCGGCGCCTCTCAGCAGCGGGCACGTCTGCGGCGTACTCGCTTTCACGCTAAACCGCAGGTCAATTGGCCCAAGGTCGTCGTGGTCGGTGACAAGACGTGCGTTCCTACGTTGAGTCACGCAAGCGACCCGGACTGGAAGGATCACCTAGTTTGCTGGAGCGCCGGGGACTCACGTGTCGAATGAATCTTTTCGTATCCCAAAGCATGGTGGCGCAGAGAGTGCATTTCTCGGCGTCGAATTCAAGGACACGTACATCCTGATCGTCAGTGTCTTCGTCGCGCTGTTTGCCGGAAAGGCTTGGGGCACCGGCGCGTACCTAGGGATTCCGTTTGTCGGCTACCACGTGAACCGGAAATACCTGGAATGGAGAAACACCCGTTTGCCGGGATTCTTCCACGCGTTTCTGTTCAGTTGGAGTCTGGCGAAATATTCCAAGGGTTTCAAAACCCAGCGCATGGTGTACGTCGGCGACGCAACGATCATCAATCCGGGCACGAAGCGGCTGCTCGCAAAAATTCTCCATCGCGTGGAGTAAAGGAAGTTTTATGGATTTTCCAAATCGCAACAAATCGGTTGCTCAGCTTCGCAAGGAAAACGGCCTGCTCATCTACGGGATCTTGGCCGTGGCCGTGGCGGTCTTGCTGTTAGCCATAAAGGTTTTCTTCATGACCGAGATCGTCGTTCGTGAGGTGCCGGGCATGCCTAACGGCGCCAAGATCGAGAAGAACGGTATGGATGTTGGAGCGGAACGGGCTTACGCGTATGCCGTCACAACGGCTTTGGCTTCCATCAACCCCAGCAATGGCGAAAGCGTCAAGGCGTTCGTGCAGCCATTCCTTTCGCCCGATTGCTTCACCAAAGTGAGTAAGGCAATTGACGACAAAGTCGCGACGTTGAAAGCCGAACATGAACTCGGTAGCTATTACTTTGTAACCCGCGGCTTCGTCTCTGACGACAAGCTTGGTCGCGTCTTCGTGCTAGGCGATCTTCACACCGTCAACGCGGCGAAAGACACGGCCGAACCGTACGTCTTCGAATACCCGGTCCATTTCGCCAACTACCAGATGACCTTTGACGATGCCGCGTCTTACCCCGGCGACAGGGTACATAACACTCAGTGGATACAGGCGCAAAAGAAATGAAGCTGACAAAGAACCATTACCTGGCCGCACTGCTCCTCGCGTCGGTGGGCTTTTCGGCGTCGGGGTTTGCACGCGCCGATACCACGCCGGCAGATGGCCTACAGGCCGCAAGCGCGACGAAGCATTCCGCCTCGAAGCACAAGAGTGCCCGTGACCAGCACGCCAAGGCACACGACCCCCTGGCAGTCGATCCATCGATCGCCGTGAAGGATACGGCGCCCAAGGAAATCAATCTGCCTGGCGTGATGAAGATTCCGGGGGAGAGCATGGACGCGCTTGACCCGACGAAAGCCCGTCGAATTGCGTGGACCAATGGCGGGACGCAGACGGTGTACATGAGCGTGAACGAGCCGAATCGTATCCAGTTGCCGTTCAAGAACCCGTACATCATCCAGACCAGTGACGTAAAGGTCGATCACCGGCCTGTCAGCAACAATATTTACGTGTACTGGCAGACGCTGCCCGCTGCGACACGAGAGCTGTTTATTGAGCCGCCAGGGGGTGGGCCAGCCTTGGGTCTTGAACTGGTTCCGAAGGACATACCAGCGCAAACCGTGATCGTGACGGATGACACCGGGATTGTCGCCGGACATCAGAAACCCGCCCTAAACAGCAGCGACTACATCAATCACGTGCAGGACGTCATGGAGACGGTGGCGTTGGGTCGCGCTCCGGACGGCTATTCGCAGGTTGACGTGCAAATGCCGCCCATCGCGATGGACGGCCTGGTTGTGACCGTGGACGGACGATATAGCGATCGTGACGGAGACATCTACGTCTATACGGTACGCAATCCTGGTCAGTTGCGCGCGAACCTCCGCGAACAGGAGTTTGACGGCCGCGATGTACTTGCCGTATCGATCTATCCCAAGCCGCTTCTGCTTCCGGGCGAGAAAACGAAGGTCATTGTGCTTGCTCGCAAGCGTGAGGAACAGTAAGCATGGCCATCGAATTCTTTGAGAAGAAGAAGCAGGAATGGTTGGACATGGATCCGAAGTTCCGATACCTGCTGATCGGCGTTGCGTCCGTCGGAACTGTCTTTATCCTTTACCAAAGGGCAATTCATCAGAACCCCGCGCCAGCTGCGAGCGCTGCTACGTTTGCTCAACCCGTTGCGACGCAGTCGGCGTCGCCCAGCGGTCTGCTGCCGGCACCGGCGACGTTCGGGGGGAACGTAAGCGGTGTTCTTCCGAACTCGCCTCGCAATCAGGGGCTTGAAGACCTGTCGACGCAGATTGATGCGCTCCGGAAGGATCTCGCAAGTTTGAAAAACCAGCCGCCGGGCGGCAACGCCCCGGGCAACACGATGGGCAACGTGAGGGTCGTGACCCGTCCCCCGAATGCCGCAGTTCCGCAGGGAGCCAGCGATGCGATGAACGGGGCTGGCAATGGGTTGGGGAAAGATCTACCCGCAGCGGTCAGCTTTGACCAGCCGGGCACGTCAACCACCACGGCGTCCGCCGCTGGCCACGACTCATCCAGCGTAGCCGCAGATCCGCCCCCAGCACCCATCGCTCCTGCGCGGCCAATGATGGTGGCCGACCCGGTCGTCTCGGATCCTGCGGATGATCCGAACAAGCGTCCGGACCTGGTCTTGCCGATTTACACAGGCATCGAGGCCGTGATGCTTTCAGGCGTCAACGCTCGCCCGAGCGGCTCAAGCGGCGGTGCTGTCGGCAGCGTCACATCGGCGCTGGACGTCGGTGCACCGTTCGTGTCCCGGATCAAGGGGGTGGCGATTATGCCTAACTCGTGGAAGGCCTCGGACCTGGAAAACTGCTTTATCGGTGGATCGGCAACGGCGGTTCTAAGCGCGGAGCGCGCATACGCCATCGCGGATCATATTAGTTGCATTTTCAAGAACGGGGACGTGTACGAAGCACCGGTCAAGGCATATGCGCTGGATGTTGACGGAACGCTTGGTCTCGCCGGCAAGGTTGTCAACAAGCAAGGTGCGATGCTCATGCAGGCAGCACTTACAGGCATGGCAGCAGGTCTTGGATCGGCTCTCGCGCCAACGGCGGTGTCTTCCTACAACACGAATGCCTCGAACGGCTCACAACAGTCCTTTCAGGTCCCCAATCCTGCCTATCTGGCTGGCACAGCGGTCGGGCAGGGTATCAACCACGCGGCCACAGAGCTTTCGCAGTTCTATCTCAACTTTGCGAAGGAGACCTTCCCGGTCGTCGAGGTCACTGCGGGTACCCGCGTGACGTGGATCCTGAAGGAAGACATCGCGTTGAAAAAACGCACCAGCAAGAAGGAAGTCGACCAATGAAACAGACCCGTTTTCCCCATTTCTTGACCGTAGCCCTGCTGGTCGGTCTCGCAGCTGCACTGTCTGGATGCTCAACCGCGTTTAACCCGATCGGATCGAACAGCTACGACTGCAATCGCAAGCAGGACCCAACGAGCATTTACTGCCATAGCTTCAAGGCTGTTGAAAACTCGACAAATGGGGAGTTGCCCGATAGCCGGTTCGACACCGCATTGAAATTCAGTCAGTACGACAAGGCAACCGAAATCGCGCCCGTAGGTAGCGACAAGTCGCACCCTGCGGTGAAAGCCGGCGCGGGCGAGACAGTCAATATCGGCTCAGGCAGTCTGCCGCAGCTCGGCGGCGCCGACCTCATGCCGCAAGATGGCTCGCCTGTCCGCGTGGGGCCGGTTGTCCTGCGCACGTGGATCAAGAGCTTTGTCGACGGCAACGACATGCGCGTCAGCAGCACGGTGGTCTACAAAGAGGTCGTCCCGACCCACTGGGCCGGCTTTGACGGCAGCGATCCAGCGAGTGCGGAAGGTGGTTCATATCCCCACAAGACTGTTGAAGCGAAGACCATAGGGGCTCCGAAAGCCCAACCCGAGTTATCGCAGCACACCGATTTCATCCAGCCGGGCAGCCAATCGTCCGCTAGTGAAAGCCCAGGCAGCTCCATGCCCAATTCAATGCCACAGTAATAAAGAGGAACCTATGAAACAAGAGTCCGCAGCAATCCAGTTCAACGCGCCCGTGCGATCGTTCCGACCTGTCGCATTCATGGTGCTCGCCATGGGCGCCATGCTCATTTCTGTCGGTGCGCTCAATGGCGGTACTGCACTAACCGCCAGCGCGTGGGACACACTCGTATCGACTTTGCAGGGCATGCTCGACAGTACGCTGATCATGGTTCTCGTGCTGATATCCCTCCTTGTCACGATCTGGCAACTCGCGCATGGCGGTGGCTATCGCAACCTTGCGCTCGTGCTGGGCATTCTGGCGATTGGTCTGATTGGGCCGTCCTTCGTTCAGACCATCGCCACCGCAACTGGCGTACCTGCGGTCCATGCCACCTCGGATGGCACCGTCCGGGTAGGCGCCGACCTGCAGCCATAGTCCCCGCGACTTTCGCATGCGAAAGGTCCCAACCGCGGCGTGACTGCAGACGTCACGCCGC
>NZ_MTHB01000046.1 GCF_002220365.1 Caballeronia sordidicola | reverse complement strand
ATGCGTGCCGTGGTACGGTCCCAATGCGGCTGCATCATGTCGCGCCAGTCGATGTGCTCATTGCCCAGAAAGCGATATGCCGCCATCGTCTCGGCCCAGCCTTCGCACGCGCCCGGAATGCTGGCCGTAGGCCGGCTGGCGAACCGTTTGACCAGCTCCTTCGCGCGCCGGTCTCGCCGTGGATCACCTAAATCCAGCGTCTCAAATTCCTCGTCCACCCATGCTCCCACGTCGTCTCGGATATTCATGCCGAAAATCCGAGAGTAAACGCGAAATCCGCATTGTTAACAACCCCCTTGTGGCTGCTTTGCTACTCCACCATCGTTTCCGCAAGCGTCGAGTTGTGTATAAGGAGATGACTTAAGCCGCCGCCAGCGACGTCAGGTCCCAGCGCGGCTTCACCGTGAACGCATAATCGCGCACGGCCTGATCAGGCCAGCGCGCGAGACGCAACGCTCCGGCGAGGGCGATCATCGCGCCGTTATCGGTACATAGCGACAAATCCGGGTAATGGACTTCGAAGCGACGCTTTTTCGCGGCGGCGGACAGCGCCTCGCGCAATTGCCGGTTCGCGCCCACTCCGCCTGCCACGACCAGCCGGTTCAGGCCCGTCTGCTTTAATGCCGCGATCGACTTCGTAGTCAGCACGTCGACGGCCGCATCGACAAAACCCCGCGCCAAGTCCGCTTTCGATTGCTCGCAGATGTTCGCGCCAAGCTTGCGGCTGTGAGTCAGCACTGCGGTCTTTAACCCGCTGAAGCTGAAATCCAGATCGCCGGAATGCAGCATCGGGCGCGGCAATTTAACTGCGCCGGATGTACCGAATTCGGCGAGCCGCGAGACTTCCGGGCCACCCGGATAACCCAGGCCAAGCAATTTTGCGGTTTTATCGAAGGCTTCGCCGGCAGCGTCATCCAGTGTCTCGCCGAGCGTTTCGTATTCGCCTACATCGGTCACGCGCATTAATTGCGTATGGCCACCTGACACCAGCAACGCGACGAACGGAAACGGCGGCGGCTCGCTCACCAGTAGTGGCGACAGCAGATGCCCTTCCAGATGATGAATCCCGACAGTCGGCAAGTCCCACGCCATGGCTAATGCATTGGCAATGCTCGCGCCGACCAGCAACGCCCCGGCGAGGCCAGGACCTTGCGTGAACGCGATAGCGTCGATATCCGTGGGCAATGTGCCGGCTTCCGCCATGACTTGTTCGAGCAGAGGCAATGCCCGGCGGATGTGATCGCGGGAGGCCAGTTCCGGCACCACACCGCCGTATTCCCGATGCATGGCGATTTGCGAATGCAGCGCATGCGAAAGCAGGCCGCGCTCGGTGTCGTAGAGCGCAAGGCCGGTTTCGTCGCAGGAACTTTCGATGCCTAGAACAAGCATGGGGCGCAGGTGTGTGGATTAACAGACAAGTATAGCAGTGGGCGGGTTCGGGCTCGTTCTCCCAAGGTCGTTTGCTCTCGGACGATCACGCCATGCCGATGCGGGTCACGGCCCACGGCCCACGGCCCCACACACCGTGCGCTGCAGTCCAACCCCGCCTCGAACCCGAGCGCACCACCCGCTACAATGCGCGCCATGGAAACCTACGATATCGCAGTGATCGGCGCGGGCGCGGCGGGCATGATGTGCGCCGCGGTTGCCGCGCAAAACGGCCGCCGGGTGGTCCTGATCGACCACGCCGAACGGCTCGCGGAAAAAATCCGCATCTCGGGCGGCGGCCGTTGCAACTTTACGAACATCAATGCCGGACCGGCCAACTTCCTCTCGGCAAACCCGCATTTTTGCCGCTCGGCGCTCGCTCGCTACACGCCGCAGGATTTTCTCGCGCTGCTCAAGCGCCATCGTGTGGATTGGCATGAGAAACACAAAGGCCAGCTTTTCTGCGATGACTCCAGCGAATCCATCATCCAGCTCTTGAAAAGCGAATGCGACGCGGGCGGCGTAACGTGGCGCCGGCCCGTGACCGTCGATACGATCCGCCACGACGGCATCCGGTTTTTCCTGGACAGCAACGCCGGCACGATCTCAAGCGCAGCGCTCGTCGTCGCAACTGGCGGCCTGTCGATCCCGAAAATCGGCGCGACGGATTTTGCGTATCGGTTGGCGAAGCAATTCGGCCACAAGCTCATTGATACCCGTCCCGCCCTGGTACCACTGACCTTCGCTCCAGCCGACTGGGAGCCGTTCGCGGCGTTATCCGGTTTGTCAGTGCCAGTCGAGCTCAGCGCGGGCGCGGGCCGTGGCCGTGGGGAATTCAGCGAGGACCTGCTGCTCACGCACCGCGGTTTATCGGGGCCGGGCGTGCTGCAGATTTCGAGCTACTGGAACCCCTCGGAGCCGATTTTCATCGACTTGTTGCCCGGCGTCGATGCCACTGCCGACCTGATCGCCGCCAAGCGGGAATCGCGCAAGCAAGTCGGCACGTTTCTCGCCGAACGTGTGCCGGCGAGGCTCGCCCAAACCTGGCTCGACGTGCAGCGTGTGCCTGCCGACGCCCGTCTCGCCGATCTCCCGGACAAAACGCTGCGCCAGATCGGCGAATCGCTGTCGCGCTGGACGCTCACGCCGAACGGCACGCAAGGGTACCGGAAGGCTGAGGTCACGCGCGGCGGCGTGGACACCCGGGAGCTTTCATCCTCGACCATGATGAGTTCGCGCGTTGCGGGTTTATATTTCATCGGCGAGGCGGTCGATGTCACTGGCTGGCTCGGCGGCTACAACTTCCAGTGGGCTTGGGCGTCGGGCGTGGCGGCGGGCAAAGCGGCGGCCGAACTGGTTCGGGCCTAGAGCCGCAAAGGCATGACCAGTAAGGCTTTCAGCGGTAAGGACCGGTGTCTGTGCAAGACCGTTTCCCATGGGAAATCATGGTTTCGACCTGCTATACTGCTTTGTTCGTAGCGGCAATCGGCAGGCAATTGGCACCAGGCGGGCACGAGCGCAAAATGAGTGAAAACCGGGCGGTGATCCATGAAGATAGAAGGGGATCCTTGCCACGAGCAGCCATTCGACCACGTCTCGGTCGCGCCTCGGCGTCGTTCCGGCCGGCTTCGAAGGTACCCGAATCACCCCGTTCATGACCCCGCTTGAGGAAACGTCCCAAGCGGGTTTTTGCTTTAGCGCCATGAACGGCTGACGTCCGCATTCTCTCAACACAGCACCAGCAGAGTTCCCAAGCGATGAGCCTCAAAGACCAGATCACCGACGACATGAAAACCGCGATGCGCGCCCGCGAAACCGATCGCCTCGGCACCATCCGGCTATTGCTCGCGGCAATCAAGCAGCGCGAAGTCGACGAGCGCGTGACGTTGGACGACGCAGCCATCACGGCAGTCATCGACAAAATGATCAAGCAGCGCAAGGACTCGATCAGCCAGTTCCAGACGGCCGGACGCGACGACCTGGTGGCGAAGGAACAAGCCGAACTGGGCGTCCTGGCCGCCTACATGCCTGAGCAGATGTCGAGTGAAGCGATCAACGCCGAGATTCAGGCGGCTGTGGCGGCAACCGGCGCTGCCGGACCGCAGGACATGGGTAAGGTGATGGCCGTGCTGAAACCGAAGCTGGCGGGCCGTGCGGATATGACGGCGGTGTCGGGCCTGGTCAAAGCAGCGCTCGCCAAATAAGCTTGCAAGAAATGAGGCCTGCAAGAGATGAGGCCTGCAAGATGAGTTTGCCAAATAAGCCTGCTTAAGTGCTTAAGAAAGTCTGACCAAGAAAACTCACTAAGTGATTCCGCATTCGTTTCTTCAGGACTTGCTGAACCGCGTCGATATCGTCGACGTGGTGGGCAAGTTCGTCCAGCTGAAGAAGGGCGGCGCCAACTTCATGGGCCTGTGTCCGTTCCATAACGAGAAGAGCCCGTCGTTCACCGTCAGCCCGACGAAGCAGTTCTATCACTGCTTCGGCTGCGGCGCGCACGGCACGGCAATCAGCTTCCTCATGGAGCACACCGGGCTCACGTTCCCCGAGGCAGTCAAGGACCTCGCCCAGTCGTGCGGCCTGACCGTGCCGCAGGAATCGTCGACGCGCGTCGGCGGCATGGGTGGAGAAGGTTATGCTCCCTCGCCCAGCAAGGCCGTCAGCGTCGCGTTGACCGAAGTCATGCAGACTGCCTGTGAGTTCTATCGCAAGCAGTTGCGGGGCGCGCCCAACGCTATCGAATATTTGAAAAAGCGTGGCCTGACGGGCGAAATCGCGTTGCGCTTCGGGCTCGGCTACGCGCCGGACGGCTGGCAGAGCCTCGAAGCGGCTTTCCCTGACTACAAGAACGACAATCTGGTGGAAGCGGGTCTTGTCATCGTCAGCGAGAAAAGCGACAACCAGGGCCAGTCTCGGCGATACGACCGCTTCCGCGAGCGTGTCATGTTCCCTATCCGGAACGTGAAGGGCAATGTGATTGGCTTCGGCGGCCGCGTGCTCGACGGCGGCGAGCCGAAGTACTTGAACTCGCCGGAAACACCGTTGTTCAGCAAAGGCAGCGAGTTATACGGCCTTTTCGAAGCTCGGCTGGCTATTCGCGAACTCGGGTACGCGCTGGTCGTCGAAGGGTATATGGATGTTGTTGCGCTGGCGCAATTGGGTTTTGCGAACGCGGTTGCCACGCTCGGCACGGCCTGCACGCCGATTCACGTGCAGAAGCTGTTTCGTCAGACCGATACCGTCGTGTTCAGTTTCGATGGTGATTCGGCCGGCCGTCGCGCTGCGCGCCGCGCGCTGGACGCCTGTTTGCCGCATGCCGCCGACAACCGCACGATCCGCTTCCTGTTCCTGCCGAAGGAACACGACCCGGACAGCTACGTGCGTGAATTCGGCACTGACGGTTTCGGCGAGCAGGTCGATCGCGCGATGCCGCTGTCGCAGTTCCTGCTGAACGAAGTCCTGAACGACAAGGAACTCGACCAGCCGGAAGGCCGTGCCAAGGCGCTCTTCGACGCCAAGCCGCTGCTTCAGGCGTTACCGGCGAACGCGTTGCGCGTGCAGATCCTGCACATGCTGGCCGATCGGCTGAATACACCGTTTGGTGAAATCGCGGCATTGTGTGACATCGATTCGCGAGCGGCGGCCGTTGCCCGGGCTGCGCTGCCCAAGAGCGAGCGGCGTCGCGTCAAGGGCCATGAACAGCGCGCGCTGCGTAACCTGGTGATGTACCCGGGCATTTACGCCACGCTCGATCACGAAAGCGAGCAGACGCTGGTGACCATGACCGAGCACGGCGAGTTGTTCAGCGAGGTGATCGGGCACGCGCGGGAACTTGGCGAAACGGCGGAATTCCAGATGCTGTCGGATCTGTTGCGCAACGCCGCAAATGCTCCGACTTACGAGGATATCTTCCAGGAAATTCTCGCCTATGATGAAAATGTACGGGATCTGTTGATGCGCGATCCGGCCGACGAGGGCGCCAACGAACGCGTACAGGAGCAGAAAAAGCTGCTCGCGGAGGAGTTGCACGCAACGGTTGTCAAACTGCGACATGACAGCTATCGGAATCGGCTGGATCAACTGGCTCAGCAATCGAGCTTGACTGCGGAAGAAATTGCCGAATTTTCGGATTTATCGGCGAAAGCTGCTCAAATTAAGGCCTTGCGTGGGGTGAGTCGGGACATTTAAGACACGCATGCTACAATTAAAGGTTTTCAGCAAGTTGTTTTTTTGACTTTTGTGCTCATTTGCGAAAGAGGTGAGGCACGCATGGTTAAGACTGCTAGCGGGAAGAAAACGACGGTACGCGGCTCGAGCGAGTCGAAACGGGCAGTGGCCCATAGCCGGTCAGTTCCTTCCCCCGGAGTGTCGAAGACCAGGGTGATCGCCATTCCCTCACCTCCATCGGGTGCGAAGAAAAGAAACTCGGTTGCGTCGGCATTGAGTACCGGGTCTACAGGGTCGGCCAGAACGGCGAAAGTCGCGCGGTCGGCGGGCAAGAAGACGCCGAGTCAGTCGAAGGATCAGGTTGGCCTGATGGCGGGCGAGACTGGCAGGAGTGGCAAGGCCGGAAATTCGGCCGGCAAGCAAGCGAGTGCAACGGAAGCGGCTGCTAATGCGGGCCGGAAACGCAACACGAAGCAGGGGTCGAAGCTGACTCGCGTGCGCGTCGTGAAGCGGGGACCGGCGCAGGACTCGGGGCGACGCACTGCCAAGGGTACGCAGGACAAGGCAGCGCGCGCATATTCTGTATCCACGGTTCCATCGGCTGTCGTCCAGCAGCCGCGAGTCGAGACTAATGCCGGTACGGCGAACTCCATGACGAAAAAGCTGAACGAAGTACCCGTCGATGACGACGCAACGCAAAACGCGCAAAACGTGCAGGCCGACCCGGCCACGGCCCCTGCTGCGGATGCTGTAGCCGCGCCTCCGGCCAAGGTCGAAAAGGTCAAGGCGCGCGACCGGCGTGCGAAGGAAAAAGCGCTGTTGAAGGACGCGTTTGCCTCGAGCGCGCCCGGTACGGTTGAAGAGCTGGAGGAGCGGCGTGCGAAGCTGCGCGCGCTGATCAAGCTCGGCAAGGAACGAGGCTTCCTGACCTACGCTGAAATCAACGACCACCTGCCCGATAACTTCACGGAAACGGAAGCGATCGAAGGGATCATCAGCACGTTCAACGACATGGGCGTGGCGGTCTACGAGCAAGCGCCCGACGCTGAAACGCTGCTGCTCAACGACAACGCCCCGGCCGCTTCATCTGACGATGAAGTGGAAGAGGAGGCTGAAGTCGCGCTTTCCACTGTCGACTCTGAATTCGGCCGCACGACGGATCCGGTCCGCATGTACATGCGTGAAATGGGCACGGTCGAGTTGCTGACGCGCGAAGGCGAAATCGAGATCGCGAAGCGGATTGAAGACGGCCTCAAGCACATGGTCATGGCCATTTCTGCTTGCCCGACGACCATCGCGGACATTCTGGCCATGGCTGAGCGCGTGCAGAACGAAGAAACGCGCGTGGACGAACTGGTCGATGGCTTGATCGATCCGAACGCCGCTGATGCCGACGGTTTCTCCGAGCAGGAAGCGGAAGCGATCGAAAGCGAAGAGGAAGAAGAGGAAGAGGTGAGCGAGGACGAGGAAGAAGTCGACGAAACCACCGCTCAGGCCAATGCCAATGCAGCGCAGCTGGAAGCGCTCAAGCGTGCGTCGCTCGAGAAGTTCTCGCTGATCAGCGAGTGGTTCGACAAGATGCGTCGCGCTTATGAGAAGGAAGGTTATAAGTCGAAGGCTTATCTGAAGGCGCAAGAAGCCATTCAGAGCGAGCTGATGACCATCCGCTTCACCGCGCGGACCGTCGAGCGTTTGTGCGACACGTTGCGTGCGCAAGTGGACGAAGTGCGTCAGGTGGAACGTCAGATCCTGCATACCGTCGTCGATAAATGCGGCATGCCGCGTGCCGAATTCATCGCGCGTTTTCCGGGTAGCGAGACGGATCTCGAGTGGTCGGAGAAGGTCGTTGCCGAGAACCATGGCTATAGCGTGATCCTGGCGCGTAACGTTCCGGCGATTCGCGAACAGCAGCAACGTTTGCTCGACTTGCAAGCGCGCGTTGTGTTGCCGTTGAAGGATTTGAAGGAAACCAACCGTCAGATGGCGGCCGGCGAACTGAAGGCGCGTCAGGCGAAGCGCGAAATGACGGAAGCGAACTTGCGTCTTGTGATTTCGATTGCCAAGAAGTACACGAACCGCGGCTTGCAATTCCTGGATCTGATCCAGGAAGGCAACATCGGTTTGATGAAGGCGGTGGACAAGTTCGAATATCGTCGTGGTTATAAGTTCTCGACGTACGCCACGTGGTGGATTCGTCAGGCCATCACGCGTTCGATCGCCGACCAGGCGCGCACCATCCGGATTCCGGTTCACATGATCGAAACGATCAACAAGATGAACCGTATTTCGCGGCAGATCCTGCAGGAAACCGGGCTTGAGCCGGATCCGGCAACGCTCGCCGAAAAGATGGAAATGCCGGAAGACAAGATCCGCAAGATCATGAAGATCGCGAAGGAGCCGATCTCCATGGAAACGCCGATCGGTGACGACGACGATTCGCATCTTGGCGACTTTATCGAAGATACGAACACGGTGGCGCCGGCCGACGCCGCGTTGCATGCCAGCATGCGCGACGTGGTGAAAGACGTGCTCGATTCACTGACGCCGCGCGAGGCCAAGGTGTTGCGGATGCGTTTCGGCATTGAGATGAGCACGGACCACACGCTCGAGGAAGTGGGCAAGCAGTTCGACGTGACCCGTGAGCGGATTCGCCAGATCGAGGCGAAGGCGCTGCGCAAGCTTCGTCACCCGAGCCGTTCGGACAAGCTGAAATCTTTCCTGGAAGGGAATTGATGTCGGGTTGGTGAGATCCCAAGCGCGGCGGGCCGAATGGTCCGCCGCGCTTGTTTTATAGGCCGTTTCAAGGCAAACTCGCAAACCTTCGCGAGTGTGCAGTCGGATAGAATTCGATGCTGAATTCTATCCATGCGGGAAGCGTCGCCCGATGTCTTCCGTTGGCTCAGTTACTCGCGGCAGGGCGTTTTCCTGCAAAAGGGCCGGAAGCTTAATTGGTATAAGCTGTCGACTCATAATCGACCGATAGTGGGTTCGAATCCCACCCGGCCCACCACCTTGCTGTTTCAAGAAGTCCGGCGAAGTCCGGTAACTTCACCGCAGCCCGCGTCCAGCGGGCTTTTTGCTATCTGGGAAGCCACCTTATTGGCGCACGGCACGGTTAAGCAGCGTCACGATCTCATCAGATGAAACGGGCCGGCCGAAGAGATATCCCTGCGCTTCATCGCACTCGTTCTCGCGTAGGAAAGCCAGTTGCTGCTCGGTCTCAACCCCTTCTGCGATGACCTTCAGGTTCAGCATGTGACCCAACGATATGACGGCCATCGCAATCGCCTTGTCATCCGGGTTTGTTGGAACGTCACGAATGAAGGATTGGTCAATCTTAAGTCGGCACACAGGAAATTGCTTCAACGCGCTGAGGCTGGAATAGCCTGTTCCGAAATCGTCGATGGACATCTGGACGCCCATGGTCTGCAGCGCCTCCATTTTCACGATCGCCTGCGGCACATCTTGCATGATGAGACTTTCGGTCAGTTCCAACTCGAGATAGCAGGCATCCAGACCGCTATCCTCCAGGGCTCTCGCGACACGATGAGTCAGGTTCTTTTCGGCGAATTGGCGCGCGGATACGTTGACCGACAAGCGGATCAACGGCATCCCCGCGTCCTGCCAAGCCTTATTTTGCTTACACGCCGTCCGAAGCACCCATTCGCCGATGGGTACGATCAACCCGGTTTCTTCGGCTAACGGAATAAACCTGTTCGGCGAAATCACGCCTAGCTCGGGATGCTGCCAACGTATCAACGCTTCCACGCCAATGATTCGGCCAGAGAGCAGATCGACCTGCGGTTGATACAGCAACAAGAACTCACTGTGCTCAATTGCCCGGCGCAATCCATCCTGCAGCACGAGCTTTTCTTGAACTTTTGCATTCATCTCGCTCGCGTAGAACTGATAGTTATTTCTCCCCATGTCTTTGGCAGAATACATCGCGGCATCCGCATTCATGAGCAATGTATCGATGTCAGTCCCGTTTTCAGGGTATGTCGATACGCCCATGCTGCATGTCACCTGAAGTTTCTGAGCGCCGACCTGGATGGGCTGCGCGATCACGTGCTGGATCCTCTGCAAGGTGTGCGCGATCCCTTCCATATTGTCAGGCGCATCGAATAGAACAATCACAAATTCATCGCCTCCGAGGCGCGCGACCGTGTCGATACTTCTTACACACTGCACCATCCGGTCCGCTACCGTTTTAAGCAGTTCGTCGCCAGCGCTATGGCCCAGGCTGTCATTGATCAGTTTGAACTGGTCGAGATCGAGAAAGACTACCGCCACCCAGCGACCGTCGCGATCGCTGTGAAGCAAGGCTTGTTGGATACGCTCCTCCAGCAGTACGCGATTTGGCAAGCCAGTCAGCGCATCATGAAGTGCCATGTGGCGAATGCTGTCTTCCGTGTTTTTACGCTCTATGGCTATGCCTGCAATGCGAGTAGCGATCTCAATCATCTGGGTTTCGATCGGGGCCGGCATGCGTACTTCCTTGGCATACAACGCAAACGTCCCCATGACCTTGCCGTGATGCGAGAGAATAGGCGTCGACCAGCAGGCACGAAATCCATAAGTTTCAGCCAGCGTCCGATAGTCTTCCCAAAGCGGATCCTGCAAAATATCGGCAACGATGACGGGCTCTCCCCTATATATCGCTGTACCGCAAGAGCCGACCTTCGGGCCGACTGAAATGCCGTCGAGGATCTGGACATAAGCATCAGGAAGGCTTGGTGCCGCGCCATGCCGCATATGTACTCCATCCACGTCGAGAAGCAGGACGGACGCGGCCATGCCGCTCAATTGCGACTCGACGAGACGCGCCAGGCTGTCCAGGACCTTGTTGAGTGGCGTGCTCATCGCGATCATCTCCAGGACCCGGCCTTGTTCTTCGCGCAGGACCCCGGCCCTCTTGCGTTGATCGATATCGTGCACCACCCAGATTGCGCCTTTGGACAAGTTTGGACGATCGACCGAGATCAGCGTTCGCTCAACCCATAAAACCGTCCCATCCCGGCGCTTGAGTTGTATGTCGCCGGCGTGCACGCCTTCTAGTTCGATTGCCGCATAGGCCGAATCGCCATGCTCCTGATATTGCTTGTTCGACGGATGCAATCGATCGGTCGAGACGCCGGTCAGGTCATCGACTTGATAGCCGAACATGGTCGCAAACGAATGGTTGCACCGGACAATGCGACGATCCACGAGAAAGGCAATGCCAACGCCAATGTTGTCGAGAATGATCTTCTGTTCCGTCATCAAGGCAACAATGTCCTGCTCGGCTTGCGAGCGAACGATGGCCTCGTGCTGCAAGTGGGTATTCTGTGTGCCGAGTCTTTCCTTGATAACGCTTAACTCAGTTGTTCTCTGCTTGAGCTGATTGCGGTCCTTCAGCAATTGCTCGACCGCGTTCGCCATCTCGTCTATTTCATCGACGCCGCTCAACTGCTCCGTCACGGTCGCATCGTCTTTCGACTCCTGACGAAGATGCCAGCTGATGCCGCGCAGCCGCGCAAGTACATGCCGCCCCATGAACAAGTACGCGATCAGCCATGCCAACGTCAGGCTGCAGGCGAGTATGGCCAGCACCCATTGTTGATTGCGGTCCGAGACGTCGACAAGGCCCTGCACGGCCTGCCGGTAGTCCAGCGTAAAGGAGCTCGATTGCCGGCGGGCAGCCAAAGCCAGTGCGATCGATTGCGTCTGCAGTTCATCGTGAAATCGCAGCAGCACATCGTACTCGTTGACGAGCTTCATACGCAGCGAGAATAGATCCTGCGGACCGGGGTCGATACTGTCGGGTCGCGTTGAACTCAGAGCACCGAGATCGGCTCGCAACGATTCAGGCAATCTGCCTGCCGTCCTGAGCTCCGTCTCGAACTGCAACTGCAGTTGCTTCACGTCTTCTATACGGTTTGCGCTGTCGAGACGATACAACACGTTCGCCAGTGCATAAGCCTTTCGCGAGTGGGTCGCCTGAAGCCTCGCAATCCGAGCCTTCAACGTCTGGGAAAAAACGCCCTCGGTTCTCAAGGTGCTCTCACGCAGTTGCGCCACGATATTGGTGGTACTGCGAAACAACTGGCTCGATTGCTGCAAGTCCAGAACGCCCAAATCGTCGCTGGATGCACCTACCCGCCTCACCAGGCGATCAAGCATGTTCAACTGCTCGACGATATCGGCATAATTCGAATGCACCGCGTCGAGCGATCCCGTGGTGAGCAACTGATAGGTCGAGCGTTCTATCAATACCGTATGCTCAAGGAGGTCCTGTACGTCCTGCATGCGCACTAGCCGTTCTTCTGTCAGCTGCCTCGCAATCCGGTTCGACGTACGCAGCGTGTAGACAGCCGTCATGGCGCCGGCGAGGATAAGCAGCGCCAACACTGAAAGCGCGAGGGCGAACTGGCCGCGTAGCGATCTCGGCATCACGCGGCGGAGCATGCTTGCGACGGTGTCAGTCAAGAGCATTCCTAACGTTTCCATATGCGTCGATAAATCTCCCTATAGCCATTCTCAGGGTCGTACTGCAAGCGGTTGCCGCCGTCGAATGCGATATTGTCGGCATTCACAAGGTGAACTGGCGCCACGAAGCCGCTGACTGGCTGGGCTGAAAACAGGCGGTTCAACTCATCCACTAATTGCCACCCTTGCTGGCTCAGCGGCTCGGCCACGGTAGCGGTTTGATAAGTTTTTGCCTGGATACGTAGAAATGCGGTGGCGCTTCCGTCCCCGGCTGACAACAAGCTTAGCGCGCTGCTGGGCACGCCTGCCTTGGTCAGCTGCGGCGTGGCATAGTCGAAATAGATATCGTTGATGGCAAGCGCGACTGTCCAGCGCTTCCCATATCGCGCAAGTAACTCCTTTGTTATCGCCGGCATCTTCTCGCCGCTTTCCGAAATGGCGACGTCGCGCACCTCAAGCAAGGTGCATCCTTGGCAAGCGCGGATGACGGCCGCCATGACATTTGATTTGCTCACCGCGATTTCAAATCTGGAATCCGTCAGGATTACGACGCCGGCATGACCGTTTGACTGCGTTACCGCCCCTAAGGCAGTCACGCGAGCGACCTCCACGGGGTCTGTCGTCACGTTCATTGCGACGGGGGTACCGGTGATAGGACCCGGCATTGATCCGGCATGCCACGCAACGATTGGAATTCCCCGGCTTGCGAATCGTGCCAGCTCCGGGTTGCTGCTCTGCGCGTCGGCTCCACATAGAATGAGCCCGTCCGGGTTTGAAGCCATTGCCCGCGCGAACGCCGTGAGCCGGCCCGCTGACGTACCGCCTGCATCGAATAGGTTGAGCGTCCAGCCCATCGTCAGTGCTGCCTCGCGCACCCCCTGTGCAACCCCGATGATCCCGCCGTTGCGCAGATCTTCCGCAATGAAAGCGATACGCTTTCCCGACTGGGCGGCTGGCCCCGATTCAGGGCCAGCCCATGGAACACCGTGCCGCGTCGCTTTGGCGATGATCTGCTGCGCTTGGGAAAAGGATAGGGGAGTGGCCGGAACGGGTTGTCCAGGAGGTGTCAGCGGCATGCTCCGGGCAAGCTGCGGTACGCCCACGAAAAGGCAATTGCCCGCGATTGCAAGTACGGGTAGAAGCGTCAGGCTACGTCGAGCGCGGTTGAACAGGCTTCGAAACGATATCAACCCATCGACATTTATGCATACTGGTTCAAATGGCATCAAACCACCCTTAGCTTGCTTCACCTGTCAGGTCGCCGACCGTGGCGCGGCAGTTCTCATTCGGCAACGGTGTTCGTACTGACACCCGCCGCTGGCATTCCACTAGCGACGAATCTACTGGTCTTCGCCAAAAAAATGAGCAGCGACTTTGCATCGGAAACTACGCTTGAGAAGACTTATTCGATATCACCTGGAACACTCGAGTTACCCGGTACAAGGCAGATTGCCGCCACGAAGCGCGGTAAATCAGATCAAGAATGCGAACACCCGCTGATTGTGTTTACGGCATCACCTGCATTTACCTTAGAACCACTTTCAAATCGGAGTTGCTTTCGGGCTCTGCGGCCATCGCTGGGGATATCGGGCATATTGAAAATGAAAACCCTATATTTTCTGTCGTTTGAAAGTCCATGAGCTTTGACGTTTGAATTTAACGATTATTTTCATCGCGAGATTTCCATTTAAGCTGTTTCGCCAAATATCGATCGCAACCAGCACTGAAAAGTTAGCCTGGTCAAGCTGATCGGTCAGGTCCGCACTGCCGCTGAGAGCATTGCACGCGGGGTCGGGACAGATCGTGGCGGGCCACCTCGATTTGTCCTCGCACTGAAGAGGAAGCGGCCGAAACGTTTTGAATCCGACCCACATTACGCAGGTTCGGGTGCAAACAGGTTCCTGACAAAAACCGCACGAGCTGGGGCAAAGCAGCAGATTGACCGGTAAAGTCGCCTGTCTTTGCGCGATGAGCAGGCACTTTTCACTGGTACGCTTCAATCCTATACCCAGAAGCGGGCGATCTGCTGCCTCAGAAAACACCTCCTGACAGGTCTCGCGAAAATGTCAATCGGACGGCGTGCAATGGTTTTTCAAGCTTTCTTAGCTGGTGCGCTAAACACATGACCCAGCGGCCAAATGCGGTGATAGGCGCCAGCGTTGTCATTGCAGGCGCGATTCTCGCCATTGCCGCATGGGTGCTGGTCGAAATGCGGCAGGATGCGCTCACGCGGGCGCAGGAAGCAGCGACCAACGTGTCGCTCCTGGTGGAGCGGGATACCGCGCGCAATCTTGAGGTCTACGACCTGTCGCTGCAGGCGGTGATTGAGGGCCTTGAGCATCCCGGCGTCCGTAACTTGCCGCCCGAACTTCGTCGGATGGTGCTGTTCGATCGGTCGGCGACGGCTAAAGACATGGGCTCGCTATTGGTTCTGGATGAGGCGGGGAATGTGTCGATCGATTCCAAGTCGGAGTCGCCGCGTCGTATCAACCTGGCGGATCGCGATTATTTCACGGTCCACCGCGACTCGTCGACCGTCGGACTCTACGTCAGTCATCCATTCGAGCCGCGGTTGAACGGCGGTGGTGTCAGTATTGCCTTGAGTCGGCGACTATCGCACCCGGACGGCAGTTTTGCCGGGGTGGTGGTGGGGACCTTGCGACTGAACTATTTCCGTAATCTGTTTGCCGGCATGCATCTGGGTGCGGGTGGCTCGATGGCGCTGATGCTGGCAGACGGAACGATGCTGATGCGCCGGCCCTACGACGCGAAGGTCATTGGTCGAAGCCTGATCGGTACGGCTAATTACTCGCGATTCACCCAGGCGACCAGCGGAGATTTTTTCGGTACAGCCGCGATCGACGGTGTTGAGCGATGGTATGCATTCCGGCACATCGGCAATTTTCCGTTGGTCCTCGATGTTGCCCTTGCTACCCAGGACGTTTATGCGGAGTGGCATCGCCGGGCGTGGATCATCGGCTCGCTGATCGGTGTGGTCGATGCCCTCATTCTCACGCTGGCCGCGCTGTTCGCGCAGCAACTCAAACGCCGCCTGGCCATGGAAACCGAACTTCGATCGCTTGCCAGAACCGACGGACTCACGAAACTCTGCAACCGCCGGGCCTTTGACGAAATCATTCAGACGGAATGGCGTCGTGCGCTGCGCGGCGATGCGCCGCTGTCGCTGCTGATGATCGACGTCGATCATTTCAAAAGCTTTAACGACCTCTACGGGCACTCAGCGGGCGACGATGCACTCGCAGCAGTGGCCCGATGCATTGGCGAGAACATCCGGCGTCCGGGCGATAGCGCCGCGCGCTACGGCGGCGAAGAATTCGCCGTGGTGCTCGCTGATACCGGCCGCGACGGCGCGGTTCGGGTTGCGGAGCGCATTCGGGCGGCAGTGCAGGCGCTCGGGCGCACTCATATGGCCAGCATGCATCAGCTCGTGACGGTCAGTATTGGAATTGCGTGCATGACTGATCGCCGCTTCGACGCGCTACGCGTGTTCGTCAATGCTGCGGATGGGGCACTGTATGACGCCAAAGGCGGGGGCCGCAACCGGGTTGTTTGCGAGTCCGATCTTGCCGAAGCTCAGGACCGGGTGGAAGCGGTGAACGCTCATTGCATCGTCGCCGTGATTGCGCCTTCGTCTACGTCTTTAGCTGTCGTGTATGGCGATTACAGCGCCAGGAGGGATTCATCTTCCCTGTGCGCATTCCCCGGTTAAGCCGACATCGCAATCCCGCGATTCGTTATCGTCAAATTGCGAGATCGTTCACTTAGGTTACCTAACAAGCCGACGTACGAAGAAATCGACCTACGCCCGAAAGGAAGTCCCGTTGGGACGAGATGATCCGATGCCGGGGCGAAAAATTCGGCGCGCACATTGCTCACTGGGGATAATGGAGCGATATTACAAGCGTGTGGGGCCAATGGCACGAAGAGCTACCATCCTGGATCGAGGCCTGTGGAAGGGGAAAGATTGACCATCTCACTACGCTGGAACGACACGTTTCGTCGATTCGCAGCGCTGTTTCAGCACTCTCATGTACGTCAAGGCAAGGTTCGGCATCCCACCGTCTTCAAACACCTGAGATAGTCGCCGCGCTGCTGCGTCAAGTGTGCGCAGAGCTAATGTCGTCAGTTGGGCGTCGTGCTGACACAGCATTTTTTCAACGTAGTGAGCGTGCTCGGACTTCAACGTCCATTCGCCTGTCATTTTCGCATGCGCAACGCTTGCCTTAATCGTCAGTTCTGCAGCAACGCAGGTCTCGAGCGAACCTTCGTCTGCGTCGACGCCGCATATAAAGTAGGTAAGGTAGACGGTTTTCAACAAGTCGTCGGCGGTCTCGGCATGGCCGAAACCCTGGCGCAAGGCGACCAGCGCCAAATGATTGCGGAGCGAAGCAGCCCTGAAGGCAGGCGCCGACATTGGTAAGAGATCAGACCGCTTCAGCAGTAGCCGCCCGGCCGCCCCTTCATTACTCGCGTGCGTTTTGGTTTTGCTCATTATTGATTCCTTTGCTAGCAAGTGTATGCGGGCACTGACGGATGTCATCGAAGGAACTAGCGACGTTTAGCGCCTCTTTTTGGTCAAATGCCGGCACCCCGGCGCAGCGCAGCTGCTTGCGGAGCGACTCGATTGTCCCGTCGCGGTGACCCAAGCCGAAGAGATCATTACGAATCCGGATATCGACGCGGTAGTCGTCGCCGCACCAGCCCGCTTTCATGCCGGCCTCGTTACGTCAGCCGCACGAGCGGGGAAAGCAATGTTTTGTGCAAAGCCGATGGCGTTGACACTCGACGAGGCTGACATGGCGAACGCGCTTGCGTGCGTTCATTCGACGAACGTTGGACGGCCGGTACACATGGAAGAAATTTTCAAGTCACTGCCCGTTTTGGCGCCATATGGCATCGCGTGATGCGGTTTCAGCTGTCTCTCCTGAACTCATCGGCGGAAATCTGAAGCTTGCGAAGCTTGTCATACAAGGTTTGCTTGGGTACCCCGAGGGTCGTGGCAGTACGCAGCACGTCACCGTGATGGCGTCTTAGTTCTTCGGTAATCATGGTGCGCTCGAAGTGCTCGACCTGCTGCGGCAAGCCGGTCAGCATGTCGTGGCCGCCGGTCGCCGAGGTGAGGCTGCCGCGGAACAAGCCCAGCACGAAGCGGTCGGCGACATTGCGCAGTTCGCGCACATTGCCAGGCCACGCATGAGCCATCAGCTCGGCCAGTTGAGATCTGTCGAGCAGGGGGGCCGTGCGCTGGTGGCGACTCGCCGCCAGCAGCGTGAAGTGCTCGAACAGCAGCGGGATATCTTCCCGGCGCTCGCGCAGGGGCGGCAGTTCGATGAAGGCCACACCAATGCGGTAATACAGGTCCGAACGGAATTTCTGCTGGTCGCTCAGGACTTTCAAGTCGTCCTTCGCGGCGGCGATCACGCGGCAATCCACATGGATCGCCTTGTTCGACCCTATCCGCTCGATACTTCGTTCCTGCAGGGCCCGCAGGAACTTGATCTGCACGGCCATCGGCATGCTCTCTATTTCGTCGAGAAACAGCGTGCCTCCGTGCGCATGCTCGAACTTGCCGATTCGCACGCGCGAGGCGCCGGTGAAGGAGCCCACTTCGTGGCCGAACAGTTCGCTCTCGGCCAGCGCCTCGGACAACCCGCCGCAGTTCAGCGGCACGTAGTTGGCGTGGCGCCGGTCGCTGTGATCGTGGAGGCAACGCGCCACCAGGTCCTTGCCGGTACCGGTCTCGCCGTAGATCACCACGTCGGCCGAAGTGCCCGCCAACGTCAGGACCGTTTCGCGTACGTGCTGCATCTGCGCCGAACGTCCAAGCATCATCGCCTGGATGCCGTGAGCGTTCTCGATCCGCTCGCGCAGTGCTTGCACCTGTAGCGTCAGATAACGTTTTTCGGCGGCGCGGCGAACGACGGCGACCAGATGTTCCGAGGGAAAGGGCTTTTCGATGAAATCGTAGGCACCCTGGCGCATGGCAAGCACGGCCATCGCAATGTCGCCATGGCCCGTGACCAGGATCACCGGCAGATCGGGATCGATGGTGCGGATCTCGTTCAGCCATTGTGTACCCGGCATGCCGGGCAGCTTGACATCGCATAGCACGACAGCCGGCACGCCGGCCCGAATGTGCGAGCGGGCTTCCTCTACGCTGGCAAAGCCGTCGACCTCGAGCCCGGCCAGCTCCAAGGCCTGCGTGCTGCCCATGCGTACATCGGGCTCATCCTCGACGAAGATCACCCGGATGGCTTGTTGGTCACTCATTGGATTCAACCTTCAGTGTGGCCGCAAGCGGCAGTTCGATCACGAAACAGGCGCCGCCTCCGTCCATGCCGCTTCCATTCATGTTTTGAGCGTGCAGGCTGCCGCCCAACTCGCGCACGATGTGAGCCGATATCATCAGGCCCAGCCCCAGGCCCGCGCCAGCCGGTTTGCTGGTGATGAAAGGTTCGAACAGGCGCGGCAGGATGTCGGCGCGTATGCCGGGGCCGCTATCGATGACCTGGATGACGCAGCGCTTGCCCGCCGTGTCGGCCACGCTCGCTTCTACGCGCAGACGGCGCTGCGGCGAGGCCGCCATGGCGTCAATGGCGTTACCCAACAGATTCACCAGCACCTGCTCAAGCCGTGCCTCCTCGGCCAGCGCGGCGAGCCCGGCGGGCACCACCTGCACCACCAGTTCCACGCCGTTGTCGCGCAAACGTTCCGCCACCAGAAACTGCACGTTGGCAATCATTTGCTGCAAGGGCACGGGCACGCG
This sequence comes from Caballeronia sordidicola, assembly GCF_002220365.1. Classification (GTDB taxonomy): domain Bacteria; phylum Pseudomonadota; class Gammaproteobacteria; order Burkholderiales; family Burkholderiaceae; genus Caballeronia; species Caballeronia sordidicola_C. The sequence goes on along the minus strand of NZ_MTHB01000046.1, from coordinate 203,621 downwards.
TGTGGGACTGGTCTTGTGCGCAAAGGCCTTGAGCTGATAGGTCAGGCGTCCAAGGCGATCCACGAGATACGCGATGCGCTGCAGATTGCCCCGCACATCGCCTAGCCGATCCTTGTCCAGCAGCACACAGGCGTTGTCGGAGAGCGTGCGCAATGCGGCCAGTGGCTGATTCAGCTCGTGCACCATGCCGGCCGACATCTGACCCAACGCTGCCATCTTGCCGGTATGTACCAGTTCGCCCTGCATGACCCGCAGGTCGGCCTCGACGGCCTTGCGCACCTCTACTTCCTCGCCGAGTTGGGTGACCGCGCTGCGCAATTCGGCCGTGCGGTCGACAATCTTCGCCTCGAGGCTGTCATGGGCGGCCTGCAGGGCGGCCTGACCGGCGAGTCTTTGGCGCAGCGCACGCTGGCGTTGTGCGAGCACTGTCGCCAGCAACAGCATCACCGCTGTCCCCAGCGCGGCGGTGATGGCCAGCACCCACGCACTTGTGCGTACCGGCGCCACGTCGTCGAGCACGATCAGATGCCAGCCGGCCTGCTGAGTCAACGGCCGCGTCGTAGCCAAATAAGCGCTGCCATTCAAACGGACCAGTGAAGCGCCGGTGTCAAGGCGCTTCGTCACACGCCAGTCGAGCGGCGCCAGCGTGGCATCCCCGTAGGGACGTGTACTGGCGATATCCGCGAGCGCTTGCTGCGTCAGCGGTGCCAGCGGCCGGAATTTCCACTCATCGCGGGACGACAGGATCACCACGTCGCGTTCGTCGACCAGCATGACATTGCCGGGAAGTTTTTTCCATTCGAGCGCGGCGTCTTCCAGGTTGACCTTGACGGTGGCGATGCCGCGCAACTGGCCTTCATGGTAGACGGCATAGGACAGGTAATATCCGGCGCGCTTGCTGGTGAAACCCATACCGTAGAAACTGCCACGTCCGTGCGCTAGTGCGTCCCTCACGTAGGGCCGAAACGAGAGATCCGCACCAACCGGCGTACCCGGCTGGTTCCAGTCCGACGCCGCAATGCCTACGCCCGCCCGATTCAGAACATAGAGGCTGGTCGCGCCGGCCGTTGCGCTGACTCCCTGCAGATAACGATCGACTTCCTCGCGCAGGGGGCGGTTGCCTGGGGCATCCAGCAGCGCGAACACGCTGGGCGTCATCTCCAGCAGCGACGGCAGGTAATCCAGACGCTTCAGATCGCCCTCGATTCCCGCGCCGACCATGTCGAGACGGTGCTGGGCTGCATCGCGCAGGTTGTCCAGCTCGGATTGCATGGCCACTGCATGTCCGATCAGGGCGGCTACCGCGATGAGCACAAGCGCCGCGCATACGGCCAGCGTGCGCCGGACGCTCGTCCTGACATGGCTTTGCCGTACCTGAACTTGATTCGCAGGCGGATGAATCACAGGTAGGTGGCCCGAAACCCATGTCCGATAGCGTGGCCGAGCCGAAGCGCAGCCCCGAACGTCGACTGGGTCATGTTCTGTCTCCTCTGGGGCTTTGCGCCGCACGCAAACCGACGCGTGGCCCTTGGAATGGAGGCCTGATCGCGGTTCCTAGTGCCCCGAAGGCGCCTGACCGCGATTCGAAGCGCCCATCAGTTTGCTCGTCGCCGAGCGCGTATGACGCTTCCAGCCATAATGCTTAAATGATACCAACGCACGCGTGCCGGAACACCCGGGAATTCCCGTCAAATACGCCATTCGTTCGCTCTTTTATACAGACGTTTACTGTGGGCGCTCCCGTGAGCTCACACCTGATCTTTGCTGGTCTTCCTGACGTAGCGCCCGGGCGCGGGCTCGATCGGCTTGTACTTCGCATTGCCGGGTCGTTTGGGAGCCGATCTCGGCTTGCCGGCATGCGGTTTCAGCCAGTCCATCCAGTGCGTCCACCAGCTGCCTTGCTTCGACGTTGCGGAGCAAAGCCACGCTTGCGCGTCGTCGCCCAGTTGGCCGTCGGTCCAGAAACTACGCTTGTTCTTCGACGCCGGGTTGATCACGCCCGCTATATGACCGCTCGCGCCGAGCACAAACTGAGTCCTCCCGCCACCGACCAGTTGCGTCGTGCGATACGCGCCTTTCCACGGCACGATGTGGTCCTCCTGCGTGGCGAGCACATAGCTCGGCATGTCGATGCATCCCAAGTCCACTGGGGTGCCGCACATCGTGAGGCGGGCCGGCTTGCACAGGTTGTTCTCGAGGTACATGTTGCGCAGGTACCAGGCGTACATCGGCCCAGGCAGGTTGGTGCCGTCCGCATTCCAGTACAGCAGGTCGAACGCCTGGGGAGCGCTGCCCTTGAGGTAGTTATTGACGACGTAAGGCCATATGAGGTCGTTGGCGCGCAGCGCCTGGAATACGAAGCCGAGTTCCTGGCCCGGGTAGATTCCGCCGTGACCGATGGACTGTTCGCGCTGCGAAACCCCCTGTTCGTCGATGAACACGCCCAGGTCGCCCGGGTCGCTGAAATCGAGCATGGTCGTGAGAAGCGTGAGACTCGCCACCGACTCGTCGCCGCGTGCGCGCAGCACCGCGACGGCCGATGACAGGATCGTGCCGCCCACGCACCAGCCGAGCGCGTTGACCTTGTCGGCACCGCTGATCGCGAGCCCGATCTCGATCGCCTTCATCGCGCCTTTTTCGAGGTAGTCGTCCCAGGTTATGTGTGCCAGTTCGGCGCCGGGGTTGCGCCAGGACACAAGGAACACCGTCTGGCCTTGTTCGCTTGCAAAGCGCACGAACGAGTTTTCCGGCTGAAGATCCAGGATGTAGAACTTGTTGATGCACGGCGGCACAATCACGAGCGCTCGCGTGGCGACCTCGTCGGTGAGCGGCGCGTACTGGATCAGCTGGAACAGCTCGTTCTCGAACACGACCGAACCTTTGGAGACCGCGACATTACGGCCCACTTCGAATGCGCTCTCATCGGTGATGGAGATGCGGCCGCGTTTCAGGTCATCGACCAGGTTCGCAAAACCGGCCCTGATGCTTTCCCCTTGCGTTTCGAGCGCAACTGTCATGGCCTCGGGATTGGTCGCCGCGAAGTTGGCCGGGCTCATCGAGTCGATAAACTGGCGCACATAGAAGCGCAGCTTGTGTTTTTCCTTCTCCTCAATGCCGGCCGCTTCGACCATTTCGTCAAGCAGGCGCGCGTTGAGCAGATAAGTCTGCATGAGCAGGCTATACCAGGGATTGTCTCGCCACGCGTCGGCATTGAACCGGCGGTCACCGCGCTCGGGAAGTGCCGTCGGCTCCGGAGTCTTGCCGGCGGCGCTTGCAACCATGCCCATATACAGCGCCATCTGCTGCTGCCAGTAGTGGGTCTGCGCCTGTGCAAGCGCGAGGGCTGGGGGCTCGGCCGCCCTCGCGGATGCATCGCAGGGCACGCCTGGTAACGCTTGCATCAGCGTCTGCGCCGATTTGAAAAATCCCCGGACGAACTCGTCCGGCATGTTGAACGGCGAGGCCATGCTGTCTCCTACAGGTTGGAAAGGAAAATCGACAGCGCGTCACGCGCCGCTAGTTGGCCCTTCATTTTTTTCGCAGCGTGCGTGATAGAGGACGAAGGACTTCGTTGCATGGAAATATCCTTCTGATCGAGAATGTAAGGATATCGAACTATAGGGAAAATTTTAGCGCTCTACGCGGGACTCGAAGCGTTCGCGTGTAGTGTCTTCGTCGATCTGTCCGAATGCGTATGAAGACTCCAGCCATAGCGCGTTGATGATCGCGAAAGCGAGTGCCAGCCCTAGACCGAGGACCCAGGTGAAGTACCACATAAGGTAGATGCTCCATCGTTCAGTATAGTTTTGCGCCGTGGCTTCGAATATCTTCCACGGTGATCGGGCCGCGCAGCACGCGATAAACCCAGCCGGTGTACAGCACGATCAGCGGCACGAACAACGCCGCCACGATCAGCATGATCTTCAGGGTTCTGGGGCTCGAACTGGCGTTCCATAACGTCAGGCTGCTTGCGGGGTCGATCGACGAAGGCAGCAGCACCGGGAATAAAGTGACGCCCGCGGTGAAGATCGCCGCCAGCACGGTCAGCGAACTCGAACAGAATGCAGCGGTCCAGTGCGCCGTCCGGCTGAGCAGGGCGGTCGCCATCGCACCGAGAACGGCTAGCAGGGGGAGGGCCAGCAGACCGGGACACCGCACGAAGTTGCCGGTCCAGCCGCCGGCCACATGCTGAGGCAGCCGTGCCGACCCTGCTGCAGGCGCTTGCAGGAGTGCCGCAGTGTCAAAGCGAAGGCCGGGCAAGGAGGTTGCCAGCCATGCGCCGCAGATGACGAACAACAGCGTGAAGATCAGCGCGGCTCCCGACGTTCGGCGTCCGACCGCACGAGCAAACGCCGGTTCGGTGCGCCTCTGCACATAGGCGCCGCCATGCATCGCGCACAACGCTACCGCAGCAACCGCGACGAGCACGGCAAACGGCTGAAACAGGCTGGTGAAGTGCCCGCTATAAGCCATGCGAAAATCGCTGTCGAGCCGGAATGGCAGGCCGATGAACAGGTTGCCCACCAGCAAGCCAAATGCCACGGCAGGCACCAGGCCACCGGCGAATAGCGCCCAGTCCCACGCGGTGCGCCAGCGGCGGCTCTGGAGCTTGCTGCGATAGTCAAAACCAACTGGCCTCGCGAACAGCGCGAACAGGGCAAGCATCATTACGATGTACGCCCCGGAAAAGCTCACGGCATAGACCTGTGGAAACGCGGCAAAGGTTGCCCCGACTGCGGTGATCAGCCAGGTCTGGTTGCCTTCCCAAGTAGCGCCGACCGCGTTGAGGACCACGCGGCGCTGTTCATCGGTCTTGCCGACCCATGGCAACAGGATCAGCGCGCCGAGATCGAAGCCGTCGGTGACGACGAAGCCGGCGAACAGCACGATGATCAACAACCACCACGCGAGGCGCAGCGTGTCAGGCTCGAACATCGGTGTCTCCCTGTGCGATCGCGTCGGAGTGGGTTTCGAAATGATATCGACCCTGCCCCAAGCTGCTCGGACCCAGGCGGGAATACTTGAACATCAGATAGAGTTCCACCGCCAGCAGCAGCGTGTAGAAGCCAACGAATCCCGTCAGGCTGAAGTACAGGTCGCCCGGGGCTACGCTCGACACGCTCAGGTAAGTCGGCAGCACACCGCTGACGGTCCACGGCTGACGGCCATATTCAGCCACGAACCAACCCAGCTCGGCCGCCACCCAGGGTAGCGGAATCGACCATAGCGCGATCCTCATCAGCCAGCGCTTGGGCGCCACGTTGCGCCGCGCGATGAAGTAGAACGCAGCGGCAAACACCAGCAGGAACCACATGCCCAGCCCGGCCATTCCGCGGAACGCCCAGAACAGGGGGGCGACGCGCGGAATCGTGTCATGGGCGGCCAGCGTGATCTGCGTATCGGTTGCATCGACGACGGCCGGCGTGTACTTCGCAAGCAACAGGCCGTAACCAAGATCGCCGCCATGCTGTTGCCACTGCGCCATCACGGGTGAGCTGCGATCACCGCGTTTCATCGACTGGAGCGCGGCGAAGGCGCGCTGGCCGCTGCGGATGCGCTGTACGGCATCTGCGCGCAACTCGCGGATGCCTGGCACGGGCGTGTCGGCGGAGCGGGTCGCGATCAGTCCTAGCAGCCAGGGAACGTAGATCGCGTACCTGGAAGTCTCAGTGTCATCATCAGGAATGCCGAACAGCATGAATGATGCCGGTGCCGGTTGGGTCTCCCACTCGGCCTCGATCGCCGCGAGCTTGACCTTCTGGACTTCGCCCGCAGTGTAGCCCGACTCGTCGCCGAGCACGATCACCGACAACACGGACGCCAAACCGAAGGCCGCTGCGATCGCGAACGAACGTATCGCGAACGCCACGTCACGTCCCTTCAGCAGATACCACGAACTGATGCCGAGTACGAACATCGCCGCGGCGACATAGCCCGCGGCCACCGTATGGACGAACTTCGCCTGCGCGACCGGGTTGAAGATGACCGCCTCGATGCTGACCAGCTCCATGCGCAGTGTCTCGACGTTGAACGCGGCGCCCACTGGGTTCTGCATCCAGCCATTGGCGATCAGGATCCAAAGCGCCGAGAGGTTGGAGCCCAGCGCGACGAGGACAGTCACAGCGAGATGCTGCACCCGGCCGAGGCGATCCCAGCCGAAGAAGAACAAGCCGACGAAGGTCGACTCGAGAAAAAACGCCATCAACCCTTCGACTGCAACCGGTACGCCGAACACGTCGCCGACGTAGTACGAGTAGTAGGCCCAGTTGGTGCCGAACTGGAATTCGAGTGTGATGCCGGTCGTGACGCCCATCGCGAAGTTGATTGCGAACAGCTTGCCCCAGAACTGGGTCATGTCCTTGTAGACGAGCTTGCCGGTCATCACATACAGCGACTCCATGATGACAAGCAGCCACGACATCCCGAGCGTCAGTGGGACGAACAGGAAGTGATAGAGCGCGGTGGCGCCGAACTGCAGCCGCGACAGCGCGACGACTTCGGGATCAACTGCCATGCGTGTCCTTCAACGACGGTAAATTGCGTGCCGTGCCCAACAGGTGTCGCGCGGTGCTGGCCCGATCGACACGGGCAGCTTGCGGGCTGGGTTCAAGTATCTTAAGGATAACGAATAACAGTACCGTCTTGACGAGGAGAACTCGTGCAATATCGCCTGCCAGGCGCGGGGTATGACGCACGGCCGGGATCGCCCTAGGCCTGGGCTTGCGTTTTGCGGGACCGGCCCGAGTCAGGCACGGCCTCGGGCTGCAGAGCGTCGGACATGCCGATCAGTACGCCGCTCACCAGCGCAGCGTAGCTGTCCATCATGGCCCGGGCGGCATGCACGCCGTTGGCCCGGCCATCCCGCAAGGCTGCCTGTGCCTGGGCCAGCAACTGCTCGACGCTCACGCTGGCTTGCGCTCCGGTATCGGTGCCCTTGAGCTTCATGGCATCGAGCACGTGCTGCCAGGGTGCGCGCAGCGAGTCGCCGGTTTCCCGGGTCGCTCTGGATACCGTCGTGAAGAAGACATTCTCCATCTGCTCCAGATTGGCCAGCGCGCTTTTCATGTGTTTGTCCTGCACATCCACGCCCTGATTGACAAACTGCGCCAAGGCCTTGCGCTGGGCCTCGACCGTTTGCAGCAGAGCGGCGTCCATGCCGGCAAAGGCCTTGCCCAGCAACTGCTCAACGTCCATGGAACCCGCCGGATTCTGCGCCGTGCCCGTTGAGGCCGCCTGAGTTACTGTTTTCAGGACCTTGCGTATGTTCTCCAAGGTCAACTCACGCTCCTGAAGCGCCTTCAGCGTAGCCTCGCGCACGGCGCTGCCCAAGGTCTCCGACTGCTTGGCCGTGGCTTCAGCGAACATCTTGACCAAAGCATCCTGATCGATTCCAGACTTGATCACGTTTGTCTCCTTGAGTAGTAAGAGGACCGTCTTGCTGGTGCCCCGGTAGACCCGGGCCGGTGCCGGACAGGCACGCGAGTACCGATTGCCGCCGCTGCCGACGGCGGTAGTTCGCGGCCGGGTCTGAGTTTTCCCTGACCGGGGAGGGGTTTGTCACTGCATGTGCTGACCGCCGTTGATGGCGATGTTGGCGCCGGTCACGAAGGCGGCTTCTTCGGAGGCAAGGTAGATGATCAACCCGGCGACTTCCTCGGGCTTGCCGAGCCGGCCAACCGGGATGTTCGGCAGGATCTTGGAGTCCAGTATCTCCTGGGGAATGGCCGTTACCATCTTCGTGCCGATGTAACCTGGCGAGATGGTGTTAACGGTGACTCCCTTCCTGGCTACTTCGAGCGCCAGTGCTTTCGTGAAACCGTGTACCCCGGATTTGGCTGCCGAGTAGTTGGTCTGGCCGAAGGCCCCTTTGGAGCCGTTGACCGACGACACGTTGATTACGCGGCCCCAGTTGCGCTCGACCATGCCGTCGGCGACTTGCTTGGTCATGTTGAACAGGCTGTCGAGGTTGGTGCGCAGCACCGCGTCCCAGTTGACCTTGTCCATCTTCTTGAAGGTCATGTCGCGCGTGATGCCGGCGTTGTTGACGAGTACGTCGATGGGCCCAAGCTCATCCTGCGTGCGCGCCACTGCGCTCGCGCAGGAGTTGATGTCGGTTACGTCGCAGGGCACGGCGAGGATGTCATAACCGTTCGCCTTCATCTGCGCCACCCATTCGCCGTGACGGTTGTTGCCGGGCGAGTAGGTCACGGCCACCTTGTAGCCGGCATCGACCATCTTGGTGGAGATCGTCTCGCCCAGGCCACCCATGCCTCCCGTTACCAGTACCACGCGTGCTTGTGTCATGTTCCGTCTCCTTGTTGGTGTTACGTTCAGATGTGCTCACGCATATTCGCGCGCATTCACGTACATTCAGGCAAGTTCGACGGCTAGCGCCACGCCCATGCCGCCGCCGATGCACAGCGATGCCAGCCCCTTGTTGGCGCCGCGGCGCTTCATTTCGTGCAGCAGAGTCACCAGGATCCGACAGCCGGACGCGCCGATCGGGTGGCCGAGTGCAATGGCGCCGCCGTTGACGTTGATCTTGCTCGTGTCCCAACCCATTTCCTTGTTCACCGCGCAGGCCTGCGCAGCGAAGGCTTCGTTGATCTCCATGAGGTCAAGGTCTTGCGCCGACCAGCCTGCGCGCTGCAGGCACAATCGCGAGGCCGGCACCGGGCCCATGCCCATGATCTTGGGGTCGAGTCCTGCCGACGCATACGCGCGGATCACGGCCAGTGGACGCAAGCCGAGTGCCGCGGCGCGCTGTGCGCTCATCACGAGCACGGCGGCAGCACCGTCGTTGAGCCCCGATGCATTGCCCGCCGTCACCGATCCCGCTTTGTCGAAGGCCGGACGCAAACCGGCCAGCACGTCCACGCTGGTTTTGCGGTTGACGAACTCGTCGGCCGCGAAGATGATCGGTTCGCCTTTTTTCTGCGCAATGGAAAACGGCAGGATCTCGTCGGCGAACCGGCCGGCGTCCTGCGCCGCGGCGGCCTTCTGCTGCGAGGCGAGCGCCAGCGCATCCTGCGCGTCGCGCGTGATGCCGTACTCCTTCGCCACGTTCTCCGCCGTGATGCCCATGTGGTACTGGTTATAGACGTCCCACAAGCCGTCGACGATCATGCTGTCGACCAGTTTCGCGTCGCCCATGCGAAAGCCATCGCGTGAACCGGGCAGCACGTGCGGCGCCGCGCTCATGTTTTCCTGGCCCCCGGCAATGACGATCTCGGCGTCGCCGCACTTGAGCGCTTGTGCCGCGAGCATGACAGCCTTGAGGCCGGAGCCGCACACCTTGTTGATGGTCATGGCGGGAACGCTTTGCGGCAACCCGGCCTTGATGACGGTTTGGCGCGCCGGGTTCTGGCCCGCACCGGCGCTCAGCACCTGGCCGATGATGACTTCGCTCACCGCGTCGGCGGGCACGCCGGCTTGCGCCAGCAACCCCCTGACCACATGGGCGCCGAGATCGACCGCAGGGGTCCTGGCGAGCGTGCCACCGAACTTGCCCACGGCGGTGCGGGCGGCGGCGACGATAACGATGTCGGACATGTTCACTCCTTCTCAGTGGATGATGCAAAAGCCAAAAAAATGGGCGGGTACTCGCTGCCTTTTCGCTGACATCAGTCATGGCCCGGCTCCATGACAGGGTGCTCGATGTTGCTGCGGCCTCGCGTTTGGGCCGCGGGATCGTCTCGCCATGTCCAGGTTTAAAAAACAGGCCGCCGATATCAATGCAGCTTGACGTGAGGCTCGGTGCGCCGCACGATCAGCCGCGCCAGGGTGTCGAGCGCCACCTTGGGGAAGCCGTGCAAGGCCAGTTCATGCATCTTGTAGAGCGACAGGTACATCAGGCGTGCGAACAAGCCTTCGATCATCAGGTTGCCGCCGATCAAGCCCCCCATCATGTTGCCGACGGTGCTGAACTCGCCCAGCGAGACGAGCGAGCCAAAATCCCGGTAGCGGTAGTCGACAAGCGGTTTGCGAGCCAGCTGCCGCCTGATCTGCCGCATCAGGTGAGTGGCCTGCTGGTGGGCGGCCTGAGCGCGTGGCGGCACGAGGATTGCCTCCCCGGCTTGCGGCCACGCGCAGGCCGCGCAGTCGCCGATGGCGAAGATGTTCTCGTCACGGCTGGTCTGCAGCGTCGGCCGCACCACCAGCTGGTTGACGCGATTGGTCTCGAGGCCTGCAATGTCCTTCAGGAAGTCTGGCGCCTTGACGCCGGCCGCCCAGACCACAAGTTCGGCAGGTAGAAACTGGCCATCGGCCAGACGCACGCCGTCCCACAATACTTCGGATACCTTGGCATTCGTGCGCACTTCCACGCCAAGCTTGGCCAGCAGGTCCTCGGTGGCCTGCGACAGGCGTGGCGGCAAGGCGGGCAATACACGCGGCGCAGCCTCGACGACCGTCACGCGGATGTCCTTGTCGGCATCGACACGGTCCAGGCCGAAGGCCACCACTTCGCGTGTGGTGCGGTGCAGTTCGGCCGCCAGCTCGACACCCGTAGCGCCCGCGCCGATGATGACCACCTGCAACTGTTCGGGACGCAGCGGCGTAGTTTGCGCATGCGCGCGGATGCAGGCATTGACCATGCGCGAATGGAACCGCAGCGCGTCGACGGATGATTCCAGCCGCATCGCGTATTCACGCACGCCCGGCGTACCGAAGTCGTTGCTCTGGCTGCCGACGGCCATCACCAGTGTGTCGTAGCCGAATGCGCGCTGTGGCGTAACCTGCTGACCCTCGTCGTCAACATGGGGCGCCACCAGCACCTCGCGCCGTTCCCGATCGAGACCCACCATTTCGCCCACGCGATATCGGAAGTGATGCCAGTGCGACTGGGCGAGGTAACCCACTTCGTGAGCGCTCATATCCATACTGCCGGCGGCGATCTCGTGCAGCTTGGGTTTCCATACGTGGGTGCGCTTCCTTTCGATCAGCGTGATGTCGGCCTGAGCGCGCCGGCCGAGCGTGTTGCCCAGCCGGGTTGCCAATTCGAGCCCGCCCGCGCCGCCGCCGACAATGACGATGCGGTGGCGCGGGTGATCGGTTGCGGTGGTCATGGTGGATTCCAGGTCCGGGATTCGCATCGAATGCTTAGGTAAGCTATATAAATGAGCTGTTTAGTGTTTCGAGGCCACAGGCATGTGCTGTTCCACAGCGTCGAGTACCGCTTCAGGATCCTCGGTGGCGGCCCCGGATTGGTTGTTGAGTTGGCGATGCAGGCGATCGACATCGAGGTCACCGAGCCACTTCCCGACCACAACCGTCGCCACTCCGTTGCCAATCAGGTTAGTCAGCGCGCGCGCCTCCGACATGAAGCGGTCGATGCCCAGGATCAGCGCAAGCCCTGCGACCGGGACGCCTCCTACGGCCGACAGTGTCGCCGCCAGCACGATGAAACCGCTGCCTGTCACGCCCGCTGCTCCTTTGGAGGTAAGCATCAGGACACCCAGCAGCGTGATCTGCTGCACCAGCGTCATCGGCGTGTTTGTTGCCTGGGCGATGAACACGGCGGCCATCGTGAGGTAGATCGAGGTGCCGTCCAGGTTGAATGAGTAGCCGGTAGGAATCACCAGGCCGACCACCGACTTGCGCACCCCGAGGTTTTCCATCTTGACCATCATGCGCGGCAAGGCCGCTTCCGACGAACTGGTGCCGAACACAATCAGCAGTTCTTCCTTGATGTAGCGGATGAACTTCCAGATCGAGAAGCCGTGCAACCGGGCAATCGTCCCGAGGACGACGAAGATGAAGAACAGGCAGGTGGCATAGAACGTACCCATCAGCTTGCCGAGCGACAGCAGCGAGCCCAGTCCGTACTCGCCGATGGTGAAGGCCATGGCGCCGAAGGCGCCGATCGGGGCGACCCTCATGATCATGCCGACGATCGCGAACAGCACATGCGAGCCTTTTTCGATGATGTCGAATATCAAGGTGCCCCGACCGCCGAACTTGTGCAGCGCGAAGCCGAACATCACCGAGAAGAGCAGGACTTGCAGGATCTCGCCTTTGGCGAAGGCGTCCACGACCGTGCTGGGAATGATGTTGAAGATGAACTCGACGGTGCCCTGCATCTTGCCGGGTGCGGTATAGGCCGCGATAGTTTTGGGGTCGAGCGTGCCGGCATCGATATTCATGCCCACGCCGGGCCGCAAGACGTTGATGATCACGAGCCCGACCACCAGCGCGACGGCGCTGACGACCTCGAAGTACAGCAACGCCAGGCCGCCCGTCTTGCCGACCTTCTTCATGTCCTCCATGCCGGCTATGCCTACCACCACGGTGCAGAAGATGATCGGCGCGATGATCATCTTGATCAGCTTGATGAAACCGTCGCCGAGCGGTTTCATCGCCGTACCGGTGTGTGGGTAGAAATGGCCCACCAGCACACCAATGACGATCGCCGTGATGACCTGGAAGTAGAGCGACTTGTAAAGCGGCCTGCTTTTGGGATCGTGGTCCATGGGTGTCTCCTTCTGTGCTTGTGGGTGGTCCAGGCGTTCAGATGCCTGCGGCTTGCGCCTGCCGGTCGGCGTGGTAACTGGAACGCACCAGCGGCCCACTGGCGACATGGGTAAATCCCATCTGCCGCGCTTGCTCTGCCAGGACATCGAACACCTGCGGCTCGACATAGCGGCGCACCGGCAGGTTGCCGGCACGCGGCTGCAGGTACTGTCCAACGGTCAGCATGTCTACGTCGTGCGCGCGCAGATCGCGCATGACCGCGAGGATTTCGTCGTCGGTCTCGCCCAGGCCCAGCATCAGGCCGGACTTCGTCAGGATGTCGGGGCAGCGCTGCTTGAAGTCGCGCAGCAGCGCCAGCGAGTGTGCGTAATCGGCACCGGGACGCGCCTCGCGGTACAACCTCGGCACGGTCTCCAGGTTGTGGTTCATCACGTCCGGCGGGTTGCTCGCAAGCCGGTCCAGCGCCCCCTCCAGACGGCCGCGGAAATCGGGCGTCAGCACCTCGATCAAGGTGACGGGCGAGTGCTCGCGCACGGCCTTGATGCAATGCGCGAAGTGCGCGGCACCGCCGTCGCGCAAGTCGTCCCGATCGACGCTGGTGATCACCACGTGCTTGAGGCCGAGCCGGGCGACGGTGCGCGCGAGGCGGCCGGGCTCCTGCGAGTCGGGGGCTTCGGGCCGGCCGTGGGCTACGTCGCAGAATGGGCAGCGGCGGGTGCACAGGCGCCCCAGCACCATGAAGGTTGCGCTACCGTGGCTAAAGCATTCGCCGATGTTCGGGCAGGACGCCTCCTCGCACACCGTATGCAGACCCTCTTCGCGCAGCATCTGCTTGACGCTACGAAAGGTCTCGTTGTGCAACACCCGCACGCGGATCCAGTCTGGCTTGAGCAGGGCCGGCGCTGCGATCACCTTGATGGGAATGCGTGCGGTCTTGTCGAGGCCGCGCTGTGCGGCAGGCGGGTTCGCGCTCTCGTTCTTGGTCGCGCCGATGGTAGTCATTCGACGCCCCGTTGCGAGCCGGCATCGACCGTTGCCAGCGCTGTCATGTTGACGATGCGGCGCACGGTCGACGATGGGGTGAGGATGTGCACCGGCCGCGCCGCGCCGAGCAGGATGCCGCCCACCGTGATGCCTCCGCCCGCCGCGAGCCGCAACAGGTTGTAGGAGATATTGGCCGCGTCGACGTTGGGCATGACCAGCACATTGGCTTCATCGCTCAAGCACGAGTCCGGAAACTCGTGTTCGAGGATAGAGCGCGACAACGCCGCGTCGCCTCGCATCTCGCCATCCACCGCTAGCTGCGGGTCAAGCGCCTTGACCAGCGTCAGCGCTTCGCGCATCTTGACGGCGCTATGGGCGTCCGAGCTGCCGAAGCTCGAATGCGACAGCAACGCCACGCTCGGCGTGATGCCGAATCGGCGCACTTCCTCGGCTGCCAGCAGCGTGATCTCAGCGAGCTGCGCGGCGCTCGGGTCGAGATTGACATGGGTATCGCAGATGAATAACTGGCGACCCGGGAGCATCAGCATCTGCATGGCCGCGAAGGTCTGGCTGCCGGGCTTGAGCCCGATCACGTCGCGCACATGGCCGAGGTGATCCTGGTAGCGCCCGAAGGTGCCGCACAGCATGGCGTCAGCGCGGCCTTCGCGGAGCACCATCGCGCCTAGCAGCGTGCCGCGGCTGCGCATCTCGGCTTGGGCCTGCACGCGCGATACGCCGCGGCGCCGGGCGAGCTGGTAGTACGCCTCGGCCGCGTCGCCGTAGATCTCAGGGTCGAGCGGGTCGATGCAGTCGTAGTCGACCCCGGAGCGCAGGCGCAGGCCGTACTCCTCGATCCGCTCGGCGAGCGTCGCCGGCCGGCCCACCAGCAGCGGCCGGGCGATGCCTTCGTCGACCGCCACCTGGGCCGCGCGCAGCACGCGTTCGTCCTCGCCTTCCGCGTACAGCACTCGCTTCGCGCTGAGCTTGGCGGCCGCGAACACCGGCTGCATCGCGTTGCCGGAATGGTAGACGAACTGGCCCAGACGCTGCCGGTAGGCCTCCATGTTCTCGATCAGGCGCGTGGCGACGCCGCTGTCCATCGCCGCTTGCGCGACCGCCGGCGCCACCACTTCAATCAAGCGCGGATCGAACGGCTTGGGAATCAGGTATTGCGCGCCGAAGCGCAGGCCTGCCGCGCCGTAGGCTTGCGCCACCACCTCCGGGATCTCAGCGTGCGCCAGCTCGGCGATCGCGCGCACGGCTGCCAGTTTCATCGCTTCGTTGATCGTGGTCGCGCCGACATCAAGTGCGCCACGGAAGATGAACGGGAAACACAAGACGTTGTTGACCTGGTTCGGATAGTCGGAGCGGCCTGTGCCGATGACTGCGTCGGGGCGCACTGCCAGCGCCTCTTCGGGCATGATCTCCGGGTTTGGATTGGCCATTGCCAGGATGATCGGGGCGCGTGCCATGCGCTTGACCATGTCGGCCGTGAGCACGCCGCCGGCCGACAGGCCCAGGAAGATATCGGCTCCCTCGATGATCTCGGCGAGCTTGCGTGCCGGCGTGTCTTGCGCATAGCGAGCCTTGTTGGGGTCCATCTGCTCCTTGCGGCCAACGTAGACGACGCCGTTGCTGTCGGACACGAATATCTTGTGCATGGGCAGCCCGAGGCTGACGATCAGGTCCAGGCACGCAAGCGCCGCGGCGCCCGCGCCCGAGGCCACCAGCGTGACCTCCGAGATGTCCTTGCCAACGTACTTGAGTGCATTCAGGATGGCTGCCGCGGCCACGATCGCGGTGCCATGCTGATCATCGTGGAAAACCGGAATCTTCATGCGCTCGCGCAGTTTCTTCTCGATGTAAAAACACTCGGGTGCTTTGATGTCCTCCAGGTTGATGCCGCCGAAGGTCGGTTCCATGCGCGCGATGGTGTCGATCAGCTTGTCGGGGTCGGCCTCGTCGAGTTCAATGTCGAATACGTCGATACCGGCGAACTTCTTGAACAGGCAAGCCTTGCCCTCCATCACCGGCTTGCCCGCGAGCGCGCCGATGTTGCCGAGACCCAGCACCGCGGTGCCGTTGGTAATCACGGCCACGAGATTGTTGCGCGCGGTCAGGTTGCCCGCCTCACGCGGGTCCTCGACGATGGCAAGGCAGGCTTCGGCCACGCCCGGCGAGTAGGCGAGGCCCAGGTCGCGCTGGGTGGCCATGGCCTTGGTCGGCGTGACAGAAATCTTTCCCGGCGTCGGGTAGCGGTGATAGTCGAGTGCGGCTTCGCGCAGGTTGTCCGTCATGGTGTCTCCAGGAATGTGTCGGGGCGGCGTGGTGACGCGCAGGCTTGGCGGCGAGCCTATTTCTTCTTCTGTGGCGGCAGGTCGGTGCAATGGCCTTCGAAGACCTCGGCGGCCATTCCGATCGACTCGCCCAGTGTCGGGTGCGGGTGGATGGTCTTGCCGATATCGGCAGGCTCACAGCCCATCTCGATTGCTAAGCATACCTCGCTGATCAGCTCACCCGCATGGGTGCCCACAATGCCGCCGCCGATCACGCGATGCGTGGCTTCGTCGAAGATCAGCTTGGTGAAACCCTCGTCCCGGCCGTTGGCGATAGCCCGTCCCGACGCAGCCCACGGGAATACCGCGCGACCGATCTTGATGCCCTCGGTCTTGCATTGCTCTTCGGTCTTGCCGGCCCACGCCACCTCGGGGTCGGTATAAGCGACCGAGGGGATCTGGCGCGCGTCGAAGTAGGAAGACGCCCCGTGCGCGGCCTCGGCCGCCACATGCGCCTCGTGCACCGCCTTGTGCGCGAGCATCGGCTCGCCGACGATGTCGCCGATCGCGAAGATGTGCGGCACGTTGGTGCGCATCTGCTTGTCGACGTTGATGAAACCGCGCTCCGTTACGGCGACGCCGGCCTGGTCGGCGCCGATCCTCTTGCCGTTCGGGCTGCGGCCCACGGCGACCAGCACCAGGTCGTAGACCTGCGGCTCACCGTGCGCCTTTTCCCCCTCGAAGCTCACTTCGATACCAGCGTACGTCGCCTTCGCGCCCACAGCCCGTGTTTTCAGCATCACGTGGTCGAAGCGGTGGGCATTCATCTTCTCCCAGACCTTGACCAGGTCGCGGTCGGCGCCTTGCATCAGGCCGTCGAGCATCTCGACCACGTCGATACGCGTGCCAAGCGTCGAGTAGACCGTGGCCATCTCCAGTCCGATGATGCCGCCGCCAACCACCAGCATGCGCTTGGGGATGGACTTGAGCTTCAGCGCACCGGTCGAGTCGACAACACGTTCGTCTTCGGGCATGAAGGGCAGCTTCACCGCCTGCGAACCCGCGGCAATGATCGCCTTGGCGAACTTCACGACACGTTTGCTGCCGTCCGCCGTCAAGATTTCAATGTGGTGCGCATCGACAAAGCTGCCGGTGCCGGTAACGACTTCGACCTTGCGTGCCCGGGCCATGCCGGCGAGGCCGCCGGTGAGCTTGCCGACCACGCCGTCCTTGAACGCGCGCAGCTTGTCCAGGTCAATCTCAGGAGGCCCGTAACGCACGCCGTGGTCGGGAAGGTGGCTGACCTCGTCGATCACCGATGCGGTATGCAACAGCGCCTTCGACGGGATGCAACCCACGTTCAGGCACACGCCCCCCAGGGTCGGATAGCGCTCGACCAACACCGTCTTCATGCCGAGATCGGCGCTTCGGAAGGCAGCCGAGTAGCCTCCCGGGCCTGCGCCTAGCACGAGCACCTCGCACTCGATATCGGCTTTGCCGCCGTAGCTTGCGGCCACCGGGGCACGGGAGGATGGCGGTGCTGCGACCGCGGGCGGCGCGGGTGCAGGGGCCTTGGCGGCCTGTGTGCTCTCACTGTCCTCAACCACCAGAATCACCGAGCCTTCGCTCACCAGGTCATTAACCTTGACCTTGATCTCCTTGACGAGCCCGGCCTGACTCGATGGAATTTCCATGGAGGCTTTGTCGGACTCGACCATGATCAAGCCGGTGTCGACAACGATCACCTCGCCGACCTTGACCATCACCTCGATCACGGCGACATCCTTGAAGTCGCCGATGTCGGGCACTTTTACGTCCACAAGATTGGTCATTGCGACACGTTCCTCAGAAAAGCACGCGCCGCAGATCGGCGAGCAGTTTGGCGAAATGGACGTTGAACCGCGCAGCGGCGGCGCCGTCTATTACGCGATGGTCCCAGGACAGCGACAGCGGCAGCGTCAAGCGCGACGTCCAGTTCTTGCCGTCACCGGAGTGCTGTTTCCAGTAGCTCTTGCAGACCCCCATGATGGCCACCTCGGGGGCGTTGATGATGGGGGTGAAGTAGATGCCGCCGATCCCGCCCAGCGAACTGATCGTGAAGGTGCCACCCTGCATTTGCTCGGGTTTGAGTTTGCCCTCGCGCGCCAGCTTGGCCAGTTCGCCCATCTCCCGGGCGATCTCCGGCACGCTCTTTTGATCGGCATCGCGGATCACCGGCACCATCAGTCCGTTGGGCGTGTCTGCCGCAAAACCAATGTGGTAGTAGTGCTTAAGGATGAGGACATCGCCGTCGGGGCTCTTCTCGAGACTGGCGTTGAACTCGGGGAACGCCTTGAGCGTGGCTACCGCCGCTTTCATCATGAAGGGCAGCATGCTGAGCTTGACGCCGGACTTCTCCAGCTCCTTGTTCATCTGCACGCGGAACTGCTCGAGCTCGGTGATATCGGCCTCGTCATGCGTGGTGACATGCGGGATGACGACCCAGTTGCGATGCAGGTTGGCTGCCGAGATTTTCTTGATGCGCGACAACTCGCGGCGTTCCACAGGACCGAACTTGGCGAAGTCCACCTTGGGCCACGGCAGCAGATCCAGGCCGCCGATACCCGCGCCGGCCGACCCCGCAGAGCCTTTTGCGGTTGCGGTGGACGCGGTGACCGGCGCACCGCCTTTGGCGAAAGTCTCGACGTCGCCGCGCACGATGCGACCGTGATCGCCCGTCCCCTTGACCTGACCAAGGTCGGCACCGAGTTCACGCGCCAGTTTGCGCACGGCCGGACTGGCATAGGCGAGGGCAAAGCCGGCTTCATCTATACCGCTGGCCGTCGCGCCAGGCGATGCCGGACTCGCAGCCGGTGCCGGCGCGGTGGCCTCTACGGCTGAGGCAGCGGCGGCGGCAGCAGGGCCCGCGTCCGTCACCAGCGCCATGATGATGCTGCCTTCGTTGACTGTGTCGCCGAGTTTGACGCGGATCTCCTCGACCACGCCGCCCAGCGGCGCGGGCACGTCCATGGTGGCCTTGTCGGATTCGAGCGAGACCAGGGGGTCTTCGGCTTTGACGATGTCTCCAACCTTGACGTAGATCTCGATCACCGGCACGTCCTTGAAGTCGCCGATGTCGGGAATGCGCACCTCGGCCCGTCCAGCGGGCGCGCTCACCGGCGAGGGCGGCGCGCTGACGCTGGGCTTGACCACCTCCTCCGGTGACGCGGCGGCGTCGCCGCCGAACTGCATGATCACGCTGCCTTCGCTGACTGCGTCGCCGATCTTCGCGAGGATTGCCTTGACCACGCCGCCACGAGGGGCGGGCACGTCCATGGTCGCCTTGTCGGATTCGAGCGAGACCAACGGGTCTTCGGCGTTGACGGTGTCTCCAACCTTGACATAGATCTCGATCACCGGCACATCCTTGAAGTCGCCGATGTCGGGCACCTTGATATCGATTGCCTGGCTCATAGTGATGGAATCCTCATCGTGTCAAACAGTCCACGGCGCAGCGCGCTCGGTGTCCAGGCCGTACTGGGTGATGGCCTCGGCTACGACCTGCGGTGCGATCACGCCGTCGTCGGCCAGGGACTTCAGCGCGGCCACCGCGACATAGAAGCGATCCACCTCGAAGAAGCACCGCAGCTTGGCACGGTAGTCACTGCGTCCGAAGCCGTCAGTGCCCAGGACAGTAAATCGGCGGCCGCTGTTCTGGACCTGCTCACGTACCTGGTCGGCGTAGGCACGCATGTAGTCGGTCGAGGCAATGACCGGTCCTTCGTGGCCTTCGAGGTTGCTTTCAAGCCAGCTCTTGCGGGGAGGCTGGGTGGGATGCAGCAGGTTCCAGCGTTGTGTCGCCATGCCGTCGCGACGCAGCTCGTTGAAGCTCGTCGCACTCCAGACATCGGCCGTGATCTTGAAGTCATTCTTGAGGAGGTCCGCCGCAGCGATCACTTCGCGCAGGATGGTGCCGCTGCCCATGAGCTGTACACGCTTTCCCTTCTGGAGCGTCTTGCCGCCGTCCTGCAGCTTGTACAACCCCTTGAGGATGCCTTGCTCCGCACCCGCGCCGGCATCGGCGAGACCGGGGTGGGGATAGTTCTCGTTCATCAAGGTGATGTAGTAGAAAACATCCTCCTGTTGCTCAAACATGCGCCGCAGGCCTTCGCGCACGATGGTCACTACTTCATAGGCGAACGTCGGGTCGTACGAGATGCAGTTAGGGATCGTGCCGGCGATGATGTGGCTGTGACCGTCCTCATGCTGCAGGCCCTCGCCATTGAGCGTGGTGCGCCCGGCGGTGCCGCCCAGCAGGAAGCCGCGTGCGCGGATATCGCCCGCCAACCACGCGAGGTCGCCCACGCGCTGCAGCCCGAACATGGAGTAGTAGATGTAGAACGGGATCATCGGCACGTTGCTCGTGCTGTACGAGGTGGCCGCGACGATCCAGCTCGACATCGCGCCGCCTTCGTTGATGCCTTCCTGCAGTACCTGACCGTCCTTCGACTCACGGTAATACATCAACTGGTCCGCATCCTGCGGCTTGTAGAGCTGTCCCACCGACGAATAGATGCCGAGCTGGCGAAACATCCCTTCCATGCCGAAGGTGCGTGACTCATCCGGCACGATGGGCACGACGTGCTTGCCTATCGCCTTGTCGCGCACCAGGGTGCCCAGCATCTGCACGAATGCCATGGTGGTGGAGATCTCGCGTGCGCCGGTGGGTTCGAGCAGGCGCTTGAAGGTGTCGAGCGGCGGAATCTGGAGCGAGGTGGAGCGGCGCCGGCGCTGCGGCAAGTAGCCGCCCAACGCTTCGCGGTGCGCACGCAGGTACTTCATCTCGGGGCTGTCCTCCGGCAGCTTGATGAACGGTATGTTGGCGAGATCTTCGTCGGCGACCGGAATCTGGAAACGGTCGCGGAAACTGCGCAGCGCGTCCTGGGTCATCTTCTTGGCCTGGTGGGCGATCATCTGCCCCTCACCCGACTCGCCCATGCCGTAACCCTTGACGGTCTTGGGCAGGATCAGCGTCGGCTGGCCCGTGTGCTTGACCGCTGCGGCGTAGGCGGCGAACACCTTGTCGGGATCGTGGCCGCCGCGCGTCAGGCCCCATATCTCGTCGTCACTCATGTCGGCAACCAGCGCAGCGAGTTCCTCGTACTTGCCGAAGAAATGCTCGCGCACATAAGCGCCGCTCTTGCTCTTGAAGTCCTGGTATTCGCCGTCGACGCACTCTTCCATGCGCTTGAGCAACAGGCCGCTCTTGTCTTTCGCGAGCAGCTTGTCCCAGCCGCCTCCCCACAACACCTTGATGACGTTCCAGCCCGCGCCGCGAAAGACAGACTCCAGTTCCTGCACGATCTTGCCGTTGCCGCGCACCGGGCCGTCGAGCCGCTGCAGATTGCAGTTAATGACGAAGATCAGGTTGTCCAGCCGCTCGCGGCCGGCCAGCGAGATTGCGCCCAGCGATTCGGGTTCGTCCATCTCGCCATCACCCATGAAGGCCCAGACCTTGCGCGGTGTGGTGTCGGCAAGGCTGCGGCCCTGCAGGTATTTGAGGAAGCGCGCCTGGTAGATCGCCATTAACGGACCCAGGCCCATCGACACGGTTGGGAACTGCCAGAAATCCGGCATCAGCCACGGATGCGGATATGAGGGGATGCCCTTGCCGCCGGTTTCCTGACGGTAACCGAGCAGTTGCTCTTCGCTCAGCCGCCCTTCGACAAAAGCACGCGCATAAATGCCCGGCGAACTGTGCCCCTGGATATAGATCAGGTCGCCGCCATGGGTCTCTGTCGGTGCATGCCAGAAGTGTCCGAAGCCGATGTCATACAGCGTGGCCGCGGACTGGAAGCTGGCGATGTGGCCGCCCAGTTCCGAACTGTCCTTGTTGGCCCGCAGGATGATGGCCATCGCGTTCCATCGGATGATGGAGCGCAGCCGATGCTCGATCGCGCGATCGCCGGGCGAGCGCTCTTCCTGCTCAGGCGCGATGGTGTTCTTGTAGGCCGTGTTCAGCGACTGGGGCGCGTATGTCCCTTCTCGCTGTGCCTGTTCCACTACACGGGTGACGAGGTAGCGGGCTCGCGGGATTCCGCGATGCGCCTGAACCGCGCGCAGGGCGTCCATCCACTCGCTGGTCTCGAGCGGGTCGAGGTCATCGTTGGCGTTCATCTTGTCTCCACTTATCGTTTCGCGTCCGTGGTCGGCGCGGCACATTGTCCCGTCAATAATGCAATGGCCATGCCAAGCGCGGCCGGGATGAAACGCGTAGATCAAGTCATTGATTAAGCTGGAGTTGCTACAGAAAACATGGACGCACCAGAACGACACGTCGGAATAGCAGTAGGGGCCTCGTCTGGTTTTCCGTGCACGCGGATCAGGGTAATTGCGAAGCCTGCAAAAAAGCTGGGTTCGCCAAATCATTGATACGCTATAAAAAATAGACCCCACTTCCAGCGCTCAATACACGCCTAACCCCAGCGCGCAAAAAAGCCGTTTTCACTTCACGCGAAAACGGCTCTTGCGTGCATCGACGTGCAAGACTCAGGAATGCGTCCGGATGAATTCACCAATCCTTGGGCAAATCATTTCCCGCCAGCGGCGCCCCGAAAAAATGCCGAAATGCCCGCATTGCGGTGCGGTGAATTGCCGCCGCTTCGCATCTGGAATCGCAGTGCATAGATCGTGCGCCGCATGCGTCTGGCCGGAACCGGAAATGTCGTCGAGCTCACCTTCAATGGTGAACAGGGCGACCCCTTCGATGTCCTGCGGACGTACCAGTTTTTCCCCGACCTGCCAGGTTCCCTTGGGCAGGCTGAATTCCTGGAAGACGGTTCGGATTGTTTCCAGGTAATACTCGGCTGGCATATCCAGCACCGCGTTATATTCGTTGTAGAACTTGCGATGTTCTTCGGCTAGTTCGTCCTCGCCCTTGATCAGATGCTCGTGAAATTCCCGATGACTTTGCGCATGGCGCTCGGGATTCATCGCAACGAAACCGGCATGCTGGAGGAAGCCCGGATACACCCTGCGCCCGGATCCCGGATGGCTGGACGGAACGCGGTAGATCACGCTGTTCACAAACCATGAGTGCGGTTTTTCTGTCGCCAGCGCGTTCACCTGCGTAGGCGATTTGCGCGGGTCGATGGGGCCGCCCATCATGGTCATCGTTTTCGGCAATTTCGTGTCGCCGGCGCTCGCCATTAGCGCGATGGCCGCCAGCACCGGAACCGTCGGCTGGCAGACCGAGATGACATGCAGGTCGGGGCCGAGCAATCGAATGAAATCCTGCACGTAATAAACGTAGTCATGCAAATGAAACGCGCCCTCGGACAAGGGCACCATCCGCGCATCGGTCCAGTCGGTAATGTAGACATCATGGTTCGGCAGCAAGCCATGCACGGTGTCACGCAGCAAGGTCGAATGATGGCCCGATAAAGGCGCTACAAGCAGCACCTTGGGGCGATGCGGTGCGGTCAATTCCTCGTCGCTTAGATTTTTCCTGAAATGCAGCAGCGTGCAAAAAGCCTTCTTAAGGGCAACCTCTTCTGAAACGGCGACTAACTTGCCGTCGACCAGTGTTGTGGAAATCGCAAATTGCGGTTTTTCATATTCCTTGCCGAGCCGATACATCAACTCGTAACCAGCCGCGATATGGCGCACAAGCGGTATGCGCGCCACTGGCGAGACAGGATCGACAAGCAATTTGGCCCATGCATTTGCCCATTGCAGGAAGGGTGCTAGAAAAAAGCGATTCTGTTCGTGCAATTGATAAAGCATAGTTATCCATATAAATGACTCAGGGAGCTTGTATAAATGCACACTGCATAAAATCCCGCGCGATCACGCCGTCAGCGACAACTGCTCCCGTTTAGCTACCGCGCTTCGCCGGTAAAGCACCAGGGTCCCGATCAGGCCGCACACGGCAGCGAAACTCATCCACAAGCCTGGCGCGCCTTTGTTGTTCGTCACCTGAATCAGGAAGGTCAAAATGACCGGAGTGAAGCCCCCGAAGATCGCAGTCGCCAGGCTGTACGCGAGCGAAAACCCCGAGGTTCGAACGTCGACCGGCATCACCTCGGTGAGCGCGACGACCATGGCCCCGTTATAGCTGCCGTAAAGAAAAGACAGCCACAACTCGGCAATCAACATCTTCTGGAACGTCGGACCGTCGACCAGCCAGACCATGACCGGATAAGCGGTCAGGATGGTTAGCAGCGTAAAACCGATCAGCAGCGGCTTGCGTCCAACGCGATCGGACAAGGCGCCCATCACCGGCAACCAGAACAGGTTCGATACGCCGATGCAGAACGTGACGATCAGGCTGTCTTCCGCCGAGAGCTTCAGCACGCTGCGCCCGAAGGTCGGCGTATAGATTGTGATCAGGTAGAACGACACCGTGGTCATCACAACCAGCATCATCCCGGCTAATACGATTCCCCAGTTGCGCATCATCGAGCGGAAAATTTCGCTCGCGTTCGGCCTGTGCTTGCGAGCGGTGAACTCCTCGGTTTCCTGCAGCGAACGACGGATCACGAAGAGAAACGGCACGATCATGCAACCGATGAAGAACGGAATCCGCCAGCCCCATGCGGCAATCATCGCCTGCCCCATTGTGGCGCTCAGGGTATAGCCGATGACGGCGGCCACGATGATCGCCGCCTGCTGGCTGGCCGACTGCCAGCTCACATAGAAGCCCTTGTGACCTGGCGTCGCCATTTCAGCGAGATAAACCGAAACGCCGCCCAATTCCACCCCAGCCGAGAAGCCCTGCAGCAACCGGCCGATCAGCACCAGTAGAGGTGCGAACAAGCCGATGGTCAGATACCCCGGCACGAACGCCACCAGCACGGTACCCATCGCCATGATGGCCAGCGTCGTGATCAGTCCTTGCCGGCGGCCCACCTTGTCGATGTAGGCGCCTAAAACAATCGCGCCGACGGGCCGCATGATGAAGCCCGCGCCGAACGTGCCGAATGTCAGCATCAGCGAGGCGAATTCGCTGTCGGCCGGGAAATAGGTCTTGGCAATGTAGGTTGCGTAAAAGCCAAACAGGAAGAAATCGAACATCTCCAGGAAATTGCCGCTGGTCACCCGGACAACCATTCCGAATTTGGATTGTGTTGCGTTAGCGTTCGACATTTTCGCCGTCTCCAGAATCTGCATCTTGTGCTGGGCCGGCATGACCCGCCGCAGGCCATGCCGATCCGGACTTGCGGTCACACGTAGTCAAGCGACAAACTGGCACTGCGATGCCGGCGTGCGGGTGTCCATGTTGCGGCCGCGGTTCATGTGGTCGTCGACTTCGGCCGCACAGCCAAGCATGCGCGGGTAGAGAAAGATCGTAAAGGCCGCTGTCTCCAGCGCCGCGCCGCAATACTCGCCGTTGCGGTACGGCTGCCACAGCATCTTCAGCAGCAACGCGGCAATCACCGCATCGACATTGACGCAATAGACGTTGCGCGACACGCCTGCATCGAACAACGTCTGCACCAGCGTGCCGTAGAAGTCGTGGAAGACGTTATATTCCTGACGCACGGCCATCAGATCGCGAATGAAGACCTCGCGCGGATCGTGATTGACGGGTTTGTCCTTGAACACGGGATGATTGATCCCCGGAATCTTCTGGATATCCAGGCTGCCGGTGTTCTTCTTGTTCGACTTGTAGCGGGCATAGGCCTCGACATATTTCAGGGCCAGCGCCTTCAGGTCGATGCCATGACCCGGGTCGCCCGGATCGACGAGGCCCGAGTCCTTGAACTGCTCGATCAGGAAAGCGATGCCCTCATAGCCGTTGCCGCCGTGGGTGTAACCGGTGTGGGTCAGGAAGCCGATCAGTCCTTTGTTGAGTTGCACGCGTTCGGGGTCCTCGGGGCCGTCGGCCGAGACCGCGCCTTTGGCGCCCTGCGCCGAGATCGTGCCGGGCCCGTTTGACAACAGTAGCCCCACGAGCACCTGGAACGAGAACAGGTCGGCCGGCTGCGGCGTGAGGCCGAGCAGCGCGACGAAGGCTACCTCGCTGATCGGCCGCTGCTGCAGGATATCGGTCGTCGCGATGCCGCAGAAACTGTCGGGCTGGTGCTGGTCTGCTTGCACCGAGGCGCCGATCAACGCGCCGAACAGGCGCATCCACCAAGGCAAGCTTTCGGCAGTCAGCCGCGAGACGCGCTTGCGCATCAACGGACCCCAGGCGAGGGTGGTCGTGATCGCAGCGAGGACCGCGTCGGCTGTGGGGTGACCGGGTAATGTCTGCAGGTACTGCACGAACACTGACTTGGCGCCGCGTGCGCGCAGGCCCGCGAGCATTGCTTGTGCGTGAGCGTCGGGCTCGGCGCTAACAAACAGACCAGGGTCGTCGATGGTAATCAGGCGGGTATCAAAGCTTTCGTCCAGTGCGTCGTCCATGCCGGCCGCCGCGAAAGCGTCGATCAGTACCCGCGCGGCCTGCCGCGCCCGACCCTGGCTGCGAGGCCCGAGGATGCTGGCGGCAGCAGCCAGCACAGTGTTGGGTGCGTTACCGGCTTCGCGCGCGGCCTGCGCTGCCGCGAGCGCCGGATGACCGTGCAGGTTGAGACCGGCGCCGATCGCGACATTGATCAAGCGCCGGTCGTTTTCTCCGCCAGGCTCGTGCAGCAGCGCCAGGCTGACGTTGGCTTCCAGTGGGTACTGCGCGGCGTCGAGCATCGACACGCCGTACAGGCTCGTGACCTGGGTCTTCGAGTCCATCTGTGAGGCGCCTGAGGCGTCCTTCATCGTCTGGCGCGGTGGCACCGCCCCGATCTGCAGGTTCAGCGCCGCGACCTGTTCGTTGTAAGGGGCGGTGGCTTCAACCACGGGCAAGTCGAGTTCGGCCGGCAACGTCAGCCCGTGGCTTGCGCCGAACCAGGGTTTAAGCGAGAGATTGCCCTCGGACGCGAAGTCCGGCCGGCAGGCGTTCTCGCCCATCACCGCAGTCAGTGCAGCCGGGATGTGGGCGATATTGGTAACGAGCGCGCCCTTGGCTGAGAACACGGGATGCTCGGGCGTGAAGATGCCGTCCACGCCGAATTTCTCCAAGAACCAGCCTTCCTTGCTGAGGGCATCGTCGGCGCCCCCGGCCATCGCGCCGGCATGCCCGACCGAGCGGGTCAGCTTGGACTTCCACCGCCCGACGACACACGCGACCACGGGCTTGGTGAAGTTCGCGTCGAGCTCGTAGTAGCCGCCGGGCTCGACATATAGCACGGCAGCCTTGCTACGCGCGTCGTTCGACAGTGCAAACGCAAACTCCGGCGCCGCGAAGTGGACGTAGACATCCTTGCCGCTGGAGATGGAGGTCGTAGTGCCCCAGCCGGCCATGCGCAGATACGTCGCAATCGTCGTCGTGAAATTACCGGAGTTGGAGAAGATCGCGATGGATCCTTTACGCAGCGCTTCCTCTGGATGGTCACCGCCTAGCGCACCGCCGATGCGAACCTGATTCCAGGCATCGGCTACGCCCAGGCTGTTGCCACCGAAGATGTCGATGCCGTTGGCCTGACCCATCGCCCGGATCTCGCGCGAGTCGTGCACGGCGAGTTTCTCGGTGACGATGAAAATCTTCTTCAGCTCCGGATTGACCCGGATCAGCTCGGCCACGCCATCACGCGCCGCTGCCGGCGGCAGGTAGATCACGCCGCAGTTGAAGCGATGGCCGGCGGTGATGCCTTCGAGCACGTTGTTGTACACCGGCACTGCGCCAAGCGCCGTTTCCAGCACCTGGCCCCGCTTGCCCGGGGCGGTGCCGAACACGACGTTGCCGCCTGAATACACATGGCCGACCGGCGTCACATCGCTGGACTCGCCTCCAAGGATGTTGAGGACGCAGACCCGATCTTCGCGCGTGGCAACCTTGGCCAGCGAACTGGTACCGACGAAATACTTGAAATCGCCTACACCTTGCTTGTACATGACACTCTCCTTACGCGAGGGGGCAAGCTTCAGACGGCCTGGCTGGACGCTATGCCGAGCCGGGCCGCTACCTGCTCGCGACCGCCGGACTTCATCCATGCATCGACCTTCTTGGCGTGCAGCACGACCTCGCTCATGTCCGAGTCGAACCCGAAGAAGCGATAGGGCAGTCCGAGCGCATCGAGCGTGTCGCGCATCGCGCCCATGCCGCGCACAAGGTTCGGGCCGCCGCGGCCGATCACCACGTACAGCGGCGTGGCCCCATGCCGGCTGAAATGTTCGCGCAGCGCGTCGGCCATGGCGCGGAAGGTCTCGAAAATATCAGTGTTGTTCGACTTTCCGCCGATGATGAACAGGACGTTGGTCTGCTTGATCCAGTGTTTGAAGCAGATACGTGCCACCTCTTTCATTTTTTCGTAAGGCGGGTTGCCGCCGAAGTCTGAGGAGATGATGGCGTCGTCGCCGAGCATCTGGGTGACGAGCGAATTGGCGCCTCCGCCGAACGTCGGCGCGAGGATGGTGCCCCCGGCGTTGATCACGTAGACGTCGCTTTGGCCCTGGTACGTGCGCAGTTGATTGATCTCTTGCTCGAAGTCTGAGTAGTCGACCGCGAACAGGCTTGCCGGCAGGTTCAGCCGCCGCCAGCGCGGGTCGTCGCGGTCGAAGCCGCATTTGAAATCGCAAGCCACGGGGGTCATGCGTCCCTTCTTGTCGACGCGCATGCGGATAGGGTTCAATTCGAGCGTGGTCATGCCGTAGTCGTGATACAGCTCCCACAGCTTCGGCAGATGCTGCACCAACGGCGAGATGATCTGCTTGGGCGCACCTAGCGCGGACAGCGCGTTGGCCACGACGAAGGCCTTCAACCCGGTGAGCGGGTCAAAAGGTATCTGCGCGACCTGGCTCCTGTCGAGTTCCTCAATGTCCATGCCGCCATGGTGGGTGAGCGTCATTGTCGGCGCGCGGTAATGCGTCGAGTCTGTGATCGAAAAGTAGACCTCTTGCTCGGCTGGCACGCCGGCTTCGAAGGTCACGCCGTTGGCCTTGGCCACCGTGTGCCCGACCCGGTGCTCGACAAAGTACAAGCGCTCCTTTTCCTTCAGCGCGGTCTTCAGGTCGCTCGCCTTACCGATCAAGCCGGCCTTGCCCTTCTTGCCGACACCACCCTTGAACACTGGCTTGATGAAGATCAGACCGTGTGTGTCAATCAGCGCCTTGATCTCCTCCTCGCTGGCGTCGGGTCCCAGCACCTCGGTGGTCGGGAAGTCGACAAACTGGAGCATCCTGGCTCCGTGCAGCATACCGGTGACTTGCATGGTGAGCCCCTTCAGAAAGGCTGTGCGGTGTCTTCTGGACGAGATGGTGTGATCTTGCTCGGACTGTCGTTGCTCAGGCGTGATGGCGGTTGTATGAGCGAGCGCTGGAGTGTGTGGCGCGTACGCACTCTCGTGCTGCGCCTGGTCCACTGCATGGTTGACGAAGTGGGCGGACGCTGAATACAGCTATGCGCCTGAACAGGACACAGCGCGTCCAACCACTCATTAGTCCCGAGCGGATCGAGGGTGTCGATGGCGGTCATCTTGTCTCCTCTTATTGTTTCGCGTCCGTGGCCGGCGCAGAACATTGTCGTTTCATCAATGCAATGGCTATGCCAGCCGACATCACGTTGAAATCAGAGAATCAAGTCATTGATTTGATTAAAAGAGCGACAGTAGATCCGGGAGTGTCCAAACGAAATGCCGGAATAGTCGCGCGGCCGTCGTATGGGTTTCCGTGCGCGCGCATTGGGGTAATCGCGGGTCTGGTCGGATCTGATCAGCGACTGAGGCACCCGGGGAAGTGAGGTGCTTGATCGAGCCAACGGAATGGAATCCGGGCTTTCAGCCTGTGCCTTTGCCGGGGATACCAAGGACCTCGCGCGGCAACGTCGCCTTGCAGATGCCTTGCAATATGGATCTACCAGGCTGAACGATGCCGTGACACATCATCCCGAGGTGCTTCTGAATGATCGAGGGAATCATCTGCCGAGAGGTTCATGAGCGCTCTCGAGTGGCGTCGTCTTCGTGCCTGTTCACCGGCGCAAACCGTTTTTTCAGGTGATGTAGGGGAGAGCGCCGGAACATCTCACGTCGCTCCTCTTCCTCGAAGAAAGCGAGCGACGGTTTCACCAGGTCGCTACGGCTTATCAAGCCCACCAGACGACACGACTGCGCGTCCGACACCACTGGCAAACGTTCAAGCCCATGCACCGCCAGCCTATTGGACACGATCCGGCAAGTTTCCCCGGGCAACGCCATGATCGGTGTGCTTGCGCCGAACAGATCGCTCATGATCTGGATGGCCGGATTGCCGGTTTGCGCGATCAATCCTTCGCGCTCGATCATTCCAACCAGCGCGCCGTCTCGTGTCACCGGAAACGCGCGATGATTTTGCTTCTCACCAAAGTATTTCGCCAGCACCTCAGCGACCGGTACATCTGCACCGATCGCCTCGACCTTGTGCGTCATCACCTCTTCGACGAAGTGGCGTTCAAGAGGATCGATCCCGTACTCCCGATAGATGTGATAACCGCGGCGCGCGATCTTCTCGGTCAGGATGGAGCGCCGCATCAGGAGCACCGTAAATCCGTATGCGACAGCCGAAGCCATGAGCAGAGGCAACAGTACATTGGCATCATGGGTGAGCTCGAACGCGAACACGGTGGCCATGATCGGTGCGCGCATCATGCCGCCGAGCGTGGCCGCCATGAATACCAGCGGCCATACTGCGGGCTCCCCGCCAGGCAGGAACGGCCCGACGATTGTTCCCATGGCCGCACCCATCATCAGCAGCGGGGCGAGTACCCCTCCGGATGTGCCCGAGCCGAGGGCGATGACCCAGATGATCGCCTTCACCAATATCAAGCCGGCCACGACACTGATAGCAAGATGGTTATGCAGTAAATCGCCGATGACGTCATAGCCTACGCCGAGCGCGCGTGGCTCGAAATATCCGCCGATGCCCACGGCAATGCCGCCAAGCGCCGGCCACCACATCCAGTGAATGGGCAATTTGCCGAAGAGGTCCTCGACCTTGTATAGCGCCGACGACAAGCCCCATGACATTGCGCCCGCCATGAGACCGGCGACCACGCATGAAATAAGGCCAAGCGGACCCAGTGCGATGGTTTGCATCGGGAAGAGGGCGCCGCCGCCGATCAGAAGGGGGCGCGTGAATCCGGCCACCGCGCACGCAACGGCAACGGGCAGCAGGCTACGAGGGCGCAGTTCAAACAGCAACAGTTCGACCGCGAGCAGGACTGCTGCGACCGGCGTACCGAAAACCGCTGTCATCCCGGCTACGGCACCGGCGACGAGCAGCGTCTTGCGCTCACCAGCGGTCAAGTGGAAATACTGTGCGAGCAGCGAGCCCAGTGCGCCGCCCGTCATGATGATTGGCCCTTCCGCACCGAATGGGCCTCCGCTGCCGATGGCGATCGCGGAGGAAAGAGGCTTGAGCACAGCGACCTTCGGCGACATCTTGCTCTTGCCGAACAGGATGGCTTCGATCGCTTCCGGAATGCCGTGTCCACGGATGGCTTCGCTGCCATAGCGCGCGATCAGCCCGATCACAAGCCCGCCGACGACGGGAATCACGATCACCCACAGACCGAGCGTATTGTCCGCGGGCGAGTGACTGTCGAACGACAGCGACTGGAAAAAGAAAAGGTTGGTGAAAAAGTTGATCAGGTGGAGCAGGACATAGGCCGTGAGCGTGCTCAATGCGCCGATCGCTACTGCAATGGCCGTGATGCGCAACAGGTGAGCATTCGCTGCGAAATCCCCTCTTGAAGCGTTTTCGTGCACATTAACTCCTCATCAATTCAGACCTGCGTTGCATCGGACGCCGGGACGGCGTGACCTTGCTGAAATGCCAGCGAAGGGGGCAGTGTTGGCACGCACCGACCTAAAGATCGATCTGCGGAATCCGGAAGGTGCCCGCGAGCGACTTCAGTTCTGCCCGATGCAATTCGGCGAGCCGTGAGAGGATTTTCTCTCCGGGTTTCAGCAGATGAACCTCGACCTGGCGGCGATCAATTTCGCTGGGCTTTCGCTTGACCAGATCCAGAGCCTCGCATCGCGTGACGAGCGCAACTATTCCGTGGTGATGTGCCTGAAGCCGTTCCGCCAGCTCGCCGACAGTCGCCCAATCCCGGTCCGGGTAGCCCTTGATATGCAACAACAGTAAATATTGCAGCGGAGTAATGCCTTCGTCCTGAGCAGCCTGCTCGGAGAATCGCTCGAACCGCCGCATCTGATAACGAAACTCGGACAGCTGTTCAAAGTCTTCTTTTCTCAGCGAGCGGGAAGTTTCTTTCATGGGGATAGTCGAGTCCGGATGCTGGGCTT
The DNA here is from genome assembly GCF_002220365.1 of Caballeronia sordidicola. Classification (GTDB taxonomy): domain Bacteria; phylum Pseudomonadota; class Gammaproteobacteria; order Burkholderiales; family Burkholderiaceae; genus Caballeronia; species Caballeronia sordidicola_C. Next base: position 171,589 of record NZ_MTHB01000046.1, on the reverse strand, counting down.
AAATTGTATCACATGGTGATATATATGAGAGAGTCCTGCATGCTCGAAACTGAGACGACAGATCGGAACCGTGCCGCGCGTCCAATATCCGGTCGAGTTAAGGTTAGGCGTGTGTTTGCCGGTAAAGACCGAGTATCAGGTCGGCCTGGGTGATCATGCCGGCGAGTTTCTCTTGCGTATCGAGCACCGGAATATGGTGATGGCCATAAGCGGCGAATATTGGCACGAGCTTCGCAATCGAAGTGGTGACGCAGACGGTGGACACGTCTGTCGTCATGATGGACGCCACTGTCAGCGGCGAACCGGGGACGGCGAACCATCGTTCAACGAATGTCGCCAGTACCTGAAGGCTTCCGGTCGCCATATTTCTTGCGATGTCGGCCGCAGTGATGATGCCGATCACGAACGCGCGATCGTCGATGACAGGAAGCGCCTTGATGTTATGACGCCGGAGTATGGACGCGGCTGTTGCGACCGTCGTGCCGGATGTGACCGAAACGACGGGGCTGGACATGATTTCCTCGCAGCTCAGTCCACTGAAGCCGCGCACGTACGATTGCAGCTGTATTTCCAGTAGCAGCGATTCGAGATCCGCCGGGTCGATGTCCAGCAATTCATTGCGACGACCGAGCACTTCCTTGAGGTCTTCCCGTGTGAATCCAGGGCTGGCCGCTGGCGAACCGGCGCCTGGGTGCCTGGCCGAGCGAGCCGCATGAGGATAGCGATGCCCCGTCGACGCGTGAAACACGATCGCGACCGCCAACAATGCGAACGACTGCGCTGCTATTGGCGCAAAGACGAATCCGAATCCGAGGGCATGCACGGCCGGCCCACCGAGCACCGCAGTGAGCGCGACCGCACCAGAGGGCGGATGCACGCACCTGAACACGAACATCGCACCAATCGACAGTGCCACTGCAATCGGCGCGGCATCGATCGGGTTTGTGATCCAGGTTGCACATGCCACGCCGATAATTGCGGAAACCATATTGCCGCCGATGATCGACCAGGGTTGTGCGAGAGGGCTCGCGGGAACAGCGAACAGCAGCACTGCGGAGGCACCCATCGGCGCGACCAGAAGGGGGATGAACGCGTTCTCGCCCAGGAAAACATGCATCACCCCTGCGGTGAAGGCTATGCCGAGCAGGGCGCCAAGACAGGACCTGAATCGTTCGGGCCAACCCAGCGCGACGGGTGAAGGGGAGAAGCTGAGAAGCCAGCGTGTGAGAGCAGATCGGACCATGGGCCTGGAAGATAGTGTGAGCGGGCGAGGCCCCTTGGAACGTCCTCGCCATCAGGCAGCGTCTCCTGCCGAACGCATTGTAAAAGTATGCGATTATGACATATATTAACGTTTTCACCGGGGGGCGAGACGGCCATGGCAGCACAGCCGCGAGTTGGGTCATCGGCCGCTCATCGGCCGCTCATCGGCCGATATCCCCGGCGCAAACTGAAATGAGGTCTGCTGTGGCTGCTGCACAGGTCCGTGGCAGTATCTTCTTTAATTGGAAAAAGCATTAGATATCCTCTTCATTCATGTTATAAAGCCGGCGATTCTCCAACTGTTCTACGATGCGACCGCCCGGGCTTGGAACCGCTCATATGACTCCCGGTGACGATCACTTGTGTTCGTACGCGACATGTTTCTCGCTCTACTCATCGATGGATGACGTCATTTCACTTCTTGCTTATTTCATTTCGATTAGTGGATTCCCTAGTCCCCTCAAGTTTGACCGATTCGTGCCGTTAGTACTCTCACGTATCGGAGCATTTCCAAGTCACCACTGTAATGGCTTCAATTCGCTTATTGAGGCGCCGTCGGCATTTGGGTCCGGTGCGAGAGAGACCAAAAACAATAACTGGATTCACTTTAAGGCACCTTCGGGTGCCTTTTTTGTTTGCCCGAGTAGGCCCGATGCTACCGGGCCGGACGGGCCGTGCCTGGAGCGCGGTGCGATAGTGGAGTGCGGCAGGGCGCCCTCGCGCTACTCGACGATCCGCCGGATGACCAGGGCGCTGCAGCCTGGATCGGCGTAGCGCACAGTCATAGTGCAGTGCGTCATCGCATCGCACCAACTCAGATCGAAAAGCCGCAAAAAGCCGCGTGTGACAAACCATTACCTGCGGCGCGACGGCTCTCCGGCTTCCATCGAATTCGACGATCGCGCATACGTCGTTGAATTGCCGAGCCCCCGCCGGGCGTACCAATAGCCGATTGGGGCGCCGTTGAAACGTGCCGAGGAGATTGCTGATCTTCTGCGCCACGCAGGTTTTGGCACGGCTATTGCATTGCTTCGGGCCGGGGCCAACGGAGGCCTTAGCGTATTAAATTTTCTCCGGCCGCTCGTGTGGAGCGGCCAGCAGGGACAACGGCGTCCCGAGTGTCAACTGTGCGACCGAGCAATCGGGGCGCCGTTGCTGCTCGGGGCGCTTTTTTTTGCGCGCTCGATCAACCATCACGAGACTCGTCCTGGTTCACGCTTTGTGATCGGGTCAACGGTCTCGGAATATCGGCCTTAATCATGAAGCAGTGGACCCACTCAAGCCGCAAGGAAATCTCGGCGCAGATCATTGGACAGCTCATCAATCTGGCCGGGAGGCAGCGGATGCTCTCGCAGCGCATCGTTCTGCATGTGCTGCTCGCATCACACGGCGATGGCGCCGCACTGATGGTGGTCAAGGACTGCCTGACCACGTTTGCGCAAACGCACGGCGACCTGGTAAGCGGCGATGGTCCATTGACGGGCGTATTTTCGGAAGCCCTGCACCAGCTCTATTTCGGCACTCGAAACGCAGACGAAAAGATCCAACGATTTATCGCGCAAGCGAATCAAGCTGTGTCGTGCTTCGAGTCGGGCACGACCGGCGCTCGCGAGAAGACCGATGCACTCGTTGTTCAGGCCACGCCGCTGCTCGAGCTCCTGCAGGAAATAACGCTCGCCTATCAAGAGGAGATGCGCAGCGTCGAGAGTGCGTCGCTCAAGCGTCAGAGTGAGATTGCCGAGCAGCTTGGAAACATCTCCATGCAGGCCAACATCGTAGCCCTCAATGCGCGCATTGCAGCCGCGCGTGCGGGGCAATTCGGCCGCGAATTTGCGGTGATCACCACTGTACTCGCCGACATCATCAAGGAGATGGACCAGTTGATCTACAGCGTCGTCAACACGCGTAGCGCCGACGAGGCGACGCCTCGAAGCAGCGTTCTTCCGCAAGATCGGCATATCCGTGCTGATCGCGCTTTTCAATAGCCTTCGCCCCGTGAGAGAGACCCATGAAAAACTTGCTGAATTCGCTATCGAGCGGTAACTGGCGCGCGTTGCTTGCGTGTTTCCTTTACTTCGATACCGGTTTCACGGTGTGGGTGATGTTCGGCCCGCTCGCGCCGTTCATCCACAAAGACATTGCGATGTCTCCCGCCGAACTGGGCTTCCTGGTTGCGGTTCCGGTGCTGGGTGCCGCCATCCTGCGCGTGACGCTCGGCAATCTGTACCAGGCACACGACGGCCGGCGCATTGCGTTGATGGGTATCGCGCTGTCGGCCTTGCCCTCAGTCATCCTGCTGCTGTTGCCGTCTGCACCGTCCTATACGTTGCTGCTCGTGCTCGGCGTGTTTCTCGGCGTCGGTGGTGCAAGCTTCGCCGTCGCGCTCCCGATGGCCGGAAGCAACTATCCGCCCAAGGTGCAGGGCCTCGTGCTCGGGCTTGCCGCCGCGGGCAACATCGGCGCGGTGCTCGACGGATTCATGTTCCCGGGCATCGCAGAGCATTTCGGCTGGGCGAAAGCGACGGGCGCTGCGTTGCCGTTGCTAGCGCTGGCAGCTACAGCGCTATTCTTTTGGGCGAAGGATCTAGGGCCCAAGTCGGGCAGTGCCCCAAAGGCTTTTCTTAGCTTCTGCATTACGCTGGCCGGACTTGTCGCGCTCGTGCTTGCAGTTCATTGGGGTATGTTCGGCGCGGGCAAAACGGGCGTGCTGCTGCTTCCGGTACTGGGTGCACTGTTGGCCATCGCGGTATTGCCGAAGCATTACCGCAGCGTGCTGGTAGAAGGGGATACGTGGGTGGTGATGCTGGTCTATAGCATCACTTTCGGCGGCTTCGTCGGCATGTCGTCCTATGTGACTACGCTGCTGATTTCGCTGTACCAACTGCCCAAACTTGAAGCGGGTCTTTTCATGTCGCTGCTCGCGTTCACTGGTGCGCTGGTGCGGCCGATCGGCGGTCTGATCGCAGACCGGATCTCCGGCGCGCGCGCGCTCGTCCTGTTGCTCGCCGGCATCTCTGCGTGCGACTTTACGTTCGCCGCGTGGATGCCGCCATTGCCGGCCGGGATTGCGCTGCTGGTAGCAACCTATCTGTGCTTCGGGCTCGGAAACGGGGCGACGTTCCAACTGGTGCCGCAACGCTGGAACGGCAAGACCGGGCTGATGTCCGGCATCATCGGCGCAGCAGGCGGAATTGGCGGATTCTATCTGCCTGTAATCATGGGTATGGCTAAGGAAAGCACCGGCAGCTATCAGATGGGCTTCGCTACTTTCGGTGGGTTGTCGGCCATCGCGTTCGCGCTGGTGGTTCTGCATCGCACGCGCTGGTTGGAATGGGCGCTGCCCAAGGAGAGTTCCATCGTTGTGGACACAATGCACGCGACAAGGGTGCGCGTAGACAGCGGCGCGTGATTCGAGCGGGAAGCTCGAGGCCCAGCGCCATGCCGCCTAGGTCGTCAGCGGGCACGTCAATCCAGGGTGCCGCAAGCTGATTGCCGAGCATCTGGACGACTGCTCATCGATTAAGTCGCGCATGATCGCTACACGCGTTTGGGCCATTGCGGGGATTCTGGCGCGCCTGGCACAGGGCCGCTACGGTTGCGGACGTCGAGCGAAGATGAAACCGAGGCGGCGCCGTTTCGGTTTCCAGCGATGCCACCGGCTCAAGCATGCTCGCCCGTAATGTAGTGTTCGAGTTGCTTGATCGTGAACTCCTGTTCCTCGATGATGTTCTTCACCAGGTCGCCGATCGAGATCATGCCGACCAGCCGCTCCTGATCGAGCACCGGCAGATGACGCATGCGGTGGGTGGTCATCAGCGCCATGCATTCTTCGCTTGACTGATCAGGCCGCACGAAACGCACCGTTTGGGTCATGATGCCGCGCACCGGCGTCGCCTTTGACGAGCGGTCCAACAGCACCACTTTTCGCGCATAGTCACGCTCCGTGATGATCCCGGCAATGCTGTCGCCGTCTGTGACGATCAGCGCTCCGATCTGCTTCTCCGCCATGAGTTTGATCGCGTCGTAGACGCTTTCCGATGCCGTGATCGTGTAGACGCTTTGGTTCGGTTTCGAATTGAGGATTTGCGCAACGCTTGTCATGGAGTGACTCCATTCTTCACTAGCAGCCCGATGACAACGCGAGACACGCTGTCGTGAAGGACTACCGGTTTCAGTATAGGCGGCGTTGTCGGCACCGAAGGACGAGAACGCGTTCTCTCGTGGCGACTCGCGACTCGCACAGCCGCGATGCCATGCAGGCAGACCCTTGGAAAGCGGCCGATCGTGCTTGATTTCATTGCCTAGAATCAAGCTACGCGCAAGTGGTTCCCGCTAGCGCGGATGTATCCCGATGCGCTTCAATCGTAGGGAGAATTGTCATGTCGACTTATGTGGTTCTTGCAAACTACACTGACCAAGGAATCCGCTCCGTCAAAAGCAGCCCGCAACGGGCGAGTCAGACGGCGGAAATGGCCAAGGGTTTTGGCTGCGAAATGAAAGAGATCTACTGGACGTTGGGTCAGTACGATATTGTCGCGATCGTCGAGGCACCGGACGATCAAAGCCTCGCTGCGTTCGGCCTCGCGCTAGGCTCAGGCGGCAATATTCGTACGCAGGCGCTGCGTGCTTTCACAAGGGATGAAGCCGGCCCGATTTTCGGCAGGTTGCCATAAGGCGGCAACCAAAGCGGCGACCGCTTCCAGGAGCTGAACCTTAAAGGCCCATGGCTTGGCCGTCGCTACGCGGATCATGAGCCCCGGACAGCGCGCCATCCAATTCAATTCGAATCACCCCGGGATGACCCGCAAGCGGACTCTGCGCTGCGATCGCGCTTACTTCATGCCCGCGCGCCGCCAGCGCGGCGAACACCTCGGCACCGGCGTCTTCCTCCAGCTTCAACGCATCGCGGCTATCCGAGAAGGTCTTGCCAAGCAGGAAACGCGGACGAGCCAGCGCGCTCAACGGGTCCATCCCGTAGTCGATCAGCCGCGTCAACACCGCCGCCAGCGTTTGCGGCTGACCGTCCGCGCCTTGCGTTCCGAACAGCAGATGCGGCCGCCCATCCTTCAGGTACATGCCGGGATTGAGCGTATGAAATGGCCGCTTGCCCGGCTGCACGGCATTGTGATTCGCCGGATCAACGCTGAAAGACGCGCCGCGGTTGTGCCAGAGAATGCCGGTGTCTCCTGCCACGACGCCGCTACCCCAATCGAAGTAGACGGTCTGCAGCAGACTGGCGCTGCGGCCTTGCCCGTCCGATGCGCCGATGAACACCGTATCGCCCGGGCGAAATTGGTGCGGCCAGGCCCGCGCTTTGTGAAGGTTGATCGAGCGCGCGTGGGCGTCGAGCGTGTCGGTCGAGAGCATGTCACCGACAGGAACGCGGTTGAACTCCGGGTCAGAGACCAGACGGTCCCGATCCACGAACGCGCATTTCACTGCCTCCACCAGCAAGTGATAGTAGTCGGCGCTGCCTTCGGCGATGGACGACAGATCGAAGCGTGCGAGCGTGCCCATGATCTGCAGCGTGGTGACGCCTTGCGTCGGCGGTTGCAGGCTCACGAGTTCTCCGCCGCGATACGCCACGCGTAGCGGTGCTTCGTCGCGTGCGCGGGTCTTCGCAAGATCGGTTTGCGTCAGCGGCGAGCCGGCCTGCTGCAGGCCGCGTGCAATGCGCTGCGCGAGTTCGCCTTCGTAGAATTCGCGCGCGCCGTAGGTGGCGATGCGTTCGAGGGTGCGCGCGAGCGCTGGTTGAACGAAGCGCTCGCCAATCGCTGGAGCGTGGCCGCCGGGTTCAAATACCGCTGAAAAGCCAGGCATTGCACGCAATTCATCGGCGCGAAACTGCTGCCAGAAGTGTTGCGACGGCGTGACCGGAAATCCCTCCGACGCATAGTCTATAGCGCGATCGAACAGAGACGACCACGAACGTTGGCCGCCCCATGACGTCTGGCTGATTGCATACGCCTGATGCCAGGTATCGACGGTTGCGGCGGTGGTCAGCGTCGAACCTGCGCCGCGCAATGGGATGGCAGCGGAGAACATGGGCAACGTCTGCGCCGCTTGCCCGATGCCCGATAACGTACGCAACATGCCCGTCTGATCACCGATGACCCAGAACGCATCGCCGCCAAGACCGGTGAAATGCGGGTAGGTCACACTCAGCGCTGCGCCGATCGCAATGGCTGCTTCAATCGCGTTGCCGCCCGCGCGCAGCACTTCGAGTCCCGCTTCACTTGCAAGTGCGTGGGGGCTGGTGACCATGCCTTCGGTGGACGTGTCGAGGGTCGTGTTGTCGTGCATGAATGCTCCGTGGTCGATCACCCGAGCGTGAAGCGCTCACGCGTGGTCACATAGTCGCTCGCGCCAAACCGTCCGACCGGGAAGTAATGCTGAAGCCGCACTCGCCAGGTTTCGGTATCGATGAGTTCGTCGCGGGCATGCAGCCTGTGAACGCATCCAATGAATATCTGCCGGCTCGTGGTTTCCAGTGTCTCCCACAAGGTGCATTCGAACGCCACCGGCGCTTGCGCGATCCGTGGCGGCGCGACCCGCGAGCTTGCAACCGGCGTCAACCCGACCTTCTCGAGCTCGCTGACGTCGGGTGCCAGACGTTCCCCGCACCGATGCATTTTTTCGGCCATCGCTTCGTCGCAGAGATGCACGACGAACTCGCGACTGCGTGCAATATTCACGGCGGTGTCCTTGAGCGAGCCATCGTCTAGACGGTTGATGCTGATCATCACAATGGGCGGTTCCTCGCCCAGCATGTTGAACATCGAGAAGGGCGCGGCGTTGATCGTGCCGCTTGCACTCAAGGTGGTGACCAGCGCGATCGGGCGCGGCACGATCAGGCTTGCCATGAGTTTGTATCGCTGATATTCGGTGATGGCTTCGAAGTCTATTTCCATGATGGCGTGGATCAGTGGGCTCAGGTTTGACGTTCGGATTCAACTCATGCCGAGCAGTTGCCCGAGGCTCTTCTCGCCCAGCATCCGCGAGGTCTCAATACGCTCTTCCAGTTCGCGGAGGTGCGCTTCCATGCGCGCAATGGCACCGGCTGCATCGCGCGCCTCGATGCAATCGACGATCGCCGCATGTTCCTCGTGCTCGCAGGGAGCGTGGCCCGGTGGCTCGTAGACGCCTACAATCAGCGAGCATCGCGACACCAGTTCCGTCAGGTAGCGTTGCAGGATCGAGTTGCCGCCAAGCGCCGCGATACGCAGGTGAAAGTCGCTTGCAAGCCGCGCCCATGAGGGCTGGTCGAAGCGATGCATGGCTTCGTGTTCATCGGCTAGCTGACGGCGCAGTTCCTTGATGTCGTGCGCGGTCGCACGTTGCACGGCGAGCTCCACCAGCACGCGCTCCATCGAACGGCGTGCTTCGAAAATCTCGCGCGTCTCCTCGGGCGTCGGCTCGGCGATCACCGCGCCCTTGTTCGGCCGCAACGCAACGATGCCGTCGTAGGCGAGCCGCTCCAGCACGCGTCGCACGACCGCGCGGCCGACGCCGAACAACTGGCACAACTCTGGCTCTGGGAGTTTGGTGCCGGGCGTCAGGCGATGGTTGAGCACACCGTCGAAGATGGCCTGGTAGAGGCGGGCGTCGGCATCCTGCACTGGTTCGCTGACGGCTTCTTTTTGGGACTTTGCAGCCACCTTCAATGCGGGTTTCGGAGTCATTTTTCTGCTGGAAGGTGGGCCGGATGTGGAGCGCTGACGAGGCCTGCGCTCTCCATCTCGTCCATATGGCGTGCGATTGCGCCGGGTGTTGTCATCCACACGTCGCCGTTCGAGCGGGCGGCGGCAATGTGCTGCAGTGCACGACGCAAATGGCGCAGCCGGTAGGGCTGGCCGACGAGGTAGGGATGCAGCGCGATGCCCATTACGAGCGCCTGCGGACGGCGGCTGCGGTTCGCCTGTTCGAGCATTTCGTCGAACTGGTCGATGATCATGTCGGCGAAGTCGCGTGCGTCGAGATGACGGCCGACCATCATCGGCAAGTCGTTGAGTTCTTGCGGGTAGGGGATGGACCACAATGAACCGGCGCGTGTTGCCATGCGCACCGGGCGATCGTCGTGGCACCAGTTGAGCGTGTAGCGGTAGCCGGTTTCCGCGAGCAGGTCGGGCGTGACGCGCGACTCGGAGATCCATGGCGAAAGCCAGCCCGAAGGCGGCGTGCCGGCATGCGCCGTGATGCGCTCGCGGCAGTGCAGCAACAAGGCGCGTTCGCTGTTTTCGTCCAGGTCGCTCTGGCGGTGCGCGTTCGTATGGCCGTGTGCGATCAGTTCGTCGCCGCGCGCGAGACAGGCGTCGATGACCTCCGGGCAGTGGTCATACAGCGATGTATTGATCAGCGTGCCCGACGGCAGCTCAAGCTGATCGAAGAGGTCGATACAGCGCCATACGCCCACGCGGTTGCCGTATTCACGCCAGCTGTAATTGAGCACGTCGGGCTGCGGCGAGACCGGGCCGAGGGCAGCACCCAGTCCCTCGCCGAACGCAAAGTGTTCGATGTTCAAGCCGAGATAGACGGCGAGGCCGGTGTCGCCCGGCCATCGAAACGCGTCCGTGTCGGTGATTGGCCGGTACGGAAAACGGCCATGCGTGGTGAGCGGACCGAACGCAGGATCGTGCGACGCGCAAGCGTTGCGGATGGTGTCCATATGCAAAAAGCCCTGAGTGACAAGCATGCCGCGCGTGAACCTTTTTGGGGGATCGCGCCCCGTGGCGGACCCGCGGCGCACCGCGACTGTGCGGATTAGCGGGTTTGATTGCCGACAGTTGGATTTCGGATTGTGTGCAATTTACACGCCATATCGTCTACGTTCAATAGATTCGATAGTTCGCAATAAAGTGACTGATATGCGAACAAAGTGGCATATGTCTTGCATGCGGGGTCTCAAAGACACCTTGCGCCCGCTGCCGTTGGTTGCCGCTCACCGCGCTTTTATCGAGGAAACGCCCTGCATGAGTTCGTACCCATGAGTCCGTCCACTTCAGCCGTGCTTAAAACCGAGCCCGCCGAAATCGAACTGGTGCATGTATCGAAGCAATATGGCGATTCGCTCGCCGTGGATTCGATCGACCTCCGGATTCCCGGCGGCCAGTATTGCTGCCTGTTGGGGCCGTCGGGTTGCGGCAAGACATCGACGTTGCGAATGATCGCCGGCCATGAGTCGATCAGCGACGGCGACATCCTCATCGGCCAGCGCAACGTCACGCGCGCGCAACCCGCCACGCGCGGCACCGCGATGGTCTTCCAGAGTTATGCGTTGTTCCCGCATCTGTCCGCGCTCGACAACGTCGCATTCAGCCTGAAGATGCGCGGCGTCGCGAAGGACGCACGCCGCCAGCGGGCGGGCGAACTGCTGGAACTTGTCGCGATGAGCGCCTATGCCGAACGCAAGCCGTCACAACTGTCGGGCGGTCAGCAGCAGCGTGTCGCGCTCGCCCGCGCGCTGCTCAATGAGCCGCGCTGCCTGCTGCTCGACGAACCCTTGTCGGCACTCGACCCGTTCCTGCGCGTGCAGATGCGAGCCGAACTCAAGCGCTGGCAGAAGGAACTGGGCATCACGTTCGTCCATGTAACACACTCGCAGGAAGAGGCGCTGGCGCTTGCGGATATGGTCGTTGTCATGAGCCACGGGCGCATTGAGCAAAGCGGCTCGCCGCACGAAGTATTCAATCGGCCGCGCACGGAATTCGTCGCGCGTTTCCTCGGTGGACATAACGTGCTTGGCGCCAACGGCCGCGCGTTTACCGTACGCGCCGATCATCTGCGGATTGCGCTGCATGGGTTCACGCCGGTCCAGTCACCCACGAGCGAAAGCGGCTTTAGCCGGATCGGCGGCATCCCTTGCACGGTCCGCGAAACTGAATATCAAGGCACTCATTTGCGCATGACGCTCGCCCCGCTCGACGGTTCGCCCGAGCTTGTTTCACTGCTCCCCGATAACGAATACGACCCGCAGCGCCTGGGACCCGATGCACGTGTCGTGGTCTGGTGGAACGAGCAGGACGCCCATGCATTGGCGGCATAAGAGACCGCTTCTCCGTTGCACCGAACGACAATTTCAACCGAGGGAGATTGCAATGACCGAGCGTTACGAACACCCGTCCGATCCCAGCACGAGCGAGACGCCGGCAAGCGCCGCTACGACCGAATCCAGCCTGGGTGCAAGCAAGGGCATGTCACGCCGCACCCTGCTCAAGGGCGCGGTCGCCGCGGCGGGTATTGCCGGGTTTCCGTACGTGCACGCGCAGGAAAAGATCACGCTACGCTACCTCGGCACGGCAGTGAACCAGAGTTCGGATATCGCCAAGAAATTCCAGGAAGATACCGGCATCCAGATCCAGTACATTCCGGTGACCACCGACGACGTCGCCAAGCGCATCATCACGCAGCCGAATTCATTCGATATTGTCGACACCGAGTACTTCTCGCTGAAGAAGCTGATTCCCGCCGGCACGCTGGCCGGCATGGATGCAAGGAAGATCAAGCTCGCCGACAAGATCACGCCGGTGCTCACGCGAGGCGAGGTCGACGGCAAGAAGATCGGCGACCAGGGCACGGCTCCGAAGAAAGTGATGTTCCTGACGGGCGCGCACTCGACCGAGTTCTCCGCGACGCCCACCGAATGGATGACACTGATCCCCACTACTTACAACGCCGATACGCTCGGCATCCGTCCTGACCTGATCAAGCGCCCGATCACGAGCTGGGCCGAGTTGCTTAACCCTGAATTCAAGGGACGTGCCGCACTCCTGAACATTCCCGCGATCGGCATCATGGATTCGGCCATGGCGATCGAGGCAATGGGCCATGTCAAGTACGGCGACAAGGGCAACATGACCAAGGCCGAGATCGACCAGACCATCAAGATCCTGATCGAGGCAAAGCGCGCGGGCCAGTTTCGCGCATTCTGGAAGGACTTCAACGAGAGCGTCAACCTGATGGCGTCCGGCGAGGTCGTGATCCAGTCGATGTGGTCGCCCGCCGTCACGAAGGTCCGCACGATGGGCATTGCGTGCAAGTTCCAGCCGCTGAAGGAGGGGTATCGCTCGTGGGCGTCGGGCTTCGGGCTGCCGCGTTCGTTACAGGGCCGAAAGCTCGACGCAGCCTATGAGTTCATCAACTGGTTCCAGGACGGCTGGGCCGGTGCTTACCTCATGCGCCAAGGCTATTACGCGGGTGTGCTCGAGACCGCCAAGACCCATATGCAGCCGTATGAATGGGACTACTGGATCGAAGGCAAGCCGGCCGCGCAGGACATCAAGGCGCCCGACGGCCAGTTGCTCGAAAAAGTCGGCACGGTGCGCGACGGCGGTTCGTACAACCAGCGCATGGGGGCGATCGCGTGCTGGAACGCGGTGATGGATGAGAACATCTACATGGTCCAGAAGTGGAACGAGTTCATCGCGGCTTAATGTGATTTGGCGCAAGGCCGGCGAGCATGTCGTGTATTTCATGCACGCCGGCCGCCTCTGTTTATCCAATAGGTAATTCGCGATGGCATCGATCGAGCTTCCCATCCAACCGCTGGAGGCGACCGTCAAGCACCGGCGTGCCCCCGCCTGGCTGCAGGCGACGCCGCTTGCGTTGACCTTCGTCCTGTTCTTTCTCGTGCCGCTGGTTATCACGCTGATCGTGAGTTTCTGGGACTTCAACGAATACCAGATCATCCCCGCGTTCACGTTCAAGAACTATGCGGCGATCTTCGATGGCTGTTCGTCGATGACCGATGTTTGCGTGACCTTCAAGACCTACTGGTCGACGATCAAGTTCTGCGCAATTGTCTGGGCGGTGACGCTGTTGACCGGTTTTACGATCGCCTACTTCCTGTCGTTTCACGTCCGTTCATCGGGTATGCAGACGGTGTTGTTCCTCGTTTGTACCATTCCATTCTGGACTTCGAATGTGATCCGGATGATCTCTTGGATACCTCTGCTCGGCCGCAACGGGCTTGTGAATCAGGCGCTCCTGTCATCGCACATGATCGACAAGCCGCTTGACTGGCTGCTCTATTCGAACTTCTCGGTCGTGCTTGCCTTCGTGCATCTCTATACGTTCTTCATGATCGTGCCGATCTTCAACGCGATGATGCGCATCGACCGGTCGTTGCTCGAAGCCGCGCGCGACGCGGGCGCGAGCGGCTGGCAAGTTATCCGCGAAGTGGTGTTGCCGTTGTCGAAGACGGGGATTGTGATTGGCTCGATATTCGTGATCACCATCGTCATGGGCGATTTCCTGACGGTGGGCGTGATGGGTGGCCAACAGATTGCGTCGGTCGGCAAGATCATCCAGGTGCAGACCGGCTATCTTCAGTTCCCCGCCGCCGCGGCCAACGCGATCATCCTGCTGGCTGTCGTGTTGATGATCGTCTGGGCGTTGACGCGCATAGTCGATATCCGCAAGGAGCTTTGACATGGCAGCGACTCGTCTGAACCTGAAGCACCGCGAGCGGCGTCCCGCCAGTTTCTACTGGCTCGCGTTGATGTTCGGGCTGTTCGTGCTGTTCCTCTACGGACCGGTCATCACAATTTTCATCCTGTCGTTCCAGGGACCGGAAGGCGGTCTCACGTTCCCCATGCGCGGGGTTTCGCTGCACTGGTTCGCAGTGTTGCGCCAAGGCGTGGGCGACATCGACATCTGGGCCGCGTTCGGACGCTCGGTGCGTCTTGCCGCCGTCGTCACGGTGTTGACCGTGCTGTTCTCGGTCGCGGCAGGGCTCGCGTTTCGTAAGCGCTTTCGCGGCGACACAGCCGTGTTCTACGTGTCCGTCGCGAGCCTGATCATGCCGTCGATCATCGTGTCGCTGGGAATCGGGCTGACCTTCCGGCTGCTCGATAACTGCGTGAAGTATCTTGCCGGTGCGTGGGGCCATCAATCATTCGTCGACAACTACACCACGTCGATGGGACTCTATACCTCCGCGCTCGGCGCGCATCTGACGTGGACGCTGCCCTTCGGATTGCTCGTGATGTTCGCTGTCTTCAACCGCTTCAACCCAGCGTACGAAGAGGCGGCTCGCGACCTTGGCGCATCGCCCTGGCAGAGCTTTCGCCACGTGGTGTTGCCGATCATCGGGCCGTCGGTGATTGGGGTGGGGATGTTCGGTTTCACGTTGTCGTGGGATGAGATCGCGCGCACGTCGCAGGCGATCGGCGACCAGAACACGCTGCCGCTGGAACTTCAAGGGCTCACGACTTCGGTCACCACACCCGTGATCTACGCGCTCGGCACGATGACCACGATGCTGTCGCTGACGGTGATGGTGGTGGGGCTTCTGACGGTTCAGTGGTTGAGCCGCCGACGTTCGAGGGCACTCGCGGGCTGACTGTCAAAAGCCCGCGCGCCCTTGGTTTTCACGCCGCCGACAACGAGCGCTCCAGCGCGGCCACGCCGGCGGGCAGATCCACCGGCACGCCGAGGTCGATCATGGTCCGGCCAAGCGCATGGATGGTCCTGAAGAGATGATGCTCGCGGCATTGCTCGCCCATCTGGCCGATACGTACGATCGGCGCGCCGAACGAGCCGGCAATCTCGACATGATGATGGCGCGAGATGTGGGCACATACGTCGGAACCACTGACGCCCTGTGGCAACGCGATACCCACGACCGAATTCAGCCGGCTCGGCTTCGGAACATAGAGCTTCAGCGCCAACGCTTCAACGCCCGCTTGCAGCGCGTTCGAACAGCGCCGGTGACGCGCGAACCGACGCTCGAGCGTCTCCGCGCACACCAGTCGCAGCGCTTCGTGGAGCGCGAGCACGCCCGACACCGGCGCCGTGTAATGGTAGGACGCGTTGTGCCAGAAGTTCGTGGCCAGCGCCGCGTCGAGGCACCAGTGCGTGGGTGGGACCGGACGCGACAGGATGCGTTGCCAAGCCTTTTCCGAGAACGCGAGTAGCGAAACGCCGGGAATCGATGACAGCCCTTTCTGGCCTCCGGTGATCACGGCGTCGATACCCCATGCGTCCATCGGCAGCGGCATGGTGCTCAGCGTGCAGACCGCGTCGACAATCACCAGTGCGCCGGCGGCGCGGGCGACGGAGGCAATCGATTCGAGGCTTCGATTCCAGACGGTGTTCGATGTCTCGCCATGCACGATGGTCACTATCTCCGGACGAAACCGGTCAATAGCGTGCGCCGCTTGCTGCGTGTGCGCGGCCGTACCGTCGACCACGTTCAGCGTTTCCACCTGAGCGCCGGTTCGCCTCGCCATCTCCGCCATGCGCTCGCTGAAGAAGCCGTTGCAAATGCAGAGTACGCGCGAGCCTTTCCACGCAAGATTCGTGATGGCCATTTCCATGGCCGCCGACCCCGGTCCCGCCACGCCCATCACCCATTTCGATTCGGTCTGGAACACATACCGGGCCATGGTCTTGACCTGGCCGATGACCGCCGCCATGGTCGAGCCAAGATGATTGATCACGACGCCGTTGGCTCGGGCCACGGCGTCGGGAATCGGTACGGGGCCGGCGCCCATCATCAGCAGAGGCTCTTCGGGAAGTATTGAAGAGAGCGGCAGGACCGTCGGACACGCGATGCTGAACGTGTCCGGCGCGCCGGAATCTGCGGAGAAGGAATGTCGGTCGTTCATCGAGGCTCGTTCAAAAAAGGCGTTGCTGGGTGGCTAAGCGGCCGGCCGTCCGGCCGAACACGGCTGCGACCCGCTCACATTGCCCGCGTCCTGCGCTGGCCGAAACGGATCAGCAACCAATAGAAAGCGAATCGCCGAGTGGGTGAGAATACCGGTGCCGAGGCTAAAACGAAACGGCTATTCGGCTCGGACGTGCTGATCCAGACCTTCGAGCGCGGTGCAAGCTCAAGCGTTTCGCCCGCCCGTAGCCACCAGTCTTCGGACTCGCCTTCAATGGTCAGCCACACCGTACCCCGGCAAACCGTCAGGGTATGAGGCTGATCGATGAGCCAGCACGCTGGCGCATCATGGGGTTCCTGCTCCAAGGTCCGGATTTCACGCATGTCCCTCTCCCATCACGGCCGCTCACAGAGAGACGGCCTCTTGACTGCATTATTTATTTAAACTCCAATCTTAGGAATGTACAGTCGCGAACAGTTGTGCCGCACTGTTCAGTGATTTTCCCTGCACACTTGAAGAGATTGCGCAATGAACCTGGTCATCGATCCGCGAAATGGCGTTCCCATGACCGATCAGCTCGTGACCGGCATTTCGGGTCTGATCCGCTCGCGGCAGCTATTGGCCGGCGTGAAGCTACCGTCAATCCGGGCGCTCGCGGCCAGCCAGCAGATCAGCCGCTTTCCGGTCATTGAGGCGTATGACCGGCTTTCGTCGCTGGGTTTTATCGTGCCAAAGCATGGCTCGGGCTTCTACGTGGCGAATCATATGGGAGGCGAGAGCGGTGCGTCGGGCGGCTCGGATCCTCGTCTTGCCGAGGAAGAGTCGCATCAGATCCTCCAGCAGTTCAACTATCCCGGCGAGTCCCTGAAGCTGAGCAGTGGCTTCGTGCCCGAAGCGTGGCGAGACATCGAGGGCATTGCTCAGACCGTGCGTCAGGTCATGCGGATGGACCCGAGTTGCGTGATCGACTACGCCATGCCGCACGGCGACGCAAATCTGAGGCACCAGATCCAGATGCGCCTCGCGATAGTCGGCATTGAGGCGGACATCTCGAACGTCATTGTCACGAGCGGGGCGAGCCAGGCGCTCGATCTGGTCGTCCGGTTCATGCTGAAGCCGGGGGACACCGTATTTGTGGAAGATCCCGGCTACTACAACCTGTTCGGATTACTCAAGCTTCAGGGCGTTCGGATCGTGGGCGTTCCGCGGCTGGCAAACGGGCCGGATGTGGAAGTTGCCGAGCATTTGCTCAAGACCATCAAGCCGAAACTGTTCTTCATCAATACCGTGTTTCATAACCCGACCGCGACAAACGTCGCACCGCAAGTCGCGTTCAAGTTGCTGCAACTCGCGCAGCAGCACGACTTCATGATCGTGGAAGACGACATCTATGCAGACTTCCAGACAACGCCGACTCAACGGCTCGCGTCTCTGGATCAGCTCGATCATGTGATCTACGTGGGCGGGTTGTCGAAGACGTTGTCGTCGTCGTTGCGGATTGGTTATCTGGCGGCCAAGCGCGACCTGATCAAGGATCTGGTCGATGTGAAGGTGCTCACGAGCCTGGGCGGTTCGCGCTTTAGCGAATGCGTGGTGGCGGCCTTGCTTGAGCGCGGCACATACCGCAAGTATCTCGAGCGCTTGCGGCGTCGCATTCACGACACGCTGTCAACCGCAGTTCAGCGTCTTGAGGAAAACGGCTGGGAAGTTTTCGATGAACCCAGCGGTGGTAATTTCATTTGGACGCGCGTGCCCGGCATAGACGACTCGATGCTCCTGGTGGAGCACGCGCTGAAATTTGGCATCACGCTTGCGCCGGGGAGCTATTACCGCCCTAACGGCGAGGCGTCGCCGTGGGTGCGGATCAACACGGCCCATACCGACGACCCGCGCGCTATCCGGTTCCTCGAACATATGGGAAAGGGCGCGGGCAAACCATAGCCTCGCGCCCTTGAGCACTTCACCAAGAGCTGGGCCTTCTATCTACCAGGAAGGCCTCCGGCTCCGCTAATCACATGATTTAATCAGGACTCCACGTCTTCCAGGCTGAACAGCTCGGTCTGGTCGTTGTACGAAAAAACCTCCCCGTAGCGTCCCCAGTTGATCACCGAGTCCAGCGTGTCTTCCGCGGCGCCGTCGGTGAGAAAATCCTCCAGTTCCTGTTCAAAGCGTACCCGCGGCGCCCGGTGTCCCGGGCGCTCATTGAGCACCTTCTTGATGCGCGCGGCCAACGGCACGTGCTTCAACAGATGCTCGGCGAACATCATCTTGCGTTCATGCGTACCCAGGTCGGCGAACACATGGGCCGACGGCGTCAGGTAGATATCCCCTTCGCGCAGTTCGGCGAACCCCAGGTGCTGCAACATTTCCGCGATCGGGAACAGGTCATCGACTTCAAGATGCAGCGACCGCGCGATCACCGGCATGTCCGCACGCCCGTTGTACGGGGCTGCCGCGAGTGTTTCGATCAGGCCGGCCAGCAAGTTGGTCGACACATGCGGCAAGCGGCTGCCGAACTCGAGCGTCTGCTTGGTCGCCTCGCCGGATTGCCGCGCGGTCATCTTGGCGTAGATTTCATCGACGAGGGACCTGAACGCCGTATCGAGGCGATTGCGAGGATGCTTGAACGGCACCTGGATCTCGGCGATCACCCGGCCCGGATTCGACGACAACACCATGATCCGGTCACACATGAACACTGCTTCTTCAATGTTATGCGTCACGATCAGCACCGACTTGATCGGCATCTTGCCCTGCGTCCACAGGTCGAGCAGATCGGTACGCAGGTTCTCGGCCGTCAGCACGTCGAGCGCGGAGAAGGGCTCGTCCATCAGCAGCAACGTGGGATCGACCACTAGTGCACGGGCGAAGCCAACCCGCTGGCGCATCCCGCCCGACAATTCACGCGGATAAGCATTCTCGAAACCGTCCAGGCCAATCAGGTCGATTGCTGCAAGCGCCCGCGCGCGTCGGGGCGCAGCACTGACTCCCTGCGCCTCCAGCCCCGCTTCCACGTTCTGAAGGACCGTCAGCCACGGGAACAGCGCGAAGGTCTGGAACACCATCGCCACGCCATCGGCGGGACCTTCGAGCGGCTTGCCTTTATAGGTGACGTCACCGGTGGTCGGCTCGATCAAGCCCGCGATGATACGCAGCAGCGTCGACTTGCCCGAGCCTGAGCGTCCGAGCAAGCCGACGATCTCACCCTCGCGCAGGGAGAGGTTGACGTCGTCGAGCACGAGCAGGTCACCCTGGCTTTTCTTGAAGCCCCGGGACACGCCCTTGACGTTCAGGATCTCTTGGTCAGCACGGGGAGCAATGCTCGTCGGCGCCACGGGGGACACGACGTTGAAGTCTGAGTTTGGCATGGAGAGGGATCCTCAATCGACTCGAAGCCTGGCTTCGGCAAAGGTGAACATGGGGCGCCACAGCAGGCGGTTGAAAAGCGTGACGAACAACGACATGACAGCGATGCCCAGGATGATCTTCGGATAGTCGCCCGCAGCGGTGGTTTGCGCGATGTAAGCGCCGAGCCCGTGCGCGGCCACCTTGGTGTCGCCCCACTGCACGAACTCGGCGACGATACTGGCATTCCACGCGCCGCCCGACGCGGTAATCGCACCCGTCACGTAGTAGGGGAAGATGCCCGGCAACATGGCCTGGCGCCACCACTGCCAGCCGCGAATCCGGAAGTTGGTCGCAACCTCGCGGTAGTCATTCGGGTAAGCCGTCGCGCCCGCGATCACGTTGAACAGGATGTACCACTGCGTGCCGAGCACGATGAGCGGCGACAACCAGATGTCCGGGTTCAGGTGAAAGCGGACGATCACGATCACGAAGATGGGAAACAACAGGTTCGCCGGAAACGCCGCCAGGAATTGTGCGAGCGGCTGCACTTTCTCGGCGAGCGCGGGACGTAATCCGATGATCACGCCGAGCGGGACCCAGATCACCGACGAGATCGCGATCAGGATCGCCACGCGCAGCAACGTGATCAGGCCCAGGACCAACACGTGCCCTACTTCGTGGAGATCCACGCCGGTGCGCACATAGCTGACCACGCGCCAGACCACGTAAAGCGTGACCGCGATGACCACGATGCTCCAGATGATGTCGCCGAAGCGCGACGGCGTCTTGCGCTTCGTCACACGCAAATTCGCGCTATCGAACGAGGGCAGGCGCAGCGGGATGCGAGCAGCGGTGGCGAAGACCCAGCCGGCCGGCACGAGCAAGCGGTGAATCAGATGCGTGCGCCGAACCAGACCGAGCACCCACGACTCTGGAGCCACACCGGAGCTGGTTGTTTCCATGCGGAACTTGTCGGCCCAGGCAACCAGCGGACGAAACAGCAGTTGGTCGTAGCCAAGGATCACGATGGTCATCGTCAGGATGACCCAGCCCACCGCGCCCATGTTCTTTTCGGTGATCGCCTGCGCGAGGTATGCGCCTATGCCCGGCAACGTGATCGTATTGTTGCCGACCGTGATTGCCTCAGAGGCAACCACGAAGAACCAGCCGCCCGACATCGACATCATCATGTTCCAGATGAGGCCCGGCATCGAGAAGGGGACTTCCAGCTTCCAGAATCGTTGCCATGCGGTCAGGTGGAAGCTGCGAGCGACTTCCTCCAGGTCTCGCGGCGTCGTGCGCAACGACTGGTAGAAACTGAAGGTCATGTTCCATGCCTGGCTCGTGAAGATCGCGAAGATCGCCGCGCATTCGGCACCCGCCACGCGCGTCGGAAACAGCGCGATGAAGAACGTGACCGTGAACGAGATATAGCCCAGGACCGGAACCGACTGGAGGATGTCCAGGATCGGTACGAGCACTTTTTCCGCACGACGGCTCTTGGCCGCGAGGGTGCCGTAGATGAGCGTGAAGACCAGCGAGGCGATCATGGCAGCGAGCATCCGCAATGTGGTGCGCAGCGCGTATTCAGGCAGGTTCGACGGCGCGAGCGAGATCGCTTGCGTCTTGAGCGTCGCGATCGGCGCCATGGTCTGGTGGAAGCCGATGGCCGCCATCGCAATCAGGCAGATGATCAGGGGGAACGCGACGAAGTCCCATCGATTAGGCAAGAGCCGCCAGGCAGACGCGTTAGCCGTGCGGTTCAGGTTGAATCCGAAGTCCATATATTCTCCGAACAGCTATGCTTGAAAACATGACGGCGTGCCCTTCGAGCTTCGAGCTTCGAGCATTGACTGCCGCCATGCATTGATTCACCGATGCAGGTTGACGAATGCATCGGCACGCGACCAAGCCGTGCTAAAAACGTGAACTGTAAGCTTTGATCGTCTTTGACTGCTAGGGCATCCGGCAAAGCGACAGCGTGCGCGCGACTAGTCCGGACGCGATTTGTCCGGGTAATTTCGACCGTTCTTTCTGGACGGCCCGACACTACTACAAACCGTGTTTGAGGCACAACCGCGCAGGCGTAACTTGTCCGTTTTTTCTGGGCGGCCTGGGGTTATAACGGTCCTATGTCGAAGATCCCGTGCGTGTGAGCGCCACAGCGGAGTGCCTGGGTTCAGGTCAGCGTCTGCTTAATGCTTGTGTGTATGAAGGTGCTTGTCGGCTGTTTGAAGGCTGAAGCGCAATAGGAATATTTCGTTTCCCTTACGGACGCCCGGGGGATGGCTGAACGCGGTTTCGCCGGCATAGCTCTGGTGGGCAGCGCGCGCGTTGCCATAGCGCCATGGCGAGGGTCGCCTGGGCTTCACTCATGGCATGGTTTGATTCCGTGCCATGTCGAGCAAAAAAACTTAGTTATGCTGTATTTTTCGGAGTCTTCATTTTAATCATCGAGGCACATTAAAAAGCCGCGCTGGTTTCCACCACAAGCGGTAGAAACCAGCGCGGCGAAGACAGGAGGTCGCCCCTTGCGATCAGGCGCTCATGTGCAGATCGCCGTTGACCCCTGCCGGGAAGAAGCCGCCCTGCGTGACTGCCGCACTGTTCAGGTAGACGATGTTCAGGACATTCGGGTAATTGCGGCTGAACGCGAGGCCGTTCGAATCGAGCGGCACGATGTTCGAGCTGCCCGCCGTTGCTCCGGAAATGCCCTGGTCATCGTTACCCACGTTGTCGAGCGCATTGCGTGCAGCAGAGATTGCGTTGGCTGATGCAATGAGGCCGAGCGACGGGGTGGCAATGCCTTTTGCATACAGCACCGTGCGTACAAGACCGGCGTGATATGCCTCGGCGGCGAGAATGCCCGCGGCAGCTGACAAATAGGTCTTGTTCGTGATCAGCGGGGCTGCGCCCTTATAGGCCGTCACACCGACGTCTTCAAAAATGAAGGCAGCAAGCAGGAAGGTTTCGTCGTTCAGATACGGGTCGAAGGCCGTGCCCGCAGGAACGAGTCCGGCTGCCTGCGCCGCCTTGGAGAACGCGCCGGTCGGGCTCTGGTACCCCACGTCGAGGGCCGGCATGGCTACGGCCGATGCACCCAGCGCCGTGCGCAGGAACGTAACATGTTCGAGCTCGTCTTTGGCGATCTCGTTTGCATATGCCTGGACCACGGGGTCGGAGAAGGTCACCGCATGGCCCGGAATGACGGTCCCCGGGGTACCCGCACCGCTCATCAGGCTGGCTGGAAGGCCCGCGCCGGTAGTCGCATACGCATAGAAGGTTGCTTCGAGATACTCGAGGTTGAGTGCGAAGTTGAGTATTTCCGGATCGGTCGGGCCACTGCTTTGCGCCGATGCACCCGAGGAGCCGCCGCCGCATGCGCCAAGGATCGTGCCGCCGATAAGTCCAAGACCGACACCGCCTGCGCTTCTGAAAAACTGTCTGCGTTTCGCCAGCTTGTCGGCGCGCTGCACGAGTACATCCATGACCTTTGAATCTTCTGACATGATATCTCCTTGAACCGTTCTGTGAACTAACCGATACGGCGACTGCGCCCGATGAAAGCCAGAGACGGAAAAGCAGCGGACAACAGACGACGAGGCGCCAGGCGAGCTGCCTGTGTCAAACGTGAATCACGAACTCGTGACGAAGCATGACGCGGAGCAGCAGGGCTGATCCGGCGCCTCTCATGTCACGTACGGTTGGATACGCATGCTGACCGCGAGACGGATGCGCACGCGATCAAATATATTTCGAGTGATTACCCGATGGAAGACGGTGAAACTTTTCAAATGGTCGTTTTGACGGACTGCAAGGACATGGACCGGCATTCAATACCGACGCCCGCGCCACCTAAGGCACGTGGCGCTGCAAGCGGAAGCGGGATCAATGCGGGGTAGCGGAGGCGCTTATCGGGAGAAAAAGCTTAGGCCCGCACCCAGGACACCGGCCGCGGAGACTGCCGCGGCAATGCTGCACACAAGCCATAGGTAGGCGCCGCGGGGCCGGTGCTGAGGCGGCAGCGCGGTCACGCTGAGCGCGATCAGCAAACCCACCACCAGCGGCAGCATCAGCGCGTTGACGACCTGCTCGGCGACGTTCAGCGAAATGAGGTTGGGCGCCAGCCACACGATGGTCGCGCTGCCAACGACCGAAGCCACATACACCCCATAGAACCATGGCGCACTCCCGGGCCGGTCTTCAAGTGAGCGCTTGTATCCCGCCACTTCACCCAGCCCCCACGCCAGCGACAGCGAGCAGACAATGGCCGCGACCATCGATGCCCCGAGC
Organism: Caballeronia sordidicola; assembly: GCF_002220365.1. Classification (GTDB taxonomy): domain Bacteria; phylum Pseudomonadota; class Gammaproteobacteria; order Burkholderiales; family Burkholderiaceae; genus Caballeronia; species Caballeronia sordidicola_C. Next base: position 148,079 of record NZ_MTHB01000046.1, on the reverse strand, counting down.
ACACCCGCGCTGAACAGCAAACGTCCGGCGCGCGGTCCTACGGCCATGGTGAGGACATCGCTGATTTCACCTACGCTTTGAAAAGAGTGTTGCTGACCGTCTCTCGACAGCGTTGCCGCAACCGCGACAAGCACCGCTGCCGTGAGCAACTGGGTGAGAAGCGCACCGGCCGCGGTTTCGATCCGGGCTGCGCAATAGTCTTGGGGGCCCAGCTTTTTATCGGCGACCGCGGCCTGCTGGTAGAAGATCATCCAGGGATTGAAGGTCGCACCAATCAATGCAGCCGCGAGATAACCGTAATGATGGTCGGAGAGCGGAAGCGGAGTCATCTGGCGGAACATGCCGGGAATGTCCGGGTGGGCATGCCAGGCGAGCGCGAAGAAGGACAGTTCGAAAGCGCCAATGACGATGGCGAACTTGTCCACGCGTTTATGCGAGCCGGTGAACACAATGCCCACCAGGAACGCGGCGGCGAGCGGCAACGTGACGGACCGCGAGACGCCGAACATTTCTCCTATGCCGGCCACTCCAGTGAACTCGGTCACCAGCGAGCCGAGCACGGCGACGCCTAACCCGACTGCCGAGACCCACGCCCATGCGGGACCGAAGTTCGAGCGAACGAGCTCGCCATGACCTTGCCCGGTGAAAATACCCAGGCGCACGGTGAGTTCCTGAACCATATACAGCAGGGGGATGAGCGCAAGCAGAACCAGCAGTAGTTGCGCTCCCCATTGCGCGCCGCTCTGAGCCGCTGTCACCACGTTACCGGCGTCGCAGTCGGCGAGCATGACGAGCAGGCCCGGTCCCCACAGGGTGAGCCAACGCAGACTGGGTGAAACCTTTGGTTTGAGCAGCGAGGAACCAGTCATGCAATTTGAAAGGAAGCGAAGGGTGGTTGGGGGTGACCGATTGTATCGATATTTTGGTCTTCCCAAGTCGGCGCGTCGCGTCCTTCAGCGCTCCTGGTTCGTGCCCGAGCTTCGGGTACTCCTGACGCGCCAGACGAATGCCCCGATGGCGGCATCGAGCACGGCGGGGCACTGGCGGGGTGGAGAATGTCCGCATGCTGGCAGCTTGGCGAGCTGTGCGTGCGGCAGGTGCGACGCAATGGCGTCGATCTGCGCCATCGTTCCGTACTCGTCGTCATGGCCTTGCACGGCGAGCAGAGGGCAGCGGATGGAAGACAACAGGTCCGTGATGTTCCAGTGCCTGAATTCCGAACTCAACCAGATATCGTTCCACCCGTAGAAAGCTGAATCGACATCGGCGTGATAACGCGACAGCCTGGCCCGCAAATCGCCTTGCTCGTATAAAGCGGTTGCCGCCGAGATCGCCTTGACGGACACATCTTCAACGAATACATGCGGCGCAATCGTAATCACACCACCCAGCGCATCCGGGAAAGCCGCCGCATAAAGCAACGCGATAGAACCGCCGTCGCTATGGCCGATGACCCACATCCGCGCTCGTTCTGCGCTGTCGATGCCAAGGACGTCGAGCAATGCCGGCAGAACGTCGTGAGCCTGCCGTTGCATGAAATCGACCGGCCATTTCACGTCAGCTGCACGCGGGGTCGAGCCGCCATAACCCGGTCGAGAAAAGACGAGGCCACGGAACCCCAGTTGTTCGCAGAGCTTATGCGGCCAATCCTTCCACATGGCAATGGAGCCGAGCCCTTCGTGCAAGAACACGGCGACCGGCGCATCGGGCTGGTCGGCATTCAACCATTGATACTCGAGACGAAGCGATTCCCGGTCGCGCGTTGCGGGCAGATGAGCCAGGCGGATTGCAGGGGTGTGCTGGTCTAATCGGTCCATGACTCGCAGCCAGGCAATGGAGGGGAACGTTCAGGCATCGAGAGCTGGTTCGCGTAATTTAAACCTTTGGATTTTACCAGTCGCGGTTTTCGGCAGGTCGTCAGCGAACAGGATCTCGCGCGGGTATTTGTGAGGCGCCATCCTGGCCTTGACGAACGCCTTGAGTTCCGCGGCGAGTTCGTCCGTTGCCGCTACACCTGGTTTGACCACCACGAACGCACGCGTTTTGACGAGGCCGTCGCGGGTAATACCGACAACTGCAGCTTCGAGAACGTCGTGGTGCTGCAGCAGGACCATCTCGACTTCGACAGGCGACACAAACTGGCCGCTTACCTTCAGCATGTCGTCGCCGCGGCCCTCGTAGACGTAGTTCCCATCGGTTAATCGACGATATTTGTCGCCGCTCCTGAGCCAGTCGCCAAGAAACGTTGCCCGGGATTTCTCGCGGTTGCACCAGTACATGAGGGCGGCGCTTGGGCCCCTGATGTACAGGTCGCCGATCTCGCCGTCTGGCACCGGATGGCCGTTCTCGTCGCGCAGTTCGACTTCATACCCGGGCACGGCCGTGCCGGTCGTCCCATACGCGACATGACCCGCCCGATTCGACAAGAAGATGTGCAGCATTTCTGTAGAGCCGATACCGTCGAGAATCTCGCAGCCCGCATGGGCCGCAAAATGCTCGCCGATCTCGCGCGGCAGCGCTTCTCCCGCTGACGTGCACATCCGCAAGCGGAGATCGGCGCGTGCCGGCATGGCGGGCGAAGCAAGCATGTTCGCGTAGAGCGTAGGCACGCCGCAGAAAATGGTCGGCTTGTATTGCGTGAGGCGTGCGAAGACGGCAGCTGGCGTGGGCCGCTCTGCCATGAGCACCGTTGTCGCGCCGACCGAAAGCGGGAAGGTCAGTGCATTGCCCAATCCATATGCGAAGAACAGCTTGGCCGCTGAAAAGACGATATCGTCTTCGCGGATCCCCAGCACTTGCTTCGCATAGAGTTCCGCGGTCCAGTACAAGTTCGCGTGCGTATGGACGGCACCTTTAGGCTTGCCCGTCGAGCCCGATGAATACAACCAGAACGCGATTCCATCTGCATTGCTTACGAAGGGCATGCGCTGTGGTTCTGCATCGGCCAACAGACGCCTGAAGACGCGTTCGCCCGGGAGATTGTCGTCTTGCGCGTGAGAAACAATCAACGCGCAACCTTCATTGGACGTATCGGCGAGTGCTTGCGCGATAGTTGGCAGTAGCGGCCCCGACGCAATGACCGCGCGGGCCCGGCTGTGATCGAGCATGTACGCGTAGTCCGCCGGCGTCAGCAAGGTGTTCGCGGCAACGGGCACGACGCCCGCATATAACGCACCGAGGAACGCGGCAGGCAGGTCCACGCTATCCAGCATGACCAGCAGGATGCGCTCCTCGGGATGAACGCCCAGCGCGTTCAGCACCGCAGCAAACCGGCGCGCCCGATCCGCTAATTCGCCATACGTGGTGGGTCCGTCATCGTCTATGTACGCAACTTTTTGCGCCCGCACTTCGTTCAATGCGAACAGATGCGCTGCGAAGTTGAGTTTGACCGGCGGCGCGTCTGCGGCCGGTTGTCCGGCGGTCGCGGGCGGCGCAATGATGGCGTCCATGGTGTCTCCTTCCTGATAATGGGGCGACGCCTATGCGCCGGCCGGGTGCCGTGCGCCATGCGTTCGGTTTTGTTCGATGCACAGATCATCTCGAGCCGGTGAAGCGGTGAACGCCGGCCACTGTATGTATCGGCGCGTTGCTTCAAATTTCGACCTTGCCAGTCGATTCCGTAAGCGCTTCGATAGAAGCGGCGGGTCCCTGGATTGCCGCGCGTCGATGATAAAAATTCAGGGCGCGAACTCCGCCGAGTTCCTCACCCCCTCCGGCGCGTCCGGGACCGCCGTGCAGTGACATCGGCATGACGTTGCCGTGACCCGTCTGACTCTGCGCGACCGAGGGCGAGATGGCATGGACGCGACCGTGCGTATCGGCGAGTTCCAGCGCAATGCGAGCAAGGCGCGCGTCGTCGTTCGAATACACCGAAGCGACCAGCGAGCCCTGGCCGCGCCGCGCGAGTTCAACTGCCTGAGATTCTTCGAGCAGCGCGTCACCTGCCGTGACTTCATAACCACATAGTGTTGCCACGGGACCGAACACTTCGACATCGTGGACACGTACCGCGCCGCTTGCGTCGTCGATCACGAAAAGATGCGGCGCGATACAGGCCGCAATAGCCGGATCGGCATCGACTAGCTGAACCTGCGAACCGTCGAACGCGAGGCGCGCTTCTTCGCGCAAAGATGCGATGCCGGCACGAACCGCATCGTATTGTTCGCGGCTGACAAGCGAACCCATGCGCACGGACTCGTTGCGCGGGTTGCCCACGCTCACGCCTGAGAGCTTCGCGCTCAGCGCGTCGGCCGCCGCGCCCAGATGCTGTTTCGGCACGAACGCGCGCCGGATGGCCGTGCATTTCTGGCCTGACTTGACGGTCATCTCGCGCACGACTTCCTTGATGAACAAGTCGAACGCGGCGGTGCCGGGAGCCGCATCGGCTGCGAGGATGGCGCTGTTGAGGCTGTCAGCTTCCACGTTGAGCCGGGCGCCGCGCGCGACGAACGCGGGGTGGGCGCGCAGCATCGCGGCGGTCGCGGCGGAGCCGGTGAACGACACGACATCGAACGTTTCGATCTGGTCGAGCAGGCCCGCCGAACTGCCGCAGATCACGGATAACGCGCCGGCGGGCAAGATGCCCGCATCGACGACATCGGCCACCATGCGTTGCGTCAGCCACGCTGTCGCGGTAGCGGGCTTGACGATGACCGGCACCCCCGAGAGCAGCGCGGGCGCAGCTTTCTCCCACAGACCCCAGGACGGAAAGTTGAACGCGTTGATAAAGAGCGCGACGCCTCGCGTGGGCGTGAGCACATGTTGCGACTGGAAACTCCGGTCTTTGCCAAGACTCGCGGGTGTGCCGTCGCGTAACGCGTGCACGTCGCCCAGCGTGGCGCCCAGTTTCGCGTAATAAGAAAGCGTGAAAATGCCGCCGTCGATGTCGACTGCCGAATCGTTCTTCGTTGTTCCCGAATTCGCAAGCGAAATGGCGTAGTAGTCATCGCGTCGTGCTTGCAGCAGCTTCGCGACTTCCGAAAGCAGCGCGGAACGAGCGGCGTAGGTCAAGCCGCGCAATGCCGCGCCGCCGGTGGTGCGCGCGTAGTCAAAGGCCGCGCGCAGATTGAGGCCATCGCTGCAAACGCGGACCAGCGCTTCTCCCGTGACCGGGTCGGTGAGCGTCGTTGCGCCGCCGTTGCCCGCGACCCATTCGCCCGCGACGTAGTTTCTTAATAGTTCGGCCATTCAAAAGCCCTTCGTGGTCGTTGCTTGATTTGATCTGATGAGTCGATGGGATGATCCAATGTGAATCGACGCATCCGCTCAACCCGCGTGCTTCGTGAATTCGATCGCCCCCTCGGGCAACAGATAAAGCACGAGCGCGTCACCTCCAGCGACTGTCGGCCGATGCGCGCTGCCGGGACCGTACACGCACCAGCCGGCGGCATGGCCGTCGAACGTCGCGCCTTCAGTCAGCGGCACGATCAGGTCGATCTCGCCGTTCGGATGCACATGGTGGGGCCCGGCGATATTGTTCATCTGCACGACATCGACGGAGAAACCGTGGGTGTCGGGCAAAGCCTTGAAGATGCGCCCATAACGGATCCCTGCCGCTTCGCGCTCGGCAAGCCAGCCCTCCTGGGCGCCCGTGCGGCACGCGCTCGCGAGTTCGGTATATCCCGTACTGCCTGCCGCATACTCGGCGTTCAGCCAAGATTCAAGCTCTGCATCGAGTGGCCGGGACGCAATCCTTGCCGTCACGCGCGCAATCAGGCCTTGGAACTCGTTGGGGGACATGCGTATCTCCGTCGCGCTAAAGCGCTGTTCGCCGTTGGCCGCGCCGATCTCCGAGATATTCGCGGCGACGGGTCAGCTTCTTCGTACTGGGTGCATTAAACTTAGCTTGCAACACGTTGCATGTCAAGCACTATAGTACATTTATGTACCTTACTGAGAGTTATGGATATGAAGCAAACCGCCGTTTTGCAGCCAATTGAGGGCGGAAATAGTAGTGCGGACGTCGAAAAAGGGCGCGAGACCCGCGATCCTTTCCTGGTCGGAATGGGGGAGCGCGTTCGTTTGATGCGTGCGCGTCGCGGACTGACGAGAAAAGCGTTGGCGAAAGAGGCTGACGTCTCCGAGCGATATCTGGCGAATCTGGAATCGGGCGTCGGCAATGCTTCCGTGCTGTTCCTGCGGCAGTTGATGAAAGCATTAAACTGCACCTTGGCGGAAATCGTGGGGGACGAAACCACGTTGACGCCCGACTGGCTTCGCATCCGGGAGTTGCTGAGCGGCCGCGATCACGACACCCTCAAGCGCGCGCGGATAGCGCTGGAAGAGATGCTCGCCACCGCTCCGCAGGACCCTCACCGGCTGGAAAGAATTGCGTTGATCGGCTTGCGCGGCGCGGGTAAATCGACGCTCGGCCGCATGCTTGCCGACGAATTGAAAGTGCCGTTTGTCGAGATCAACCGCGTGATCGCGCAACTGGCCGGCTGCCCGCCGTCGGAGATTCATGCGCTATATGGAGCAACGGCTTACCGTCGATATGAGCATCGCGCTCTGGAGGCGGTGATCCAGGAGCATCCGCGCGCGGTGATTGCATCGCCGGGTGGCCTGGTGTCCGAGCCGGCTACCTTGAACGCGTTGCTCACGCACTGTTTTACTGTATGGCTCCAGGCCACGCCCGAGGATCACATGCGTCGTGTGGTAGCCCAGGGGGATCTGCGGCCGATGTCGGGTAACAAGGAGTCCATGGATGACCTGAAACGCATCCTGGCCGGGCGCAGCGAGCTGTACGGCCGCGCGGACATGACCTTCGATACCAGCGGAAAGTCGCTGGCTGAATGTTATTTATCGCTGCGAGACCGGTTGGCGGCACGACTCGCGTCGGAATAGCAAGCATCTGGCCTCCGCATTAACCCGATAAGAGCATTAAAATGCTTGCCGTGACCCGTTAGATGCACTATGGTACACAAATCATATTCAGTGTACGAAGGAGACATCCATGGCAGTCGCGCAATCAGCGGAGCAGGCAGGCATCAATGGCACGCCCCCCGCAGGCCCACCGGCCGTAACCGCAGTACAGGCAGAAACCGTCGCAGCGCCGGCCGGCAAGCGCGTCGATTACCGCACGGAGCCCGCCCGTTACAAACACTGGTCGCTGATGTTCGACGGCGCAGTGGCGACGCTCGGCATCAATATTGCCGAAGACGGCGGTATTCGTGATGGTTATAAGCTGAAACTCAACTCGTACGATCTGGGTGTCGATATCGAATTGCACGACGCTTTGCAGCGCGTGCGCTTCGAGCACCCGGAAGTGCGCACGGTCGTGGTGACGAGTCTCAAGGATCGTGTGTTCTGCTCGGGCGCCAATATTTTCATGCTCGGCCTTTCATCGCATGCGTGGAAAGTCAACTTCTGCAAGTTCACCAACGAGACGCGCAACGGCATAGAAGATACGTCGCGCCACTCGGGTATCAAATTCCTCGCAGCCGTCAACGGCGCTTGCGCTGGCGGTGGATATGAAATGGCGCTCGCGTGCGACGAAATCTATCTGGTCGACGACCGTTCTTCGTCTGTCGCGTTGCCTGAAGTACCGCTGCTCGGCGTGCTGCCCGGCACCGGCGGCCTCACCCGCGTGACCGACAAACGCAAGGTTCGCCACGACCGCGCCGATATCTTCTGCACCATTGTTGAAGGGGTGCGTGGCGAGCGCGCGAAGCAGTGGCGTCTGGTCGATGAAGTCGTGAAGCCGAACGTATTCAAGGAAACGATTCAGGCGCGTGCGCTGGAACTGGCCGCGCAAAGCGACCGGCCGGCCACAGCGCAAGGCATTGCCTTGACGCGTATAGAACGCACGGACCGCGCCGATGGCCTGAGCTATGCGACCGTCGATATCAGCATCGACCGTGCTCGCCGTACCGCAACCTTCACCGCGAAAGCGCCGTCGACGAACCCGCAGTCGGACTTAAGCGAAATCGTCGCGGCCGGCGCTAACTGGTGGCCCCTGCAGTTCGCCCGCGAACTCGACGACGCCATCCTGTGCATGCGCACGAATGAACTCGACATTGGCACCTGGATCTTCAAGACCGAAGGCGACGCACGCACGCTGCTCGCCGCGGACGCTACGCTTCTCGAGCATCGCGACCACTGGTTCGTTCGCGAAACCATCGGCATGTTGCGCCGTACGCTGGCACGTATCGACGTCTCGTCGCGCACGCTGTTCGCGCTGATCGAGCCGGGTTCATGTTTCGCCGGCACCTTCGCCGAACTCGCGTTTGCCTGCGACCGCAGCTACATGGCCGCATTGCCGAGCAATGAGGAAGAGGAACCAGTGCTGACGCTCTCGGAAGCGAACTTTGGCCTCTATCCGATGATCACGGGCCAGTCGCGCCTTGGCCGCCGTTTCTACGACGAAACGGAGCCAATGAACGCGGTACGCGAGCAGATCGGACAGCCGGTTAAGCCAGTCGAAGCGGAGCGTCTCGGACTGGTTACCGCGTCGCCGGACGATATCGATTGGGCCGACGAGATCCGGATTGCTATTGAAGAACGTGCAGCCATGTCGCCGGATGCGCTCACGGGCCTTGAGGCCAACCTGCGCTTCAACGGCGTCGAGACGATGGAGACGCGCATCTTCGGGCGTTTGTCGGCCTGGCAGAACTGGATCTTCAACCGGCCGAACGCGGTGGGGGAGAAGGGTGCCCTCAAGGTGTACGGCAAAGGCAGCAAGGCGCAATTCGACCTCAATCGCGTCTGACGCTTATGACCGCCCGGTCTCGCTCATTCAGCGATCAAATCAAGCGCTCGTCAACGTCACGGCTATAAGGAAATAACCATGTCTACGATCAACTACAGCGAAAAGATCCCGAACAACGTCAATCTCGCCGACGACCGCACGCTGCAGCGCGCGCTCGAACAATGGCAGCCCAACTTCCTGTCATGGTGGGGCGACATGGGGCCGGAAGGCTCGCCGAACTACGATGTGTATCTGCGCACGGCCGTGAGCGTGGACGCCGGCGGCTGGGCTCATTTCGATCACGTGAAGATGCCGGACTACAGGTGGGGCATTTTCCTCACGCCCGGCGTCGCGGACCGGCAAATCAGCTTTGGCGAGCATAAGGGCGAAGCGGCGTGGCAGGAGGTGCCGGGCGAACATCGCGCGAACCTGCGGCGAATCATTGTGACGCAGGGAGATACCGAGCCTGCATCGGTCGAACAGCAACGGCACCTGGGACTCACGGCGCCGTCCATGTATGACTTGCGCAACCTGTTCCAGGTCAACGTGGAGGAAGGGCGTCATTTGTGGGCGATGGTATACCTGCTGCATCGTTACTTCGGCCGTGACGGTCGTGAGGAAGCCGAAGCATTGCTGGACCGTCGTTCCGGCGACGAAAACAATCCGCGCATTCTCGGTGCGTTTAACGAACGCACGCCGGACTGGCTGGCGTTTTTCATGTTCACCTACTTCACGGATCGCGACGGCAAGTTCCAGTTGTCCGCACTCGCCGAGTCCGGCTTCGACCCGCTCGCGCGCACGACGAAGTTCATGCTGACGGAAGAAGCGCATCACATGTTCGTGGGCGAATCGGGCGTCTCGCGGGTGATCCAGCGGACCTCCCAGGTCATGAACGAACTGAAGACCGACGATGTCAACAAGATCCGCGCGGCCGGCGTGATCGACCTTGAAACGATCCAGCGCTATCTGAATTTCCACTACTCGGTGACCATCGATCTGTTCGGTGCGGATCATTCGTCGAACGCGGCGACCTTCTATAGCTCGGGCCTCAAGGGCCGTTACGAAGAAAGCAAGCGAGACGACGATCATCAGTTGAACGGCCAGAGCTACAAGCTGCTCGACGTTCAGGACGGCAAGCTGGTCGAGCGCGAGGTGCCCATGCTCAACGCCATGAACGAGGTGCTGCGTGATGACTACATCAGGGATTCCGTGGCAGGTGTCGGGCGCTGGAACAAGGTGCTGGAAAAGGCGGGTATCGACGTTCGCCTGAGCGTGCCGCACAAGGCGTTCAACCGTCAGATCGGCACCTTTGCCGGCGTGCGCGTGGCACCCGACGGGCGCTTGGTCAATGAAAACGAATGGAAAGCGAACGAGGCGAAATGGCTGCCGACGCCGGAGGATCGTGCGTATGTCGCCTCGCTGATGGGCCGCGTCGTCGAGCCGGGCAAGTTCGCCAACTGGATCGCACCGCCGGCGATGGGCATCAATCGCCAGCCCGTCGATTTCGACTACGTGCGCTTCAACTAAGCAATTCAGCAGGCGCGTCGGGACCGCTAGCGCAATGTCGTTGCGGTCCCGGTGCAGATGGAGACAACAATGAACGGTCCAGCCCCCATGGAAGTCCTCAAGCAGCATCTGATCGACCCGGAGATCTGCATTCGCTGCAACACATGCGAAGAGACCTGTCCTGTCGACGCCATTACACACGACGCCAACAACTACGTCGTCAAGGCTGAGGTCTGCAACGGCTGCATGGCGTGCATCTCACCGTGCCCTACCGGCTCTATCGACAACTGGCGCACGGTGCTGAAATCGCAGGCCTACAGCATTGAAGAGCAGTTCACCTGGGACGAACTGCCGGCGCAGAACACCACGGCAAGCGCGGCGCTGGATAACCATGCTCCAGCCAGCGCCGATGCCGGCGCCAGCGCAGCGGATAACCTCGACGAAAGCCCGGCAGGCATCGACGTGGATACGGCGCGCGGCTCGACTTTGCCGCCTTGGTCGGCGGCCAAGCCGTACGTGAACTTGTACACGCACAAGCTGCCGATCGTGGCGACGGTGGTGGGCAACTACCGGCTTACCGGCGAGTCCACCGCAAGCGATATTCATCACATCATGCTGGATTTCGGCACCACGCCATTTCCGGTGGTCGAGGGTCAGTCGATCGGCATCTTGCCGCCGGGCGCAACGCAAGACGGCAAGACGCACCACGCTCGCCAGTACTCCATCGCGAGCCCGCGCGACGGCGAACGCGAGGGGTATAACAACCTGTCGCTGACGGTCAAACGCGTCACGCAGGATCATCGCGGTAAGGAAGCGGACGGCGTCTGCTCGAACTATCTGTGTGACTTGAAGAAGGGCGACAAGGTCAATGTGATCGGTCCGTTCGGCAGCACGTTCCTGATGCCGAACCATCCCAACTCGCATTTGCTCATGATCTGCACGGGCACGGGGTCGGCCCCGATGCGCGCGATGACGGAATACCGGCGACGCAGGCGGTTGAAGGGCGCGACCGGCAAACTGATGCTGTTTTTCGGCGCGCGGACCAAGGAGGAGTTGCCTTACTTCGGACCGCTCGTGAATCTGCCGAAGGATTTCATCGATACAACCCTGGCGTTTTCACGCACTGCAGGGCAGCCGAAGCGCTACGTCCAGGACGCGATGCGCGAACGTGCGGCAGATGTCGGGCAGATGCTGCGCGATGACAACACATTCATCTATGTGTGCGGGCTCAAGGGGATGGAGGACGGCGTGCTGCAAGCGCTGCGGGATATTGCCGTGCAGAACGGCATTGAATGGGACCCGTTATGGCGGGCGCTCAAACGGGAAGGTCGGTTGCATCTCGAGACCTATTAACCGCTTTCCAGAACACTTTGATTTGCCGAACATTCGACGCCCGCTCACGCGGGCGTTTTGCATCGGGTCTCTCGTTTCCCGTTACCAAAGTCGTCAAGATCACTTATTGATTCGGTTCGCAAATCAATAACGTTAATTGAAAGAATAAATCAAAACTGTTTGCCGGGCGATACTGTCTCAACCCAAAAACAAGAGACGGAGACAAGATGAACGGACGCTCCTTGGCCGGCAGTATTAGCGCAGCAAGCCGGTCGCCCAAGCAGGGCTCGCTACGCATCGGCGCCACGCGATCTGCCCGACGAACGTTTGCCCGCGTTTGGCGCTCGGCTTGACCCGCGGCGAGCCGCACGCGGTACCTGAAAAACCCGGCATTCGCTGCCACGCGACTACGGGCTTCGCCTGTTCAACACTCCTCGGCTGATTCACACGTTCGAGTCATACCGTTTGAGTCGTACCGAGATCCTTTAGCCGTCGTCATTGCACGCCCGACATCCCCTCGACGAAGGGGCGGGGAACCGCTTTGCATAAAAAAACCTGATGGAGACAACGCGATGAAGAAGAGATGGATTTGCAGCGCCGCAGCATTGGCAATATCGGCGATGGCCACCCCTTGCGCTTACGCGCAAAGCAGCGTCACGCTGTACGGCATTATCGACGCCGGCATCACGTACTTCAGCAATCTGAACGGGCACGGAACCTTTGTGGCGAACGACGGCTCGATCCAGTCGAATCGCTGGGGGTTGCTAGGCAGCGAAGATCTTGGCGGCGGTGCCAAGGCTATTTTCCAGTTGGAGAATGGCTTTAATCTATATAACGGCACCATGGTCCAGTCCGGCGTGTTGTTCAGCCGCCAGGCATGGGTGGGCCTCACCGACACCAGTCATGGCACGCTCACGCTCGGCAAGCAATACGACTTCTTCTGGGACAATCTCACGCAGTTCGCGATGGGGCAGTACGCCGGGCAATACTCCTGGCATCCGGGCGACTTCGACCATCTGGCCGGCACCTTGCACATCAACAACGCGCTCAAGTACAAGTCGCCAACCTATTATGGTTTTTCATTCGGCGCCCTCTATGCGTTCCCTTCGCAATCCGTCTCGGCCGGGACCGGACGCGTGATCGCGTTCGGCGCTCGATACGACGGCGGCCCGTTCCAGGCTGGCGTCGCCTACACCGATACCCATGATCTCGGTCTCAACGCGCCGACCCAGGCGGGTACCACGCTGTTTCCGAACTTGTCGGGGGCGCCGGTCCTGGCCACGAGCGTCAGCACGATCGGCGCAGGTGCGAGCTACCGGTACGGACGCAGCCTCACGCGGCTGCTTTTCACCGATACCCACTTTCGCGTCGCCAACGACAGCGGTTCGATGCCGACCTACGAGATCAACGAGGTGTTTCAGTTGACCCCGGCGACGACCTTGATGGGCGGCTATTGGTGCAGCAAACTTGGCGAGCAGAAGTTTCAGAACGGGACGGTGCTGCTTGACTATGCGCTGTCCAAGCGCACGGACGTCTACACCAGCGCCACCTACTTGCGGGTATCGGGCGGCGCTGCGCCGGTGTTTCTCGGCGGTGGCTCGGCACCCGTGTTTTCCAATGGCGTGTATGTCGGCTCGGGGGATTCGTCAACGGCAATCCGGATCGGGATGCGCACGAGATTCTGAAGCCGGCGCAGTAAAGCCGACGCAGCAAAGCGCTTCAAGGCAGGGGGCTTTCGTCGAATCGATGACTCTCATCAAGGAAGGCCCCTGATTTTGCCGGGTCAGTCGGCCGGCCGTTTATCGGCGAGCGCGCGCTTGCATTCATCGAGCACGCGCAACACCAGCTCCGATTGATAGTTGAGGTCGTCGCTGTCCAGGATCTCTTCCACGGCATCGCGGGCCCAATCGGCATCCACGAGTTCCGAATGGCGTTGGGCGAGGTCGGCTGCAATCGCTGCGAGCTTTGCGATGGCGAGCCATTCAGCTTGGCGCTTATGCCTGTCCAGCCACTTGTGAGCCGCTTGTACGTGAAAAGCCGCAGTGGGCCAGGAGCCGTTCAGATAGTAGGCGCCGAGGCTTCCGCACGTAAGCCAGCAGAGCAATTCCACGCGGTCGGTCGGGGTGAGATTGTGGCGTACATCGTTCATGGCGGAGCTCACGAAGATGATTGACGTGTGCCGGACGTTCTGATTCCGGCATGAAAACGATAGCACGCTACGGTGCAATGCGGAATCATCCAATTTCCGCCGCGTGTTCGCGGACGAACAGGCGCTGCTGCAAGCTCGGCGGCCGCTGGTGAAAAACGCCGGGCCGCGTTTCCCTGCGCCGGCTTTTGCGCTGCGGTGCCGGACGGGGCGCTTGAACGGTCCGTCTTCGTCGACGCAGAAAGGGGGCCGCCTTCATTCACCGGTACTCACCGGTCACATGCCTGTTCCTGCCGATGTAACGCCCGCAACGTAACGCAGCGCAACACGCGCGTCCACCGGCGTCGCGCCGCGACGCGTCACGATGCCATCGCCGCAGTGATTTCTCCATAAGACGACTGCAGCCGGTCGATCTTTTCCCGCAGATCATCGAGCCGGTTCGTGGCTTTATTGGCCAGTTCCCGCACGCTTTCCAGTAAATGCTCGCATAACGCAGAGTGTTGAGCGACCAATGAATCGAACATCAAGGCTTCCGGATCTCCTGATTGACTCGCTGCCGCCTCGACGTGAACCGGAAGCGCTCCTTTCTGAGCCGTCCTCAACCGTTCCGTTACTGCGGCGAATTTCTCGACAGGGCCAATGGCCGTGCGAATGGAGGCATCGACTTCATCAAGCGCCGCTTTAAGGTCGAGCGCGTTCTCTTCGATCGACAGGGTTAGTACTTCCACCTTTTGCGGTGTCATGTAACCTCGCCTGGCGAGCGTTACACCTGCATTGACAATCGCTGCCGTAATCGCCGATACCGCCATGCGCTCCGTCTCAACACGGCTTTTGAGGTCAGTGCATTCTGCAATTACCTCATGAAAGGCATTCAGGTGGGTTTCGATCACTGGAGTTGTTAGCATAGTGATAATCTAAGGTGGACAAAAAGACGACGAATTAATTTTTAATTGAACAAATAAGCGTCAGCAAACAAGCATTAAACGTGCCAATTCTGAAAGCAAAATTTCTGGACATACCTTTGCGAGGCCCGGCGCGATCGCGCACAGGCAGACAGAAGTGGGACACGGTGTGTCTGGATGGATCCCCTTCCGGACGTATCGATAATTTAGGTCAATTCTGCTCATTCAAACAAATAGTTTATTTCTAAGCGAAAAAATTGCCGATCCGACTGGCCGTCATGTTTACCGCGTAGCAATAGACTTTTGATACGTTGCAGCTTATAAAGCGCGTTTGCTCAGAGCCCGGAAACGCAGTTTTAGTAGTTGTGATGTCGGGTTTGAGGAGAACGCTGATTTTTACATTCTAAAGCTGGGAAAATAATTCACAGACGCCATGGAAATTCTGCAAAGTGAACAGTTAAATCGTTGCATGTTTATCTTGCTGGTTCAACAGGCGTTGTGGTTAGACCAAGACAACAAAATCTGCAGGTCGTTGCAGATATCGACGCATCCTGAAAAACAGTGCGGACATCGCTGCTGGGGCTGGCGGCTTTTGCGCAGTAGGGGCGCGGGTTTCTCCCGTTGAAAAAGGAATACGAGGCAGCTTTTTATGCATTGCAACGTTTGCTTATGTACATCGTGATTTCAAGATGTAGCGCACATTGCTGGATGTCAATATTGGGAAACGCAGTGCAATGAATTGTGAGATGTCCCCCGATGCGACGAGACTCGTGTGACAAATAGAGATTGAAGAAGGAAATTTGAAAAATGCCGTGAGTCAATAGTTTGCCAACAAACCTGGATTTATACATCAGACAATTAATATGCTTCGTTCAGATTCTTAATTGCGCCATCAGTGACTAAAAATTGCTTGAGCGCCATGCGGGAGGATTAGCGTTCGGACCGTGCCGGCGTGCGCGCAGTTCGTCGATGAATGCCTCAGATCGCCCAGCCTGGGTTCGACGCGCCGGTCCGTTCTGATCTATCTTCTTCAACTCCGTTGCAGCTACCGGCGGCCCGAGTGTTATCCATGAGAACGCTCCGAACGCTTGCGTGACCAACATGAATTGCGCAAGGATTGCTCTTTTGAGGTTTGACTCGCGTGGGGCTTCCGTGTTTCTTTACCCTGTCCACCTCACCAAGGAGCGGAAAATCAGTTATTCGAGCCTGTGCCGGGTGAACCGATGATGCAACGCGTGAGTGCAATCTGGCGCCTCGCGACGCTGTTTGCGCGGGAAAGCCGCGCAAAGTCCGCCGCCGACGCCCCCATCCATCGCGTCTTGCGTTCGTTCGCTGCCGGCGCGCGTAGCCGCGGCGCTACCAGTCTTACCCAGCGAGTGCCGGTGTTGCAGAACCTGTCCGGTATGCTGACCATGGCGTCGGGCCTGCTGGCGCAACATCCGGGGTTGGCCGAGACGGCGGTGCGCGTCGCGCTCGCCGAATTGGACACCCTCAAGGCGCCGCTGAAAGATGCGCCGCTGCGCCGGGCGCTCGAAACTGCGCTGCCGCCGGGACGGGCTGCCGCGTTGATCGATGTGGATGCCGAGCCTGAACGCTGCGCAATAGCGCAGCAGACGCACCGTGCGCTGATTACGCTGGACATGACCCCCGGCATCGGTGGGAGCGCACCGCCTGTCGCCGTCCGCGTCACGTTGATCCGTACCGATGCACGCACCGAACTGGTGCAAGATTTGGATGTGGCGAACTCGGCGGCGCGTTTGGCCGGTCGTTTTTCGCGCGAGGTTCGGGAGCAGAATATCGTCGCGCTGATCGCACGCTTGACGGAGTCGGTTATCGGGATGCTTGATTTGCGCCAGCGCGCTGCTGATCAAAGTTTTCTCCGCTACCGGTTGCGCGAGGTGAACAAAGACGCGCGGGTCGTCGTGCCCGAAGTACTGTGGGATTTTTGCAGCGACACGGTGCTCGTCACGCGCGCCGTGCGCAGCGTGCCGCTCTCGGACGCCAGAGCGCTGCGCGTCCACGGTCTGGACCCCGCCCAATTGATTGCTACGTGGATCGAGGTTTTTTTCGAGACGGCGCTCGGCGAGGGTGTGTTCCACGCCGGTCTGGAAGCGGCGGGTGCGGCGGTCAGCATCGAGCCGGACACCTTCGGGGCGCTCGTGCTCGACGGAGACTCGCCGCTCACGTTTTTCGCCGCGCACGAACGCAGTTTCCTCGTTGCCGGGTCGAACGCGTTGTTGCACGGCGATCACAAGGCGGCTGCGCGTGAACACATGCGGCATGGGCGGCCCGACGAACACGAGACGCAGCATGCGGTGCGTGTGGAAGCGACGTACCGGCGGGAGGCGGAGCGTTTTGCCGGCGACGCGCATCGACATCGGACGGCCGCCGATCTTTTCACGGCATTGGGCAAAGGACCGCTCGAGCACGCATTCGGCGACGCCCATACGGGCATTGCGTCCCGCGCGGCGTTGCTTGCGCGCTCGGCGCAGAGCATCGAGGAAATGGCACATCGGATTGCTCCGGATATCGACGTGTGGCCCATCGCGCGCCGGGTGATCATGCGTCTGGCGCTGGATCAGTTCAGCTCGCATGGCCTCGTCGCACAGTTGGCGAAGGAAGCCGTGCACTGGCCGCACGCGTTGCCGCGCGTGCCGAATCTGCTCGCGGATTGGGTGACGCGACAAAACCGCCGGAATGCGGATTCCCGCTCCGCGCGGTAGCTGCGCTTTGCTACCCCGCTCGCTCGGAGCGGGAAAAAAGCCAGGGAAAGCGCGACAAGGAACGTCGGTTGCTCGACTGATGGGACGTCAAACCATCACGACAGGAGCACCTAATGACCACGACGCCATCGACCACGACGCCATCGACCACATCACAACCGACCACAACGCAACGCGACCTAGACAACAGCAAACCGCTTGGGGATTCCGGCAGTGGCGCGAGCGGCGGTGGCTCCGGCGGCAATCTGCCGGGCGGGGCGGCAACCGGCGGTGACGCGAGCCAAGGAGTAAGACCGGCCGACGCGCCTCGGCCATCGAGCGCGAAAGCTGAACCCGGTGAGCCTGACGGCCGCAATCTCACGCAGCATCCAAAGCAGACTGCCGAGGTCCCCCTGGGCAGCGGCAACACGCCCGAAGCGAGCGGTCGCGGCGGGTTCGGATCGCATAGTTCGGAGCCGGAAGGGGTATCGGAGCCAAGGCCGGTGGATCCGATGCCTGCGACTAACGACAAGGACAAGGAAGACAAGCCGTCGAAATAAATGAACTACGGACGCGGCGGGAGCAGCGCCCGTTTTATGCGAAGCCCGTCAGGGCATACCGCCAAGCGATGGTGAAATGATGCTGCCGGGCGCAAGGTCGTCCAGAGCAGCATCGTTCGTTGTGCGCGAAGACAGCGGCGCGTGGCTCGAGCTGCACGAATTAACTGAATCCTGCCCGATGCAACGCTGAAAGGCGTCGGCCACGACGCTGTCCGAAAATGTATAAACGGTATGGTCGACCAGCACTTCTGTGTCTGAGAGACGGCTTGCGGTGATTGTCATGGGGTTCCCCTTTAAGGTTGCATCATGAAAATCAGCATCTAGCGCGCCCGATACACGGAGATCGCGTGGAAGCGAGCCGTTTAGGACACAAAAAAACTGGCCCCGCTTTTCAGCACGGCCAGCCGTTTTTCACACAACCCGTGGCGCCCAACTTACCGTTGCCGCGCCCAGATCGCGCCGAGCACGAACCCGATTGCACCTGCTACGAGCACGCCATTGATCGGCTTCGCAATCACCGCCTCACGAACGTTGTCGATGGTCTCGCCGTAGTTGAGCTGAATCTTGCCGAGCACCTGGCGCGCCTTGCCTTCAGCCTGCGTCGCCGCGTCGCCGGTCAAACCGCCGACCGCATCCTGCACCTTGCCCACGACGGTTTGCGCCGCGCCTTCTACCTGATCTTGCACCATGGTGCCTCCCGTTCTAGTTGAAGCGGTTTATCGAAGAAATCCGGCTAACCGGAGCGTTCATTTCAGCAGGGATCGTGCCCAGGTGGCGCGCCGCCCCAAGTGGGTCGCCTTAAATGGATAGCCCTGGGTGGTTTGCCCTCAAGCCGTGCCGATCAGGCGGGCAACGATTCCAATGAGCTCATCGATAGAAAGCGGCTTCCGATGAAATTCGAGGTGCGGGTGCGTGACCGTCGGCGTGCGCGCGGCGGCGCTGGAAAGCACGACGGGAATCCGCACGAGGGTGTCGTCGGCGGCGAGTGCGTGGCATAACGCGACGCCGTCCATGGCGGGCATCATCCAGTCCGTAATGATCAGGTCGGGAGGATTCGCACGCGCTGACTCGAGCGCCAACAACCCGTTTGACGCCGTACTGACCTCGTATCCTTCCATCTGGAGCACAAGCCGCCAGGTGGTCAGGAGGTCAAATTCATCGTCCACGACGAGGATCTTTTTCATTTCCGCGTGCCGGTGTCCGGGTCGGAAAGCGTCAGCGGGATCGTGCCGCGCGCCGATAACAATGTGGTCGTGCCGATGAAACCGTCCGTGAGATGCAAGCCATTTTCATCGATGATGAAGCGGCGGATGGACGGATCGTGGGCGCTTTCGCGCTGCTTGATAATAGAGACGATCCGATACAGCGACGTGGATGTCTCCACGTATCGCATCAACACGATGTTCTCCGTCATGGCCGATGCGCGGATCGAGCAGCCGTGCGCCATGTCCGCATAAAGCGGCAGCTCCTCGGTGAGCATCGTCGTGACGCTTTCCTGGCGCAGCCGGTGCGTCAATGCGTTCAGGAACAGCCCGAAACGCTCCATGCGGTTCGCCGAATCGTGGAATCCTTCAATCCCGTCCACCACGAGCCGCGACGCGCCCGCGCGCTTCACCACCGAAATCAGCTCGGCCGCGAGTTCATCGATGGCAAGTTCCACCGCTGGCCGCCACTCGACGATCAGGCGAGCGTCGGCAACTGCATCGGCAAGATGAATGGATACGGATTCTGCCTTGGCGATCAGCCGCTCCGGTGATTCGTAAAAGCCGAAATACACGCAGCGCTCGCCGTTAGCTACGCCGGCCTCGAGGAATTTCAGTGACAGCAGCGTCTTGCCGATTCCCGACGGCCCGATCAGCGTCGTGGTCGAGCCTTTCACCACGCCGCCGCCGAGCATGATGTCGAAGTCGGGGAGGCCGAACGCGAGCTTCGACTTCAGGTCCGGTGCGCCCTCAAGCAGCATCGAGCGCGCTTCCAGGCGAGGGAAAGTGACGAGGCCGTCGGCGGTGATCTTGAAGGAATGGCGTCCCAGCAAATGATCGCGGCCGCGCAATTTATGCACTTCGATTTCCCGCGCGCGCCGCATGCCGGTGGCGAAACGGTTGAGCTCGACCAGGCCGTCCACGAGCGTGTGTTCCGGATGTGGCTCGTTGCCCGAGAGCGGCGCGAGGATCAGCGTCGTGCAGCCCGCGGCCGTCACGAACGCGCTCAATTCGTGGATGAACTGCGACAACTCCAGCTCGGTGGAACTGAATTCGCGGGCGCTGCGAAATCCGTCGATCACCATGAAACGGGGGCGGCTTGTCTTGATGGTCGACGCGATCAAGGCGAGGAAACCGTTCAGGCCGTCGCGCATCAACTCGTGGTAGCCGGAGACGAACAGCATTTTGTCCGAGATAGCATCGGCGTTGTAGAACGACAGCCTTTTCAGATGCGAGAGCAGCTTCGAATGCGACTCTGCGATCAGTGTGATGTACAGCACCGAGTCACCCTCGGCCACGCGATGAAAACCGATCTGCGTGGACAGGATGGTCTTGCCCGCTCCCGCCATGCCTTCAATCAGATACAAGCCGCCCTTGATCAGGCCGCCGCCGAGTATGTCGTCGAGGCCGGGCACGCCCGTTGTCACGGTGTTCGGGTCGTAATCGGTCTGGCTGGATGAAGTGGCTTGGTCGGTCATGGATATCTCGAGTGTCGTCGCCTGGCTCGTTCGTGTGTCGCGTAGAAACGGATTATCGCCGAGATGACTCGCGATGTCGGCATTTGTAAATTTTTATGGTGGCGTCGATTGGATCGACCGGGAACGGGAGATGAGGGCTTGGTCCAATCCGCGCCGCATCGATCCTGCCGCATCAGCCCGATTGCTCGCACTTTTCGCGCCCGGTCGCGCTTGGTCGCGCTTGGTCTCACTTCTCGGGCGCGCCAGGCGCTTGGCACTACGCTTGGCACTACGCGTGGCATCATCGAGGACACACCGCTTTCACTCGCGCTTTCACCCGTCAAACATCACTCAATCAACCACGCCATGCTGCGCGCTCTTGCCACCTTGCTCTTGTTCCAGTGTTTGGGAGAAGGCCTTTCGATGGGCTTGCATCTGCCCGTTCCGGGACCGGTGATCGGCTTGTTGCTGCTGTTCGGCTTCCTGCTGATGAGGCCGTCCGCCGTCGATTCGATCGAGCCTACCGCGCTCGAACTGCTCCGGCATTTGTCCTTGCTGTTCGTGCCCGCTGGGGTTGGCATCATGGCGGCCGCCGGCAAGGTGCGCGGTGAAGGGTTCGCGATCGCCGTTGCGCTGGTGGTGAGCACGACACTTGCGATTGCCGTCACCGCGCTTGTCACGCGGGCGCTGATGCGCCGTCAGATGCGCCGGTCGCGTGTGAATACGCCTTCCGGGCTTTGAGGGCGACGCCATGACACAACTCGGCGCCCTTTGGGTCTACCTCGCCGCTACACCGCTGCTCGGTCTGACCATGACCTTGTTCGCGTACCTCATCGCACAAGGCATCTACGCCCGTGCCAGGTTCAATCCGCTCGCGAACCCCGTTTTGATTGCGGTGGCGCTGGTTGTCGCCGTGCTGAGCATGACGCACACGCCGTATCAAACCTATTTCCAGGGTGCCCAGTTCGTGCACTTCCTGCTCGGCCCGGCGACAGTCGCGCTCGCGCTGCCGCTCTACCGGCAACTGCCGAAGCTGCGTCGCGCCGCCGTGCCGCTGGCCGGCGGCCTGATCGCTGGGTCGTTGACGGCGATTGTGTCCGCGACCGCCGTTGCAATGTTATTCGGCGTGTCGCGCGTGACGGTGATATCGCTTGCGCCCAAGTCCGCGACCACGCCGATCGCCATGGCTATTGCAGAGCGGCTGGGTGGACTGTCGTCGCTGACTGCCGTGCTGGTGATTTGCACCGGCGTGTTCGGCGCGGTATCGGCGCGCACGATCCTCAATGTTTTACGTATCGAAGAACCCGATGTGCGAGGCTTCGCGCTAGGCGTGGCGTCGCATGGCATAGGGACGGCGCGCGCTTTCCAGGTCAGTGATGAAATGGGCGCATTCGCTGGCCTCGGCATGGGCTTGAACGGATTGTTCACGGCATTCGTGGTGCCGGTCTTGTTGCCGATGGTTTTGCGCTGGATCAACTGACCCGCAAAGGATTGAAACAATAGGCGCAATCCAGGAGAAATTCGGAACTCGCTCATGGCCCGGGCGGCACGATGATGGTCTCATGCTGGTTGGTTGCGGGCGCTGCTATTTGGCGCGCGCGAGTTCCACATCTGGTTCACGCCTGTCACGAGTACGCGGTTCAATGGTTGTTCGCGCGCAGGCATTTTTTGCGGCGAATCCTTCTCATGTCTTTGCACCTCCGTTCAGTTTTCTTCGCCGCCGGCCTGATTGTGTTTGGCAGTTTGTCGCAGGTCTCGCCGAGCAGCGCGGCAACGTCCGTCGATCCCCGCATTTACTCCAACGCGCCGCTCACTTTCAAGGCGGATCGCCGTATCTTTTCCGCAGTGCCGGCACAAGCCGTCGATAGGCGGATCTTCTCGCCCGTCGACATGCCAGGCGACACGAGTGCCGCCAAGCGCGTTCAGGATTACGCGCGCTTGCGCCACGATCTATGAAAACGGCGGGAATTCCGCAATGAATTCCGCAATGAATTCCGCAATGAAGTACGCAATGCTTATGCAATGAGCCGCTACATGAATCGCTTCAAAAATCGTTTCGAATCGTGGAGTGTTTTCACGCGATGGTGAGACAATAAAAAGCCGCTTCACGCATTTTCCGCTTTAGCTTTTCTATCTGCCATAATTCTGGTGCTTTCGCATTCTTAATTGCGTTCAACCCGGAAATTCCATGAACTCCAACTACACAACGAGAGGCGGGGCACTGGTCTTGGCATGGTTCGTCCTGTGCGGCGCAGCGTGTGCCGCCGGGCCCACAGCGCCCATGCAAGGCAGTGCCCCGGCAGCCGATGCACTCGGGGACTCAAGCGCGCGCCGCAGTCTCCTGACCAACGGCGCAGCCGACGAACCGCAAGCCACGGTGAATGGCAACATCGCGGAACTGCAGCAAATGATTCGCGACGCAAAGGTAAAGGAATTGCGTACCACGTATAACGGCAGTTATGGCGCCAGCATGCTGTTTTACCCCGATGAAATGACGTTTTATATTGCATTGTTTCAGCAAAAGAAATTCTGGCGCGTGGTCAAGACTCAAGTGGACTCGCGTGCGGAAACGATATACGCGGACTTTGCCAAGAACAGCGCGGCGCTCGCCGATACCGAGATCCGCCGGACCAAGCTCGAAGCTGAGAAAAACTTTGCTGACCGGCTGATCGCGGTCCAGCAAGGGCGCGCGAATCGTCTGCAGGCGGACCTCGATGTCGCGCGTGCGCAGCAGAGCCAGGTTGCCGACCGGCAGGCGGAGCAACAGGAAGCGATCCGTTCGCTGCGCGCGCAACAGGATGCCGCACAAGCGCAATTGCGTGCATTGCAAACCAAGGTGCAGGATCTTCAACGCCAGTCGGATGTCGACCTGATGCCATTGCCAAAATGAAGCGCGCCTGACGGATCAGGCTTCCCGATCTTGCCTTTGCCGACTGCGCTTCGCTCGCTTGCAGCGCATTTCAAAGTGTGAAAAAGCGGCCGCATTCGCGGCCGCTTTTCATTTCCCGCGCAGTAATGATGCGTCAAAAGTTTTCTGATTGTTCACGTTTATCGGTTGTTTCATAGATTGTCTGAAAGTGTTTCGAAAATTAGGAATTATCCAGTTAGGAATGCTAGTTTTTGCGTGCTAACATGCCGCGCGATTTCGGATTCCAG
Organism: Caballeronia sordidicola; assembly: GCF_002220365.1. Lineage (GTDB taxonomy): Bacteria > Pseudomonadota > Gammaproteobacteria > Burkholderiales > Burkholderiaceae > Caballeronia > Caballeronia sordidicola_C. The sequence continues at coordinate 124,430 of NZ_MTHB01000046.1, read as the reverse complement.
ATCATTTTCGAGATCCGGATCGAAGGCTTGAGGCGAATAAGGTGGCTGTGAAAATCGGGTAACTGTCTGATGACCCATCCAGTGCGCATTTGTCTCGATATCTCAGTCACACGTCAATTTAAGAATGGTAAACAAGATGTCCAATAAACTAATCGCTGCAGGTCTGTTGTCAATCGGTGCGCTTGCTGGCTGCTCTACCGCTTCGGGCCCGACTTTCAACGCAAACGAGATCAAGACAGCCAATGGCGCGCAGGTTTATCGCGTCGAATGTCATGGTTTGTTCGAAGGTGTGGCGGCATGCGTGAAGCAAGCCCAGAAAATTTGCGGCGACAAGCCCGCGTACAAGCTAGAAACCATGGAACGCCTGCGCGCCCCGTCTGAAGACGCGGCCGATCCGCGTATCCTGACGTTCAAGTGCGGCGCGCCCGCTCAGCCGGAAGTCGCACCGCCGCCGGTACCGGCACCCGTGCCGCAAGCCGCTGCGGAAATGCCCCGCCAGATCGATTTGAGCGGCGACGCTAACTTCGCGACCGACAGCGCCTCGCTGACGGCGAAAGCGACCGACACGCTCGACGAGTTCGTGTCTGCTGCCCAGGGCGTGACGTTGCGCCAGGTTGCAGTTGCGGGCTACACGGATTAGACGGGTTCGGCGTCGCACAACCGTCAGTTGTCGCAACGCCGTGCGGAATCGGTGATGCAGTATTTGAAGAGCCACGGCCTGCGTTCGCAAAACTACACGGCGCAAGGGTTTGGCGCGTCGAATCCGGTTGCATCGAACTCGACCGTTGCTGGCCGCGCCAAGAATCGCCGAGTGGAAGTTCGCGTCAGCACGCAGCCATAATCGATGTAGCAGGCTCAACGCCCCGGATGCTGTTGTCAGGCGTCCAGAAGCGTAAAACCCCCGCAGACGCGTCGCGCCTGCGGGGGTTTTTTGATGCCTGTACCCGATCTATCGGTTGCTGTTCTGGACGTTGAGGACATTCAGAACAGCGTGAGTTGCGCGCGTCCTGGCCCACCTTCAAGCGTCAACAGGTGTTGCTTGCGCTCTACGCCACCCGCATAGCCGGTCAGCTCGCCATCGGCGCCTATTACGCGATGGCACGGCACGATGATCCCCACGGGATTGCGCCCGTTCGCTCCACCCACTGCTCGCGACGCCCCTGCGGCCACACCCATCCGGCGCGCAAGATCGCCGTAGGTCCAGGAGGTGCCGAACGGGATCTCTTGCAACGCCGCCCACACACGTTGCTGGAACGCGGTGCCGTTGAGCCGCAGCGGTACGGAAAATACCGTGCGCTCACCGGCGAAGTACTCGGCGACCTGTTCCTTCGCCGCCATGATCGCACGTGACTTTGGCGCCCCCGTATCGATGAGACCGGCGGGAAAATGCTTCTGGCCGACGAAGAACAATCCCGTCAGGCAGTCGTCCTCCGCGCGATACGCGAGGTGGCCCAGCGGACTCGGTGCAATGTGGCATTCGATCAAGATACGTCTCCGGCCAATTTTTCTATCGCTCAGATGAACGGATTATCCGTCTTGTCCGCTGGCTTCGGCGGTTCATCGGCGAGTTTCTCGGGCAAGCCTGCGTCATTCTGCAAGGCATCGACGATGGCGTTTACCGCCTTTTGCAGCACAAGTGCCGTGGTCAAGCCAGTCTTGTCGCGTACGATTTCCAGGTCACCGGAAATGGAGAGGCGCGCGGTGTCGTTGGCGATCACGAGCGCGTCGCCGTTGATGTTGAGGGTATCTGTATCGTTGGCAAATGGCTTAAACACCTTTTAGTCCTCCAATGCGTTGGTCTTTCAGTGTGTCCGGAATGCCTGGAAATTGCAGCCCGCTCATGGCTTCAAGCTCGCGGACCGTCTTGACCGTGTATTCGTTCGTCGGCGTGTTGTCGACCACCACGGCGAACGCCAGGTCTCGTCCCGGCAAATACACTACCTTATACAACTGCGTGGGCACGAGCACACGCGACTCACCAATCGTCTGCAACTGCCGTCCGGAAAACAGGGGCCCCGTGACCACGTAGGCATCGCCGGATTGCTCCACCAGGCGCCGCACGGACTGTTCTATACGCGACCAGATGCGCCGGTTGTTCGACGGATTTTGCGGAACGACGTTCGCGAGCGAAAACGATTCCGCCATGCCCTTCTTGTCCCAGCGATCGCCCGCCGGGCTCATATGGCCGCGATCGTAGCCGCTCTTCTTGTAGTCCGAGAGCGTGGCGCTGTCGCCGGGCGCCAGTTTTTTATCGACGAAAAAACGGTTGGTGCGGGTGTTGTCGCGGGCATCGTCCATGTGCTCCGCCGTCAAGTGTTCCGCCGACCACAACGGCCCGTGTGTCACGCCGGAATGCAGGACAGTGAAGTCGGAATAACAGAGTTGCTGCGTCGAGACGCGCATCTTCGCATTGGCGACAATGGGCGCGCGGCCACCAGGGCTGAACTGGGGACAGTCGCTGGCCGCAAGGGCATTGAGGGACACGGTAGCGCCGAGCGCGGCCAGTAGCGGTGCAAGATACGATGCAAAAAACGTGAAGCGGATTTTCATGCGGCGTGCGAGGTCGGGTTTCGTCGAGGCGGGAGTATAAGGCGCTGAGGTACATCACGTGGCGATGAGATCAATGAGATCGACGGTATTCATGTTGTCGGCGGCCAAGACGCGCAAAACGCACACGCGATAAAATTCTCCCGCCGTCGCATGGCGCATGCATCGTGGGGCCCCGACCGACCGACCGACCGACCGACCGACCGACCGACCGACCGACTTTGCTTTGACTTTGCTAGTTTCTCCCTTGTTTCCATTTGCGAGCTTCCGCGCCCATGACTTCGATTAGCCGCATGCTTTGCGCTGTTTTAGCTTTAGCCGTATCGATTGCATCGCCTGCTTTCGCGGATTCCACTGGTCCCGCCACTTCCAACGATGAGGCTGCGTCCTCGCCACCGGTCGCTTCGTCTCCGGCACCGTCCGACAACGACGGTCCTGCGTACGGCCCCGAACTCGAGGGCTTCGACTATCCGTATCCGGTCGGCCGGTTCGCGATTTCATCGCAGCGGCAAATCGTGCGCATGGCGTATATGGACGTTGCATCCAAGCGTCCTAACGGACGGACCGTGGTTCTCCTGCACGGCAAGAACTTTTGCGCGGCGACATGGAAGCAGAGCATCGACGTGCTCACCGAAGCGGGGTATCGCGTGATTGCGCCGGACCAGATCGGTTTTTGCAAATCGACCAAGCCGGTGCGTTATCAGTACACGTTCCAGCAACTGGCGCGCAATACGCACGCGTTGCTTGCGGCGCTTGGCGTGAAAAAAGCGACGCTTGTAGCGCATTCCACGGGCGGCATGATTGCGGTGCGATATGCGCTGATGTATCCGCAAGAGACCGAGCAGCTTGTGCTGGTGAATCCAATCGGGCTGGAGGACTGGAAGGCGAAGGGCGTGCCGTCCATCCCGATCGATGACTGGTACGCGCGCGAGCTCAAGACCAGCGCCGACGGCATTCGCAAATATGAGCAAGCCACGTATTACGCGGGTCACTGGGACGCACGTTATGAGCCGTGGGTACAGATGCTGGCAGGGATGTATCGCGGGGCGGGCAAGGACGTTGTTGCCTGGAATTCGGCCTTGCTCTACGACATGATTTATACCCAGCCCGTCGTGTATGAGTTCGGGCAGATCAGGACACCCACTTTGTTGCTGATCGGCGATAAGGACACAACCGCGATTGGCAAGGATCTCGCACCGCCGGAGATCCGGCCGACGCTCGGGCGCTATCCAGAGCTGGCTAAACGTGCGGCGGAGGCGATCCCCGGCGCGAAACTGGTCGAGTTTGCGGAGCTTGGGCATGCGCCACAGATGCAGGACCCGCGCGCGTTTCATCAGGCATTGCTCGCAGGACTGGCAGCGCTTGGTGGGAATGGCAAGTGAGAGGGCGCTTGTAGAAAATGCTTGTAGAAGTCACCTCTCAATCCCTCGTGCGCCCGAAGCTCCGCCTCCCTATATGAAGACATTCCTGCTGTATGTGGTGACCGCCATTGCCGAGATAGTGGGCTGCTATTTACCCTACCGATGGTTGAAGGAGGACGGTTCGCCCTGGCTTCTCATCCCCGGTGCGCTGGCGCTCGCACTCTTCGCATGGCTGCTCACCCTGCATGCCAGCGCCGCCGGTCGCGTATATGCCGCGTACGGCGGCGTGTATATCGCCGTGGCGATCATGTGGCTATGGATCGTCGAACGGATTCGCCCGACAAGCTGGGATCTTGCCGGCGTCGCGATCGCGCTTGCCGGCATGAGCGTGATCGCGTTTCAGCCGCGCGGGTGAGATCGAGGCTGAGCGTTGGTCCGGAGCGGCGTAGGCGTCGAACCAGTCAGGCCTCCAGCGCCAGCAACGCAAAGGTCGCAAGCCAGTGTTCGCCCATGTAGTCACCCGCCACATGCGCCAGGCCCGCCGTCAGATGAGCGTTCGCCGTGGCATCAAGCAAGCCGATACGCACGTCGCCCGCCGGCAGCGCACGCGCGAGCGAACGCTGGCACCACGCGCGGCTGAGGTTCAGGCCGTCGAGGTGCGCAAGCTTGCCGTCGCTGCGATCTGACACGGTGGCCGGCACAAACAACGTGACGGGTTCGCTCGCGTCCAACCGGGGCAGGAAGCGATCGAACCAGCCGGCGAATTCGGCTGGGGGCAACACCCGCCGCATCAACTCGGCTTCCATCAGCGATGACGATAAAAACTCGTCGCCGCCCGGTTCCCACGCCTGACAACCCGCATCGTTCAGATACCACCGGCGAGCGGTATCGACGATCAGCGTTTCGAACGCCGTGTCACCCACCTGGCGTGCATAACCGATAGCCAGCGTCAGCGCGAATGCCGTATTGAAATGCGTGCCCACGCGCAGCGGATACGTCAACTTCGGCAGGTACTCCGTAAAGCGCTCGACAAATGCGTGCGCAAGCGGCGCCAATGCCACGGACCAGCGTCGGCCTTCTGCTGACTGCATTGAGTGAAGCTGGCCGGCAAGCGAGAGCAGCCACGCCCAGCCGTAGGGCCGCTCGAAACCGCGTGCCTCCGGACGCTGCAAGTACGCGACTTCGGCGGCGACATGGGTATCGGTGAAATGCGAGTCGATCAACGCACGAATGTCTGGCGCTTCCGGCAACGTGGGGAAGCGCTCGACAAGCCGCGCGATCAACCAGTACCCGTGAACGCACGAGTGCCAGTCGAAGCTGCCGTAAAAGATCGGATGGAGGGCGCGCGGGCCTTGTGCATCGGCGGCGCTGCCCATCACGTGGTCGAGCTTGTTCGGGTACTCGCGCGTCAGATGGCCAAGTGCGAGCCGGGCAAATTTTGATGCCAGGGCGGCGTCGAGCGTGTGATGCGTTTGATGGGACTGCGGGTTCATGCTGTTCTCCAGAAAATCCGAGCGTCCGCAATTATGGCAAGACTTCGGCTCAGGGAACCCGTGAATAGAGAGAGCCACCCCACGGGCAGGGGACCTTTTTCATGACTTAGGGTAATTACCATGTGCTTTCAATTTTAATATTCGTAATGTCTTATCCCGACCGTTCCATGTTTCACTCAGTTGGCCGCGAACCGTTGATCCAGCGGGAATGCAAAGCCAAAAAGGGCTTTGTGAAATCTCTCTCAATTCATGTACTGACAAAAAACTTTCGATGAAAGTGAATATGTAAGCTGAAATTTGGCTGGCTGTCATATTGCATCAACCTGCATCTCGTCGTATAAACTTGCGCGCCAACGCCGCTCAAGGCGGACCGTTGCCGGTATCAGACCGGCGCAAGAGCGGCCACAAGCCGCCGTTTTCAACACGCGACAGGAGCTTCACGCAGCATGGCCGACACCGTCCTCTCAACTTCAGCCGACACCCGGCGACGCGTCCTCGCGATCGTCGGCGCCTCATCGGGAAATCTAGTCGAGTGGTTCGACTTTTATATCTACTCGTTCCTCGCGCTGTACTTCGCGCCGGCGTTCTTTCCAAGCGGGAACCCAACCACGCAGTTGCTCAACACCGCGGGCGTGTTCGCAGCGGGCTTCCTGATGCGGCCGATTGGCGGCTGGATGTTCGGCCGTATCGCCGACAAACACGGCCGCCGCACCTCGATGATGATTTCCGTGCTGATGATGTGCGCCGGCTCGCTCGTGATCTGCTTCCTGCCGACCTACGCGAGCATTGGTGCGTGGGCGCCTTTCTTCCTGCTGATCGCCCGGTTGTTTCAGGGCTTGTCGGTGGGCGGAGAATATGGCACCAGCGCGACCTACATGAGCGAGGTGGCGCTGCAGGGGCGGCGCGGTTTCTTCGCGTCGTTCCAGTACGTGACGCTGATCGGCGGACAGCTTGCCGCGTTGCTCGTGCTGGTCGTGCTGCAGCAGTTATTGTCCACGGAAGAATTGAGGGCGTGGGGTTGGCGTATCCCGTTCGGGATCGGCGCGCTTGCGGCGGTCGTGTCGCTGTATTTGCGGAAATCGCTCGATGAAACCACCACGGCCGAAACCCGCAAGCTGAAGGAAGCCGGCACGCTTCGCGGTCTCATGCAACATAAAGGCGCATTCCTTACCGTGATTGGTTTCACGGCGGGCGGATCGCTGATCTTCTATACGTTCACCACGTACATGCAAAAGTATCTGGTGAACACCGCCGGCATGCATGCGAAGACGGCGAGCAACGTGATGACCGCGGCGTTGTTCATCTACATGATCATGCAGCCCGCATTCGGCGCATTGTCGGACCGGATTGGCCGGCGCAAGTCGATGCTCTGGTTCGGCGGCCTCGCCACTTTCTGCACGGTGCCGCTTCTGTATGCGTTGAAGGACGTCACGAGCCCGTTCATGGCGTTCGTGCTGGTGGTGATTGCGCTGGCCATCGTGAGTCTCTACACGTCGATCAGCGGACTGATCAAGGCCGAAATGTTCCCCGCCGAAGTGCGCGCGCTGGGTGTGGGTTTGTCGTATGCGGTCGCGAACGCGGTGTTCGGCGGTTCGGCTGAATACGTCGCGCTGTTCCTGAAATCGATCGGCAGCGAGTCGACCTTCTACTGGTACGTGACGGCACTGTGCGCGATTTCCTGGATCGTCTCGTTGCGGATGCGCGATTCGTCGAAGGAAGGGTACTTGCGCGACGTGCCGTGATGGCGTGCGGCAAACCAGGCGTGAGCCGGGTTTGCTGCTAAATCGCACACGTTGCACGTTGGAATGGATTGCACTGCATTGATGGTCCGATGGATTGATTGCGACGCTCGGGCAACCATCATGCAACTGTCATGCAACTAACCTGGCGGGCATCGCGTCGAGTGCGGCTACGGTCCTGCGTAGTCCCTCGAAGATGCGGTCAGCGACCTTGGCCGGAAAACCTTCCGGCAACTCAGCCGACACACGTTCGATAACACCGGGCGTGCGCGCAATCAGCCGCTGGATGATCGGCTCCGCATCCTGTCCATATGAGCATCGCGGCGCCATTGCGTTGAAGTGGCGGCGCTGGATATCGCGGAAAGCGTAGTGACGGTTCTTGCCGGACACAGCCATCGCAAGCCTGGCCCTGAACCACGACCACTGGTTCGCTCCCTTCCCCTCGACCGGCCAGATGGACATGACGTCATAAAGCGGAGTCAGGCGATACTGTCCGCCCGCCAGAAGCCGGATGCTGAAGTTCTTCGCGTGCCCGTCCGGGGCTGCCAGCAACCAGAAGAGGATCTGCGTGCTCAGCAGCGTTTCGATGTCCTCCTTCGCTGTCTCGGATTGCTGGAGCACTTGCGCCAGGTCGATCACGCCCGGGCCGCCTTCGCTCTCATACTTTTTATGCGAGGGCAACCCCATCACCTGGCAAAAGTCCTCTTGCGGCAGCCGCAAGATCCACTTGCCGCTTGAGTGCATCTGACGGTCAAAGCGTTTGACGCTTAGCGCACGTTGCTTGCCGAAGGTCTTGATCTCCGTTTCAGCGACCGGTACGCCGTAGGCCTGCAGGAGATGCATGCACAGCCATTCGTTTTCGACCGACGTGGTGAGGTCCGCGCGCCGGTTACCCACCAGGCCGAGCGGAAGCTTCAGGATATGCGTCGTGGGCGTGGCGCCTTGAGGTTTCATCCACTGGCCTTCGTGCCAGAGGAGCGCCGTCTTTTCCTGGGCGCCAGCCAGGGAAATCCGGAAGTCGTCTTCGTCATCCTGGGGGCCAAAGGTGCCGCTGCCGGCAGTCTGGTTCAGGAGCGTTTCGATTTCCCCGTCACTGAGCGGGGTACCATCGACCTGTTCGACACCCGTGGGCTCCTCATCAACGCCCAGGAGTTGGACTGCGCCAACGCAGTCCCGGCCAATGGCCTGTAAAAGATCAAATGCATCCAGCGTGTCGGTGCGGAATCTCCGGCCGATTCTCTTTCGAATGGCCTCGCTGTCCGGCAAGAGGTTGTCGAAATAGTTAAGTACCCGGTCGCCTTTGAGCGGGGCGTTGTCGAGCGGGATGGGCAGCGATAGCGAAAGGGGCCGGCTGAGGTCGGAGGCGGCCCACTCGGGGTCGTAGGCGAGTTCCATCGGGCCGCGAGTGGGGATGCGCCAGACGCCCATTCGTACGCCGTTGACCCATACTGACAGCGCGCGGGAATGTGGCTTGCGTCCTGCCATTACCATTCCAGCGCCGACGCGGGGGAGGTTGGAGCGGACGAACCCTTGTCCAGAACCTGGAGTTGCAGCTCGTATGCACCCAAAAGCGTCAGCAACTGACTAAGTGTCAACGTGCCGGAATCGGCCTCAAGCGTGGATATGCGACTTTGGCTGACGCCAAGCCTGGAGGCCGCTTCGGCTTGGGTGAGGCCTGCGCGCCTACGGCCGGCCGCGAGAATCTGACCCATCTGGTAGGGGGTTGCGATGGTCTGCTGCATGATAATTATCTCTCACACGAATAAATGCAGTTTATGTCTGTGACAGATATCTGTCAAATATTCGTTTGGCAGATATCTGTAGGTTATCTGTTATATGAATAAATGACTTTTATTCGTGTGGCAGATCTTCCTGAGGAAGGCGCCCTGGCATCATCCGACCGACACCGGAGTTGAACGAATTGATCAAGCGGGATTGAGCGGATCGACCTCCACCGTGTACCCTTACCCCGTGTCCTTGTGGTACGGGACGCGCTTAAACAACGCAATATCTAACGATTTTGCGGGTTTTTACCGCCTGGTCAGACAAAACGCGCATTATTGATATAACGGTAAGATTGCGGTCAGATGCCCACTTAGGCGACGCCCCCGATCACGATCCGGCTCGTCGCCGTGATGACGGGCTCGCCAGGACCTAAGCGTGAAGCGCATGTGAACCAGCTGCGCGGCGCTTGCGAGTCCGTCTGCTTGGAGACTAGCCCATGGAAGATTTCGATGAAACGCTGTACCTCGTGTGGCAAGCCAACCTGAATGTGCTCGCAGGATCGCCAGCTGGCGGCGCGAGGATTGCCCGCATGATGAGTTTTTCCCCGTCGTACATGAAACTGATCCTGGCCGGAAGGCGTGATTTCAGTGAGGAGTTCGTGCGCGGGGTGGAAACCGTCACCGGCTTGCCGCCGCGCTGGCTTGACGAGCGCCGCGACCGGCGCGACATTCCGCCTGAGACCCAGCGCGCCATGGATGAGGAAACGCCCGCTGCCGTGTTCCGCGGCAATGCACACCCGGCGCCCAAGCGTCCCGTCCTGCGTGGGCCGGAACCGCTGCTCTCTCAGACGGAAGCAACCCGGCGCGTGGCCGACCAGGCGCTCCAGCAAGTGGAGACGCATCGGCGCGATCAGATGTTCCGGCGCAACCGCGACCTGTTATTGACCGACCTGCGCCGCGTAGAGCGGCAGCTTTCGATGGTCCAGCTCGATGGCATTAATGCGAAGGCGGAGGATTTGCGTGTGTCGGGAAAACTGGACGATCCTGTGAAGGCCGATCTCACCGGGCGGATCGAGCAGATCGACAAACACCGGGCGATGCTGATGCAGCATGTCGAGAAGCTGGCCCTGCTGCTGACCGGTCTCGACGACTAGAGCGGGCTAATGCGTCCGTTTGCCGTGGCTGCCGTGGCTGCCGTGACGCTTCGGTTCTGCGCAAGGTTCGTGATCGAATGAGATTGCGACCGGGTCGCTTGCGGGAAAACTCTCGTCCAGCGCTTCGTCCAGGGCGGCTTCGCGATGATTCGCGTCTACGGGCGCTTCACGCTTGCTGCGTGGTGGTGTTTTCGGTTGCGGCATGGCAACGCTCCTTCAATGGACCAGCAGATTTTCACTATAGCAGCGCGACCGGGTGCGTGTTGTCATGCTTCGGCATCTACGACGGCACCTATGCCGCGATACGCCGCCGGCCGCACCCCTGTCCACTTTTTGAATGCGCGATGAAATGCGCTGGGTTCTGCGAACCCGAGCGCATGCGCGATCTCCGCGATGGTCTGCGTGGTATCGGCAAGCCGCGCGATGGCGAGATCGCGCCGCAGCGCATCGCGGATCGACTGATAGGTCGCGCCCTCCTGTTTCAGGCGGCGTCTTAGCGTGGCTTCGGCCATGTTCAGCGCCGCCGCAATGTCTTCGCTATCAGGCCAGTCGACGGGCGGTGCCTGCCGCAATTTGCGGCGGATCCGCGCGGCGAGCGAATCGGGATTGCGATATTTAACGATGAAATTAGCCGGCGCCTCGCGCAGGAAAACCTTCAGCGTCGCCGCCGTCTGAACGACCGGCAACGTGACGCAGTCCGGCGCGAGATCGACGTGCGATGCCGGTTGGTCGAAGAACAGTGCGTCGCAGAACATCAGCCGGTATTCGGCGGCCGCTGCCGGTTCCGGGCAGCGCAGATGCGCGGCCAGCACCGGGATTCGGCGGCCGACCAGCCAGCACAACAAACCATAGATCATGATGAACGCGGTTGCGTAAGCGAGCATCGGGCGCGGTGAGTGGGTGGAGGGCTGCGCGGTGTCGACAAGGCGAATTCTTACGCGTGTTGCGTCGGTGTCGATTTCGCATCGCAGGTCGTCCAGCACGAGCCGCAGGAAACCCGCGATGCGGGTCAGCGCCTGAGCTCCGTCGCGCGAACCCAGCGCTGCATGACAAAGCAGCGCGAAGCTGCCACGGCGCATCGGATGGCTGTCCTGGCCGAAGAATTCATCGTCGAGCACGTCTGCGACGGCGCTCCATAAGCGCCCGTATTGCGCAGCCGATACACGGGCGAGCGGCGCCGCGAGCGTGGCGGGGGTGATGCCCGCTTGCTCCAGCAACGCCACGCGTGCCACGCCGCGACGCTCGGCGCACCGCAGCGCTTCTTCGACGAAATCCCCAGCTATGGTCCCGCGTTCGTTGCCTTGGCCGCGTGGCGTCCTGGGAGCGGGCGGAGCCTCAGTCACGGCCGGCCTGGGCCGCTGATCGCGCGGACTTTGCGGTGTTGGGGTAGTCACTAGGTGGCGCATTCGCTCAGGAAGCTTGATCGTTTCAGGCATCGGCAGACGGATGAGTCACGCCTAGAATCTGGCGTGAGGCTATTTGCCATCCACTTCACCGTTCCACCGCTTAAGCGCAGCAGTGTAAGCCCAGTGCGTTTTCCCGTATTTCACACGAGCCAGACCATCATGATCGACAGCTTCCTGACCGATGACCAACGCATGATCCGTGACGCCGCGCGCGATTTCGCCACCGAAGTGCTGGCGCCGCACGCGGGCCAATGGGACCGCGATGCCGCCTTGCCCGACGAAGTCGTGCGGCAACTCGGCGAACTCGGCTTGCTTGGCATGATCGTGCCGGCCGAATGGGGCGGTACGTTCAGCGACTATGTGGCGTATGCATTGGCTATCGAAGAAATCGCCGCGGGTTGCGCCTCGTGTTCCACGCTGATGGCCGTGCACAATTCTGTCGGCTGCGGACCGATTCTCGCGTTCGGCACAGAAGCGCAAAAGGCTGAATATCTGCCGAAACTGGCAACGGGCGAGATGATCGGCGCGTTTGCCCTGACCGAGCCGCAAGCCGGATCGGAGGCCAATAATTTGAAGACGCGTGCCATTGAACGCGACGGCCAGTGGGTGCTTTCCGGCGCGAAGCAGTTCACGACGAACGGCGCGCGCGCGGGCATGGCGATCGTGTTCGCCGTCACCGATCCGGAGCTTGGAAAGAAGGGCTTGTCGGCGTTCATCGTACCGACGAATACACCGGGCTTCAACGTCGGGCGGCCCGAGCACAAGATGGGCATTCGCGCCTCCGATACCTGCCCGATTTCGCTTGAGGACTGTACGATTCCCGCGGCCAACCTGCTGGGCGCGCGCGGCGAAGGCTTGAAGATCGCATTGGCTAATCTGGAGGGTGGGCGCATTGGCATTGCGGCGCAGGCGGTGGGGATTGCGCGCGCCGCATTCGACGCCGCGTGTGCTTATTCGCATGAGCGCGTGCAGTTCGGCAAGCCGATCAAGGAGCATCAGTCGGTAGCCAACCTTCTCGCCGATATGCAGACCAGCCTGAGCGCTGCGCGTCTGCTGGTGTTGCACGCCGCGCGCATGCGCACCGAAGGATTGCCTTGCCTGAGTGAAGCGTCACAGGCGAAGCTGTTTGCGTCGGAGATGGCGGAGCGGGTTTGCTCGCAGGCGATCCAGATTCACGGTGGGTATGGTTATCTGGAAGACTATCCGGTCGAGCGTCATTATCGCGATGCTCGCATCACGCAGATCTACGAAGGCACGAGCGAAGTGCAGCGCATGGTGATCGCGCGGCAGCTTTAGGGCGCACGGGATCCCGGGTGATGTCATGTTGAGACAACACTGATTAACACCTTCGACTCAGGCGGTTTAGAAGCGGCGAAGCCTCTCGCGAAGGCTTCGCCGCTTTTTTCTGGCTCCCGGATACACTCACTTTCGGCTCCCGCGAAGACTCACCCTGATCCCGGGTCACGCTCCCGAATAGACTCACCGTTCGCGTCCTGCAGGTTCTCACCGGTCGTGGCTATTCGATCGCGTGAAGAAAACAAATGCTTATGGAGTCGATGATCAAGCCTCGAACGGGGAAATTTATAAGGATAGCTATCTGTTTAAGAATTACCCATGCAATGAAAGAGGCAATCCGGTTCTCGTGACAGTGGGCGGCTGATTTCTCTGCAGGCGCACATTTCTAGGTGTATACCCCAAATCTCTTGCGCTAAAGTTATCGATATACCGATAATATTGTCATGGATGTGAAAACTGCAGTGCGCGTCTTTGACGTGATCAACCTATTTGCTGAAGTCCGGCAACCGATGATCTACAGCGAGATTGCGCGTCGAACCGAAATCCCTTTGTCGAGTTGTCATGCGCTTTTGCAGACGATGGTGGCGAAGGGTTATCTCTACGCGCCGGGCGTGAAAGCAGGTTATTACCCGACGCAGCGCTTGTTGCATGTCGCACGCGACATTTGCAGCGAGGATCCGCTGACGCTGCTGTTCCAGCCGTTGCTGACAGCGTTGCGCGACGCGACGGGCGAAACGGCCGCGCTCGCGACGCTCGCGGGCACTCGGGTTGTCTATCTGGACGTCATGGAATCGCGCCAGAAGATTCGCTACAGCGACGAACCCGGCGGTTTCATGTACGTCCACGCCAGCGCGGCAGGCAAGGCGCTGCTCGGCGCGTTGCCGGTGGATGCGCGCCGGCGCCTGCTCGACAGTTGTGAGCCGCTGAGCGCGTCGACGGACGGTTCGGTGATCGATCGCGCGGCGCTTGAGGTGGAAGTGGAGCAGGGCGTGACACTCGGTTGGCATCGTTCGACCGGAGAGAACGTCGAGGACGTTGCAGGCCTGGCGAAGGGATTCTCGATCCACGGCGAAGCGTTCGCGCTCGTTATCGGCGGCCCGAAGGCTCGCCTGCTGAAGAACCAGGAGCCCGCGGTCGCGGCGCTCCTCGATATTTTCGACCGGATACCACAGGCCTTGATCGGCTAGGGACAGTGGGGTTTTTGGCCGCGCCGGCGGCTCAGGACGTCGTGCAAGGAGAAGAACATGCAGGATCAGAGGCGCTGGAAGAATCGGCCTGACGGCTCGAACTGGGGTGATTTTGGTCCCGACGATCAACTCGGACGAACAAACCTGATCACCACGGAACAGGTGCTGAAAGGCGCGCGCGAGATTCGCGCCGGCCTGAGTTTCTGCCTGTCCCTGCCGCTGGATTATCCGGGCGACAGCAAGCTGAATGTGCGCCGCCATCCGCCGGTCTTGCGGCCAACGACCAAGGACGGTTTGCCCTACGTGAACTTTCCGTTCGCGCGCATGGAGGAACAGGCGACCGACGTCGTCAGCGACGATCAGGTCCTGATGAGCCTGCAATATTCCACCCAATGGGACTCGCTCGCGCATGTGGGCGCGCTCTTCGACGCCGACGGCGACGGCGTGGCGGAAAGCGTCTACTACAACGGTTACAAGGCGAACACGGACGTAGTCGGGCCAATGGAATACCGTCGCGAGGACGCGTTTGCACCGCACGAATGCGCAAGCGGACATAGCCACGCAGACGCGCTCGGTATTGAAAATCTCGCGGTGAAGGGCATGCAGGGACGCGGCGTTCTTGTCGATCTCGTGGCGCATTACGGGCGCGAGCATCGCACCGTGGGTTACGACGAACTGATGTTCGCCATTGACGCAGACAAGGTACAGATCGATCGCGGCGACATGCTGTTGCTACGCACCGGGTTCGCTGAACTCGTGCTGGAGATGAATCGTCATCCCGATGAAGCCGTGCTCAATAGTCAGTGCTGCGCACTCGACGGCCGCGACCAGCGGCTGTTGCAATGGCTGACAGACTCGGGCATTGCCGCCCTGGTAGCCGACAATTATGCGGTCGAGCGTTATCCCGCACGTCCGGCGCAAGGTCACTATCCGCTGATGCCGCTGCATCATCATTGTTTGTTCAAGCTCGGCTTACCGCTTGGCGAGCTCTGGTATCTGCGCGATCTGGCGGCATGGTTGCGCGCCAACGCACGCTCGCACTTCATGCTCACGGCGCCGCCGCTGCGTCTGCCGGGCGCAATGGGTTCGCCCGTGACGCCGATCGCAACCGTTTGATTTCATAAAGCACACGATATGACACGAGAACGAGTTTTGATTACCGGCGGCGCGGCCGGGATCGGTGCGGCCTGCGCCGAGCGCTGTGAAGCGGACGGTTTCGAAGCCGTCGTGATTGACCGGGTGGGCAGTGGCTTCATCGCCGATCTTTCGGATACCGAAGCAACCGAGAAAGCACTCAATCAGGCGCTTGCGGGAGGCCCGATCACGCGGCTGGTCAATAACGTCGGCGTGGTGGTGCCGGCCGGCGCAGGTGAACAAAGTCTCGAAGAACTCGAGCTCGCGTGGTCCCTTAACGTGCGTTGCGCGATGCAGTGCATGCAGGCGCTCCTGCCAGGCATGCAGGCCTCGGGTTTCGGCCGTATCGTGAATATGTCTTCGCGTGCAGCGCTAGGCAAGGAACTACGTACAGCGTACTCGGCGACCAAGGCCGCGTTGATCGGCATGACACGCGTATGGGCCCTGGAACTCGGCCGTCATGGCATCACGGCGAACGCGATTGGCCCTGGCCCTATCCGCACTGAACTCTTTAATCGCGCGAACCCGCCGGACAGTCCGCGTACGCGCGCGATTGTAGAGAGCGTGCCGGTGAAACGCGTGGGCACGCCGGAAGATATCGCGCATGCCGTGTCCTATTTCCTTGATGCCCGCAGCGGTTTCGTCACCGGCCAAGTGCTCTATGTCTGTGGCGGCATGACGGTCGGCGTAGCGGGAGTCTGAGATGAGCACGGCTGATATACGGCGTGTGGCGACCGTGGGGGCGGGGAGTATTGGCGTCGCGTTCGCTGTGGTGTTTGCGCGCGCGGGATGGCCCGTGCGTCTCTTCGATCCCGACGCGTCGCGCCGCGATGCTGCACCGGGAGAAATCAAGCAGCGCCTGGATGAACTAGCGGGCTTTGGATTTGAATACGCGTGGCGGCATCAGTTCGCACGCGCAGAAGATGGGGCCTGCATACGAACGGACGGGCGAAGAACGCGGCCAGCACGATCCGTGGACACCCGAGCTGGTTGAGATGGTGACTCAGGCAAGGCGCACGGCGGTGCCGCTTGAACAATGGGAAGAACGCGTGGCATGGCGCGACCGCGCATTGATGGCGCTGGTCCGCCACCGACGGTTGGCGGCTTCAGGCAACGATTCCTGAGAGCCGAACTACCGGTGGCTTTCCAGCACCGACATGAATAAAAAATTCGCTTAACTAAATAATACAGAGACATTTCAATGCAGAAAATAACGGGATTCTTCACCGAACTGATGCGCAAGTATTTGCCCGATCCGTTTGTATTTGCCATCGGGCTGACCCTTCTCACCATGGTCCTTGCCGTAGTGGTGCAGGGTCAGGGCATCGTGGCGCTGACAACGAGCTGGGGCAAGGGATTCTGGACGCTGCTCGCGTTCACCACGCAAATGGCCGTGATCCTCGCGATGGGTTACGTGCTTGCGACCGCACCGCTGACGCAGCGATTCCTCGACCGGATCGTGATGCGAGTGCACGATCCGCGCATGGCGATCATTGTTGCAACGCTGGTGGGTGGCATTGGCAGTTATCTCAACTGGGGCTTTGGCCTGGTGATTGGAGGCATTGTCGCGCGTAAGTTGGCGCTCAATGTGAAGGGTGTGCATTACCCGTTGATCATTGCGTCGGCCTATAGCGGCTTCACGCTTTACGGTCTTGGTTTGTCGGCGAGTATTCCCGTGCTCATCTCAACCAAAGGTCACCCGATGGAAGCGCAGATGGGCGTGATTCCGCTCTCGGAAACCATCTTTTCGCCGACCATGCTCATCACCAGCCTGGTCGTGCTGATCACGCTGCCCTTGCTTAATGCGTGGCTGCATCCGAAGCCGGGTCAGCCGGTGACCGAGATAGACCGTACGCTCGAGGAACGCCCGCGAGCAGCTCAAGCGGCTGTCCCTGCCGACGACGAACACACATTTGCCAGCCGCCTGAACAACAGCCGGTTGCTGAGCGGTTTGATTGGATTGATCGGCGTGGTCTATGTGGTGCTGTATTTCCACGGCGGCGGCACGATGGATCTGAATCTGATCAACTTCATCATCCTGTTTCTTGGCATCATCTTGCTCGGCACGCCGATCCGTTACGTGGAGAAACTCAACGAAGGCATCCGTACGATCAGCGGCATCATCCTGCAATATCCGTTTTACGCGGGCATCATGGCGATCATGGCGTCGTCGGGACTGGTCAATACGTTTTCGGCGTTCTTCGTCAAGATCGCGACGCCGCATACGTTGCCATTCTGGGGTCTCATCAGTTCGTTCTTCATCAATTTCTTCGCACCTTCAGGCGGCGGTCATTGGGTCATCCAGGGCCCGTTCATGATCGAGGCGGCGAAGGCGATTGGTGCGTCCGTGGGGCATACGGCCACTGCGGTCATGCTCGGCAATGCCTGGAACGACTTGATCCAGCCGTTCTGGATCCTGCCGGCGCTCGCGTTGTCGAAGCTCAAGCTGAAGGACATCATGGGTTATACCGTCATCATGATGTTCTGGATCGGCTTGGTTTATACCGTCGCGATTCTTGCTTGGGGCTAGGCAGTCCAATCATCTTCCGGAGGTTCGATCATGTTGTTCCTGGTTCATATGGTGGTACAGATTCCTCTCGACGCCGACACCGAGCTCATCAATAGCCTGAAGGCCGACGAGAAAGCGTTCTCGCAAAAGCTGCAGCAGGAAGGGAAGTGGCGTCACTTGTGGCGCGTGGCGGGGCAGTACGCGAACTACAGCGTCCTCGACGTCGAGTCCAACGACGAACTGCATACGTTGCTCAGCTCGCTGCCGCTCTTTCCTTACATGGCGATCGAGGTCACGCCGCTGGCGCAGCATCCGTCGGCTATCGCGCAGAACTGAGGTCGATAAGAGGAGGGGTCATGGCGTTCATTATCGAAACGTGGGACAAGCCGGGTCACGCCCCGCTGCGCATTCAGGAGCGCGAGGTGCACCTGGCCTATCTCGAAGCGAACAAGGCACTGTTGCTTGCGTGCGGCGCGAAACTTCAGGACGACGGCAGTAACGCGGGAGGCGGCTTGTATGTAGTCGACCTCGACACGCGTGAGGAAGTCGAACGTTTCATCGCAAATGACCCGTTTGCGCTTGCCGGTCTATTCGAGCGCGTCACGATTACACGCTGGCGCAAGGCGTATGTAGACGGCAAGGGTTATTTATAGACCTTACCGCGCCAAGCGGCGTGACGAACAGCAAGCAACGCAATTCTTTCGCTAATATTTCTGTTGACTGACTGTTCTGCGTGGATTCCTCGCACCCCAGCTTATCTCCTTCTTGATAACGAAACCCTCCCGTCCTGGGGACGATCCGCCAGGACGGCGGTAACAATGCGCAAACACGGGGGGTACACGGCAAGAAAACGCGCTTTCCGATACCCTGCAGTATTCGTGGTTAACGACTATCTCACTACGCTGAGTCCGTTCACCCTTGCTTCAAGGAGCGCGAAGCCATGCAGACCAAAACAGTCAGGATTCCCGGGCCCGATCACCCCATCACGATCGAGCCCAACCCGGCACGCATCACTATCTCCATAGGCGGTCGGGTTATTGCAGACACGCGCGAGGCACTGACATTGCGTGAAGCGTCATATCCGGCGGTTCAGTACATTCCGCGTAAGGACATCGACATGTCGCTGTTGCAGCGAACGGACCACGCGACCTATTGCCCGTACAAAGGGGATTGCTCGTACTACAGCATCCCGCTGGGTGGCGAACGCTCCGTGAATGCCGTGTGGACCTATGAAGACACTTATCCTGCAGTCGCACAGATCAAGGATCATCTGGCTTTCTACACGGATCGCGTGGACAAGTTCGACGTGCAGCCGGCGGGCTGATACGGACACGCGGCGTCGCCGTTGAAGTCGTATGCATCGATGACGCCACACGCTTGCCCAAAGACGACCGACCAAGCCGTTCTTGCATCGATAGCCGTTTGTGCACGCTTTCGCCATTCGACGTATTTTATCGATGACACTGCGAGCGCAGCGTTTGCCTCGCCGTCGAGGCATTCTTATCAACGCTGGAACGAAAATCCCATGACCACGCAACGTCGCTTGCGGCTCGGCGCTTTCATGCGCCCGGCCACCATTCATACCGGAGCCTGGCGTTACCCCGGCGCCTTCCCGGACGCCAACTTCAATTTCGCGCATCTCAAGCGTTTTGCGCAGACGCTGGAGCGGGGCCGTTTCGACGCCTTCTTCATGGCCGACCATCTGGCTGTGCTCAACATGCCGACCCAGGCGTTGAGGCGAAGTCACACAGCCACGTCGTTTGAGCCGCTGACGTTGTTGTCGGCGCTTGCGGCGGTGACCGAGCGCATCGGCCTGATCGCGACAGCGTCCACTACGTTCGACGAGCCTTATCACGTCGCGCGCCGCTTTGCCTCGCTCGACCACCTGAGCGGCGGGCGCGCCGGGTGGAACCTGGTCACCACGGCCAACCCGGACGCGGCGCTCAATTTCGGTCTGGAAGAACATGTGGAGCATGGCGAGCGATATCGGCGGGGCCGGGAGTTCTTCGATGTCGTGACCGGTCTCTGGGATAGCTGGGCTGACGACGCTTTCGTTCGCGACGTTGAAAGCGGCACGTTCTTCGAACCAGACAAGATGCATGTGCTGAACCACAAGGGCGAGAACCTGTCGGTGCGCGGACCGCTTAATATCGCGCGACCTGTGCAGGGCTGGCCGGTTATCGTGCAGGCGGGGTCGTCGGAAGCGGGCCGGCAGATCGCGGCCGAGACGGCGGAAGCCGTGTTTACCGCGCAGACCACGCTAGCAGACGGTCAGCGGTTTTACGCCGATATCAAAGGACGCATGGCGAAACTCGGGCGAGATCCCGAACATCTCAAGATTTTGCCGGCGGCGTTCGTCGTGGTCGGTGATTCGCTGGACGAGGCGCTGGAAACGCGGGCGCGCCTTGATAGCCTTGTTCACTACGACAGCGGTATCGCCTCGCTCTCAATCATGCTTGGCCACGATGTCTCAGGCTTTGATCCCGACGGGCCGTTGCCCGCGATACCTGAGACCAACGCAAGCAAAAGCAGCCGCGAGCGCGTGATCGAATGGGCGAGCCGCGACAATCTCACGATCCGCCAGCTTGCGCAGCGGGTCGGCGGTTATTCGGGGCTTGAAATGATCGGCACGCCCACGATGATCGCGGACCAGATGGAGCGATGGCTCGTGGAGGACGGATCCGATGGCTTCAACGTGATGTTCCCCTATCTGCCGGGCGGACTCGACGATTTCGTCGACAAGGTCGTGCCTGAATTGCAGGCACGAGGCATTTTTCGACGTGAATACGAAGGCGTCACGTTGCGGGAAAATCTCGGATTACCGAGGCCCGGCAACCGGTTTTTCGAGGCCTAAAAAACGGATGACGCTGTCTGGCTGAGGCGTCATTGGGAAACCAGGATTGCGTCCGGAAAATTGTTTCGCATGCCTTAATATTGTTCATTTTATTCTGGAAAATGACAGGAACAGGCCAGCGACGATGAACACTGCGCCTACTCAGCTCGCGCCTGTGCCATTCCCGTTCTGCATTAAGATTGATGTCCCGGGGGTGGCTATGGTCATCCCATCACAGGACAAACGAAGGTCATGGGACATTCACAGGCAGAGAAGGCGGCAACGCATCAGCGAATCGTCGATGTGGCGGCACGACGCTTTCGGGAACTAGGGCTGGACGGCATTGGCGTGGCCGACGTCATGAAGGAAGCCGGCATGACAGTCGGCGGTTTCTACAAGCATTTTGAATCGCGTGACGAACTCGTGACCGAGGCGCTCGAGGTTGCATTCAAGAGCCTCGACGTATGGGAAGCACGGGCAAGAAACCTCGCCCAGGCGGTGCGCGATTACCTGAGCGAGGCGCACCGCGATGCCCCTGGCCAAGGCTGTGCGCTGGGCGCGTTGCTCGGTGATGTCGGTCGCAGCAACGACGCTACGCGCGATGTCTTCACTGAACGGGTCAAGCACAATCTTGCGTTTTCCGAAGGTTTGCTCGACATTGCGGACCCGGCCGAGCGCCGTGCCCGCGCAATGCTGCAACTGAGCGCCTGTCTCGGTGCGATCGGGTTGGCGAGAGCGGTCTCGGACCCGGCTTTGTCGAAGGAGATCCTCGATGGCGTCGCCGGGCAACTGATGCCCTTGCTGCCAGGGCCACCGGCTTGAGAGAACACATTGCGCGAGCCGCGCTACAGCCGAGCGTGAACCGCCTTAGTGGAAACAATCCTTGAAGCGGTGCGTGCAATACATTACATTCGACCCGTTGTCTGCCTGTCGGTCATCAGCATGGGTCTGGGTGGCTGGCAACCGAATGCTGAATCGTGCTCTTTGGAGATTGACGATGAAAGTGCTTAACCTGATGTGTGTATCCGCAATCTTGCTCGGCGCGTCCGGCATGGCCGCGGCCCAGGGCAACGGCAACGGAGGCTCGGGCGGCGGCAACGCGCATGGCGCTGCAACGGCCGGTCCGACCACGGGGGGCGATAATGACTCCACGCCGGGAAGTTCGAGAGGTAAGCCCCACCTGTTCAAGCACAAGCACAAGAAGCCGGCAACTCCCGCTCAATAAGGCCGGAAGTAAGCATTCAGGCACCGCTCGTGTTAGCCGGTGGCGAACGTAAAAGGCTGTTGCGATTCGGGAAGCCGAGCGTGACGGCCTTTTTGACGTTTCCGCCATTTGAACGGCGGATCGCCTCGGAAAGCCGCGCGCCCCGATCGACCGCGTGTTCGATGAAACTCAGTTTGCAGGACTTTTCAGCAACCGCGTGGAAATTGCCCGCTATTACGCGCCGCGTCGCACTGCGCGGCGCCGGCCGGCGAGAGTTTGTCCGGTTTTGATCTTGTTCATCTTTACAGTCATGCCCACGCGATATTCCAGCGGGTTAGTATTGGATACGCAGGTACGGGCGTTTTTATCGGGCTTGCGAATAGCCGGTAACCGATTTTTCGCGCGAAGTTTGAACTCCCGGGAGCGGCGTTGCTCGAATGGGGGCAAACGGTGCGCGGCGTCACCATCTGGCATCATGGCGTTATCGAGCGGCAAGAAACGGTAGCATTCGGTCAGCGCACGTCGTTTCTCCAGGACTCAATAGTGAGTCCGACGGCCGCGCACCGTGTAACGCATCAAGATTCTGGTGGATGTCTGCCGGAACAGTCTGAAATACTAACGTCAGGTCGAATGAGAATGGCTACAGAACCCCAGCAGCAAAGTCAGAGCGACGTGCTTAACGCCGCCCGCAAAGAGCGTAAGCGTGTCGCAATTTTCCTCGTGAACGGGGTACGCCTGGTTGGCCACATCGAATCGTTCGACCAGTATCTGGTCATGCTGAGTTCCGCCGCCGGCATCCAGGCGGTGTACAAGCACTCGATTTCGACCATCCAGGAAGACACCGGTAAAGCGTTCAACGCCGGAGCAGCACGCACCGGCGCGGGCGCTCCGCGGGACGCGGACTCAAGGCGTCCCGTGGCCATTTCCCATAAGCGGCGCTTACCGACGAATATGGGCAACGAATGACATGCCCGGTTCTGCCCCGGGATGAAACCGGCGCGTGAACCAATGTGTTGTGTGAAAAGCCGGTTCAGGCTCTCCGGACCGACAGATCGGTGAGGACTTGGGGACGATGCGCAGGACCACGGCGAACGTTGTTGCGCCGGCCCGAGTTCCCCGCCGAGCATGAAAAAAGGCGAAGCCTAGTAGGGCTTCGCCTTTTTTTAGTTTGTCACCGTTTCGTCACAATCGAGCATACGGTACCGACGGCGTTCACCTTGACCGCTCGCGCGTTCTTATCGTCCCGAGGACGTTTTCTTGCGCATCACCAGCACTGCGCGCCGTCCGGCATGGACGATATCTTCGCGCTGCTTCTCTTCAGCACTCGGCCGCGTTGCAAGATCGATCGCGTTAAGAACCGATTCAACCGATTCAACCGATTCAACCGATTCAACCGATTCAACCGATTCAACCGATTCCAGCCGCGTGTCAGCGGCAACTTCCGCGTCGCCTATCTTTGCCTCGGCATCTGCGGCCAGCGCATGCCGCACGTCAACCGTACGGCACCGGACGTCAAAACCGCCCGCGCGGATAAGCGTCTCGCGCGTCTTCCAGAAAACCTCGGCCGAGCGGGTCATTGGGCGCATGGCAACGTATTCAATAACCACCGGATAACCGCGCACCCGCGGGTAAGCCGCGAGTAATTGGCCCGAACGGATGTACTGCGTGTAACGATCGATCTTCTTGGTCAGCAGCGCAAAATGCGTTACTTCGTCGTCCCAGTCGAGGTCGTCGAAAATGCCGACGTACACGCGCTTGAACAAAATGTTCACGCCGACGTAATCGATAGTGTCCACGTCGAGAAGAGACATGGTATTTCCCCAGCGCCCGATGCCGGGCAAAGATTGCAGGAGCCTATTGTAATGGACTGCGCCATCCTAAATAAGTACGCGGAGCATGATTGCAACAGTGTACGGCCTTCAGGCTTTACGACTTCTAACAAGCTACGAAATTGATTGTTTTGGTGCACAGATCAAACCGCAGTGTTGAAATAGGAGGATACCTAAAAATAAGCCGGATTGATTGACAGGCTCCATCTCGAAAAACAAACTGGGTTCACGTTATTTGAACACTTTGTGCGATTAGATCGGACAGCGCACGAGCGGAACCTCATTTGTCCGGCAGGAGTAACACCATGAAATCGAAGTCAAACAAGGCCGTAAGGTCCTTCAAGTCCGCATTGGTCGCGGCCGCATCGTCCATCGTCATGGCGGGCGCGTTCGCCGCGACTATTGACGGCACCACGCAAGTGCGTATTGGCGGGCGCGTGCAGTCAGTGGATACGAGTACGCACCAGGTCACGGTCATCAATGGGCAGGGCGGCACCGAATCGTTCCAGGTCGGCAACAACGTACCGAACCTCGACAAACTGAAAGCTGGTACGAACGTGGTCGGCACGTCTCAGCGCGCGGTCAGGCTGACGGTGCTCGACGCGTCGTCGTTGGCAGCAGTGCCTTCGCCGGACGGCAACCAGGTCGTTGCCAGCGTGGCACGCGTTGACGGCAGCTTGATGACGCTCAAGGACACGCAAGGCGCCGTATTGACGGTGCAGGCAAATTCGCCAGCGGCTGCAGCCACGGTTATTCCGGGTACGCGTGTGCTCGTCAATCTCGCGAACTCGAGTCTGCAGGGTTCGGGAAAAGCGGTTAAGTGAAGCAGTCGGATTTCTCCGATAGCCGGCGATTCGTCGAAACTTCATCATGTGTACCTCGTTGGTGATCCGGATCCCCGCTGGATGACCAACGGCGGATCGTCCGGGTAAAATCGGCTGGTTTCGAGCTTCTACGGAAGCGCGGCAACGCGGCAATCAAGGTACCTCTGCGACCACGCGTTATCGCTAAAAAAATCCATTCGGCGCAAGCCGGGTGGATTTTTTTTTGCGCGTTGCGCGTAGCCAGCCTCTTGTTGAAAACGGATTGCCGGCAGCATGCGAAAATCCGGCTCGTCCTTCGGATTTGCCGTAGGTATCCGGCGTGTCTGTCCGTGCTGCCTACCGGCCCTTATAACGGTGACACTCCATGCGTTTCGATATAGCAGACCTGCGGTTGTTCGTCGCGGTGGTGGAAGCGGGCAGCATCACGCACGGGGCGACGCGCGTCAGCCTCGCACTCGGTTCCGCAAGCGGTCGCATCAAGCAAATGGAAGAGGCCGTTGGGGTGCCTTTGCTCGCGCGCCAGCGGCTTGGCGTCTTGCCGACCGAGGCGGGGCATACGCTGCTGCGCCACGCTCGCAGTACGCTTGCTTCCATGCAGCGCCTGACCGACGATCTCGGCCAGTTCGCCCACGGGCTCAGGGGTACGGTACGGCTGCTCGCGAACACCAACGCGTTGACCGAATTCGTGCCGGGACCGGTAAGCCATTTCCTCGCTGATCATCCAAACGTCAATATAGAAGTGGAGGAGCGGCTGAGTCCCGAGATTGTCGAGGCCTTGATCGACGGCGTCGCGGATATCGGTATCGTGGCGGCTTCCGCGGACGTTGGCGCACTGCAAGCGTATCCGTTTGCGACCGACCGCTTGTGCGCGGTCGTGCCCGCAACCGCCACCGGTTTTGAAGGTTTACGCGACATTGCGTTCGAAGCGCTGCTGGATCATGACTTAGTTGGATATGCGAGCGGGGCATCGATCCAGATCTATCTGGAGGCCCATGCACGCAAGCTGCACAGGCGGATTCGGCATCGTATCCAACTGCGCAGTTTCGATGCCATTTGCCGGCTGGTGGAAAACGGCGTGGGCGTGTCGGTCGTACCTGAGTCGGCAGCGCGGCGATGCAAGCGGACCATGAGCATCCGCGTGCTGCGTTTGAGCGATAGCTGGGCATCGCGTGAGATGCGCGTGTGCGTGAACGAACGCGAAGCGTTGCCGACCTATGCGCGGCAGTTGCTGGAGCACCTGATCGCAAGCGGTGTGAAACCGTCACGCGGAAAGGGCTGAATCGCTCAGACCCTGTCGGAACCCCTCAGGCTTCTATTTTTCCGAAGGCTGGCACCGGTAAAGCCGCATTGTCTGCGGCAGGCATCGTCACGAGAATGAAGGCGTCGAGTAACACTTAAAGGTGCTCAGCGTCATGGTCAATCATTCTGTTGTGTCAGTGCGCAGCTGGCTTTTCACTCCCGCTACCCGTCCCGACCGGCTTCTCAGTGCCGCGGGCAAAGGCGCGGATTTATCGATTGCCGATCTTGAAGACTCCGTGGTTGCCGCCGACAAAGCCGAGGCGCGCAGCAAAGTTCGTACGCTGCTGGATAACGCCGCGAACGGGTTGTTGCCGCGGCTCGCGGTGCGCATCAATTCCACCGCCACGCGCTTGGGTCATGACGACCTTGCCGCATTGCTCGATGCGTCCCGCGCACCCGACTTTATCCTGCTGCCGAAAATAGAATCGCCGGAGGAGGTTGCCCGGATCGCGGTTTTGTTCGATCAGGCCGGCAGGGCGAGTGCGCTCGTGCCGATGATCGAGTCGGCACGAGGCCTGGCTGCGGCGGAGTCGATTGCGAATGCCGGTCCGCGCGTCGCCGCATTGATGTTCGGCGCGGCCGACTACGCGTCGGACGTACGGGCTCAACCTGATTCGCTCGCCCTGCAAGTTGCACGTTGCCGCGTTGCTGCGGCGTGTGCATCGGCGGGCATCAAGGCTATCGACGCACCGTGCTTCGCCATTCACGACGCCGATCTGTTGCGCGCCGATCTGACTTTCGCGGTCGCCAACGGTTTCCACGGCAAGGCCGCTATTCATCCCTCGCATATCCCGGTCATCAACCGCGCTTTCACACCGTCCGCCGAGCGTGTCGCGTGGGCCAGACGTGTGCTCGAAGCAAACGAGCAAGGTGCGGGCATTGTGGACGGACGCATGGTCGACGAGGCCATTGCCCGTGAAGCACGCGGTGTCTTAGCCGCGGGCTGAGCTTCCCGCCTTGCGGTCATTAAACCCTCTTGGAGAACATCATGAGTTCGACTATTTCAGCTTATCGCCAGATCGATGAGAACCGTTTCCGCGAGACGTCAGGACTGTATTTCGAAGACTTCGTGCCGGGCACGATCTATGAACATCGCCCGGGCCGCACGATCACCGACGTCGACAACATCTGGAACACGCTGCTCACCATGAACACGCAACAGGTTCATTTCGATGCCGCCTACGCTGCCAAAACCGAGTGGAAGAAGCTTCTGGTCGACAGCACGTTCACGCTTGCTGTGATCACCGGCATGAGCGTGCGCACTGTGAGCGCAAAAGTGGTGGCGAACCTGGGATGGGACAAGGTCAAGGCTACGCATCCCGTATTCGCGGGAGACACGCTTTATGCGGAGTCCACGGTGCTGGCCAAGCGCGAGTCGACGAGCAGGCCGACACAGGGCATTGTCACAGTTGAGACCAAGGGAATTAATCAGGATGGCAAAGTAGTGATGACATTTGAACGTACGATGCTGATCTACAAGCGTGGCCATTCACCGGAAGAAGCCGCCAACTATTAATGCAGGTATTTGCACAGGGAGTACAAGCATGAACAGCAGAATGCAAGTTGAAGAGATGTACCAAATCAAGCTCACGTCGCCGGAAAACGCGGTGGCTGCATTGCGCAGCGATTCATCAATCGCGTTGGGCATGGCAATGTCGCAACCGCCCGCGCTGCTCCAAGCGCTGGGCGCACGGGCCGAGGCAGGTGATATCGAGGCGTTGAAAGTGTATTACTTCCACGCCGAGGAATTTCTCCGCGAGTCCTTGCTGCGTTACTCGCTGATGGGCCGCATCCTGCCGCACTGCATGTTTCTCGGTGCGCCCGAGCGCGAGCTGATCAAGCTCGGCGTGGAGGAGGGCAATCGCAAGGTCGTGTATTACGTGCCGAATTCGTTCAGCCAGTCGCCGCGCCTGTTCGCGGAACACATCCCGGTTGACGCCATGCTCGTGATGGTTTCGCCCATGGACGCGAACGGGTACTTCACGTTCGGCACGAACAACGACTACACGAGCGGTGTGGCGCGCGCGGCGCGGCGGCTGATCGTGGAAGTCAACCCCAACATGCCGCGCGTGTTCGGCGACTCGCTGCTGCACGTGTCGGAGGTCGATGCGATAGTCGAGTCGAATCAGCCATTGCCCGAGTTGAGGCCCAAGGCGGCGACCGAACATGACCGGACGATCAGTGCGAGCATCGCCGAACTCGTCACCGACGGCGCGTGCTTGCAGATGGGTATCGGCGCGTTGCCGAATGCGGTGTGCAGTGCACTGGCGAGTCATAAGCATCTGGGCATTCACACGGAATTGCTGACACCGGGACTGGTCGATCTGATCCAGCGCGGCGTGGTCGACAACTCGCGCAAGACGCTCAACCGGGGAAAGTCGGTGTTCACCTTTGCGATGGGCGACCGCGCCATGTACACGTTCCTCAACGATAACCCGGCCATCGAAAGTTATCCAGTCAACTACGTGAACGATCCCCATACCATCTCACGCAACGACAACGTTGTGTCGGTCAACTCGACCATCGAAATGGACCTCACCGGTGCATGTAATTCGGAGCATCTGAAGGGGCATCAGTACAGCGCGTCAGGCGGTCAACTGGATTTCGTTCGCGGCGCTTACGCTTCGCGTGGCGGCAAATCCATCATCGCTTTTCACTCGACCACCGGGCGCGGCAATGTGTCGAAGATCGTCGCTCGTCTTGCCGGACCGGTGACCACGCCGCGCACGGACACGCATCTGGTTGTCACGGAATGCGGCGTGGCGAACCTGAAGGGTCTGTCGTCGACACAGCGCGCCGCCGCGCTTATCCGCCTCGCTCACCCCGACGTCCGCGACACGCTGACCGCGCAGGCGCGTGAACTCCATTTACTTTGAGACAGGGACATTCATCATGGGCAGGACCATCGCAGATCATCTGGCCAGGACATTGGAAGCGGCTGGCGTGCAACATATCTGGGGCGTCACGGGCGACAGCCTCAACGGCCTCTCCGATAGCCTCGAGCGCCTGGACAGCATCCGCTGGATGCATACGCGTCACGAAGAGGTTGCCGCGTTCGCCGCCGGCGCCGAAGCCGCGGCGACTGGCAGGCTCGCGGTATGCGCCGGCAGTTGCGGGCCGGGCAACCTGCATCTGATCAACGGGTTGTTCGACTGCCATCGCAATCACGCGCCGGTGCTGGCCATCGCCGCGCATATTTCATCGACGGAAATTGGTCTGGGCTACTTCCAGGAAACGCATCCTACGGAGTTGTTCAAGGAGTGCAGCCACTACGTGGAACTCGTCACGAGCCGCGACCAGTTTCCACGCGTGCTCGAGCGCGCCATGCGCGCCGCGATAGGAGGGCAAGGTGTCGCCGTGATCGTGTTGCCAGGGGATATTGCGCTCGGCAATGGCCCGGCCGAAACACCCGCATGGGTCGAGTCGGAGCCGCCAACGGTCATTCCCGTTGCACGCGACCTGGACCGCCTGGCGGACTTGCTGAATGCATCGGGCGCGGTGACCTTGCTGTGCGGCAGCGGCTGCGCAGACGCACACGACGAAGTGGTGCAGTTCGCGAACACGCTTGGCGCACCCGTCGTTCACGCGTTGCGCGGCAAGCAATTCGTCGAACACGACAACCCGTTCGATGTCGGCATGACGGGTCTTATCGGCTTCAGTTCCGGTTATCACGCAATGATGTCGTGCGACACGCTCGTCATGCTCGGCACCGACTTTCCGTATCGGAATTTCTATCCGTCGCGTGCGAAGATCGTGCAGATCGACTTGCGCGCCGACGCACTCGGCAAGCGTGCGCCGCTGGCACTTGGTCTGGTTGGAGGAGTGCGTGAAACGCTGAGCGCATTGCAGCCGCGGCTCGAACGCCAGGCGGACCGGCGTTTCCTCGATACCGCCCTCAGGCACTATGCATCGGCGCGCAAAGGACTCGACGAAGCGGCCCGTCCGTCGCCGCCGGGCCGGCCGATTCATCCGCAATACCTGACGCGGCTGGTGAATGAAATCGCGGGAAGGGATGCGGTATTTACCGCCGATGTCGGCACCCCCACGCTTTGGGCTGCACGCTATCTGACGTTGAACGGCAAACGCGCACTGCATGGCTCGTTCAATCATGGATCGATGGCAAACGCGATGCCGCAGGCGCTCGGCGCGCAGGCCGCACATCCAGGGCGCCAGGTTATCTCGCTCTCGGGTGACGGCGGTTTGTCGATGTTGCTCGGCGATCTTTTAAGTGCGCGCCAACTTGATCTGCCTATCAAGGTGGTGGTCTATAACAACAGCTCGCTGGGTTTTGTCGCGATGGAAATGAAGGCGGGCGGTTATCTGGACACCGGCACGGACCTGAGCGCGACAAACTTCGCGGAGATTGCGGCAGCAGCCGGCATCTTCAGCATTCGAGTGGAACAGTCAGAGGATTTGCCCGATGCATTGGGACGTGCGTTCGCGCGGCCGGGGCCGGCGTTGATCGACGTGGTGACCGCGAAACATGAGATTGCGTTGCCGCCGAAGATCCAGTGGGCGCAGGCGAAGGGTTTCAGTCTCTATATGCTGCGCGCGGTGTTGAACGGCCGTGCCGATGAAGTCGTCGAGTTGGCGAACACGCACTTCAGGTGAGCACGCCGGGCGCGTTCGACCGGGTCGCGATAAAGTGTCTGGCGAACGCTTGGGCGCCAATACATGGCGCTTATGGCAAGTAATCCCGAGACGAGAGCCTTCGATGAACAATGACGCAACCGTGACCGTGATGCAGGCGCTGATGTCGCGCCGTTCGATTCGCGCGTTCCTGTCCGACCCGGTCGACGAAACCATCCTGCGACAGATCTTTGATCACGCCCGGCGCGCACCGTCGGGCAGTAATACGCAGCCGTGGAAAGCTTACGTGCTGACTGGCGAAGCGCGCGATACGCTCTCACAGAAGATCCTTGCCGTGTACAACGATCCCGAGGCGGACAAGTTGCACGAGGAAGAATTCGCTTACTACCCGCGCACGTGGACCTCGCCGTTTATCGACAGAAGGCGTGAGCTCGGCTGGTCGTTGTACTCGCTGCTCGGTATAACACGCGAAGATAAAACCCGTATGAAGGCCCAGCTCGGCCGCAATTTCGAATTCTTCGGCGCGCCGGTCGGCGTGATTTTCGTCACGGATCGCAGCATGGAACAGGGTTCATGGCTTGACTACGGCATGTTTCTGCAGAGTGTCATGCTGATGGCGCGGGCGTTC
Source organism: Caballeronia sordidicola (assembly GCF_002220365.1). GTDB lineage: Bacteria > Pseudomonadota > Gammaproteobacteria > Burkholderiales > Burkholderiaceae > Caballeronia > Caballeronia sordidicola_C. The sequence goes on along the minus strand of NZ_MTHB01000046.1, from coordinate 93,673 downwards.
GGAATGGATACCTGTCCGCAGGCCGCGTTCAATCGCTATCACCGGATCATCGCGGAACATCTGACACTGCCTGACAACGAGATCGTGGTGTGCGGCATGAGCATCGGTTACGCAGATCTGTCGCAACCTGAGAATGCGCTCGTCAGCAGACGCGAAGAGGTCGACGATTTTGTGCGCTTCTTGAGGTGACTGAGGTGACAATGTGGCCAGCATCGAAAAAAACGCGGTTTTGTGATTTAGTTCTTACGGATGTGCTACACGTTTTTACAAAGAGTTGGTTAAGATATCCACGCGTGTCCGATGGCTCGCGAACAAGGTCGTAAGCGTGGGATTATCTGGCACGTAGCGAAGCATGCAAGTCCAGCACGACAAACGCGGTGGACGCCAATGGCGCTGCCGCACCAAAAAAAACCGCTTTTCGTGGAGAATCTCGTTATGTACCGAATCCGCATGGCTGCAATGGCTCTGGTCGTATCTGTATCGATTGCCGGGCTGACTGCCCCTGTCGCAATGGCGCAAACCGCTTCTAGCGACGACGCCGCTTCCACACCGAAGCAAGTGAAGAAGGCGCAAAACAAGGCCGCTCGCAAGGCTGCTCGCGCCAAGAAAAACGCCGAACTGAAGGATCTGGAAAAGAACGGCTACCAGCCAGGCGGTGACCAGACCAACTACCCGCAAAATATTCAGAATGCGGAGAAGAAGTCGGCGGCTGAAAAAGCCAAGGCAGCTTCCGCTCCCTGAACGAAGACGTTGGACGTAGTGTGATTGCATAAAAATAACCCGCTGAAAGCGGGTTATTTTTTCAGTGCGTCAATTCGTGGCGATTCCGCGGCGATTCAATTCGTCCGCGCAGGATTTTTGGCCATGCGCGGATCCTTTTGCGGTTCCAAGCAGTGGCATGTCACGCTTGCTGCGGTTTTCACGACGTGAGAATCTTGACGAATCCTTTATGGCATGCTCGTTGCGAGTCCGTTGTGAACCTTTTGGCAAGGGCCACGCACCGGCGGATTTTCTGTTGAACCGGTAGAATCGGATGCCGTTTCGGACAGGGCTTGGGGCCGGGCTTGATGACAGGCGCTCAGACGTATCGACGAAGCGGGTCGTTAGTCTCACTCTCGGTTCAGCCTACCGGCTTTATCTTCTACCAGGCGGTCTATGCGACGTTCCGCGTTTTTCATCCGCGTCATCGGTATCGGGATCCTATTTCACGTATATATCGGTGTGCGCCTGATTCCGGCCGCACCCGTTGGCGTACCGCTGCGATGGGTCGCGGTGCTCGCACTCGTGGCTTCCTGCTTGCTGATTCCGCTCGGCATGGCCGCGCGCAATATCAGTCAGCAACCGCTGTCCGATCGTCTGGCGTGGATCGGCCTGCTCACCATGGGGTTCTTCTCCTCGCTGCTGGCGCTGACGTTTCTCCGCGATATCGTGCTGCTTGTCTTGCACCTGATCAGCAGCGTGCAGAAGGATACCGGTGGCTGGCCTGCTTTCATCGCCTGGAGCGCGCTTGGCGTGCCGCTGCTCGCCGTGCTGGTCACGTTGCTCGGCATCTACAGCGCGCGGCGGCGTGCCGGGGTGAAGAACGTCGACGTGCCTATTGAGAACCTGGCTCCGGCGTTGAATGGGTTCACCATCGTGCAGATCAGCGATATCCATGTGGGCCCGACCATCAAGCGTCATTACGTCGAAAAGATCGTGGCGGCGGTCAATGCGTTGTCGCCCGACTTGATTGCCGTGACAGGCGACGTGGTTGACGGTTCGGTGCCGCATCTTGCCGCGCATACGCGGCCACTTTCGGATCTGAAGGCGCGGCATGGCGCGTTCCTGGTCACCGGTAATCACGAGTATTACGCCGGCGCCGACAAGTGGATTGCTGAATTTCGACGGCTTGGGCTGCAGGTGCTGATTAACGAACACGTGATTGTTGATCACGATGGCGCGCGTGCAGTCGTGGCGGGTGTGACCGACTACGGCGCGGGCAGTTTCGACCCGGCCCACAAAAGCGATCCGGCCAAAGCCATGCTCGGCGCGCCAGCCGACATTGCGTTTCGTCTGCTGCTCGCCCATCAGCCTCGCAGCGCACCGGCGGCATCGAAAGCGGGGTTTACGCTGCAATTGTCCGGCCACACGCATGGCGGTCAGTTTCTGCCGTGGAATTTCTTTGTCCGGTTACAGCAGCCTTTTGTGTCCGGACTCGAAAAGCTCAACGACTTGTGGGTATATACCAGTCGCGGCACGGGCTACTGGGGACCGCCGATACGGATCGGCGCCCCGTCCGAAATTACGCGTTTGCGTCTCGTGAACGTGAGTGGCGCACGTCCCGCCTAAGTCCTGGTTGCCAAACAACTTCAAAGGTTCAAGCTATGGCCGGTATCCTGAAAAGGATACCGGTTTTGCGTCGAATTCCTGTTGAATCAAATCGATTATTATAAAAATAGAATAAATCCGATTAATTGAATACTCTATTCGATTACCTGGTAATCAGTAATTAATGCGGTTTTATAGACAGAACTCCGGTGTGCGCTGTATAAATAGTGTTCGCCAATTTAATGCGCTGACGCTCCCAATTCGAATTAGCCATTCGATTCGGTGCGTGATTTAATTTACTTCGCCCGGAGAAACTGCATGAACGCAAAATGGACTGTGGCTTTATCGCTTGCTTTATTAACGGTCACAGCGCACGTCGGCGCGCAAACCGATCAACAACTTTCCAGCGCCGCCATTCAATCCGCGCTCAGCGCCCCGCCTAAGCAGCTTCATGCGCAGATCGTCGGTATCGACACGGGTGCCAGGACCTTGACGCTAAAAGGCGCGAAGGGCCGGGTGCTGCCGGTGGCGGTCGGCAAGGAGGTCACGAACTTCGATGTCTTGAAGATCGGCGACCGTGTAGATGTGCAGGTCAGGGACGCAATGCTGATCAGGGCAACGAAAGCGTCAGCGAAGGGCGATGAATTGCGAAAACGTGTTGATACCGAGGTTTATGCGCCCGCATCCGGTCCTCAGGGTTTCGGTGCAGTCCACGAAACCGAGATTGTCGCTACGGTGCAGAGTATTAATAGCAAGAATAAAACAATCACCCTGCGTGGTCCATGGCATACAGAGACGTTCGATCTGAGTTCTGAAATAGCCGCATATAAATTGAAGCCGGGCGATATCGTTCACGCCGTATTGATTTCAGCCACGGCGGTGGAAGTCACGCCCACGGCGAAATAATGCGTGAGCGTTGTTGAGAACCGGAAAGCTGCCGCTTAAATGCGGATCAAAACCGCGCCGGCCGTGACGAGTGCGCACGCCAGCACTCGCCGCGCGGTCAGCTTTTCGCGCATGAACAGCCAGCCGATCAGGACGGCGAAGATCGAACTAAGCTCGCGCAACGCTGAGACCATTGCAATGGGCAGATAACGAAACGCAATGATCACAATGGTGTACGCGACCATTGCGATCGCTCCGCCACCCAGGCCTTGCAACGAACGTCGCGGGTCGTCGAGGAACAGTCGGCGCGGGCCGCCGTATCGATAAAATGCCATCGCGGCGAGGGGCACGTTGAAGAGGATGTACGCCCACGCGATATAGCCGAAGCCGCTACCGGCGACGCGCACGCCGATGCCATCCACGATCGTATAAGCCGAGATAAACGCGCCTGTTACCAGCGCGGCCGGCACGCTCGCGGTGGCGAAGCGGCGCTTGCGGAATGCCAGAGAAATTATCCCCACCGACACCAGCGTAACGCCCGCCAGTGCAAGCGGCCGGAGGTGCTCGCCCGCGAACACGAACGCGCCCGCGAATACGAGCAGCGGCGAGAGGCCGCGTGCGATGGGATAAATCTGCCCGAAGTCACCAGCTTTATAGGCCTTCGCCAGCGCCACGCAATAACCGAGCTGCAAAGCCGCCGACGCCGCGATGTACGGCCAGCTTTCGCGCGCCGGCGCGGGCACGAACAGCAACACAATTGCCGAGCACACGAGGTAGGGGAAAGACATCATGCCAAACTGCCAGACGCGGTCGCCGCTGGTGTGCAGGAAGGCGTTCCAGGTGGCGTGAAGCAGCGCGGAGAACAGGACGAGCAAGACGATGAAAGGCTGCATCAGGACCGCGGGAAGGGTGACGGCATGGGTGACCGCGTGCATGGCAAGGTAAGGCGTTTGATGGCGAAAAGTGGCAAACGGCGAAGCGCCATTATGGCAGAGAACGGAACGTGTCGCTGGCACAAGCGAGTCGCCGGTCATGACAGGACAGTTTGACCGGGGCTTGCGCGCGTTGCAGCCGACCGTACGGGGCTTTTCACGCTTGCCCTCAGCGAAGCGAAACCCATGCGCATAGGTCTTGCAGCAAGCCGATTACATCACAGCCGCTTGGGCTCGTCGCTCTTCGGCTGGTTACGCCTACCGAACCAGGAATTCGGGAGTTGGACCTTAATCTTTCTGCAACTGACAGAACAGCGCGCGACACCCCGTCCGCGCCAATGAATGCAATGAATGAACGGTAGGTGACTTAACGCTGAGCTTGAAAATTCAGGTGAGGTCCGTTGGGCGCTTCCGCGCTTCATTCAATGGGACCTCGCCAGGAGATCATTCGATCCGGCTTTAACCCACCCGGGTTTTCCTAACCACCGCAACGCATGTCTAGCGTGTTTCGACCTCCAGCTCTGCAGCATGGCTGTTGCCGCGAATGTAGTGTTCCAATTGATGGATCGTGAACTGCTGCTCGACGATCAGGTTCCTGACGAGGTCCCCGATCGATACCATGCCGATCAGCAGGCCGCCGTCGATCACCGGAAGATGGCGTATGCGGTTTTCAGTCATGATCGTCATGCACTCGTCTGTCGTTTGATTAAGCCGAACGTATCGGATGGCTTTCGACATGACGTCGCCCACGGGCGTCTCTTTTGACAACCTGTCGTGCAGCACGATTTTCCGGGCATAGTCGCGCTCTGTCACGATGCCGGTGATGTGCTCTCCGGACGTGACGATGAGCGCGCCGATTTGGTTATGCGCCATCAGCTTGACGGCGTCGAAGACACTCGCCGACGCCTCGATCGTGTGAAATGACTGATCTTTTTTCGAACTCAGCAATTGTGCGACTGTGGCCATCATGTGCCTCGATTAAGAAATAGGTTTGAGCGGTTACCCATGTTGCGCGGCTATCCGCGCGCTTCAGCCGAAGTCGAACAGGTCGCCGAGAAGCGACTTCTTCTTTTTGTAGGGATAACGCCGGTCGCGGTACTCGTCGTCGCCGTGACCGTTGCGGCGGTCATGATCGTTGTAATGACGACCTGCGTCATGCCGGCGCGCGACCGGCATACTTGCCGCTGCCGCCTGCGCTTGGCTGACAGATTCTTCAGCGGCGCGCTCGATCAGTTTGTCGAGCTCACCGCGATCCAGCCACACGCCGCGACATGTCGGGCAATAATCGACCTCGATTCCCTGGCGGTCCGCCATCAGCAGATCCGGGGTCTTGCACATTGGACATTTCATTACCTTCCTCCTTCGTCAAACACCCTAGCGAAGCCCCAATGTAGCGGATGTAGGCATAATGTAAAATTCGTATTTTCGGCGTCGATGCTTCGAAAAAACCGATGTATCCCAACACTGCGAGCGTCGTTATGGAGGGGTGAATGAACTTCAAGCATTTGTACTATTTCTGGGCTGCGGCGCATGCGGGCGGCATTGCGCGTGCCGGTACGCAGTTGCACATCACGCCTCAAACGCTGAGTGGCCAGATCAAGCTGCTTGAGGACGCGCTCAATAAAAAGCTCTTCAAAAAGAGCGGCCGCAACCTTGAACTGACGGATGCGGGCCGGCTTGCACTCGATTACGCCGATGAGATCTTCTCGCTCGGCGCCGAGCTGGAAAGCGCGGTCAGGCAGGAAAAGGAAGCCGCGCGGGCGCAACTGCGCGTGGGCGTGGCGGATTCGGTTCCGAAGACGGTGGCCTATCGGCTGCTCGAGCCGGCATTGAACCTGTCGGACTCACTGCGGCTGATCTGTCACGAAGGCAAACTGCATGCGCTGCTTTCGCAACTGGCCGTGCATAGGCTGGACTTGATCATTGCCGACGCGCCCATTCCGCCCGATGTGAACGTCAAGGCGTTCAACCATTCGCTGGGCCGTTCGACGCTCAGTTGTTTCGCATCGAAAGCCCTGGCGGCACGCGCCGCAAAAGCTTTCCCCGCATCGCTGAGCGACATGCCGGTACTGTTGCCCGGTACTGAATCAGCAATCCGAAGGAAACTCGATCACTGGCTGAAGTCGCGCACGATCTTGCCGCGCGTTGTAGGAGAGTTTGACGACAGCGCGCTGACGCTCGCGTTCGGCCGCGAAGGAAGGGGTGTGCTGTTTGCGCCGACGGTTCTGGCGGCACAACTCAAACGAGAGCACGGTCTGATTGCGGTTGGACACATCGACACGATTGTCGAAGAGTTCTTCGCCATCTCCATCGAACGGCGCATCAGCCATCCCGCCATATCGGTGATCATGAGTGAGGCGCGCAGCGAGCTGTTCAACGCGTAGGTAACGCCCAAATCGTATGGCTTCATCCTCTGGCAACACACATTGTCGATCCATGAATAAAACCACTTACATTACGATTAGATTTCAACTATAACTGTCATACGTGATGCGGACTGCCATGTCCCGCATCAATCGCCATCAAAACCAAGGACGGGCGATAACGGAGACGTCCATTTGGCGTCCCGAATACGGTCCTGAAGGAGTGACCGTCCAATGCCGTGAAGCCGATGTATTCTCCGGCTTCGTTCGTTTCTCATGAAGGGATGGCCGGTGTTCATCCGGCCGTCCTGCTATTTCCTGCCCACCAGATAGCAGACGCCTTCGGGACCGTAACGCTCGCTATGCGTTTCGTTTGCCCTCAAATGGAACACGTCGCCTGGCTGATCGCGCGTGTCTATATTGTCGACGCCCAGTGTCAGCTCACCTTCGAGAATCAGCGCCTTGGCTTCGAACGCATGTGCGTGGTCGTCAAGAGACGCGCCGGCTTCGTGCTCCACCAGCACGGTGGTCTGAAAACCCTCGCGCGCGAGCATTTCGATGAAATCGTCGCGTTCCATGATCGTTCCCCTTCTAACCGGTCTTTAGTCACCCACTAATATAAATTGAAACGCCACGGCATAGGCGACGATGCTTGGCATCTTGCTGCGCGGCGGACCTGGTCTTCCGAAGCCTCGTCATACGAACAATTCAGAATCGCGTAAAATATGAGGATGTCCTCAGATTTTACGCGATACCTCCTGTCACGCGTGCCCACAGTGGGAGCCACTATGCCAAGTCTTGACCTGAATCCTGAATACACCGCGCTTATTTCGATCGATCTGCAAACCAGCAATCTCGCGCGGCAGCTCGCGCCGCATTGCGCCGCCGACGTGCTCGGCAAGACCGTGCAACTTGCCAATGCATTGCGTGCGAAGGGCGGCACGATCGTCTGGGTGCGCGTAGACGTAACGGCGTTGCTGAGCCTTCCCGCCGACGCGCCGCTGACGCGCCCGCCGGGTTCGCCGCCGCCGCCCGCGAATGCATCGGAGTTGTCACGGGATCTGGGTGTTCAAAGCGGTGATGTCGTCGTGACCAAGCGTCAATGGGGCGCGTTTTATGGCACGGATCTCGAACAGCAACTGCGTCGCAAGGGTATTCGAACGATCGTCATGAGCGGTATCGCGACGAATTTCGGCGTGGAGTCGACGGCGCGCGCCGCGTTTGATCGTGGTTATGAGCTGGTGTTCGCAGAGGACGCCATGACGTCTCTGACCGCCGACGCACACACGTTTGTGACGCGGGAAATTTTCACGCGCATGGGGCGCGTGCGGTCGACCGATGAGGTGGTGAAGGGGCTGCAGCAAGGGTAATTGAAATACCGCAAAGGGGCCGATGCACTCGCATCGCCCCCAATCAAACTCAGCTTTCCAGCCGCGAGCCTTGCGCCAACTCCATCGCTTCAAGATCACGCGTCGAGCCCTTTGCGGGCCGTCCAGCCCAGTACCCTGCCAGCAACGATCCCGACAAGTTGTGCCACACCGAAAAGAGCGCACCCGGGAGCGCCGCGATCGGCGTGAAATACAGCTTGCCCAGCGTGGCAGCGAGACCTGAATTCTGCATGCCGACTTCGATTGCCAGCGTGCGGCACACGGCTTCATCGAAACCAAGCAGGCGGCCGCCCCAATATCCGCCAAGCAAGCCGATACCGTTATGCAGGATCACACCCAGCATCACCAGCAAGCCGACCGACGCAATACTTTTCTGCGTCCCCGCCACCACGGCCGAGATGATCAGCAGGATCGCGATCATCGAGATGATAGGCAACGCGGGCTCGATCGCCCGCACGGTCTTGTTGAACAACTGATTGATGATCAGCCCGGCCACGATAGGCAATGCGACGATCTGGAGAATGCTCATGAGCATGCCGTGAACATCGACGGCAATCGACGCGTCCACGTAAAGGCGCGTCAGCAGCGGTGTGGCGAACACGCCCACCAGCGTGGACAGGGCACTGATGGTCACGGACAGCGCCACGTCGCCGCGCGCGAGATAGATCATCACATTCGACGCCGTGCCGCTTGCAACGCTGCCGACCAGCACCATGCCGGCGGTCAGGTCGGGCGGCATGCGCAGCAATTTGGCGATCGCCCAGGCCGCGAGCGGCATCACCAGGTAATGCAGGCCGATACCCGCAATAACCGGCGCCGGCCGGGTGAAAACGCGCCGAAAGTCGGCGAACGAAAGTGTTACGCCCATCGCGAACATGATGATGGTGAGTAGCAGGGTGACGTGCGGCGCAATGCCTGTAAACGTTGCCGGCGAGAAGTACGCGACGACCGAAATCAGAACGGCCCAAAGAGGGAACAAGCGGGTGACGCGCGAAAGCATGAAGAGACGATCCTGGCTGAATGATGAGGGCGCCGCCCAGAGCGACGGGATGCGGAGGTGCACACGGCACTGGGCGCATAGCGATAAAGCGAAGCGAACAGAGGGGTGTTCCAGGCTTGGCCGACCGTGCCATTGATAAATGCGGCCAGTGACGCAAGCCGTCACGGGTCCTTGTGGGACCGGCAGGCGGCGAATGTGCGTCGACGCGAATTGTAGCGTTTCGTCGGCAGAGGCCCGCCGGAGCGGATTTCGCGCTTACCTCAGGCGCGCTACCGTTCCCGCGTCCGGCTCCCCGCCGAAATAGCTATTCAGCGCCAGTTCGAAGGGCATTTTGTCGGAGGCGGCGTGGGCGAAAAGCGTCATCGATGAATGGAATTTCAGGTCGTCGGGGTAACCGAAAATTTGCTCCACCGAGCGCCCGTCGAGCGCGTTCACGATTTGCGTGAGGATCAGCAAGCGCTCACCAAGCACGGGATGAGCGAGGTAGGCCCGCGCTTCGTCCACCGATGAAATCGCGTAGCGGCGCGCCATTTCGCTGTGGCCCAGGCCCTCGATCTGCGGAAACACGAACCACATCCAGTGCGTGCGTTTCTTGCCGGCCTCGAGTTCGGCCGTCACGGTCTGGAACACCGGATCCTGGGCGTCGATAAAACGTTGCAAGTCGAAAGGATCAGGATCGGTCATGCGAACCTCCGGGGTCTTCCTTGAATATTGCCGCGAAAACGGTCACAAACCGCGGTGTGGTGGCAAACCACGGCGCCGCAAACCGCGTTCCCGGCGCTTTTCGTGGTCACGCGGCCGCGGATCCAATCCCGGCCATTTGCGAACGATATTCCGCTTTCTGATATCTTCACGGCCATGCAAAACATCATCGAAATTTCGAATCTGTCGAAGAGCTATGCGTCCGGTTTCAAGGCGCTGAAAAACGTCACGCTGAATATCCGCCGTGGCGAAATCTTCGCACTGCTGGGGCCGAACGGGGCCGGTAAAACCACCCTGATCAGCATTGTGTGCGGCATTGTGAATGCCACGGAAGGCACGATCCGGGTCAACGGTCACGGCATTATCTCCGACTACCGCGCCTCCCGCGCGATGATCGGCCTCGTGCCGCAGGAGCTGACCACCGACGCCTTCGAGTCCGTCTGGGCAACCGTTTCATTCAGCCGCGGCCTGTTCGGCAAGCCGCCAAATCCGGCGCACATAGAAAAGGTGCTGAAGTCGCTGTCGCTCTGGGACAAGAAGGACAACAAGCTGGTCACGCTGTCCGGTGGCATGAAACGCCGCGTGCTGATTGCCAAGGCGCTCTCGCACGAACCGGAAATCCTGTTCCTGGACGAACCGACCGCAGGCGTTGACGTCGAACTGCGCCGCGATATGTGGAATCTCGTGCGAGGCCTGAAGGCGAGCGGCGTGACGATCATCCTGACGACCCACTACATTGATGAAGCCGAGGAAATGGCCGACCGGATTGGTGTAATCAACGGCGGCGAGATCATTCTGGTCGAGGAAAAAGCCGAATTGATGCGCAAACTCGGCCAGAAGAAACTCGCGCTGCAACTGGAAGACGAGATCGAGCACATTCCTGGCGGCCTGAGTGCTTACCGGCTTCACCTGTCCGCCGACGGCAGCGAACTGACCTACACCTATGACGCGCAGGATGAACCGGGCCGCATCATTGCGCTGCTGAAAGACCTCGCCGATAACGGCGTCAAGTTCAAGGACCTGCAAACGACGCAAAGCTCGCTGGAAGATATTTTCGTGAGCCTGGTCGGAGAGAAAAAATGAATATTCATGCAGTCCGCGCAATCTATGTATTCGAAATGGCGCGCACCTGGCGCACCATCATGGGCAGCATCATCTCGCCGGTGATTTCCACGTCGCTTTATTTCGTGGTGTTCGGCGCCGCGATCGGTTCACGCATTCCCGAAGTGAACGGCGTGAGTTATGGCGCGTTCATTGTGCCGGGGCTCGTCATGTTGTCGCTGCTCACACAGAGCGTGTCCAACGCGTCGTTCGGCATCTATTTCCCCAGGTTTACGGGGACAATCTACGAACTGCTGTCGGCGCCGGTCTCGTATATGGAGATAGTGCTGAGCTACGTCGGCGCAGCCGCCACCAAGTCGATCATCCTCGGCCTGATCATTCTTGCGACTGCGCGGTTGTTCGTGCCGTTGCACGTCGATCACCCGTTCTGGATGATCGTGTTCCTGCTGCTGACGGCGGTGACGTTCAGCCTGCTCGGCTTCATCATTGGCATCTGGGCGGACGGGTTCGAGAAGCTGCAGGTGATTCCTCTGCTGATCATCACGCCGCTGACCTTCCTGGGCGGAAGTTTTTATTCCATCGACATCCTGCCGCCGTTCTGGAAGGCCGTTGCGCTGTTCAACCCGGTGGTCTACCTGATCAGCGGGTTTCGCTGGAGTTTCTACGGCACCGCCGATGTCAGTGTCGAGATCAGCCTTGTCATGACGCTGGTGTTCCTCGCGGTGTTTATCGGCGTGGTCGCGTGGATCTTCAAAACGGGTTACAGGCTGAAATCATAGGGAGCGTAGATGATGCGTGACGTGCTGATCGAACGGTTCGGGCTTCAGCCGCACCCTGAAGGCGGCTATTTTCGCGAGACATTTCGCGGCGCGGACAAAGTAGTGCGCGAGCTTACGCGCGATGCTGCGCCCGACGAAACGCGTTCCTCATCGACGGCGATCTACTACATGCTTTGCGATGGCGCACATTCGGCGTGGCATCGAATTCGCTCGGACGAGGTATGGCATTTCTATGCAGGAGAGCCAATCGATGTTCATATCATCGATACCGCCGGGCAGCTGCTCACGCATCGCTTGGGTAACGCACTGACGCATCACGATGCCGTATTCCAGGCGGTCGTTCCGGCAGGGCATTGGTTTGCGGCAGAGTTATGTGACCCGGAGGCGTTCGCGCTGGTGGGTTGCACGGTGGCCCCGGGTTTCGAGTTCAGCGAGTTCGAACTTGCCGATATGGCCGCTTTGACAAAAGCGTATCCGCAGCACGAGGCGGTGATCGGGAGGTTGGGTCCGGCGATGGGAGCGAAGCGCTGAGCGCGTGCCGATGCACCGCCCGCAAGGCATACCACGCGCACAGTGGGAACAACGTAAAAAGCAGAACGAAAAAAAAGCGGCGCGCTCATTTCCGAGGCGCCGCTTTTTCATGCTTCTATTATAGATTGGCCCTGACTGCGTCGCGGACGGCGTCCATCATGCCGCCGTGATTCAGCGGTATGTCGAGTGAATCGCCATAGACGTCCTGATCCGCTTGTACACGCGCTTCTTGCGATTCGCGGCGTACTGGCGATTCGTAAGCTGTGTCACCTGAACGAATAGGGTCTCTGACTTCGACGCGCTGCGCTTGATAACTCTTCACGATGAACTCCTTGCAGTGATGGAGCGGCGGGAGACTGCGATGCTACGGAACTGCCATGACAGATTTACGACGCTTGACGCTTTTCGGTGCACGACTTAACGGCGGCGGACCACTCGCTTTCGGCCGTGTTGCGCACCCTGCAATGAAAGCGCGGCTCTACAGTTTAATGGCGTTGCGAAACAGGATTCGTACTTCTGGCTTATGAAACGATGCTGGCACTATCAGCATACGGCGCGACTTTGGGCTTGAAACTTGCAATTGCCGCAAGCGTTTGCGGGGCGGTTGGAACGCGCCGGAGCGGTCGATAGATGAGTCAAGCAGATGGTGCGAATCAACTCGTTACTGCACTTTTGCGCGTGCGCATTACAGTCGGCGGAAACAGTTAATGCTGTTTCTCAGAGTCGGCGTATTGCGTGCGTATGTTCCACATAGCGGAAAGCACGACCGCATGATGAGGTCGTGCTTTCAGGCCATTTCACCGTTTCGGCGACGCGTTCAGGCGTGCTGATCCTGCAGATCGGCGTCGCTCGTCTCGTCCTGTGGCATGGAAGCCGCAAGAATCATCGCCGATGCGTTCTGTGGTTTCGGGTCGCGCTGTGACGGCCGGTACACCGAGTCGCCTCGATGAATGGCTGCCCCGGTAAGTGCGCAAGCGCCGTCCGACGTCGCCGTGGTTACCCGCCACCCCTGGTAACCATAGTGGCAGGTTGCCGCGTCGGACCAATATACGATCGCCGTCGCGCTGCTCGGCCGCTCGATCACGCGCACCACCGCCTCTGGAAACGGTCGCGGTGATTGCGGCGATGGCGACGCGACGCGCGGATGATCACGCTCCCACGCTCGCGTGAGCCGCTCTAAAAACGGGTGCACGGCCCTTTGCTGCGGGGCAGGTTCTGCCGCGCGGTTGTGGGTCGCTGTCAATGAGCGGACCGTTTGCAGCCACGGGTCCGCGCTTCTCGCTAACGCTGTCATGGTTCGTTCCTGGCATGGTTCATGGTCGAACTTACGCAATCAGCCTGCTCGGATAAATACCATTAAGGTGAATACACTGTCTTGTTAGCGCGAATAATCACAACAACGCTTTGTGCAATAAGGCTTTGCCCGATATTGCGATGCGGCGCAAATGCTGTAATCGCTTCATTGAACGTTTTAATGGCGTCGATAGCGGCGCCATCTAGCGAGGCTCACGCGCGAGCGACGATGGCGGCATGAATGGTTTGTATGGATTACGTAAGGTGTCAAGTTTCGCTACAGCCCGTGGAATGAGACTTGCGTGGGTCCATACTAGATACATACTTACAACGTTGAACGAGGTGTTCGTGAAGAAAAGCAATATTGCTGTTGCAGTGCTATTTACAAGCTTGGGTCTGACGGCCACGGCGTTTGCCCAAAACAGTCCCGGCGGCCCAGGTTATCAAGGTGGACAGCAACAGCGTCCGGGCGGTCCCGCCATGCAGGGCCACAACGGCGGCGGTTTTCAGGATCAACGCCAGGATCAACGCCAGGATCACGGCCCGCAGGGCGGTCCAGGCGCCCAGGATCACAACAATGGCCGTCCGCCCATGCCAATGCATGCGGACAATGGCCCGGGACGCAGCGGTCCCGGTGGTCCGCGTAGCGAAGGTCCGCGTGATTGGCACCGCGGAGACCGCTTGCCGAGCGACTATCGTGATCGCCAGTATGTTGTCGATGATTATCGCGGCTATGGATTGCGTCAGCCTCCGCGCGGGTACCGCTGGGTGGGCGTGAACGGCGACTACGTGCTTGCCGCCATTGCGACCGGCGTGATCGCGCAGATCGTGCTGAGCAACGGGCACTAAGCTTCCACTTGCGGAACGCTTCGTAGAGAATCAAACCGAGAGCTGAGTCGACAAGGCCGGCCCAAGCGTGAGCTTGGACCGGCCTTGTTTTATGTGCGTGGCATAACCCTCCAGCGCCACCGCCGCGCTACACCTTTGCAGTATCGGTAATTGCCTTCACCACGCGTGCCAGCGCCTTCAATGCCACGTCGGGCGAGTCTTCAAACTGTGCGCCCACGATGGCGCCATCGACTGCCATGGCTAATGCCCGCGCATCGGCCTTCGCGGTTCTCGACGACGCCGGCAGCAGCGTCCTGATGACCGCGGCCATGTCCAGCTTGTGACGCCGCGAAATATCGACCGCTTCGGGCAGGGTCCCGCCCACTTCCACCACCGCGTTGATGAATGCACACCCGCGATACGCATCGCTTTCGAACCACTCTGCCAGCGCCGGCACCAGCGCATCCGCGTCGGCGCCATGACGCGTCACGGCATTGTCGAACCACGTCATCCAGTTGCGGTGCCTATACTCCAGGAACGCAACGATCAGATCATTTTTTGCTGGATAGTAGCGATAAAACGTCTTCTTTGCGACGCCCGATTCCGCGATCACACGATCGATTCCGGTCGCACGAATACCATCCCGATAGAACAGCGCGTGGGCCGTGACAAGAATGCGCTCGGCCGGTGAGAGGTCCGCCAAAAGCTCTGTATTTTCTGAATGATTGTCCATAGCGGATCATTGTAGACAGGTCTGTCTCCCTGCGCTAGAGTGAGGCAGTAGACAGATCTGTCTACTTTCTTATCATCCTATCGACTGACAACACAATCGACACTACGTCATCGGTCAATCAAAGCTCCACGATCAAAAGGAAACGCCATGGAAAGCAAACCGCCGTTCCCGCCATTCGATGTTGACACCGCCCGCCAAAAGGTCCGTCTCGCGGAAGACGGCTGGAATTCCCGCGACCCGAAGCGGGTTGCCCTTGCATATAGCGAAGACACACGCTGGCGCAATCGCGCAGAGTTTGTGTCGGGACGTGCTGAGGTGGAGGCGTTCCTGGCGCGCAAATGGGCGCGTGAACTGGACTACCGGCTGATCAAGGAGCTGTGGGCGTTCACCGGATCTCGGATTGCGGTGCGCTTCGCTTACGAATGGCACGATGATTCCAAAAACTGGTTCCGCAGCTACGGCAATGAGAACTGGGAGTTCAACGCAGCTGGCTTGATGACGTATCGGCACGCGTGCATCAACGACTTGCCGATCAAGGAGTCCGAGCGCAAATATCACTGGCCGCTGGGTCGCCGTCCCGACGATCATCCCGGCTTGAGCGACCTGGGCTTCTGATTGCAGCAAGCGTCGGCGGCGTGGCAATTGAAAGGCAATCTGGCCTTCCATTGTCCCTGCCGTGCAACTCGAATCAAGCAACGGTCGCCCGGATTTGCGTTATTGTTGGGCCAATGCCGCGTGACACAGAAAGTACTTATGGTTGTCACGCCCTACGGGTAGACTCGCGCGGTGCAAGAGGGCCGTCGGGCGCAGCCCGACCCTTTTCGCTTCATCGGGGAACACAAATGGAAGATCGCGTCGAGCAGGACGAACCTACGCAAACCACGGCAGACGGACTGACGCGGCTCGCGACGAGCATCGTCGAATTGCTGGGCGAGCAAGCCATCGACAGTCGTCTGGGAGCCAAATTGCTCAAACGGCTGGAAAAAGAAGCGAAGCTGGTAGAAGAATCCGGGCCGCAACCGCTGAACAAGACTCAAAAACGCAGTTTGCGCGACGCGCTGGACGGACTCGAACACGCAGTGCGTCAGGTCGATGCAAATCTGTTGGTATCGGCGAACGCAAAACTACGCTCGACGGACGAATCTTCCAGCAAAAAGGCCAAAACGAAAGGCTGAAACCGGACCGGCCATCGCCCTGCGAAGCCCGCGCGGCGTTAGTTTTAAGCGCGTCTGGCTTTATCGGACAAGAGATTTGGCGGTTTTTTCACCATGCCGACACAAACCGTTCGCAGCAAACGAGCAGGATGGCGCGGAAAATGCTGCGTTTGCTGCACATGCATAAATCTGAGCGGTCATGGTTCCAGTCTCTTCTACCCCAAACTGCGTGTTGTGGACCGATCGGAACGTCGAAGCGGACGCCGAGCGCTGGCGCATTCTGGTTGTCGACGACAACGCGGCCAGCGCCGAAGGCCTTGCCGCGGCGCTGAGCGCGGACGGTTGTGACGCGCGTTATGTGCTGAGCGGCGTCGACGCGCTGCAGGCTATTGACGGCTGGGTGCCGCACGTCGTGGTGCTCGATATCAGCATGCCGGAGCACGATGGTTTTGCTACCGCGCGGGTTCTGCGCAGGATTTCTCCCACCCGAAACGCTGGAATCATTGCTTTTACGGCACTCGGCGAGGATTACGTGCGTTCAAAGGGTCTGCACGCAGGGTTCGACGGTTATTGCCAGAAGGGCAATGCGCCCGGTGTTTTGGTCGACCTGATCAGCCGGCTGGTTCAGGTTCATTGAACGTTCCCTGACATTCAATGGGGTTTCGTTGGACGACCGATTGAAATTTTATCGGTTTCGCCAGGTCCGGCCCCTAAAAATCGTTCTTACCGCAACTTCCGGGTGAGCCTTTTCCAGGCTCGCTCGCGTCTATTTTCCCCGGTCCGTACGTCCTCCCATTATTGGCTTATTGCGAAAAGTGTATTGAAGTTTATGGGGATAAAAAACCGATAGTAGGGGTATACACTGCATTTCATCGACGAAGCAGCCACCGAAAGAAGTTTGACGCTGCGACGCCTTCTGAACCAGTCGAAAGTCCAACGTATATCGGAGCTCACCATGAAAAAGAATCTTCTCGCATCGTTACTCATCGCCGCTACTGCTTCTATCGCTGTTCCGGCATTTGCCAGCGGCTACGGTCCGGCACCTTCGTATCGCCCGTCGGTTGGCGCTCCAGTTTCGCAACAAGGCCTGAACACACAAACCATCGCTGCACAAAACAACGCTGATGCAAATGCCTACGGTGGCGCACGCACCTCGGTGTCGCAATCGGGTTCAAGCCGCGACCGTACGAACAACGCGCAATCTGTCTTCTTCGGTCAGTAATTCCGTAGCTCTCAGGCTCCTACGCGCACGGCCGGCACTACGCGCGCCGTCGTGATCGCGCCAAGCCTGGTGATCGAGTAGTACCGAAACGCACAAACGCCCGCTGAACGAAATTTCAGCGGGCGTTTGTGTTTGTGCGTGAAAAACAATCGCTTCAGGTGCCTGTCATCTTGAGTGCATCGCGCATCACCGCCGCCAGTTCTCCCGCGGCAAACTTGGCCACATAAGCGTTCGCGCCCACTTTGCGCACGTGCTCCTCGTTCGCCGATCCAGACAACGACGAATGGATCACAACGGGAATCGCCTGCATGCCGGCATTCGCCTTGATACGGCGTGTCAGCGTAAATCCGTCCATTTCCGGCATTTCGAGGTCGGTCAGGACGAGTGCGATTTCATCCGCGGCACAGCCGCCATGTTTTTCAGCCTTGCTCTGCAAGTCTTCCAGCACGTTCCACGCTTCCTGGCCGCTCTTGGTCATGATGAACTGCACGCCCATCGCGGTCAGGCTTTGTTCGATCAGGCTGCGCGCGACGCCCGAGTCGTCGGCGGCAAGCACCTTGGTCCCCGGTTTCAGAACCAGCCGGCCGGTGCTCGATTCATTGATCTCCACTTGCGTCGATGGCAGCACGTCACGCAGGATCTGTTCGACATCGAGTACTTGCGCGAGTCGCGAGCCGTCCACGTTGCCGTCGAGGCGCGCGAAGCTGGTCACCGTGCGCCCGCTCGAATGCGATTCCGCAGATAAAACCTGATTCCACTCCAGCCGTACGATGTCATCGACTTCTTCGACGGCAAAACCTTGCGTCGTGCGCGCGAATTCGGTGACAAGCAGGATCTTGAGACCGTTCTTCGGCTGGCAACCGGTGACCTGCGCCAGATCGATCACGGGGATGATCTGGCCGCGGATATCGGCGACGCCAAGAATCTCCGGGTTTGCGCCGGCGACCACGGTGATCGGCGGCATCGCGAGGATTTCGCGCACCTTGAACACGTTGATGCCGTATAGCTCGCGTTGTTCGGAGTCCGGCGCTTCGCCCAGGCGAAACAGGAGCAGTTCGAACATGTTGTTGCCGGCGAGCCGAACCCGCTGTTCGATGTCGTGTTGTGAACTGCTCAAAGTGGTTCTCCTGATCGATTTATGCCGCGCTTCTAAATAGCCGGTTCCTGATTAGCGGCGCGGTGCGGAGAAACTGAAGCACTTTTCGGCGCATTGTGACGGGACTGTTTCATACCGGTCGAAAACGCGCGTGCGGCAGTATCGGGATAGACCCTCGGACGGTTAAAAAGCAGTGTTTTCCAGCGTTCACGCGGCAGGTGTCTGGCCTATACTTTTTGAATGGGCTGGGTAATATGAATGTAAGGCGCGGGATGCCAGGCGAATGGTTCAACGCGGCGGGCTGGGAAGTGTCAGCCAACGTGCCGCGCTCGGGCGCCGGCTACCCATCCCTGTGGAACGGCCCGCCATTCGGCGGGCGTCGCGCGGTCAACGGAGGCGTTCGATGGCAACAGTCGCACAAGTTCTTAATTCGAAACCCGATCACACCATCTTCACGATCGCCGACACGGCATCGGTCTACGAGGCCATCGCGATGATGGCGGAGAAGCACATTGGCGCTTTGATCGTGACTCACGGCGAAGCGATTGTCGGCATCATGACCGAGCGCGATTACGCGCGCAAAGTGGTGCTGATGGATCGCGTCTCACGACAGACGCCGGTGCGCGAGATCATGACCTCGCAAGTGCGTTTCGTGCGTCCGGACCAAACCACGGACGACTGCATGGCCTTGATGACCGAGCGACGCATGCGGCACTTGCCGGTGATCGATGGTGAAAAGCTGGTGGGCATGATTTCAATCGGCGATCTGGTGGCGAATATTATCTCCGAGCAGCAGCTCACCATTCATCAGCTCGAGGGATATATACGAGGCGAGCACATGTAGCTTGCCCGGGAGGGATGCAGCGCGGCGTGAAGACGCCGCGCTGTGTTTTATGGTTGTTGCCGCTGCATGTGTATCGAGTTCATGCGGTTCGTGTCATCTCGCGTCGTCCGCCTTCCTTCCGTCAAAACCCGCTGCGGCGGTTTCGTTCACGCAATCATCTTGTAAGCTAATTGATATAATTGTCAGATGCTGCGCATGGCCCTGATACCCTGGGCCTGACGTTGACGCGTCCGATCCATCGCCAAGTTGCATTTGGCCCTGACCTTAGAGGAGCGCCGTTCATGACGCCCCCCGATCTTTCCCTTTCCCCTTCGTATACAGGTTCCGCTGGTCATGAGCCGCGCGTCATCGCTGCGGACGCACCGTTTATTGTCGTGATGAACGCGGGTTCGGGACGCAAGCAAAGCGACAAAACGCGCGCTGCGCTCGAAGAGACCCTCGGGAGAGCCGGGCGCCAGTTTGACGTTCGCCTGGTCGAGCAACCTTCCCGACTCGCCGATACCGCGCTCGAGGCGGTACACGATGCGAAATCGCGAAACGGCGTGGTGGTCGGCGCAGGCGGCGACGGCACTTTGTGCGCAGTGGCGCAAACGGTGCTCGGCAGCGGGTGCGCGTTTGCGGTGCTGCCGCGCGGCACATTCAACTATTTCAGCCGAAACCACGGCATCCCTGCGGACCCCGCCGAATCCATTCCTCTTCTGCTCAACGCGCGAGCGTTTCCGGTCCAGGTCGGCTTGGTGAACGAGCGCATTTTCCTCGTCAATGCGAGTCTCGGTTTGTACCCGAAGCTGCTGGAAGACCGCGAGATCTACAAGCGGCAGTTTGGCCGCAGCCGCCTGATCGCTCTGTTGTCCGCGGCCGTGACGCTGCTACGTCCGCACCGGCATTTGCGCTTGCACATCGAGCACGATGGCACAATGCATGAGGTTCGGACGTCAACGCTCTTCGTGGGTAACAATCGCTTGCAGCTAGAACAAATCGGCATGGCGGAAGCACCACAACTGGAACGCGGTTTGCTGGCCCGATTGCGCCACGGGCAATCGGGCGCCTTGCGCAACTTGGCCTGACGCTGCGGGGCGCGGCAGGCCGGGTGAGCGATGCGGACAACGTGATCAGTTTCGCCTTCAGGCGCATCACAGTGACGCATCCATCTAAACGTCAACGGCCTGTGAAGGTTGCGACCGATGGCGAGATAAACTGGATCACTCTGCCGCTCGAATTTCGTGTTGCCCCGGAGCCGCTGTTCCTGCTCAAGCCCGAGGCCGACGTGGCCAATGCCAATCGCTCATGACCCTGTTGCTCCAGATTTCAGATCCGCACTTCGGTACCGAACAACCACCAGTCGCGGCAGCGTTGCTGCGTCTCGCTAATACGTTGCGGCCTGATCTCGTTGTCATGTCCGGCGACATCACGCAACGCGCCAGGCGTGCACAATTCAGCGCCGCGCGGGCATTCGTCAAATCATTCGGTGCGACGCCTTTTGTTGTCGTGCCGGGCAATCATGACATTCCGCTGTACAACCTCTTCGCGCGCGTTGCACACCCGTATGCCAATTTCCGGCGCGTGTTCGGGCACGATCTCGAACCCGTGTTCGAATCGGCTGAGCTGCTGGTAATCGGTGTGAATACTACGCGGGCACATCGTCATCAGGATGGCGAAGTATCGGAGCAGCAAGTGGAACGCGTGGTCCGCCGGCTCGAACATGCGGCAGCGCGGCAACTGCGGGTTGTCGTTACGCATCAGCCTCTTGTGGCGGCGCGTGCCAATGATATCCGGAACCTGTTGCACGGCCGCGAACATGCGGTTGAACGTTGGTCGCAAGCAGGCGTGGACCTGATCCTGGGCGGTCATATCCATCTCCCGTATGTGACGCCGCTGCATGTTGCGTACAAGGACTTGCCGCGTCAGATGTGGGCCGTACAGGCGGGAACCTCCTTGTCGTCGCGCGTGCGCGGGAACGTGCCCAATTCGGTGAACGTGATTGACTACGACGCGTCCACTATGGGCGCACGTCGTGCGGTCGTTGCGCGCTGGGATTTCAATCAGGCGAGTGCATCGTTTGAACCCAACATGCAGCACGAACTCGACCTGGATAGCGAGTCACTCAAGACGCCATCAACGATGTTCTTATGAAGCAGATCGAAGGGCGGTATGTCGGCGACGCGCAGGTACCGGCCGTCGTGGCGTCAATCCTGAGGGTGTATCGACAGTTCGGGAAAGCCGGTGCGCGGATCGAGTTCGCGTGAGAAGCGTACACGGTCCAGACAAACCATGAGGATTTCCGCTGTCGTGCGCACAATGCATCCCGCCGATACATGACCGCCGACCACACGGCCTTCGGCATTCGAGACGCTCATGTGAAGATGCGCGCCGTCAGCTGAAAGTGAGCCGGCCAGCGTCAGGATTTCGAGGTCACCGTCAAGCCGGGTCGGCTGGTCGAGGCCTGCATAACGCAGGTTCGCCACGCTCAGGCTGCCGATGCCCTGCATCACGAACGCGGCGCCCATGGCCTGGTCCCGCGCGATTGTCTCAAGCGCGGCGCGCAGGTCGTCGCCGGGAACAAGGCGCACTGGAAGTGTTTGCATGAGGGAATGCCCAAGGCTACGCAATGCATCAATGATGGCATGATGATTCCGGTTTCGCGCATCGACCTCCAATCAAACTGACATTTCCCATGACAACCGAACTTCATATCCTCGCCTGGACGCTTGTCCTTGCCCTTATTCAGGTGCTGCTGCCGTCGGTGGTGCGCAGCCGCGAAACCGGCTTGGGATATAACGGCGGACCGCGTGACCAGGCAGGGCCGCCGGTCGGCAAGCTGACCGGCCGTCTGATGCGCGCCCAGAGCAACCTGTTCGAGACCTTGCCCGTGTTCGCTATCGCCATCCTGATCGCGCACATGGTTGGCCGCGAAGGCACGCTAACGCTTTACGGCGCGTGGTTGTACATTGTCGCCCGCGTGGTCTACGTCCCCTTGTACGCGGCAGGGATCCCGTTCCTGCGTTCGCTCGTATGGATGGTCTCGCTTTTCGGCATCATTCTTGTTCTCGTCCCTATTATTTGAAACCATCCGAAACCGGAGTCCAGTCAATGACCGCTTTGCTCACCACCATCGACGTGGAAACTGCGCCGAATCCCGAGTTCGCCGTGATCCTGATGCACGGCCTGGGCGCCGATGCCAACGACTTCATCCCGCTGGTGCCCGAGCTTCGCCTGGGCGACTTGCCCGCCGTGCGTTTTGTGTTTCCGAACGCCACCGAAATGCCGGTTACCGGCAACAACGGTTATGTGATGCGGGCGTGGTACGACATATTGTCGTTCGAAGGGGTGAACCGCCGGGTCGATGAAGCCGGTTTGAAGGCGTCGTGCGAGCGGATTCGCGAACTGATCGCGCGGGAGAACGAGCGCGGTATTCCGACCTCGAAGATCTTCCTGGCGGGGTTTTCGCAGGGCGGGGCAATGACCTACACCGCGGGGCTCACGCATCCCGAGAAACTGGCTGGACTGATCGTGCTGTCCGGTTATGTGCCGTCGCCTGGTTTGATCGATGCGGCGTTCAGCGAAGCGAACCGCGACACGCCTATTTTCGCCGCGCATGGCACGCAAGACCCCGTGCTGCCGATCGAGCTGGCTGTTCAAGGCCGCGACTTCGCGCTCGCGCACGGTTTCAAGCTGGAGTGGCATACCTACCCGATGCAGCACTCGGTCTGTGCCGAAGAAATCGAGGCCTTGCGCGTGTGGCTAGGCGCAAGGCTGGGTGGTTAAAGCGCCTTGAACAAGGTGTTTTTATACAACTCGAGCATGCCGGCTGCATCAACGCCGATGCAGACCGATTGGGCCGGACGGTCGTCCCAGTCCGGCGCGGGAACGTGCATGGTCGAGGGTTTCTGTATCGTCTGACCGGTCGCGATACCGCTGGTCAGCGCACGTACGGGACCCTTGCGCACCGTATAAAGATGCGGAGCCAGCACGTACGCCACGGCCGATGAATCGTGGACATAGATGCCTTCGAGCCCAGCGCTGTCGTGGTGGAACTGCGCGTAATGCCGCGATACGTCCCACACAAAACGGCCGGCCTCGCCTGCGCCATCGCGAATCGATGCAAGCAATTCGTTCGGCATGATCGTGTTTTGCGTGACGTCGAGGCCGACGAGCGTGACCGGCCATGCTGCGCCGAGCACGAGATCCGCTGCATCGGGGTCGCACAGGATGTTGGCTTCGGCCGCCGGCGATACGTTGCCGAGTACGCCGTCTATACCAAACGCCCCACCCATGATGACAACCTGCTTCACGAGTCCGGCAATACCCGGGTCGGCTTTCAGCGCGAGCGCCAGATTCGTCAATGGACCGACCGCGATCAGTGTCACATCACCCGGAAAAGCGCGAACCGTATCGATCATGAACTGATGCGCGGGGCGCGCGTCGAGCGTTGCATCGGCGGGCTGGCTCAGTTCGATATTGCCGAGTCCATTGTCGCCGTGAATCCAGCCAAGCGGCGCAGGCGGCGCACGATGCAACGGCGCTGCCGCACCGCGTGCCACCGGCACGCCGGGTGCAAAGCGCGAACGCAGATAGAGCGCGTTAGCCGTGGTCGTTTCTATGGTCGCGTTGCCGAACACGCTCGTGATGCCAAGTAGTTCGATCTCGGGATGCAGCGCCTGGAACACCAGCGCCATGGCGTCGTCGACACCCGGATCGGTGTCGTAGATGACCTTATGGCTTGTCATAGGTAAAACGCGTCGGGGAGTTGTTCGCGGGCGGTGGTGTCGCGGATCACGCCATTGAGATTGCCAAGGCGAATGGTCAACTCGGGGCCGCCCAGTTCAATGATCACCTGACGGCACGCGCCGCAGGGTGCAATGGGTCCGTCGGTGTCGCCGATTACGGCGAGCGCTGCGAATTGATCGCGGGCGTAACCTGCTGCAATCGCGCTGAAAAACGCCGTGCGTTCCGCACAATTGCATAATCCGTACGATGCATTCTCGACGTTGCAGCCATCGAACACGTTGCCATCTTTTGTTAGCAAGGCGGCGCCGACCTTGAACCTGGAATAGGGTGCGTAAGCGCGCTCGCGCGCGTTCTTCGCGCGTTCGAGCAACTCGTCCATCGTCATGATTTTCTCCTTAGTTCAGCGTCAGGAACATGCCCGCGATCGTCGCGCTCATCAGGTTCGAGAGCGTGGCGGCGAGCACGACGCGCAGGCCGTAGCGTGCCACTTCCGCGCGCCGCTCCGGCGCAACCGCGCTGAAGCCGCCGGTCAGCACGGCGATCGACGAGAAGTTCGCGAAGCCGCACAGCGCGAAAGACAAGATCGCTATGGTACGCGGATCGAGCACCTGCAAGCCAGCTGCGGCGACGCTGGCGGAGTCCTTCAAGTACGGAGACAGCGACGCGTAGGCGACGAATTCGTTGAGGATAAGTTTCTGACCGAGGAAGTTGCCGGCGAGCGCGGCCTGGTCCCAAGGCACGCCAATCAGATACGCGAGCGGCGCGAACACGGCGCCGAGCACGGATTGCATCGATACATTGGGGTCGCCGAACCATCCTCCTATGCCGCCCACAATCCCGTTCAGCATGGCGATCAAGCCAACGAACGCAATCAGCATGGCGCCGACCATGACCGCGATCTTCAAGCCGACGGTTGCGCCGGAACTGGCCGCTTCGATCACATTCGCCGGGCGTTTTTCGTCGAAGCTGAGGTTTTCGAGCGTGACGCGGCTGGCTTCGCTGGTGGGGTGGATGATCTTGGCGAACAGCAGTCCGCCCGGCACAGCCATGAACGACGCAGCCAGCAGGTATTCGACCTTCACGCCAAGGCCCGCATAACCGGCGAGCACCGAACCGGCGACCGCCGCCATGCCGCTCGACATCACGGCGAACAGTTCCGCGTTGGTCATATCGCGCACGAACGGCTTCACGACCGCCGGCATTTCGCTTTGGCCGAGGAAGATGGTGGTGACGGCCGAGAACGACTCGATCTTCGACACCCCGAGCAGCTTCTGGAAGATCGTGCCGAGCACGATCACGATCCAGCGCATGATGCCGAGGTAATAGAGCACCGAGATCAACGCGGTCACGAAGATGATGGCGGGCAGCACGCGTACGGCGAAGACGAAACCGCCGTTGCCGAAGAGTTCGAACATCTTCGATTGAACGAGACCGCCGAACAGGAATTCGATGCCGGCGTTGCCGTAGCCGAGTACATGATTGACGCCCGCTGCCGCAGCGGAGAGCACGCTTTTGCCGAAGGGCACGAACAGGATGAAGGCGCCGATGCCCACCTGCGCCATCAACGCGGGCACGACGGTGCGCAGGCGAATTCCGCGGCGATTGGTGGAAAAGATGAAAGCGATGAGCAGCAGTACGGCGATGCCAAGCAGATTGCGTGCGATCAGGGCCATGTCTCGCTTTTATGTTTATCAGAGGAATGGGCGGATGCTACGCCATGTGCAGCGTTTAGAGAATAGGGCGGGACAGGACGGAAAACTGTGCCCGCGACGCGTCCGCGGGCCGCCTCAATTCTCCGTTTGAAGCCTCGGGGCGAACAAAAACCCTATGCGAATAACTCGATGACCGGCCAGTTGCGCTCGGCTGCAATCACTCGCAATTTCGCATCGGGGTTTGTTGCAACCGGATGGGTGACACGCTCCATCAACGGCACGTCGTTGACGGAATCGCTATAGAAATAGCTTGCTTCGAAATCCGCCAGCTTCAATCCCTGGGCAGCCAACCATTGCTCGGTGCGAACAATCTTGCCTTCGCGGAAAGTCACCACACCCACCGAGCGGCCGGTGTAGCGCCCGAGCGGATCGTCGCCTTCAGTGCCCAGGTCGATGGCAAGCAAATGCTCAACGCCAAGCGCCTTCGCAATGGGTGCCGTGATGAACGCATTGGTCGCGGTCACGATGCAGCACAAGTGCCCTGCCTCCAGATGATGGCGCAACAGCGCAAGCGCTTCTGGGCGGATGGCCGGTTCGATCACCGTCTTCATGAAGGTTGCATGCCACGCGTCAAGTTGCGCGCGTGGATGACGGGCGAGCGGCGCGAGCGTCAGGCCCAGATACTCGTCCATGTCGAGTGTGCCGGCGACGTATTGCTGATAGTACGCATCGATTTCCACCGCATGGTCCGCACCGCCCTCGAAACCCAGCGTGGCGTAGAAGCGTGCCCACGACTGATCGCTATCGAGCGGCAGCAATGTGTGATCCAGATCGAACAGCGCCAGAGTACGACTCATCCGTATAGCCCTTGATTACCGGTAGAAAGTGCGCCAGACCATACCGGCTGGCGCAGGTCGCCCAACACGATCGGATCCTAGCTCTAAATACCCAAAACTACAACAAAGCAAAATTGTACAACTTATTTGCGTGGCATCATTGCACGAATGGCAGTACAGTCGGAACGAACAACGGACGCGGCCTCATGTTGATTCTCTTGAATATTTTGTCGGGCGTGGCCTTGCTGGTATGGGGCACGCACATTGTCCGGACCGGCATCCTGCGGGTCTTCGGCGCCGAGTTGCGGCGCGTGCTGGGACGCAGTGCGAATAGCCGTTTCCGGGCATTCGGCGCGGGCTTGTGCGTGACAAGCCTGGTCCAGAGCAGCAACGCAACCGCCGTGCTGGCTTCGTCGTTCGCGGCGCAAGGACTGCTGCCGCTCGCGCCGGGACTGGCGATCATGCTCGGCGCGGACGTCGGCACGGCGCTGATGTCGCGCGTGCTCACGCTCGATCTCTCGTGGCTGTCGCCCATCCTGCTGCTGGGCGGAGTGATCGCATTCCTGTCGTTCAAACAAACGCGCACGGGCCAGGTGGGGCGCACGGTCATCGGGCTGGGCCTGATCCTGCTGGCCCTGCACCTGATCGTGGAGGCCGCGCAGCCCGTGATGCAGGGCGAGGGCGTGAAGATCATGTTCGGCGCGCTGACTGGCGACTCCATGCTCGATACGCTGGTAGGTGCGGCCTTCGCCATGATCTCCTACTCCAGTCTTGCAGCGGTCCTGCTGACTGCGACGCTGGCGTCGTCGGGCGTGATTTCGCTGAAGGTGGCTGTGTGCCTCGTGATCGGGGCGAACCTCGGCAGCGGCCTGCTGGCCGTGATCGGCACGCTGGGGCAAAACCCCGCCGGCCGGCGCCTCTCGCTCGGTAATGTGCTGTTCAAGCTGGCCGGCGCGTTGATCGTGCTGCCGTTCGCGCCGTGGATCGCGCAAGGGATTGGCGCGTTGATCCCGTATCCACGCGAGGCGGTGATCACATTCCATCTCGTCTACAACATGGTGCGCTGCGTCGCGTGCATGCCGCTGATCGATCCGGTCTCGCGCCTGTGTTACCGGCTGCTGCCGGACCGGCCCGAAGCGAACCCGGAACTTCGGCCGCTCTATCTTGATCCCGTCGCGCTCTCCACGCCCACGCTCGCACTGGCGAATGCAGCGCGCGAAGCGCTGAGGATCGGCGACATCATCCGGACGATGCTCGACAACCTGCTCGACTTGATGCGGGCCAACGACCCGGCCAAGGCGCGCTCGACCATCCGCATGGACGACGACGTCGATCAGCTCTATGCGGCTGTAAAGACCTATCTGGCGCGCATCTCACGCGAGCAACTTGACGAGTCTGATAGCCGCCGCTGGACCGACATCATTACGTTGACGATCAACCTGGAGCATGCGGGGGACATCATCGAGCGCGTGGTGACCAACATCCAGGAGAAGAAGATCATGCACCGGCTGGCGTTTTCGCCGGAGGGGTTGGGAGAGCTTGAAGACCTGCACTCTCGCGTGATCCTCAATCTTCAACTGGGCCTGAGCGTATTTCTCAATAGCGACTTGCGCAGCGCCGAGCGCTTGTTGGCAGAGAAGGAACGGTTCCGCGATCTCGAACGCAGTTACTCGTATGCACACCTGGACCGGCTTGCCGGGCAGAGCGCGCGCAGCATTGAGACCAGTGCGTTGCATCTCGACATCATCAGCGACCTCAAGCGGCTCAACTCGCTGTTCTGCTCGACGGCCTACCCGGTGCTCGACGCTGCCGGTGCGTTGCGCGACACACGGCTGCGCCGCCGTGTGCTCGACGCCACCTACGGTAACGACAGCGTTTGAAACGCTAGGCGAGAATGACTTGCGGCAGCTTCTTGCGCAATGACAGCAGCGCCGGACCTTCGGCGCCTTTCTTGTTGGTGATCAACGTATCTACGCGATTGATCGGGCAGAACGCAATCCTGCTGCACTGCCCGATCTTGCTGTAGTCGGCCAGGATCACTACCCGGTCAGCATGCGCGACCA
The DNA here is from genome assembly GCF_002220365.1 of Caballeronia sordidicola. GTDB lineage: Bacteria > Pseudomonadota > Gammaproteobacteria > Burkholderiales > Burkholderiaceae > Caballeronia > Caballeronia sordidicola_C. The sequence continues at coordinate 65,275 of NZ_MTHB01000046.1, read as the reverse complement.
TGGCGCGGGCCACCTCGGTTTCAGCGTGATCGAAGTTGGTCGCACCATGCCGGTGGTCAATGGCGACGGGCGAGAGCAAGGCCACGTCGGCGCGGTATCTGAGGATCTCGGAGACGGTCGTGCCGCCCACCGTGGCAAATGCACGGTCGCTGATCGAGCCGCCGAGCAGGATGATCTCGTTACTCGAGTCGGTTTTTTCGCCGGTCGCCCGCATCTTCTGGGCGACGTCTATGGAGTTCGTGATGATGGTCAGGTTGGCCAGCTTGGCGAGTTCTTCAGCCAGGATGGCGGTGGTCGTGCCGGCATCGATGAACAAGGTTTGTCCACTGCTGACCAGGGCGGTCGCTGCCCGTGCAATGGCGTTCTTCGACTTGACGTGCGTATGGCTGCGCTCGGCGATCGGCGCTTCGTCAGCCGGGCGCGTCACGCCGCCGTGCACGCGCCGCAATTCACCCAGTGCTTCCAGATCCACCAGATCGCGCCGGACCGTCTCACGCGACACGCCGAGCTCGGCCATGATGCGTTCGGTCGACACGCGTTCAAGCGTGGCGAGCAGCGCACGAATTCTCTGATGACGATCTTCCTGCCACATGCTGTATTCCTGAGCGTTGAAGTCGAACGGGTACTAGTGAAAACGATTAGAGGCTGCATGACCGCTGATCCACTTCGGCAGCTTAAAGTCTTGTGAACGGACTATGTGTCGCCCGTGTGTCGCCAATATTAAATAGCTGCCGAGCGCCGCGTGTTACTCCAGTTACTCGAAAAACCAGCTGAAAGATTAACAAGAACTGGCGTTGCCGATGTTGTATTTTTTTGGATACTTGCGAATTTGGGTATTTGAACTTAGTCTCTTCGTCACACTCGCGGATAGTTCCCTTGGACCGTCGGCAGTGCCTGAAAATAGTCCTGGATTGCTGTCTTTTTCACCGTCGTCATTGTTCTTAAACATTTGGCCGCCAGAGTCGCGTGCGCGCCAGATGTGAGTGCGCATTAAAAACAAGTTTCGGACTATGCAGCATGCACGCAGCACGCAACTTTCCAAAAACGTAAGCACGCAGGCAGAGGATGGAATCACCATGAATCAAGACGGGTTGCGAGTGACCACCACATTTCGCCGCTTGGGCGGCAAGGCATCCATTACGGCAGCTATCGCCGCGCTGACCGCTGTGGCGGGGCAGGCCGTGGCGGCGCCGCCGGCGTCCCTTATCGCTGCGGCGAAGAAGGAAGGCCAGTTGACCACGATCGCATTGCCGCATGACTGGTGCGGTTATGGCGCGCTGATCGAGGGCTTCAAGGCGAAGTACGGCATCACGGTGAACGAGCTGAATCCGGATGCTGGTTCGGGTGACGAAGTCGAAGCCATCAAGGCGAACAAGGGCAACACGGGGCCGCAGGCGCCCGACGTGATCGACGTGGGTTTGTCGTTTGGACCGACGGCACAGGCCGCCGGCTTGCTGCAGCCTTACAAGGTGTCGACCTGGGCGTCAATTCCGGATTCGGCGAAGGAGAAGGACGGCTATTGGTACGGCGATTATTACGGCGTGCTGTCGTTTGAAGTGAACACTGACATGATCGACAAGGTCCCGTCGGACTGGGCCGATCTGCTTAAGCCCGACTATAAGAATGCCATTGCTCTCGCGGGCGACCCGCGCTCGGCTAACCAGGCCATTCAGGCTGTCTACGCCGCGGGGTTGTCGCAGAGCAAGGGCGACGCCTCGAAGGCCGGCGCCGCGGGCCTGAGCTTTTTCGGCACGCTGAACAAGAACGGCAACTTCGTGCCGGTGATCGGCAAGGCGGCGTCGCTGGCGCAGGGCACCACGCCGATCATCGTGCGCTGGGACTACAACGCGCTGTCGGATCGCGATACGCTGAAGGGCAATCCGAAGGTGTCGGTGGTCGTGCCGAAGACCGGTGTAGTGGCCGGCGTCTACGTGCAGGGCATCAGTGCTTACGCTCCGCACCCGAACGCCGCGAAGCTGTGGATGGAATACCTGTATTCGGACGAAGGCCAGATTGGCTGGCTCACCGGTTACTGCCATCCGATCCGCTTCAAGGACCTCGAAGCGAACAAGAAGATCCCGGCAGCGCTGCTCGCCAAACTGCCGCCGCCGTCGGCCTACAAGAACGTGGTGTTCCCGACGCTCGACGAGCAAAACGCTTCGAAGGCGCTCATTACGAAGCAGTGGGATCAGGTGGTCGGCGCCAACGTGAAGTAACTGCTTGATGTGATTACATGACGTAGTCACCTGCAGTAGTCACACGAAGTATCGTAGTGCACGGGTAGCCGGACTTGAGGTCCGGCTACCCTTCCGGCTCGCGCTTTGTGCCTGGTCCCGAGCGCGGCCTGTCAGTCAAGAGCGACATCATGAGCACTTCATCGAAGATCGCCTCGCCCATGTCCGGACATGAGGAGCGCGAGGAAAAGTCGAACCCGTCGCTCGGTCCCGGCATGAAGGCGGCGCGACGCGTGTCGCCCGCGTGGAATTATCTCGGCGTCTTACCGTTTTTCGCGTTTGCGGTCTTGTTCCTGCTGCTGCCGACCGCATGGTTGATGGTCGGTGCGTTCCAGGACCCGCAGGGCCATTTCACGCTTGAGAATTTTCGCCAATTGCTTCAGCCGAGCGTGCTCGACGCGTACTGGATCAGCTTCAAGGTCAGCGCTGCATCGGCACTGGGCGGTGGCGTGCTCGGGCTCCTGCTGGCCTGGGCCGCCGTGCAGGGCAAGCTGCCTGTGTGGATTCGCCCGACCCTGATGACATTCTCCGGCGTGGCGTCGAACTTCGCGGGCGTGCCGCTCGCGTTCGCGTTCATCTGCACGCTCGGGCGGGTCGGCCTCGTCACGGTGCTGCTGAAGAAGTATGTCGGCATCAACCTGTATTCTACGGGCTTCAGCGTGCTGAGCTTCACGGGGTTGACGCTGACCTACCTGTACTTCCAGATTCCGCTGATGGTTCTCATCATCACGCCCGCGCTCGACGGCCTGAAGCGCGAGTGGCGCGAAGCCTGCGATTGTCTGGGCGGCAGTGCTTACCACTACTGGATGTTTGTCGCGTTGCCGGTGCTCTGGCCGAGCGTGCTCGGCGCCACGCTGCTGCTGTTCGCCAATGCGTTCGGTGCGGTGGCAACGGCTTATGCGCTCACGGGCAGTTCGCTCAATATCGTGCCGATCGTGCTGTACGCGCAGATTCGCGGCGACGTGCTGCACAACGAAAATCTCGGTTATGCGCTCGCCCTCGGCATGGTCCTTGTGACCGGCTTGTCGAACGGCGGTTATATCTGGTTGCGCTCACGCGCTGAAAGGGGCCGTCGATGAGCACCGTCACCACAGTCACTCCCTCCCCGACGCCCACGCCGGACAACAAGGTCCGGGCCCAGACGCGGGCGGGCGCGTGGATCGCCATGGTCATCGGCGCGCTGTACTTCCTGCTGCCGCTGGCCGCAACCGTGGATTTCAGCCTGAAGATGCGTCGCGGTGAATACAGCTTCGATGCCTACCGTGTCGTGCTCACCGATCCGCATTTCCAGGCGTCGTTCGGCTACTCCATCATGATGGGCGTGTTCGCCATCGTGCTTGGGGTGTTGCTCGTTGTCCCGACCGCCTACTGGGTGCAGTTGCGCCTGCCGAAGCTGCGCCCGCTGATCGAGTTCATCACGCTGCTGCCGCTGGTGATACCGGCCATCGTGATCGTGTTCGGCTATCTGCATATCTACAACAGCAGTTCGTTCTTGCCGCTCACCGGCAACGAGCGCGCGACCGATTTCCTGCTGATCTGCGGGTATGTCACGTTGTGTTTGCCCTACATGTACCGCTCGGTGGATGCGGGCTTGCGCGCCGTCGATGTCCGCTCGCTGACCGAAGCTGCCGAATGCCTGGGCGCGAACTGGCCGACCATCCTCTTCAAGATCATCTTCCCGAACGTGCGTTCCGGGATCCTGTCGGGCGCATTCCTGACGTTCGCGGTGGTGATCGGCGAATTCACGTTGGCGAGCTTGCTCAACCGTCCGGCGTTCGGACCGTATTTGCAGTTGATCGGCGCGAACCGGGCGTATGAACCTTCGGCGCTCGCGATCATCGCGTTTGCTATTACGTGGGCCTCGATGGGGCTTATTCAGGTCTTCGGCTCGGCGCGCGCTCTCGCCGGACAAAAAATTTAAAGGGCAGGCTTGTCATGGCACTTCTCGAGATCGAAAACCTTTCCAAGACGTTCGGCACGAACACCGTGCTGCATCAGTTCGATATGCAAATCGAGCGCGGCGAATTCATCACCTTCCTTGGGCCGTCGGGTTGCGGCAAGACGACGGTGCTGCGCATGATCGCCGGCTTCGAAACGCCCACACGCGGCACGATCAAGCTTGCCGGGCGTGACGTCACCCACGTGCGCACGCGCCAACGCAAGGTGGGCATGGTGTTCCAGTCGTACGCGCTGTTTCCGAACATGACGGTGGCGGACAACATCGGCTTTGGGCTGAAGGTGTTGGGACGGCCGCAGACCGAGATCAAGGCGCGGGTGAAGGAAATGCTGGAGCTGATCAAGCTGCCTCACCTGGCTGAGCGGTATCCGTGGCAGATGTCCGGTGGCCAGCAGCAACGGGTGGCGCTTGCGCGCGCTCTTTCCAACAAACCGCAGGTACTGCTGCTTGACGAACCGCTGTCCGCCCTCGATGCCAAGATTCGTGTCTCATTGCGCGAGGATATTCGCAACTTGCAGCGCGAACTCGGCATTACGTCGATTTTCGTGACGCACGATCAGGAAGAGGCGCTGTCGATTTCCGACCGTATCGTGGTAATGAACGAGGGGCGCGTGGAGCAGATCGGCACGCCATCGGAAATTTATAACTTTCCGCGTACGCGGTTCGTGGCGTCGTTTGTCGGAACGTTGAACCTGTTGTCGGGGCAGGTGGTGGATCCGGCAAGCGGGAAGATCGTGGTCGGGGGCCAGGAATTGCGGACCTCGCACGCGCTCAATTCCTCCGATGCCGGCAAGCAGCGGATGCTCGCTGTGCGTCCGGAAGCAATTGTGCTGGAAGCGCCGGCGAACGGGCGCAATACGCTCGCGGCAACCGTGGAGGAAGTCAATTTCCTCGGCGCAGTAGTGCGGATCAGGACACGCGTGGATCAGTCCGTGATTTCGCTCGATGTATTCAACGACCCGAACCGGCGCTTGCCGGAACGCGGACAACCCGTGGCGCTCGGGTTCTCGCATGAGAATTTGCTGGTGCTGGAGGAGGGGGCTTGAGCGTTGGCTAGTTGGAGCGACTTCCGACAACGGGCGTCAGTTCGAAAGGCCGCTTTGCCTCGCGCAAGGCGGCCTTTTCGTTAAGCGAATCGGGGCCGTTCCGTTTCTCAGTTCTCTATCTCCGCGCCGCATCTAGGTGCGACACGACCTTTGTTTTTCGTGGACGCGTCGCCGTTGAGTATCTTTCCCAAACGCCACACAATCTCCGTCGGCATCTCAAAATGTTAAGGTAGTGCTCGGTTTATTTTGAGACGGACAGCAAAAGCGTGATTTTCACCACCCATCTGAAGGTTCTAGGCGTTTGCCTCGCCGCATCGATTCTTGTTTTTGGCGCCTGTGCGCCCTTGCCTCCGGACGGTAGCGCCAGCAGCGCGCTGCCTGCGTCCGCCCCCGTGCAGGCGGCGGCCAAACCGCAACCCCGCCCGAGACGGTCCGCCCAGGTCGATTCTTCCGGCGCGCCCGTCGCGCAAAGCATTGAAGTAGGTGGTCCCACCGGCTACCGAACCGATGTCGCCATTACGCCACCCAAGCAGGTATGTGATCTCGACGCCTTCGCCGACGGTGTCCAATACGGTTATGCCTACACGTGGAATCGCCTCGTGATGGAGCAGGCCCGCGAAGGCGGCAAGACTGCCGGCGCGCCCCAGCCCCAGTTCGATCCCTCAGCCATCCGTTTGCAGGACGAGCAGTACAAAATCGTGTGGAACGGCGACCAGCGGGTGAATGCGTGCGCGTCGGATGGTTATCTGATTGGGCGCATCGTGGGTACGCACCGGGCTTACACCGATCTGAAGGCCGGCGCGAGCTGATCCTTCGGTGCGACGTTTAGTCGCATTTGTGGGCGTCGGCCACGTAGGCTGACGCGCTTACGATATCGCCGTATATCGTATATCCCGTGCCGTTCGCCGACGGTTCCGCATCGATCAGCAACATGGTCTGCCCATTCGCGCCGTGTACGGCTATCACGTCGCCGTCCGCGTTCGGCGAGTATTCGCTGATCTTCAGCGGCCGTGTGGCCCATTTCGCCTTCACGCATGCAACGAACGGCAGCGCGGTGAGGTGCGACGTTCCCGAGCCGACCGGCACCGTCTTGATCAACGAATCGTATTGGGTCGCGCAGGCGCTCAAGGCGAGGACGGCGAAGGAGAAGGCGAAGGTCACAGCGGCGGCGAGGCGTTGCGTTTTCATACGGTAGAACCTTTTATCGATGATAAATGCGGCGCCCGAAGGCGGGCACCGGAGCCAAGATCCTAACCGCTCGCCCGATCAGGTGTGAAGAAAACGACCTGAACGGGCACAAAACCACTGCTGGACTCGTCCGAACGGCATAGACTCCCACACTTTTCTTAAGTCCCGTCAACCTAGGCCGTTATACAGCCGTTGCTAACCGTAACGTTCTATTCAGGGTTTTGAAATCTGAATGGGCGCCGGATAGACGCGCAACGGTCCGGCATTTGGCCGCCAGAACCAAGAACCAACAAAACGCCAACAAGCCGCAAGGCCAGAAGGCGTTGAAGCAAGTCCGGTAATCCGCATGTCTCGCAGAATTAGTGTCAGTTCAGTCCGTTTGCTGGAATCGCTGCTTCGTTTGCCGAAAGCGTGGCGATTGCAGCGTTTCACCGCGCCAGTTCTCGCGCTGGTTGTGTGCGCGTTGCTGCTGGTGGTTTTCCAGCATCTGTCGCACGCTGTCGACTATAAAACGGTCGTTCACCAATTACGCGCGCTTCGCTTCGAGGCGTGGGCCGGGGCACTTGCCGCTACCGTGCTGAGTTACGTGGCGTTGGCCGGCCGGGATGCCGTGGGCCTGCGCTACCTCGACGTCAAAGTGCCCCGTTCCGTGCTGTGGGTCGGGGCGACGGTCGCCTCCGCGCTCGGTAACGCTACCGGTTTCGGCGCGCTGACCGGCGGCGCCGTGCGCTGCCGCGTGTACGGCGTCGCGGGCGTCACGCCCGCGCAGGTCGGCCGCCTGACGGTGTTCACGAGCGTGACGCTGGCGCTCGCCCTGGTGCTGATGACGGCGATCGGCATGGTGTGCGCCGCCGATACCCTGGCCGCCATGCTGCACGCATCGCCGGATATCCTGCGAGTCAGCGGCGGCGCGGTCCTGGCCGGATTTGCGGCGATGATCGTGCTGTGCCGCACCACCTCCCGAACCCTGGAAACGCGCTGGAGCTGGCTCGCCTTCACCATTCCGGCGCGCCGCGACCTGGTTGCGCAACTCCTGCTCGCCGCGCTTGACGTATGCGCCGCCGCGCTCGCGCTGTGGGCCGTATTGCCGCACGCCCAGGTCGGCTTCGGCGAATTCCTCACGGTGTTCTCCGCTGCCATGCTGCTCGGCATGATCGGCCACACGCCCGGTGGCGTCGGCGTGTTCGAGGCAGCGATGGTGTTCGCGCTCGGCGATAGCGTGAAAACGCCCGAGATGCTGGCGGCGCTGCTGGCGTATCGCGCGATCTATTTCGGCCTGCCGCTGATCGCGGCCACGTTTGTGCTGGCAGCGTTCGAAGGCCGGGCGTTGAAAGGACGCTTCGCGTTTCTGAATCCATCGAATGTGTCGCAGCTTGCTCCGGTGTTCCTCAGCGTGGTGACCTTCGTGGTCGGCGGCATGCTTGTGATTTCCGGTGCAACGCCCGCGTTCGGCAAACGCATCGCGGTGCTGCAAGCCGTACTGCCGCTGTGGGTGCTCGAAAGCTCGCAACTGCTGGGTAGCGTGCTGGGCGTGGTTCTGCTGTTCGTTGCGCGCGGTTTGCTGCGCCGGCTTGACGCCGCCTGGTGGCTCGCCATCGCGCTCGCGGTGGCCAACCTGGCGCTGTCGATGGCCAAAGGCCTGGCGTTTGTCGAAACGGGCGTGCTCGCGCTGCTGATCGCGTTGCTGCTGGCGACCCGCGACCGCTTTAACCGGCGCTCGTCGCTGCTCGCCGAGCAGTTCACGGTGAGTTGGCTGGTGTCGGTTGCGATCGTGATCGGGCTGGCGGTCTGGATCATGTTGTTCGCTTTTCGCGATGTCAATTACAGCCGCGACCTCTGGTGGCAATTCGCCTTCGACGAACGCGCGCCGCGCGCATTGCGCGCGACGCTTGCGGCGGGCTTGTCCGCCGCGCTGTTCGCCGTGTGGCAGTTGCTGCGCCCGGCGGCCGGCCGGTTCGAAAAGCCCGCGCCGCAAGATCTGCTCGATGCCGCGCGCATTTTCCGCGCGCAGGAGCGCAGCGACGCCGGCCTCGCGATGATGGGCGACAAGAGTTTCCTGTTCTCGACCTCGCGCGAGGCGTTCCTGATGTACGCGAAACACGGCCGCACCTGGGCGGCGCTGCACGATCCGGTCGGGCCGCGCCGCGAATGGGCGGAACTGATCCGCCGGTTCGTGGAAATGGCGCATGCGCACAATGGCCGCGCCGCGTTCTACCAGGTTCGCGCCGACGCGTTGCCGCTGTACCTCGATGCTGGTCTTACGCTGATGAAACTCGGCGAGGAAGCCCACGTCGTTCTGGAGGATTTCGACCTGAAGGGCTCGCATCGCGCCCATTTGCGCTACGCGCTGAAGCGTGGCGAACGCGACGGTTTCGACGTGGAAGTCATCGATTCCCCACGCGTTCCTGAATGCATGCCGATCCTGCGCGAGATTTCCGATGCCTGGCTTGGAAGCCGCGAGGCGCGCGAAAAGAGCTTCTCGGTCGCGGCGTTCACCGACGATTACCTCGCCGCGCAGTCCGTGTTGCTGGTGCGCCAGGAAGGCAAGCCGGTGGCGTTCGTCACTTTCATGACGACCGATCTGAACACCGAGGCCACGGTCGGCGTGATGCGGCATCAGCCTGACGCGTCGCCGTACGCAATGGAGTATTTGTTCACGAAGCTCGCGCTCCATTTGAAGCAGGCCGGGTTCCAGACCTTGAGCCTGGGCATTGCGCCCTTGTCCGGCATGCAGCCGACACCGCTTGCTTCTCCGTGGCATCGGCTGGCTGGGTTGGTCTGGCGGTTCGGCGGGCGTTTCTATAATTTCCGGGGCTTGCGCGGTTTCAAGAGCAAGTTCCAGCCGCGTTGGGAGCCGCGCTATCTGGCGGCATCCGGCTCGGTCGGCGTGTTTTTCACGCTCGCAGATCTCTCGTTGCTGGCGGGAGGCTGGCGGTCATGACATTTTTCAGGAAGTTCGCGGTTGTTTCTTTGTTGTCTTTGCTATCGGTTTCAATGGCCCAAGCCGGCACCTTGCCGGGCGGCCGGTATGGCGACGTGACGTTCACGAAACCCGCCGGACCGATGCGCGGTTTCGTCGTGCTTTTCTCCGATAAAAACTGGACTGCTGCCGATACCCAGACCGCCGATGCATTGGCCAAAAACGGCGCAATGGTGGTGGGCGTGGACACGGCGCACTACGCGGCGAAGTTGCCGTTGCTGAAGGAGACTTGCCATAACCTGGTCGGCGATGCCGAATCGGTGAGCCATCAACTCGAACGCGAAGTGCAATCCAGCCGTTATTTCGCGCCCATCCTGATGGGCACGGGGCAGGGCGGCGTGCTGGCCACGGCGATCCTCGCCCAGGCGCCGGACAACACGGTGGCGGGCGCGCTCGCGTTGAATCCCGATTCTCAATTGGACGCGCGTTTCAACCTGTGCCCGCCCGATCCGACCATCACACATGCGAAGGGCCTCCCCGGTTTCTTCGATAAAACCACGCAGCCCGCCAGTGGCTCGCAGGCTGATGCGCTGCTCGCGCTCGCCATGCCGCATCTGAAGGCTGAGCAAATGCGCGACGAAGACGTATCGGATTTGCCGCTCATAGAATTGCCCGCCGCGCGCCCGACAAACCTGCTCGCCATCGTGATTTCCGGCGACGGTGGCTGGCGCGATCTCGACAAAACCGTCGCGGAGTCGTTGCAGAAGGATGGGGTGTCGGTGATCGGTATCGACAGCCTGCGTTATTTCTGGAGTGCGAAGACGCCCGAGCAGACAAGCCACGACCTTGCTCGTGTGATCCAGGCTTATAGCGCTCGCTGGCACTCGGAGCACGTCGCGCTGATCGGCTATTCGTTTGGCGCGGACGTGATGCCGTTCGCCTATAACCGGCTGCCGGATTCGGTGCGCGCGAAGGTGTCGTTTGTATCGTTGATGGGTTTTGCACCCGACGCCGATTTCCAGATTCGCGTCACGGGCTGGCTCGGCATGCCGGCGAGCAAGAATGCGTTGAAGGTACAGCCGGAACTGGCGAAACTGCCGCCGTCGATCGTTCAATGCATCTACGGCGCGGCCGAGCAAGATACGCTGTGTCCCGCGCTGACGCAGACCGGAATAGAAGTGGTGAAGACCACGGGGGATCACCACTTCGGCGGCGATTACAACGTGCTCGCACGTCGCATCCTGACTAGCTGGCAGAAACAGATCGCCGCGCGGACCTGAACCGGACGGCGGTCGCCTTTAATCGCTCGGCGCAAGCCAGGCGTCGACCGGTTACGCCGGTTGAAGTGGCCCGAGAAAATCGAGCTTTCCTACCGGTACGCCGAGGTGCCGGAGGATGTCGTAAGCCGTGACAATATGGAAGTAGAAGTTCGGCAGCCCGAACTGGAACAGATACTCTGCGCCGCTGAATTTCAGCTCGAAATCCTTTTGCTTGATGGTGACGACACGCGTGTCAGCCCCGCCAAACGTCGCGGCATCAATCCCTTTCAGATACGCCGTGGTCTTCACTATGCGCTCCCGCAGTTCCGCGAAGGTCGTTTCGGTATCGTCGAAACTGGGCGCGGCGACGCCTGACAGACGTAACGCCGATGCCTTCGATGTATCGCTTGCGCGCTGGATCTGAGCCGAGAACGGCAGCATGTCGTCGGCTAGCCTGGCGCTCGTTACGTCGATGTCGCTCAAGCCTTTTTCTTTCGCATGAGCGGCGGCTTTATCGAGCAGGGAAGCAAGCACGTCGAGGCTACGGATAAAAACGGGAACGGTCGCGCGATACATTGAAACGGACATGGTGAGGCTCCTGATTGATCGGGCCACAAGCATACCGGGGCGTCGCTCATAGCGCTTTTTCCGCCGCCCGGGCGCCGCGTTCGTCTCGCACGCACGTGCCTTTTTTCAAGCTCGCGAAATGGCTGCCGCGCTCGCTGCTAAAGGCGAAAAGGCGTGCGGCCGATATTCGGCTCATGAGAAACTGCGCATTCGAGTTAGCGCTAAACACGGCTATCATTGACATTTAAACGGCCGGGACGCCCGTCATGATCTCAGACGATCTTACTCAAGAAAAACAGCGCATCGACCAAATCGACCGTCAAGCACTGCGCGAATTCGTCGACCGGAAGTGGGACGACGAAATTCTCCCCGCACTCACGGACTACATCGCGGTGCCCGCCAAAAGCCCGATGTTCGATCTCGACTGGGTGCGCAACGGATTCATCGAACGCGTCATTACGGATGCCGCGCAATGGGCCGAGCGCCAACCCGTTCGCGGCCTCAAAGTGGAAATCATCCGCTTGCCCAATCGCACGCCCGTGATCTTTTTCGAAGCACCGGCTACGCGTTCGAACAGCAGCGACACCATCGTGCTTTATGGCCATCTCGACAAACAGCCCGAGTTCGACGGCTGGCGTCGTGACCTCGGGCCGTGGTCGCCGAAATACGAAGACGGCAAGCTCTACGGACGCGGCGGCGCGGACGACGGATATGCCACGTACGCGTCGATCAGCGCGATCGCCGCGCTGGACGCGCAAGGCGTTGAACGGCCGCGCTGTGTCGGCATTATCGAAACATGTGAAGAATCGGGCAGCTTTGACTTGCTGCCCTATATAGATGCGTTGCGTGAACGGCTCGGCAACGTAAGCCTGGTGATCTGCCTCGATTCCGGGGCGGGCAACTACGATCAGCTCTGGCTGACAACGTCGCTGCGTGGCCTGGTGGCGGGCGACCTGGAAGTCCAGGTGCTCGACGAAGGCATTCACTCGGGTACGAATGGCGGCATTGCGCCATCCACGTTTCGGATCATGCGCAGGCTGCTGGAACGGCTGGAAGATTCGAGCACGGGCAACCTGCTGCCGAAGGGTTTTCACTGCGATATCCCACCGCGCCGTTTGAGCGAAGCGGAAGCAACGGCACGCATTCTCGGCGAGGACGTATGGAAAAAGCTGCCGTGGACCTGCGGCCAGAATGGCGGCACGGTGTTGCCCGTCACGACGGACCCGCGTCAAGCGCTGCTCGATTCCACCTGGCGGCCGTCGTTGGCCGTGACTGGGGCGGAAGGGTTGCCGTCCCTGATCAATGCGGGCAACGTGCTGCGCCCGCGTACCGCGTTCAAGTTGTCGCTGCGCCTGCCGCCGCTCGTCGAAGCCACGAAGGCGCTTGCGGAACTCAAGGCCATGCTCGAAGCCGATCCGCCCTACAACGCGAAGGTCACGTTCAAGCCCGAGCGGGGCGAAGCGACGGGCTGGAGCGCGCCCGAACTATCGCCGTGGCTGGGTGATGCGCTGAACGACGCGTCGCGCCGGCATTTCGGCGCGGATGTCGCGTTCCTCGGCCAGGGCGGTACCATTCCATTGATGAGTACGTTGCAAGAAGGCTTTCCGCGTTCGCAGTTCATGGTATGCGGCGTGCTGGGACCGAGGTCGAACGCGCACGGGCCGAATGAGTTCCTGCATGTGCCCTTCGCGAAGAAACTCACCGCGACAGTAGCCGAGGTGATCGCGGCGACGCCTTGATGGCGGGGGACCCGACCCTGACTTTCAGACGGCGCGCAACTTTTGCGCGCCGTTTTATTTGGACGGTACGGTGATGAACCGGCCTGCCGTGAACATCAAGTGCAGTCCTTTTCTTATCAGGAGACGCAGTCGCATGAGCACTGAAACCACGCGTGAATCGCGCATCGCCCCGGATACCTTGCACGCCTTCGTCAGCGCGATATGGACCCACGCCGGCAGCACGCCGCGTGAAGCTGAACTCGTCGCCGATCATCTGGTGATGGCGAATCTGTCGGGGCACGATTCGCACGGCGTCGGTATGATTCCGCGATATATGGCGTCGCTCGCGGACAACGAATTGCAGCTCAATACGCATGCTGAAATTGTCCGCGATGTCGGCGCGGTGCTGACTATCGACGGTCGTAAGGGTTTCGGCCAGGTCGTGGCGTACGAGGCGATGGAGCACGGCATCGCGCGGGCGAAAAAGCTCGGCGTGTGTGCGGTTGGCTTGCGCAATGCGCATCACATTGGACGCATCGGGCATTGGGCCGAACAGTGCGCGGCGGCGGGTCTCGTGTCGTTTCACTTCGTCAATGTGGCGGGTGATCCACTGGTTGCGCCGTTTGGCGGGATCGACCGGCGCTTCGGCACGAACCCCTTTTGCGCCGCGTTTCCGCGCGAAGGCAATACGCCGCTGGTGCTCGACTTCGCGACGGCGGGGATTGCCTACGGCAAGACGCGCGTGGCTTATAACAAGGGTGTGAAGGTCGCGCCGGGTTACCTGATCGACCACGCGGGCGTGCCGACTATCGAACCGAAGGTGATGCACGAAGCACCGTTCGGTTCGCTGACGGCGATGGGCGCGCACAAAGGATACGGCCTCGCCGCCATGTGCGAGATTTTCGGCGGTGCGCTGTCGGGCGGTTTCACCACCCATGCAGACACGCTGGGCACGACCAACGCGATCATCAATTGCATGACATCGGTGATCGTGGACCCGAATGCCTTCGATGCCCCCAACGCGCAGGCCGAAGCCGATGCGTTCGTCGAGTGGGTGAAGGCGTCGCCACTCGCGGCCGGTACGGACAGGATCATGGTGCCGGGCGAGCCGGAACAGGCGCGGCGGGCCGATCTCAACGCGAACGGTATTCCCGTCGATCCCACCACGTGGCAGCAAATCCGCGCTGCCGCCGTGCAATCAGGCATGCCGACGGGCAAGGTCGACGAGTTCGTGCAAGCGTTGAAGTGAGACTGGAGCGTTGTTTCGCGCAAGCTGCATGGCTTCAGAATGGCCGCGCGAGCGAGGGTTGCATGGCCACTGCCGCCAGCACGATGTAACGCGCGCGGGCTGGACGTTGGCGTCCAGCCTCGCACATGCAGCGTAGAAACGCGGGTCAGTTCGTTTGCATCATCTCGTTGCTGATCCAGTCGGTCACCGACGTCCGCTTCGGCGTCCATCCCAGCAATTCCCGCGCATGCTTGCCACGTACCCGGCTATTCGATCCCAGCCCGTACGATGCCATTTCGTAGCCCCATTCCTTCTTGGCTTCTTCGAGCGGCCAGTCTTGCGGCGCGCCGAGGCCGAGCACCTTGGCCATTGCCGTCGTCATATCGCGGAAGGCCGCTTCGCCGCTTTCGACGAAATAGAACGTACCAGCAGGCGACTTTTCAAGCGCACGAGCGTATAGGTCAGCCACATCGTCGATATGCACGTTCGACCAGATATTGCGCCCCGGTCCCACATGCCGCACGATGCCGCTCTTTTTCGCCTGCGCCAGCAAACGCGGCAACTGCACGCTTTTCGCGTTGGCCATCGCGCCGTGGCCGTAAATCAGCGTATTGCACAGCACGGAGGCGCGCACGCCGCGTTTGGCTGCGTCGAGCACGAGGTTGTCGATGGCGACTCGCGCGGCTTTATCGGCGGTGGGTTCGGGCAGCTTGTCCTCGTAGTAGATCGCGTCCGATCCTTCACCGCCGGATGCATCGCCGACAATGCTGGAGCCGCTCGTGTGAAGCAGCGGTTTGTTCGAGCCCGCAAGCCCTTCGATCAGCGCCTCGGCCGCGCCGCGATGGTCGCTGCTGGCGGCATTGATGACGCCATCGGCTGCTTTCGCCTGCGCGATCAGTAACGCCCGATCGTCCAGGCTGCCGATCACGGGTTCAATTCCCAGCGCCTTGAGTTCGTCCGCCTGTTCCGGGCGACGGATGAGGCCGTTGACCTGATGGCCGTCGCGAACCAGACGCGCCGCAATTGAACCACCGATAAATCCGCCTGCGCCAGTTACAAAAATCTTCATTTTCGTTCTCCTTCCCATTGAGTCGATGCATGCAGTATCCCCGTCTTCGACTTTCGCAAAAACAGTGTTAGTCTCAAATAAATATTGACTAAAAATCAACAATGGTTAGATGAAAACGACGACTGAGGAACTGCTGGCGTTCGTGACAGTGATCGATAGCGGCTCGATCACGGCGGCCGCCGAGGCATTGCAGCAAACCGTCTCCGGCGTGAGCCGGGCGTTGACGCGGCTGGAGCGCAAGCTCGACGCTACGCTGGTGCGGCGTACTACGCGCCGTTTGCAACTCACCGACGAAGGCGAGCTTTTCCTCGCGCGAGCCCGCGTCATCCTCGCCGCAATGGAAGATGCGGAGGAGTCGATTGCTCGCCAACGTGAGCGGCCGGCGGGGCGTCTGCGGGTGGATGCGGCGTCGCCGTTCGTGCTGCATTGCATCGTGCCGCACGTGCAGGCGTTCGCCGCTGCGTATCCGGAGATCGTGCTGGAACTGAGCAGCAATGAGCGGATTGTCGACTTGATGGAACAACGCGTGGATATCGCGATCCGGATTGGCGCGCTGCAGGATTCCACGTTGCACGCGCGCTCGCTCGGCAGCAGCCGGCTGCGAATTCTGGCGAGTCCCGCGTATCTCGCGGAACGCGGGGAGCCGCGCACGGTGGCGCAATTGCGGCGGCATCGGCTGATCGGTTTTACGGCGCCCGAGAGTTTGAATGACTGGCCGTTGATCGATGACGATTCCGAAAACCGGGACGCGGGCGCGCGCTTTAGGATCGTGCCGGAAATCGCCGCATCGAGTGGCGAGACCATGCGGCAACTTGCGCTGGCGGGCGGCGGAGTCGTGTGCCTCGCCGCGTACATGACCAGCGCTGACGTGGCCAGCGGACGCCTGCAAACCGTGATGGACCCGGTTTTGCTCGATGTTCGGCAACCGATCAGCGCGGTGTTCTACCAGAGCGCGTCAATGGCGGGACGGGCGAAAGCCTTCCTCGATTTCATCGCCGCACGGTTGGTGCTTTGAAGCGCGCGACGTATGCTGCCGGTTGCGCTTTTCCGATTCTTGAACCATTCGTGAACACTTATATGCCCATCGAACTCATCAACGCTCCGGGTCTTCCGGTTCCCGCAGGGCATTACAGCCACGCAACCCGCGCGGGTAATCTCGTTTGCGTGTCGGGCCAGCTGCCGATGCGTCCAGACGGCACGCATACCGGCGACTTGCCGTTCGAAAAACAGGCCCAGCAGGCGCTGGACAATGTCGGCACGGTGCTGGCGGGGGCTGGCGCGGGGTTGAAGGACGTGATCGAAGTGACGGTCTACCTGGTTGGCGTGGATCACTGGAAAACTTTCAACGAGATCTACGCGCGCCATTTCGGCGACTGGAAACCCGCGCGGGCGGTTGTTCCCGTAGGCGCGCTGCATTATGGTTATCTGCTGGAAATCGCGGCGCGGGCCTGGGTGGAATCGGCTTGAGTGGTTTTTTGCGTGAGTGGTCAGTGTCGACAGGGGCGAGCGCACAGGCGTTCTAATCCCGTTGGCGTAAAGCGGCAGCGCTTTTATCATGGCGAGGTCGCGTCCTCACAGGTGACGTCATGATCCAACTCGTGCTGTTTCTGCTGGGCGTGGACTACTTGCGCCGCCGTTGGCTTACGCTGGCCGTGGCGGGCGGCATTTGGCTCGTGATCGGGGTGTCGGTGTTTATCGATGCCCTCGATGGCGTTTTGTATTTTCCTATCCACGTCTTCGCCTGGCTGCTGCTCATCGAGGGTCTCGCGACCCTCGCTGTTGCCCGGATGGGTGTGGGCGGCCAGCGCACGCTTCGTTACGTGAAAGGTGGCGCGTTCACGCTCGCCGCGCTGCTGATCATGGCGGGCAATCATCACGGCAACTTCGTGCTTTCGATGATTTTCGGCACGCTTTTTCTCGCCGATGGCTTGCTGCAGAGCGTGTCGGCTGTTGTGGTGCGTTATAGCCGATGGAGGATCGTGCTGGCGCTCGCGATTGTCGAAATCCTGCTCGCGATCTTTTTCTTCGAACCGTACCCGACCCACTATGTAGGCACGGCGCCTTACGCAATCGGGCTTGGACTCGCGTTCGGCGGTTGGAACATGCTGTGGATCGCCTTTCGCGTACGCCGCATGGAAAGCCTGCCGCCTGAAAACGAGAAGGCGCTGGCGCTGTCCGACGACGTAATCGCCGATCCTACCCTGGCTGATAAGTCCGCAACGGCAAAGGCCGCTGCGGGCGCGGTGGCAACCGAGGCCGACAGCCCGTTCGAGTGGGACGGACCTCCGGCCGCGGATGAAAAAGCGCTCACCGTGCATGTGTGGACGCCTGTCGGGTCCGCGCGGGCGCAGGCCAACCGGCGGCTGATCGTGGACCGCTACATTGCCGCCGTCGATGCGAACGGTGTCATCTCGACGGGCCACGCGGCGCTTGAGTCACCCGAGGGTATTTACATCAGCCTGTATCCGGGCGTGGAACTCGACCGTTCGCCGGACGAATTCGGGCGCATCTTGCGTGCGACTCGCGAGAACAATGTGCCGGGCACATTCCAGCCAGACTACGCGACGGAATCGAAGGCATGGTGCGAATCCACGACCCGCGTGCGTATTCGCAATTACCGTCCGGATCGGTTGAAGGCGTTTTGGGAGAAATATCGGCAGGATCCGACCTATAACCTCACTTACCGGAATTGTTCGAGCACTGTTTCCAAGGCGCTGGAAGCGGCACTCGAAGGGTCGGTGGGCACCTTTCACGGCCGTGATACGGGTTGGCGCGCGTTCCTGCGCCTGATCGTTACGCCGGAGCTGTGGGTCGCCGCGCAGATCCGCAAGCGAGCGGCCACCATGGCCTGGACCCCGGGCCTGACGCTCGACTACGCGCGGGCGCTGAGCATGCTGGCCGATCCCCGGCCGTTTGGCTATCTCAAGATGGCGCGGCTCGCGGTGCGCAAGATGCTGCGCTCGCGGCGCGAATGGCGGCAGGAAGCGTCCGATGCCGCCGACGCCCGCGCGGGCCGGATGGACAGCTCGAGTGCTTCGTAGGTCCTGTTCGCCGTCGCTGTGCAACTTCCCGGTGCACCGCCGGCATTAATTGGCGGGAGCGCCCGTTCGCTAGTTGTTGTTGCGGCGGCCCAACTTATTGCTGCGGGGGGAGTGTGGTGCTGCTCAGGCGTTTGCAGCTCAGGCAATTTCTGCTCAGGCGTTTGCAACTCCAGCGTTTGCGGCTTAGGCGAGATCGAGCGTGGCCGTCATGTCCCCTAACGGCGCTTCTCCGTTTGCCGCGAATGCCCGGTCGCGCGAGACAACGCCGTCAAGTGGCACCAGGTCGTGGACGCGCGTGATGAAGCGCAGGATGGAGTTCGTGTCGTAGACCGTATGGTCGACGAGCCCCTTCTTCGCGAACGGCGCAATCATCAAGGCGGGAATGCGCGACCCCGGTCCCCATCGATCCCCTTTCGGCGGCGGCACGTGATCCCACCAGCCGCCGTTCTCGTCGTGGGTGATGATGACGACCGTGCTCTCCCATTGCGGTCCACGCTGGATTCGCTCGACGACGTTGGCGAGATGCCGGTCACCGGATTCGACATCGGCGTAACCCGCATGCATGTTCAGATTGCCTTGTGGCTTGTAGAAAGTCACAGCCGGCAGCCGCCCTGCGTCAATATCCGCAATGAGTTTGTTGGTCGACGGATCGTCGCCCAGACCGGCGTCGCGCAGGTGTTGCGTGCGAGCTTGCGTGCCAGGAGCAAAGCTGCGGAAGTAATTGAACGGTTGGTGGTGATACTGGAAATCGGGAACCATGCCGGTGTCGCGATGCGTGAGCGCATAGTCCCAGCCGCCGCTATACCACGCCCAGTCCACACCTTTGTCCGATAACCGGTCGCCGATGGTCGCGTAACTCTGCGGCGGCAGCACGCGATAATTCGACGGGTCCGCCAGCGCCGGATCGCCGCCTTCCGCCGCGCGGACGTTGCTCGGCTGATAGGGAGGCGCCATTGTGTTGACCGCGTAGCCATCGGCTGTGAGTGCGCCGTCGTTAACGTAGGACGGAGGGCCATCCAGCGCCGATGCCGGTGAATCGGCCGCGAGTTTCAGGCGCGTGCCCAGCGGATCGTCGGCGTCCAGCACGGACAGGAGTTTTTTCGCGGGGCCGTTGTGCGCGTCCGGATAAAAGGGGGCCTGTGCCGAAATCAGATAAATATGATTGAGCCAGGAACCGCCGAATGCGGCCATGAAGAAGTTGTCGCACAGTACGTTTTGCCGGGCGATGTTCCAGAGCTTCAGCGAATCAGCCGAATTGCGGTAATGCCCCATGACCAGACCGCCGGAATCGCCCCATGCGGCGAACTGGTTGTTGCGGCCGGCGTTGATCTGCATCTGGTTTTGATAGAAACGGTGTACGAGGTCGCGCGTGATGACGCCGTTCGGCAGTGGCTGCCCCTGTGCGTCGACAAGATGGAACGGGCCGTTCGGCACGCCGTCGATCTGTTTTTCCGAAATCATGTAGCGCTTGCCGTCCACTTCCTGTGCTTGCGGTACGAGGCCACCCCAGATTTTCGGCAGCACAGGCATGGGCGTGCGCCCGTCGCGGTCCAGCTGGACGTAGCGGGACGCAGGGACGGCTTCCAACGGATATTGCACGCCTGGATAGTTACCCCAGAGGTTGCTGAAGCTGCGATTTTCCGCGTAGATCACAACAATATGACGGACCTGTGCCTGCAGCGTTTTGTCTAGCGCGATGTCGGCGGCCGTCTTGGGGGTAGCAGGGCGCGAGTCAAAGAGATTGCAGCCGCTCAGCGACAATCCAGTGAGGCCTGCCAGGCTGACCCCAGCCGCAAGCAGGCGACGGCGTACTGGGTCGTGGGGCAGGTCGGACGCGGGTTGTTCGTCGCGGGGATCATCAGTGTGGCTCATCGCAGCTCCTGGATGTCTGGCGGTTCATCAATGTGCTTATTGATGTAACTAAATAATTTGACTCAACAATGTGTCTTAAATCTTGCGGCTGACTATTTTGAACCAAACCGGTGACTTAAAGCATTGAACGAAACCCGCGAATCAGAGCAATACCCGAACACGAGTGCTACCCGATCTCCTATGGCGACGCGCGCCAGTGCGTTGCTTCAGGCCCTTCGTCTACCTGGATCTTGGCCGGAAACGCGTAGTTCCCGATAGCTGACCGAACGGCCTATGGGCTCAAATACAGGTGTGCCCTGACGTCGTATGCCGTTCGATCGACTGGAAAGCGTCACGCTGGGCGACTACTATCGTTCGAACTGTCCGAGAATCAACTGAGTACCAGTTTCACGCCGACTATCACCAGCGTGGCGGCCAGCACGTTGCGCAGCAGCACCTCCGGCGCCCGGGTGGAAAGCATGCTGCCCAGCACGATCCCTGGCAACGAACCCACGAGCAGGGACACCAGAAGGTCCCAGTTGACGGAACCGAGCAGCCAGTGGCCGGTCCCCGCAAGCAGCGTAAGCGGAACCGCGTGCGCTATATCCGACCCGACTATTCGCGCAGTCGGCAAACGCGGGTACAGGAGCAACAGCACGGTCACGCCAATGGCGCCCGCGCCAACTGAGGTGATTGAGACGAGCACGCCCAGGATTGCGCCGGTGAGCACGGTCCAGGCCACTGTGCGGCTGTCACGGCTCGCTGCCGCGCCTGGTTTTCCGCTTGCCTCACGGGCCATCCCGGTCTTGTAGGCCAGTCGCGCGAGCTGTGGGCGGAACACGAGCGAGACAGCGGTAACAAGCAGCGCGGAGCCCAGCACGAGCTGGATCACCCGGGCGGCGGCGGGTGTGTTCAAACCGTACCGGTTGAGCAGGACCAGGGTGATTGCCGCCGCAGGGATGCTGCCCGCCGCAAGCCGTCCGGTGATACGCCAGTCCACGGACCCCTTGATGCCGTGGACCAGCGTGCCGGTTGCCTTGGTCGCGGCCGCGTAGAGCAGATCCGTGCCGACCGCGGTGGCCGGGTGGATGCCGAACAGGAGCACCAGCAGCGGGGTCATCAGGGAGCCGCCGCCTACGCCGGTCAGGCCCACGAGGAAGCCGACGGCCAGGCCGGATGCTGAATACAGTAAGTCGATGTGCGGAAAAGACATGCGGCGAGGAGAACCGGTTAGATGAGCGTCGGTCGAAAAACGGTCGATGATAGCGGGTCCGCGGTGCGCTTGCCTCCGGACCGCAAAAATTGATTCGCAGGCTCTGGCCGTACAATCGGCCGGGTGTCCAGGCAACTCTTTCAGGAAGGTGTAATGGAAACGAAGGAACAACAGCAAGCAAAGCAGGCGCTAAGCGACCGACAGGCCCGTGATATCGCTCGCGACCCTGCCCATGGCCTCGCTCATGACGACATGCCCGACCCGATCCGCAGTACGGCCGGCGTTCGCGAGGTTCCTCCGTCGACGCCCGCCGCGAACACGGACGGCGCGTTTATCGCAACCGAGCATACGAGCTACGCGAACGAGCGCCAGTTCGTGCTCAAGGCCGGCAATACCTTCGTGGTCAACGACGCGAATGGCGACATACGCGGCAATGACGACGGTCTTTTCGTGAACGACACCCGAGTGTTGTCGCAGCTGCGCCTGACTTTCGGCGGACGCTCGCCGTCGCTCCTGTCTGGCAGCGTGTCGAGCGACAACGCCGTCTTTACCGCGCATCTGACCAACCGGCCGCTGCCGCTCATCGGCGGGGCGACCACGCCCGAGGGCGTGATCCACGTCGAGCGCCGCCGGGTGTTGTCGCGGCACGTGCTGCACGAAGCCATTGTGTTGACCAACTACGGCACGGAACCGGCCACCGTGCCGCTTTCGATCAACTTCGCCGCCGACTTCCACGACATGTTCGAGGTGCGCGGGTCCACACGCAAGAAACGCGGGTCAATGCGCGAGCCGTGCATCGAAGATGGCGAAGTCGTATTGCGCTATACGGGTCTGGATGAAGTCGAGCGGACCGCTCGCATCCAGTTTTCGCCCGCGCCGCACTCGCTCTCGGTGAATCGTGCGGATTACGTACTGCGGATCCAGTCGGAAACGGCCATGTCGATCTACTTGTCGATCACGGCCGTCACGCATGCATTGAGCGACGCCAGTGCGGAGAGCAAGAAGATCGCCGAGGAAGGCGCCGAATGTGCGCCGGAATCGGGGCGGCCGGCGATTCGCGAGGCACTTGTCGATGCCCATCGGCGCATGCGCGAGCGGCGTCGTTCGGTAGCGCGCGTGCGCTCGAGCAACCCGTTGTTTAGCGAATGGATCGATCGTTCGCTCGCCGATCTCGGTTTGCTGACGACTGATCTCGAAACGGGACCGTATCCGTACGCGGGCATTCCGTGGTTTTCCACGGCTTTCGGCCGCGACGCCATCATTACTTCGCTGCAGATGTTGTGGATTGATCCGTCGCTTGCGCGTGGCGTACTGCGTTTTCTCGCGGCGCATCAAGCGCGCGAGGACTCCGCATTTCGCGACGCTGAAGTGGGCAAGATCATGCACGAGACCCGCAATAGCGAAATGGCCGCTACGGGGGAAGTGCCGTTTGCGATGTACTACGGCGGGGTCGACAGCACGCCGCTGTTCGTCGCGCTGGCCGGCGCATATGCCGAGCGAACGGGCGACACGGCACTGATCGACGAATTGTGGCCTTCCCTGCAACTGGCCGCGCAATGGATCGCACGTCATTGCGACAAGAACGAATTCGGCTTGTTGAGCTATCAGCGCGCCACGGAAGCGGGGCTCGCCAACCAGGGCTGGAAAGACAGCGGCGACTCCGTGTTTCACGCCGACGGCAGTTTCCCGGTCGGACCGATCTCGCTGGTTGAAGTCCAGGCTTATGCATCCACCGCGTTTGCCACCATGGCCCGCTTCGCGAGGCAACGCAACGCGCCGGAGCAAGCATCGGACTTCGAGCAGCGCGCGCAAAAGATTCGCGAATGCGTGGAGACAATGTTCTGGATGCCCGAGTCGGAGTTCTACGGTATCGCGCTCGACGGTAAGGGCGAACTGTGCAAGGTGTTGGCGTCGAATGCGGGACACTTGCTGGCCTTTGACCTGGTCGAGCGCGGCCGCGGTGAAGCAGTCGCGCGTCAGCTCGAGTCGACCTTGTTCAACACCGGCTGGGGCGTTCGCACGCTGGCAGCGGGCCAGCCACGCTTCAATCCCATGTCGTACCACAACGGCTCCGTGTGGCCGCACGATAGCGCCATGTGCGCCCGCGGACTTGCACGCTACGGAGACCGCGGCGGTGCAGTGCGCCTGTTGCAGGCACTGTTCGAAGCGGCCGTTACTTTCGATATGCGTCTGCCCGAGTTGTTCTGCGGCTTCACCCGGCAACGTGGCGAGCGGCCGATCGGCTATCCGGTTGCGTGCTTACCGCAAGCCTGGGCGGCCGGATCACCGTTCATGATCCTCGAGGCATGTCTAGGGGTCACGATCGACGCCGAGCGCCAGGAAGTGCGGATCGACCGGCCGCAGTTGCCGGATGGTATCGACTGGCTCGAGATTGGTGAACTGCGGGTTGGCGACAAGACCGTGTCTATAACCTTTCGGCGCGTGGGCGGGCAGGTCGTGCCGTCTATCGAAGGTGATATCCGAGTGGTGGCGGTCCTTTAATCGCACCGCGAACCTGGCCACCATCGCTCAGCTGCTTGGGCATTTAAACCGCGTAGTTAAACCGCGTAGTTAAACCGCGACGCTGCCGACGTAGTTTTCGGCCAGCGCCGTGGCAGCGGCGCGCGATGTGGTCACGTGTTCGAGCTCGGCCACTTGCAGGCGTTGTTCGAACGGCGAGGTGTCGTCGAGCTTGTGCAGCATCCGGGTCATCCACCACGAAAAATGCTCGGCGCGCCAGACGCGCTTCAGTGCGGTTTCGGTATAGCGATCCAGTTTGTCGCTCGCGCCTTCTTCGTAGAACGCCTGTAAGGCGGCGGTCAGGATGCGAACGTCGGAGACCGCCAGGTTCATGCCTTTTGCGCCGGTGGGCGGGACAATGTGCGCGGCGTCGCCGGCGAGGAAAAGCTTGCCGGATTGCATCGGCGTGGAGACGAAACTGCGCATGCCGACAATGTTTTTCTGGAAGATCCGCCCTTCGGTGATCTGCCAGCCGTCCAGCGTGTCCACGCGTGCATGGAGTTCGGACCAGATGCGGTCGTCGGACCAGGCATCGACTGAGTCCTTCGGGTCGCATTGGAAGTACATACGCTGCACGTTCGGTGAACGGGTGCTGATAAGCGCAAAACCGCGATCGTGGCGAGCGTAAATCAGCTCGTGCGCCGAAGGCGGCGCTTCGACCAGGATCCCGAACCAGCCGAACGGATAGATGCGCTGATAGTCATGCCTCAGTGCCTGGGGCATCGACCCACGTGCGACGCCTTGCGAGCCGTCGCAACCCATGATGAAGTCGCACTCCAGCTCGTGCTCGAACCCTTCGTGCTTGTAACGGATGCGTGGCCGGGTAGTCCCAGGGGTATCGTCGAAGTCGTGTAGCGACACATCGCTCACGCCGAACTTCAACGCACCATCCGCCGCTATGCGCGCGGCCACCAGATCCTTGATGACTTCGTGCTGTGCGTAGACGGTGATCGAGTGGCCGGTGAGTTCGGTCAGTGCAATGCGCTTGCGTTGCCCTTCAAACGCGAGTTCGAAACCGTGATGCACCGCACCTTCGGCCAGCATCCGCGCGCCGAGGCCCGCCTCGTTCAGCAGGTCCATCGTGCCCTGTTCAAGAACGCCTGCACGAATGGTGGATTCGATATCGTCTCGGCTGCGTGCCTCGAGCACAACCGATTCAATACCGCGAAGATGGAGAAGATGGGAGAGCAGAAGGCCCGCAGGGCCCGCACCAATGATGCCGACTTGTGTACGCATGAATGTCTCCGTAATGCGTGTTGATTTTGTGGACACAGTCTTGCGCATTGGCGGGCTATCGCGCAACGCGATAACGCAGATAGGCTATATCTGGAATGGGGATAAAGGTCTCGCCCACCTTTCGGTCTTTAAGCGAGATCGTCCGACCAACGAACGCAGTCATGCCTGTTGGATGCCATTGGTAGAACCGCCTTAAGGCCACCATCAACCAACGGCCACCATCAACCAACAAGCGTCAACAGCCGAACTCGGCCACTCCATAGATCTGGGTCCGCTGCTTGCTGAAACCCGGTCTTCCATCACAGTTTTCAGGGAGACCGCACATGGCCCAGATTTCCTACCCCAAACCACCGTTCTCTGACCAGCAGCAAGACCGGCAACCCGGCCAAAGCGCGCCAATGAATCCACCGCCCGATCACGGCGAGAAAACCTATAAGGGCTCGGGCAAGCTTGCCGGCAAAATCGCATTGATCACCGGCGCGGACAGCGGCATTGGCCGCGCGGTGGCGATTGCGTTCGCCCGGGAAGGCGCGGACGTCGCGATTGCCTACCTGAACGAGCACGAGGACGCGAAGGAAACTGCCCGCTGGGTCGAGGAAGCGGGCCGGAAAACGCTGCTGCTGCCAGGTGATATCACCGACCGCGCGTTTTGCCGCGAACTGGTCGCCAAGACGGTCGAGTTATTCGGGCGCGTCGATGTGCTCGTCAACAATGCCGCCTACCAGATGGTCTACGACAGCCTCGAGGACATCAGCGACGAAGAGTGGGACAAGACCTTTTCGACGAACATCGGCGCGATTTTCCGGATCACGAAGGCCGCCGTGCCGTACATGAAACCGGGCAGCGCGATCGTCAACACGACGTCGGTGAACGCGGACAGCCCGAATCCCGGACTGATCGCGTACGCGAGCACGAAAGGCGCCATCCAGAACTTCACGGGCGGCCTCGCGCAGTTGCTGGCGGAGAAGGGCATTCGCGCAAACGGGGTGGCGCCGGGGCCGATCTGGACCCCGCTGATTCCATCGACGATGAAACCCGAACAGGTCAGGACCTTCGGCTCGCAAGTGCCGATGAAACGCCCCGGGCAGCCGGCCGAACTGGCGGCGGCGTATGTGATGCTCGCGTCGGATGAAGCGAGTTATATCTCCGGCGCGACCATTGCGGTGACGGGCGGCAAGCCGATCATCTAGTCGTGAAACCTGGGCATTGCGGTTTGGAGCCGGCACGTCGGGCGTGCGAAACTGGCGCTTTCACGCCAGCAATCACTGCACGTCGCTCAAGGTACCCACGCTCATGCCCATGCCATTCACCATCCGCCGTCTTACTGCCGCCGACGCCGGTGCCTATCGCGATATCAGGCTTGAAGGTCTTGCCCGACATCCCGATGGATTTGGGTCGGCGTGGGAAGACGAAGCTGAACAGCCGCTCGCGTTGTTCGAACAACGGATCGTTACTGCTGCGGTATTCGGTGGGTTTTTGAGCGACGAAAGCGAGCTGGCTGGCGTCGCCGGCCTGTTGGTGCCGCAAGGCGCGAAACTGCGGCACAAGGGCGTGCTGATGGGCATGTACGTGCGCCCGGCCGCTCGCGGGACGGGAATGGCGCTGGCTCTCGTGCAAGCCGTTCTGAGCCACGCACGTACCGTGGTGGAAGAGGTCCAACTGACGGTTGCGCCGCATAACGAAGCGGCGCAGAGGCTGTATCGCTCGGTCGGATTCGTTGAGTACGCGCGTGAACCGCGTTCGTTGAAAATAGACGGCAAGTATCAGGAGGCCGTACTCATGACCTTGCCGTTCGACCCCATTGCTTAGCTAACCGGGTCACCGAGCAACCGACTAGCCGAGCTGACTAGCCGGACTGACTAGCCGCCGCTCGATTCCCGCAGCTGATTCAAGCGATACTCACCTTGGCGTGCGAACATCCAGCCCGGATATTCCTGGGCGAGCTGGCTGACTTCATCGAGTGCGGCGAGTTCGTCGTCGTTCAGCTTCACTTGGGTTGCCGCGATGTTGTCGTCGAGTTGCCCGACCCGCTTCGCCCCGATAATCACGCTCGTCACCGCCTTCTGATGCAGCAGCCACGCCAGCGCGATTTGCGCCACGGTCACGCCCTTGGATTCGGCCATCTGGGTCATGGCGTCGATGCAGTCAAACGCGCGATCCATGTTCACCGGCGGAAACGAGAAATTGGTGCGCCGGCCCGGCTCCGTTGAAGTGCCGTCGCGCTTGTATTTGCCGCTCAGCAAACCGCCCGCGAGCGGACTCCAGACCATCAGGCCGAGGTTTTCGCTCTGCAGCATCGGCACGATTTCACGTTCGAGGTCGCGCCCGGCAATCGTGTAATACGCCTGTAGCGACTCGAAACGCGCGAGGCCGAGGCGCTCCGAAATCCCAAGCGCCTTGGCGATCTGCCACGCCGCCCAGTTCGATACACCGATATACCTGACATGGCCGTGCTGCACGAGGTTGTCGAGTGCGCGCAGCGCTTCTTCGATTGGCGTGGCGGTATCGAAGCCATGTAGCTGATACAAATCGATGTGATCGAGTTGCAGGCGTTTCAAGCTCGCTTTCACGCCGTCAATGATGTGGTAGCGCGACGCGCCACGGGAATTGACGCCTTTAGTGCCGGTTTCGCCGTGGATCTTGCTGGCCACCACCACGTTTTCGCGAGGCACTTTCAGGTTCTTGAGCGCCTGGCCGGTCATGATCTCCGACGCGCCGTCGGCGTAGATGTCGGCGGTATCGATGAAGTTGATGCCCGCATCCAGTGCGCGGCCGACGAGTTTGTCCGCATCCGCCTGTTGCAGGCCGCCAATATTGGTCCAGATGCCGCCCTCGCCGAAGGTCATGGTGCCGAGGCATAATTCCGAAACGAACAAGCCGGTATTGCCGAATTTTCTGTTACGCATGCTGGGTTCCTTAGATTTCGTCCTTGAACTAGCGGGCTGAAGAGTTCACCGTTGACCGCTTCACGGCGCAACGACCGAACGCCCGTTCGGTGTTTCAGCAACGCCGCGATGAAGCAGTATCTGCCTGTGCCGCCGTGCCCGGCTAGCCTGATCCTGTCAGATCCTTGCCCGATCCTGCAAAGGCCGCGCGTAGCGCTGGGCGAAAACGCGCAGGCGCGAGTAAGCTGAGTGCCATTCGCCGGCAGTGCGTGATTCATCGTGATTGATCGCGATCGGCATCTGACTGACGGCAATCCTCCTCCATCCTTGCAAGACTGTGGCCGTTTCCGGGCAGCAGCCGCGCAAACTCACTATCTGCGAATCATGGCCCTGAATGAGACGGCGGATTCCGCCATCGACCCATCGAATCACGCTGACCACGCTGTCAACGGCGGCGCCGGCAGTGCATCAACGCCATTTGATCCGGGCCTCGATCACGCCCGGCTGGATCTTGTCGCGTTATTGGACCGGTTCACGGCAGATACCACCGGCACGTGCCAGACGGCGGTGCACGGTTTGTTCCTGCACCGTGTCGTGCATTGCTGCGGCCCAAGCCATGGCATCCAGACGCCGGCGCTTGGCGTGATCGCACAAGGCTCGAAGCGGATCATGGTAGGCGACGAACTGTATGTGTACGACCCCATGCACTATCTGGTTTCATCGGTGGATTTGCCGGTAATGGGGCAGGTGACCGGCGCGACCGAGGACACACCGTATCTCGGCATGCGACTTGACCTCGACGTGGAGGAAATCACCAAATTGATCGGCGATGAAAGCCTGCCGCCGTCGACGCCCGCGGACGCCTCGCGCGGCCTCTATGTCAACCGGCTCGGCACGTCCATGCTCGACGCGGTATTGCGCTTGCTGCGCCTGCTCGATACACCCGAGGACATTCCGATTCTCGCGCCGCTGGTCAAGCGCGAGATCCTGTATCGGTTGTTGATGAACGGGCCCGGGGCGCGCTTGCGTCAGATCGCGCTGCAGGACAGCCAGACACAGCGCATTGCGAAGGCGATCATGATGTTGCGCCAGCACTTCGACCAGCCGTTACGCGTGGAGTCGATCGCCCGCGACGTGCATATGAGCGTCTCCTCGTTGCACCATCATTTCAAGGCCGTCACGGCGATGAGCCCACTGCAATACCAGAAGCAGTTGCGGCTTCAGGAAGCGCGCCGCCTGATGCTGATCGACATGACCGACGCAGCGACAGCGGCGCACCGCGTGGGTTATGAGAGCGCATCGCAATTCAGCCGCGAGTACAGCCGCCTGTTTGGTGCGCCGCCGTTACGCGACACCCGCAAATGGCGCGAAACTGCTGGCGCGTGATCCAGGTTCGATGTGCCGCATTGAAGCAGCCGAAAACGAAAAAGCCAGGGGCGTCCCTGGCTTTTTCGTTTTCAACACATGCGCAACCGATCAATAGTAGCGATGCGGAGGGCCGTAATAACGAGGTGCGTGATGGCGTTCCCACTCGCGCCGTTCCCAGTAGCGATGGCCGTCGTAATACCGGTCGCCGTGCCAGCCGCGGCTGTCCACATGAACGTAGCCGGGGTGGAAGTGGTCGTCCGCGGATGCGGTGGTGGTGAAGCCGAGACTCGTTGCTGCCGCCACCGCGAGCGATGCGGCTGCCAAGCCTTTTTTGACTGTCAACATGTTGGTTTCCTTCGCGCTTGTTGTTCGGTTTTGTCGCTTTATCCCGCTAAGCCAAGCTTAGTATCGGCCGTAGTAGTCGTGATGGTGGTATCCACCGCCATCCGGCACGACGATGCAGCCACCCAGGGTGCTGCCGAGGAGTACTGCGAGCGTGACTAGAATCGTTAATCGTTTCATCGGTTTCTCCAAGTGAAATCCGTGAAATCAATTTAGCGATTAGCTAAATGACAAGCCGTTTGCGTTTGTAAGGAAAAGTGTGGCTGGAAATATTCGCGAGAGGCAGCGAAGGCTTGGCGCCCTGGCACTGTTACCGAACGATCGCGGGCCTTACATTTGGGGTGAGCGAAACACCGACCACATGGCCGTCGCGCACGCCGCAGCGGCTGTCAACGCGGGTCCAGTGCGGCTTTCCGCGAACTTTGGCGAACGCGCGCATGGCGATGACTTCGTCAACAGGAATGGGATTTCCCGCGCTGAAGATCGTGGTGTCGCTATCGATCTTTGCACGCAGGACACGCCGGTCGGGGACGATGAACGTGTCGTACTTGGGCGTCAACGCCACCCATCGATCGAATGCGGCCACGCAGCGGATCACCGGTTCAGGGACGTGCATGCGACTCAGGTAAGCGTAGTCTTCCTGCGAGGGGGCAGGCGATTCCTGAGCGTGACCGAGTTGACTGAATTGACAGAGCGAAGCGCAGAGGATCAAGCCGAAAACAAGAGGTAAAGATTTCATGCGGGCAGAGGTTCGGGGCACAGGGCGGTTGATGGGTAATGTTGAAAGACGGCATCGGAGCGTGACTCGAAGTGTAGCGCGTGAGCGCTCGCATGACGCCTTTCAATGTCGACGCGGACTCCGCGCCGCAGTCACCAGGATGGCGGGTCAGACTCGCAATTGCAGCGTCTGGACGTCACAACCACCATAATATCGGTCACACGCAACTTTGCCGGATAACCGCGAATGACTGACATCAAGCTGAACGCATCCCCGTCGCCCCGACTGACCAGCCTGTCCCACGGTGGCGGCTGTGGCTGCAAGATCGCGCCGGGCGTCCTCGCTGAGCTGTTGAAACGCAGCGTGCCGTTGCCGTTCTTTCCCGACTTGCTGGTGGGCAACGACACCGCCGACGACGCGGCGGTTTATCGTTTGAACGACGAGCAGGCGATTGTTGCAACCACCGACTTCTTCATGCCGATCGTCGATGACCCGTTCGACTTCGGTCGGATCGCCGCAACCAACGCACTCTCCGATGTCTACGCCATGGGCGGCAAACCGATCCTCGCGCTTGCGCTCGTCGGCATGCCGATCAACGTGTTGCCGCACGAGGTGATCGCAGCCGTGCTGAAGGGCGGCGAGTCGATCTGCGCCGAAGCAGGCATCCCTCTCGCGGGTGGTCATTCCATTGATTCCGTCGAGCCTATCTATGGCCTGGCGGCAATCGGCATCGTGCATCCGAAGCGCGTGAAGCGTAACGCCTCGGCTCGCGCGGGCGACGTGCTGATCCTCGGCAAGCCGCTTGGCGTGGGCGTGTTGTCGGCGGCGCTGAAGAAGGATCAACTCGATGCCGCCGGCTACGCCGCGATGATCGCCGCCACGACCAAGCTGAACCGCCCGGGTGCGGATCTGGCCGCGCTCGACGCCGTGCACGCGCTCACCGACGTAACCGGCTTCGGCCTGTTGGGCCACACGCTGGAGCTCAGCCGCGGTGCTGGACTGACGGCGCGCCTGCGATACGCCGACTTGCCATGGCTGCCCGGCGTAGAGGCATTCGCGAAAGCGGGCGTGGTCACGGGGGCATCCGGGCGTAACTGGACTGCGTACGGACAGCAGGTCACGCTGGCATCGTCATTGCACGATGTGGCACAAAGCCTGCTCACCGACCCGCAGACTTCAGGCGGCTTGCTGGTGTCGTGCGCGCCCGAGGCGGTTGGCGAAGTGCTCGCCATCTTCCGCGCGGACGGCTTCAATCAGGCGGCCGTGATCGGAGAGATGATCGACGGCCAAAGCCGGGTGGAAGTCGTTTAGCGCATGTGTTGTTGATTCGTTGTTGATGTCCCGAGAGCGTCCCTGACCCACTCCCGCCAGGAGCACGATGAAAGAAGAATCGCCGAAAGCCATTTTCTACGCGCTCGCCGCCAACTTTGGCATCGCCGTCTGCAAGTTCGGGGCGGCTGCGTTCACCGGCTCCGGCTCCATGTTTGCCGAAGCCATCCACTCCACCGCCGATTGCGGCAATCAACTGTTGTTGCTGTTCGGACTCAAGCGTTCACAGGCCCCCGCCGACGTGTTGCATCCGCTCGGCTCGGGCCGCGAGATCTACTTCTATTCCATGCTCGTCGCGCTGCTGCTGTTTTTTGTCGGCGGCGCGTTTTCCGTGTACGAAGGCGTGCATCGGATCGCCCGGCATGAAGTGATCAGCAATCCGATTGTCGCGCTTGTCGTGCTGGGGATATCGGTCGTGCTCGAGGCGTTTTCCCTGGCCGGCGCGTTGCGCGAGATCCGCAAGACGTCGGGGAACAAGTCGCTCTGGAGATGGTTTCGCGAGACGCGCGAGTCCGAATTGATCGTGGTGACGGGAGAAGATGTTGCCGCGCTCGCCGGCCTTGCCATTGCGTTTTGCGCCGTGCTCTTGACCATGATCACCGGCAATCCCGTCTACGACGCAGCGGGTTCAATTGGTGTCGGTGTCCTGCTCATGGTGATTGCGTACCTGGTCGCCCGTGAAGTGAAGTCGATGATCGTCGGGGAATCGGCGAGTCCGGAAGTGCGCCGGGCTATCGATGCCCACTTGCGTGCGCGCCCGGAAATTGTCCGCGTGATCAACCTGATTACGCTGCAGTGGGGCAAGCAGATCGTGGTGGCCGTGCAAGCGGAGATGGTGGACTACGACAGCGGCCGTGCGATGGTCGATGCAATCAATGTGATCGAAGCGGACCTGCAGCGCGCGTTTCCTGAAGCCCGCTGGGTCTTCTTCGAGCCGGATATTCCTCGCGTGGCCGAGACGCGTGCTTGAGCACGCGAGATAAGCCGTTGAAGAAAAGTTCTACTAAACTGCACGACGTCGCGGAGAATCCAGCATCACGGCAAATGAGCCGGTGGCCGATCATAGTGAGGTCGCGGGGTATCAGGCGTTGCGGGAAGCTGGGTGTCTCCGCTGGCGGGTAGTAGCGTGGTGCCCTCGTCCGGGGGTGCAACGTTGTCTACGTGCTTGGCAACACTCGCAGCCAAGGACGGGGTGGGCTTCGCGGCCCGCTCAAGGTTGACGTGCTCGGCGGCGGACACTCGCCCGGGCGCAAGAAGTGCTGCCGCCAGTCCGGTCGCCAACAGCAACACCACGGCGCCGGAGAGGGACATTTGCATGGATCGCGTAATTTGGACGTGCATGCCCGAATCCCGTAGTTTTGATCAGATGTTTGATGCACGAACCATTCCAGCTTGTCCAGCTTGAGAGTGATCACCGCAGGTTCAATCGCGCTGCAGGCCGGGCGCATCCGTGGCGGTTTTCCCTAACCGAGTTCCTCATCCTCGCCCATGCGCAAAATTGTTCTCGTCGTCTTTCTGTTTGTCCTGAGCGTTCTGAGCAGCACGCTTGCATCGGCCGCGAATGCGGCCTCCAGCGCAGCCAGGCCAGCGTCTGGCTCGTCAACCGTCACGCTGACCCCCGAACAGGCGCGCGCCGCGCTGGCGGTCCTCAATGACCCTGCGCGCAGAAGCCAGATAGAGGACACACTGCGGGCCGTCGCGGCCGCCGGAGCGCTTTCCACACCCGTCCAGGCAGCCTCAGGCAGCGCTGCAACTGCGCCCACCGCGGCGTCCGCCAGCGGCGCATCGGGCGTGCTGGCCAAGTCGCTCACAACCAACGGGCTGGCATCGCAGATTTCGCATGAGGCGGGTTACTGGCTCGTGGAACTCAGCAGCGGCTTGCGCCGTTCCGTTACGGCGCTGCTCGACTACGGCTCGGTGACGCAGTGGTGGCGCCAGCGCACTGCAACTGCCAGCGGCCGCGATCTGATCGGCCAGGTGATCTGGTCGATCGCGATCTCGTTGTTGCCCGCCCTGTTGCTGGAATACCTGAGCTCGCGATGGCTGCGCCGGCCGCGCGCGCGGCTCGCGGCTCGCGGGATCGTGGATGCCGATGCGACCCAGCCGGAACTTGCGAAGGAGGAGCAGGCGGCGGTGCACGCTGAAGCCGTGGCCGAGCGTTCGGGCAACGAAGCGGCCATCGAGGTCGCCGAACGCAAGACCGATACCGCCCGCGGCGTGCGCCATGCAGCGCGGCACTGGACGCTGTTGCAGCGGCTGCCAAGCGCCATTCTTCACAGCTTGCTCGCGTTGCTGCCGTTGATCGTGTTCATGATCGCGGCGGCCGCGCTGATGTCCATTTTCATCGACGAAAGCACGCCGCAGGGCCGTTCTGTCGGCGCGTTGACCGACGTCTACCTGGTGTGCCGGGGCATTGTGATTGCCAGCGGCTTTTTCATTGCGTCGCGTGCGCCAGGCCTGCGCCTGATCCAGATTAGCGACGATGCCGCCCGCTTTGCGCACGACTGGCTGGTGCGCATTGTCTGCGTGGCTGGAGCAGGCTCGGCGTTCGCTGAGGCTGCAGAGCCGCTGGGCATGACCGACACTGCTCACGACGCGATCCTCAAGGCGGTCGCGCTGGTCGTGCATGTGCTGGTCGCTATCGTAATCCTCAAATGCCGCGTCTCGGTTGCCGCCTGGATCCGCGAGAGTGTCAAGGGACGCCGGTCATTCGTACTGCTAGGCAATTGGGTCGCTGATGTCTGGGCCGGTCTCGCGGTGTTTTTCGTGTTGGCGCTGTGGTTCGTCTGGGCGCTCGATGTACGCAACGGGTATCGCACGCTGTTTCATCTGTTCGGTATCTCGGTGCTCGTGCTGGTGGCGGCGCGCGTGGTCGCTATCGTCGCGTTCGGCGCGCTCGGCCGGCTCTTCCATACGGCGGGCGGGGATGACGACTTGTCGAGCAAGTCGATCGCGCATCGGCACGCGTACCGCTATTACCCGCTGCTGCGGCGCGCCGTGCAGACGGTGATCATCGTGATTACATTGCTCACGCTGCTGCAGGTCTGGGGGCTTCACGTCCTGACACTGTTCTCGTCGGGTGGCGTGGGTCATCGGCTTGCGTCCGCGCTGATCACCATCGGGGTTGCCGCCGCGTTCGCCGTGATCGTGTGGGAAGGCGCGAATGTAATGGTCGAGCAGCGGTTGGAAACGTGGACCACGAGCGGCGACCGTTTGCGGGCCGCGCGCCTCACGACCCTGCTGCCGATGATGCGCAGCGCGCTTTTTATCGTGATCGCGATGGTTGTCGTGTTGACGGGGTTAAGCGAGATCGGTGTGAACACCGCGCCGTTGCTGGCGAGCGCGAGCATCTTCGGCGTGGCGCTGGGTTTCGGCTCGCAAAAGCTCGTGCAGGATTTGATCACCGGCATCTTCCTGTTGATGGAAAACGCGATGCAAGTGGGCGACTCGGTCACGCTCGCAGGGGTGTCGGGGACGGTTGAATATCTGTCGATTCGCACGGTGCGTTTGCGAGGCAGCGACGGCTCGCTGTTCACGATACCGTTCAGTTCGGTATCGACGGTGAACAACACGAATCGGGGCATTGGCAATGCCGCGGTACGCGTGAGTATTGCGCTTGGGCAGGACGTGAACCTGGCGGCGGATACGCTCAAGGAAATTGGGGCGTCGCTGCGTGAAGACGACGCGTTCAAGGACGGCATCCTCTCCGACTTCAGCCTGTGGGGCGTGGACGCGGTCGACGGTTCGAGCGTCACGCTCGCCGGCCAGATCCAATGCCGCGATAGCGCGCGCTGGGGCGTGCAGCGTGAATTCAACCGGCGCATTCTGGACCGCTTCACGGAATGCGGCATCGAGATAGCCAATCCGCAGCGCAGTTTCGTGATCGTGAAGGGCGGCGATGCGGGTGAGTTGGCTGCAGCGTTGAAGGGGGATCAGCGTGACGATTCTTCAAGCGATGCGAATGCGAACGTGAATGCCAACGCCGATGCCAACGCCGATGCCGATGCCGATCAACGCGGCGAGCGCACCATCACCGGCGAGCCTTCGAACTTACCGCCCGAGCGTTCGAAGCCCAGCCGGCCATAAAATGCTTCGAGCGCGGCGCTGTCGGGTGCGGCGCGATCGATGGAAGGCGCGGCGGGGCCTTCTCCTTTCTGCGCGAGCGGCCGTGGCACGAGTGAAAGCATGACCCCGTGCCTGTCCGCCAGCGCGACCAGCCGGTCCATGGCAGCGCGCGCATGCCCCCGATGATGTTCTCCCTCGGACCACAAGGCCTCTAGCGCGACGGCGCAGTCACCGGTAGCCTCGAGCCACATCTCGACGTGCTGGCGGTCCTCGACATGGCTGGCGTGAAAAGCATCGATCATTCGTGAAGCGGCGGTGTCTGGCATGGGTGCCTTGCAGAGGAGTGGACTTGACAACGAGCGAGCAGGCGAAACAGCAAGACTAGTGCTTCATGGCCGTTACCGGAACATTTTATGTTCCTTACAACGGCGTTTTTCGCCCTTCTATAATGCGCTCAACGCATGAATGTCCGGTGGGTGGTACTTAAGAGACGGAGGTAGGGTCCAGCCGTGCATCTTGTCGTGTGTTTCACCTCGCGTTCTCCTTTTACTTACGGTGCCGTCCAGATGAAATCGATTGTCCGTTCCTCGCTCGACTCGCTCCTTCGTTCTGCACGCAGCCGCACCCGCGTCGTCACCCAGCCTACTCGCCTCTCTACAAGAATCCCCGCACGAATCCCTGCATTGGGCCTGGCGGCCGTGATGGCCACGCTCCTGTTCAGCGCCTGTGAGCCAACGTTTGCGCAGGGCCCGGATAGCTCGCGTGGCGGCAATGGCAATGGCCGCGGCCAGCCCGTCAAAATCATGATCATTTCCATGTTCGGCCCTGAGGCCCAAGTCTGGCTCGCCAAGCTCGGGCCCTGGAAGGCCATTCATGTGGCTGGACTTTCTGCGGACTATCCCGTTGTGAACTGCAACCGGCAGGAGGTCTGCGTGATGACCACCGGCATGGGTCACGCGAACGCGGCCGCTTCGCTGATGGCGCTCACGTTCTCCGATAAATTCGATCTGCGCCGTACCTATTTCATGATCGCGGGAATCGCGGGCATCGACCCGATGCAAGGCACGGTCGGGTCTGCCGCGTGGGCCAAATATCTCGTCGACTTCGGTATCCAATGGGAACTCGATGCGCGCGAAAAGCCGGAGAGCTGGCCGAGCGGTTATCTCGGCATCAATACGAAAAGCCCGGCCGACAAACCACCGCTTGATTACAAGACCGAAGTGTTCAAGCTGAACCCGGATCTGGCCGATGCGGCTTATGCGTTGTCGAAGAACGTGGTGCTCGCAGACAGCCCTGAAGCGCAGGCCGCGCGCGCCAAGTTCAGCTATGCGCCGGCGAACCAGCCGCCCAAGGTGATCCAATGCGACACGCTGGGGAGCGATACCTGGTGGTCGGGGAAATATATCGGCGAGCGCGCGCGTGACTGGACGAAGCTCGTGACTGATGGCAAGGGGGTGTATTGCACGACGCAGCAGGAGGACAACGCGACTTACGAGGCATTGTCGCGTGCGGCGAGTGTGCATCGCGTGGATTTGAACCGGGTGGCGGCCGTGCGTTCGGGGTCGGATTTTGATCGGCCATACGACGGCCAATCAGCCTCCGATAATCTTCTCACTTACGCCGCTCAGGGCGGTTTTGCGCCGGCTATCGCCAATCTGTATCGGGCAGGTAATCCGCTGGTGCAGGAGATTGCAACGCACTGGACTGAATGGCGCGACGGCGTACCGCAACACTAACGGCGCGAACCTCGCGGTCTACCGTCCGTCTTCGCATGAGCGCTTTTTGCGGGGACGAGCGGTGGCACGGACGAAAGGTCTTCTATCGGTCCGCGTGTTTTCATAGTTTCCGCGTGCGCTGTTACAACTCGGTGCAACATATTCCGTCCAGTCATCATGCGGGCGTCCTGTTAGTCAAATTTCCACATTAAATTTGAAAGCAAGTCGACAGTTTTTATCCGAGGGTTTTCCTTCGCCGTTATTCGGAGCGTTGGCAGATCGGCTGTTACAACTTCGCCATTCATCGCAATCCATCTAATTCGTTGGGCATGTCAACCGACTATTCGCCCCATCCGTTTTTTCCCTACGAAATCAACCGACAAGCAAATCTTCTGTCAATTGACCCGGTCCTTTTCGCTCCAAAATAGCCGCCAAAAATCGGTCACACTTTCCTGTTACAACTTCAAGAAAAAATTACCGTTTCTCTCTGTTGTTTTATGGAAATTTATTATTGAGATGTTCTTGATTTCCCGCTGCGTGGTACTTACAATCCGTTTCACAGTGTTGTTACAAGATGTAACTCACTGAAACAAAGTTTAAACGTAGCCGAACAGAACAAACGTTTGGCTAGGCAAAAAAGATAGCTGGCAAAAAATGCCGGCAGGGTACTCGGGGTTTATATCGAACGCGGGAAAATCATGAACGGTCGCGAAACGCTGGACTCGATTCGAGAAATCAACTTGTCGTACATCATGCTCGCGCAACGTATGTTGCGAGATGACCGTGCTATCGGGATGTTTCGACTGGGTTTGTCTAAGGAACTCGCCGACCTTCTGTCTGGGCTGACGCTCGCGCAGGTTGTCAAACTGGCGGCTTCAGATCAGTTGCTGTGTTTTTTCCGTTTCAACGATCACACCATGCTGGCCGCTCTCACGTCGCCCGCGAAGCATGCGGATATTGCGCCGACGCACGCAGCCATCTTGCTGGCCGGTCAGCCAGCAGAACAGTTCCTCTAAGCACGAGAGCGCGCCATGCTTAAGAAGAGCCTCACCGAAGATGCACAAGAAGTTTTCCGCGCGATCGCATTGATCGAACTCGGGGCGCGGATGCAGGTGCTCGAAAGTGAACTGACACTGTCGCGTGACCGGATGATCCGGTTGTATCGCGAGGTGAAGGGCGTATCGCCGCCGAAGGGCATGCTGCCTTTCTCGGCTGACTGGTATATGACGTGGCTCGCGAACATCCATGCTTCGCTCTTCTACAACACATATGTGTTCCTGAAGAAAGAAGCGGATTGCTCGCACCTCGATGCCCTGACGAAGGGGTATCGGTTGTATCTCGAACATTGCAGGAATAGCGATGTCGAGGCGGTACTTGATCTAACGCGGGCCTGGACCCTTGTGCGCTTTTTCGATGCGGGCATGCTGCAGCTCACGAAATGCTGCCGCTGCACTGGAAAGTTCATCGCGCACAAACATGATTTGCAGGAAAACGTGGTGTGCGGGGCTTGTCAGCCGCCGTCACGCGCGGGGAAGACCAAGAAAGCGGCGGCCGCCCGTCAGGCGAGCCTTGAGACCGCGCTGTTGGAGTTGAGTTTGGTATCGACTAACGAAGTGCCGGAACCGACGGTGCTCGAACACGCGGCGATGTTACAGCCGCGCACAGAAAGCCTGATTGCACAGGCTGCTTAGGCGGTAAGCGGACCGGCGGCCCCGAGGACCATCGTTCGATGGGGTGGCTGCAGGACCCGTTGCTGTTATTTTAAGTTTTTAAGGGGTGTTGGAATTTTTGGGGCTACCGAGGTTGGTAGCCCTTTTGCTTTTGGGCTTTTGGGCTTCGGGGCTTCGGTTTTTGCCGGGCCGCGGTGCTCTCCAATGCCCCTACGCCGATAACAATGACCCTGTCCTATAAGCAGTCGCACTGGCGACCCGGGCCACTTCCATCCCCGCGGTAGCAAACCGTGCAATCTGCCGCGCATACAGCACACCGGTGGTCACGCAATTCAAGGGCGTAACGGTATCCGTCAGCGGATCGACCACATCGGCAATTGCATCGCCGGCTTTGACCAGCGCCCCGACCTTCGCGCGAAACACCAGTACGCCGCTCACAGGAGCAACAATGGGTTCGGCGCCGGCAAGCGGCGTCGCCGGATAAGAAAGCGCCGGCATGGCGGGCGCAGTCGCGTCGATCACGCCGCGATGCATCAGGTAATTGATGATGCCTTGTGCGTCAGCATCGGCAAATTCATACGATACGTCGTGCTGGCTGCGCAGTTCCACCGTCACCGAAATGCCGCCATTAGGTACCGGGAAACGATCGCCAAACTTGGCTCGCAGGTCCGACCAGCAGAAACTGTGAATCTCGTCGAACGGGTTACCCACTGAATTCAACGCCAGCAAGGAAGCCTTCGAATCCAGGTATCGGGCAAGCGGCTCGACTTCGTCCCAGATATCCGGGTTGGTGTAGATGTGCAGCGCGGCGTCGAGGTCACAATGAAGGTCGAGCACGACATCGGCATCGTAAGAGAGCTTTTGCAACGCCAGACGTTGCGACTCAAGCTCGGTTTGCGGTTTTTGCTCGTCCAGTGCCTCACGCATCGCGCGGCGCACAGCAAGCTTGTTGGCATTGCTGTCCCCGGACAGCCGGCCTTCTATACGCGGCGCGATCAGCGCTGCCAGGTCGTGGAAATTGCGGTTGAAGTTGTGGCCGCTGTTCAGCTCGAAACGCCCGAGCAGGGTGCCGTGCATGTTCTGGTTCAACCCGATCGGGTTCGATACCGGCACGATCACCACTTCGCCATGCAGCTTGCCCGCCGCTTCGAATTCGGCCAGTTGGCGCCGCAGACGCCAGGCGACCAGCATGCCGGGAAGTTCATCGGCATGCAGCGAGGACTGGATATAGATCTTTTCGCCGCCGCCCGGGCCGTAGTGAAAACTCAGGACATGGCGGGTGGTGCCGATCGACGGCGAAATCAGGGTGTGCGTTTTGGTTTGCATGATTGTCGGTGCACGGCGCTCGGATACGCGTCGCGCTTGGGAAAAGTGTCGGCGTGTTCAGGAGAGTTGGGCGGAGCGTTCGCGACGGGCGCCGGGTTTGCTGCACACCGGCTGCACCAGTTATCACCTGACGAGTTGCCCGCGGCGCCTCCTGCCCCAGACATTCGATCTTAGCTGAAAACGGCGGTATTGCCGCGCCAAGCGAAAAAGACGCTGAAAACAAAACGGGCTCCGCGTCTGTCGCGAAGCCCGTTGTCTCAAGCGCTCAAGCTGTGCCCGGAACGCGTTCCGGACTCAGGCCAAGGGACTGCTTAGCTGCCGTACACGTCGAAGTCGAAGTACTTCTTCTCAAGCTTCTTGTACGTGCCGTCCTTGATGATCGAGGCGATTGCCTTGTCGATCTGTGCCTTCAGGTCGGTGTCTTCCTTGCGCAGGCCAATGCCAGCGCCATTGCCGAGGATCGTCGGATCGACCAGATCCTTGCCCACGAACTCGTAACCCGTACCGCGCGGCGTCTTCAGGAAACCCACCTCAGCTTGCACGGCATCTTGCAGCGCTGCATCCAGGCGTCCAGCTTGCAAGTCGGCGTAGACGCCGTCCTGGTTCTGGTACGGCGTAACCGTTACACCCTTGGGCGCCCAATAGGTCTTGGCGTAGGTTTCCTGGATCGTGCCTTGTTCCACGCCTACCGTCTTGCCCTTCAGGCCATCAGGTGTCGGCAGGATGCCGCTGCCCTTCTTGGCGATCAGGCGGGTCGGCGTGTTGAACAGCTTGCTCGAGAATGCAATTTGTTCGGCGCGTTGCGGCGTCATGGACATCGACGACAGCACGCCGTCGAACTTCTTCGCCTTCAAGGCCGGGATCATGCCGTCGAAATCGTTTTCCACCCATACGCACTTCGCATGCAGGCGCGCGCAGATTTCATTGCCGAGGTCGATATCGAAGCCGACCAGCTTGCCATCCGGACCTTTCGATTCGAACGGGGCATAAGAGGCGTCGACGCCGAAACGGATGGTCGAGTAATCCTTCGCATTGGCGGTGACGGAGGTGATCGATGTGACGGCGAGCAAGGAAATCGTCAAAGCCGCGAGCAGTTTTTTCACTGTTTTTACTCCATAGGTGGTCAGTACGTCCCGGATAGGTCGGTACCCGGGTTCGTCCGGCGTGAGGCCCCTCGGCGCCGGACAGCTTACATTCCGCGGATTGTGTCCGCCATAGAACCGCAGCAGGTTACCAAGCCAAAAAAATAAGGGAGTTGGTGAAAATCCCGATGGCTATTCTCGAGAGCCTTGTGCGGCTGGGCATCTCGGCCTGTGCAGCCTATTGAATCAATTTTGTGCAACGCGATTGTAAGTCCGATTGGTGAGTCAGACCATGAGTCTCGTCATGAAGAGCGGCATGTAGCGCGCGGCGGGAGCAGCCCGGGCATTGATCAGGCAGCGCTCGCCGCCGTTGCGATCGGGACGGCGAGCGGGACGGGTATTCGGGCTATTGTGCGATGTCGATACGGCCGTAAATGCCGGTCGTCGGGCTCGGGCCTGCCGCGAAGAAGAGTGTATTGAGCGGCTGGTTGTCAACGTTGTTGCCGAACGAGATGCCCCAGATGCCCTTTTGCTGGATCGCCGTGCCATTGGCCTGGGTCAGCGCGCCAATGAACGCACCGGTAGCCGGGTTGAACGCATCGATGGTGCCGTCACCGAAATTGCCGATCAGCAGGTCGTTGCTTGCGCCGCCGAAATTCGCCGGCGCCATGGCGATGCCCCACGGCGAATTCAGGGAGCCGTTCGTGGCGATGCGCTTGACGAAGCGACCGTCGGTATCGAAGGTATCAATCAGGCCATTGCCTGGACCATTCACTTGCGTGCGTCCGTCCTGCCCCACCTTGGCATAGGTGACGAAGACCGTGCTGCCCGTCACGCTGATGCCGAAAGGCGCAAAACCCGGGGGCAGCGTGGGGTCCTGGAACAGGCCATCGAGTTGCACCTTGTTGAAGGATTTGTCGAAGACATCGACCTTGCCGTTGTGGAAGTCGGTCGCATACAAGAGATTGGCAGTCGCGTTCTTGCCAATGGCGAGGCCTTTGTACACCGCGCCGCCGGCGCCGTCGTCATAGGCCTTCACGGCCATGGTCGGCAGCACCTTGGGCGACCAGCCTGCAATCGTCCCGGCTTCCGTTGCCCAGATAAACAGTGCGTTGCTGGTGTTGCCGTTTGCCGTGACCTGGAAGTCGGTGCTGGTGTTGAACACGATGCCCGTCGGCCCGCCGGTCTGGCCGCCCGCCGCCGGCGGAATCGTTACCACCAGCGACTGTACGACACCGTTGCCGTCGTACAGCGTCGACTTGCTCGTCGTGTTATCGGAGACCCACACTACGCCGGTTGGATTGAAGGCGATGCCCCACCCGTTTTGCAGGTTGGCGTCGGTGTGAGGTGCCGCGCTGCTGCCGTCGGAGACCAGTACGGTGGATTTGAACGGACCGACGGGCGGCGCGTTGTTTGAGTTGGAATCACTGCCGCCGCATGCCGCCAGCGTTGCAACGGCTACGCCCAGTAGCACTGACACAG
The DNA here is from genome assembly GCF_002220365.1 of Caballeronia sordidicola. Taxonomy (GTDB): domain Bacteria; phylum Pseudomonadota; class Gammaproteobacteria; order Burkholderiales; family Burkholderiaceae; genus Caballeronia; species Caballeronia sordidicola_C. The sequence continues at coordinate 22,246 of NZ_MTHB01000046.1, read as the reverse complement.
TAAGCTTCTGCCGAAATTTCATTGCTTTTCTCCTCTTTTGGTCCGAATGGTGTTCGCCGATGTCGACTCTGCTTTGGTGACGCCCGGCCAACAGACGAGTTGGAATCGCTGGAATGAGCGCGCTTGCCGGCCTTAGCGGCGGGTTGCCCGTCTCCTTGAAGCCTTCGATCGTCCCAGTCTGAACGTGCACACCAAAACATTTATTCCATGGTGAACAGCATTGGATTTTGTTTTCTATTCCTAATTAAAATCTACTGCCAATCGGAAACGTTCACCGGCTCCCAGGCCGGCGCGAGGAGAACAGCTGGCGCCTTGCAGATATTCCATTCACACAAACTATTTTTTGCGGTTCGTATCGTGGAGAGTTGGCGGCCGAATGGAATAAAGCAGATGTTGCAAACGTTTAGGTCGATGGGTGCGCGGTGCGCATTCGCCGGTTGTCCGCAGCCTCGAAAATCGCTCTCGGGTTTTCACGGCCCAGTCCGTGCACCGGTCGACAAGCTGGTTCTTTACAGGAACGGTGGCGAGCCTTGGCGAGTTGACGGCCACGGTTCCGGGGGACGCGGATATTCGCGTGAATCGTTAGTCCGATAGTTATCCTATGCAGTCAGCTCCTCTATCGGCGTGCCCGTCAATGAAACGATGAAGTCGAAGAATGCCCTCACTTTGGCCGGCAGGTGATGGCGCGACGGATAGGCTGCATAGAGCGGAAAGGTCTCGTCGGGCCAATCGGGAAACAGGTCCACCAACCGGCCGCTCGCCAGCAGTTGCTCGGTGCCGAGCGCGAGGACCTGCGCAACCCCGTGTCCTGCGAGACATACGCCGTGCATGGTCCCCACGTCGTTCGCGCTCAGACGTCCCCGGGCGGCAATGAGGACCTTCTTCTTGCCGCGATGAAATTCCCACTGGAAGGGGCGCCCGGTTTCGGGATCGCGGAAATGAATGCACGTATGCGGCTCGCGTTCGAGATCGGCTGGGGCGAGCGGGCGGCCGTGTTTCTTGATGTACCCCGGCGATGCCACGGTAATGACGCGTGTATCCAGCAGCTTGCGCGCGATCAGCGTGGATTCGCGCGGCTCACCAAAGCGAACGGCGAGGTCGAAACCGTCCGCGACCATATCGCCAAGCTGATCGCGCGTGATCAGGTCGAGTTGCAGTTCTGGATATTTCTCCACGAACGCGCCGAGCCGCGGTCCAAGGAACAGGCGCGAAAAGAACGGATCGATATTCACGCGCAAGCGCCCGCGAACCGCAGTTGCCCCTTGCGACGCAGACGCCGCCGCTTCTTCAAGTCCGCTTAGCAACGGCACGATCTGCTCGTAGAAACGCCGCCCTTCGTCGGTGAGCTTGACTGAGCGTGTCGTACGGTCGAACAGCCGGATACCCAGTCGGGCTTCGAGCCGTGCCACGGAGCGGCTCACTCCGGATTGCGACATATCGAGCGCTTCGCTGGCGGCGGCAAAACTCCCGCTGTCGACGATCGCGCTCAATACGCCCATGCCGTTCAGCATTCTTTCATCGAAACTCATGAACATGCGCTCCTGTCATCAATCGATTGGAGCTCATGCTATCGTGAAATGAATGGCGGTTCAGCGCCGGCAATACCGGTACGGTCGAGGGACGGCTTTCTGCAAGCAAAACGGTTATGTACGCAGGGTTTTCATCAACGCTTGAACAGACGTCAGCGATAATGCATTCGCCGACGCCGCCTTCCCGCGCGTCGATCAACGAGGGAGCGACGACGTGGTCGATTCATCCGCAGTCTTGGCTGTTTTGTCTGTCTATATTGCAGGCGTGGTTATTCCCGGACCGAATTTTGTCGCGGTTGCGCACAAGGCGGCGTCGTCGACGCGCTCTGAGGCCCTGGCGGTCGTCGCGGGCATCGTCCTGGTCAGCCTGTTCTGGGCAACCTGCGCCATTCTTGGCGTGGGCATTGTGTTCGCCGCATTCCCCTGGATGGCGCTGGTCGTCAAAGTTGGCGGCGCAGCGTATCTCATGTGGTTCGGCTGCCGGCTGATCGTCAAGGCGCGAGCCGGCGAGTCGTCGGGCATGGCCGCGGTGAGCGTGTCTGGCGGATTGCGCAAGGCATTTGTGCAAGGCTTCGCGACAAACATCACGAACCCGAAGTCGGTCGCGTTTTTCGCCGCAATCTTCGCTTCCGCCACGCCCGCGCATATGTCGCCGGTCACCTTCGTGGCAATGCTGGCCATGGTCGCTCTGGTCGCAACCACGTGGTACGGCTTCGTCGCGCTCGTCCTGTCACACGCGGGGATTGCGTCAGGCTACCGCGGGTACCGGGCATGGATCGACCGAGTATGCGGCGGGTTGATCGTCGCGCTGGGGGTTCGCCAGCTGCTGACGCGCTGAACCTGTTCGAGGACGATGGGCGGCGACGGGCGCTACTGAGACTCTCCGCTTACGGATGCGAATGCGTACCGTTGTTGGCCGCACGTCGCGTCTTGTGCTTCTTATGTTTGGGCGGCGGCGCGTGCCGCGAAGCGCCGCCGGTTCCGGACATCGACGACTGGCCCTCGCCGAAATGATAGGTATCCGCCAACGCGGCGGTCGAGATAAACGCAAAAGCGCTGAGGGTCGAGGCGATCACTATGTGCGTAAGCTTCATTTCGGACGTTCCAAAGTTAAAGTGCGTCAGCTTAAACCAAAGGGCCGCTGACGCCCTTCCTCTCATCGCCCTCACTTGCTCCGAAGCGGCTTGTCCTGCATCAACCAGGACAACGCGAACGCGAGCAGCACGACCGCGCCGGCCACAAGAAACACGGTGTGCATCGATCCCGAGAATGCGTTGAGATAAGTATCACGAGCGGCGGCGGGAAGGTGCTGGACCATTGTTGGCCTCATCGATCGCGGTAACTCCACCCCCGGCGGCATAGCGTCTGCCAGACGTGCATGCAGGCCGTTCGTAAAGATTGCGCCGAACGTTGCGACCCCCACTGAACCGCCGATCGACCGGAACAGGGTCGCTCCGGACGTAGCAACGCCGATATTCTTGAACGGCACCGCATTCTGCACGGCGAGCACCAGCACTTGCATGACCATGCCAAGTCCAAGCCCCAGCAGCAGCATGAACAGGTACATGGTGTGAAGCGGCGTATCCAGTTGCAGCGTGGATAGCAGGAACATGCTGCAGGCCACGAGCGCGGTCCCGCAGATCGGGAACCAGCGATATTTTCCAATTCGGCTGATCAGGCGGCCGCTGATGATGGAAGTGGACAATAGGCCGGCCATCATCGGCAACACTTGCAGGCCGGCTTGCGAAGGTGTCGAACCCTTTGCCACTTGCAGATACAGCGGCAGGAACGTGATCGCCCCGAACAGCGAAAATCCGATGATGAATCCGATCAGCCCGCTCAGCACGAAAGTGCGCTCCCTGAAGAGTTCGAGCGGCATAATTGGTTCGTCGGCGAGCCGTTCTTCGTAGATAAAACCGCCCAGCGTAATGATTCCGAGTGCGAGCGTGAACCAAAGCTGCGGCGAACTCCACGGCAGCAGCGTGCCTCCCTGACTGGTAAAAAGGATGATACAAGTGAGCGATGCGGCTAAAAACGCGGCGCCCATGTAATCGATTTTATGCTTCACATGCGCCACGTGCGGTTTGAACACGAGTCCGATCACAATCAGCGCAAGCACGCCCAGCGGCACGTTGATGTAGAAGATCCAGCGCCATGACAGATGCTCGACGATAAAGCCACCCAGCAGCGGCCCGACGACCGTCGCGAGTCCGAATACACCGCCGAACAAGCCCTGGTAGCGGCCGCGTTCGGCGGGCGGAATGACGTCGGCAATGGCAGCCATGGTCACGACCATCAAACCGCCGCCGCCGAGCCCCTGCAACGCGCGCAACACGATCAACTGGGTCATGTCCTGCGCGACACCGCACAGGATCGAGCCGGCAAGAAAAATGAGGATTGCCGCCTGAATGACGACTTTACGACCGAACAGATCGCCGAATTTCCCGTACAGCGGCACCACGATAGTCGACGTCAGCAAGTATGACGTCACGACCCACGACAGGCTTTCGAGCCCGCCCAGCTCGCCCACGATGGTGGGCAACGCCGTCGAAACGATGGTCTGGTCGAGCGCGCCAAGCAGCATGACGAGCATCAGCGCCGTGAATAGCAGCCGGATTGGAGGTCGCTCTTCAATGGCGGGAAGTGTGACAGAGGGTTGGAGGGATTCCATTCAGCCGCCCGATGAGTTAAATTAATGTCGGAGTTAATATTAGGCGACGCCGTTCACGGGGTCAATTGCCACCATGACTAAAGATGTAACCGATCCTTCCGAACAATCCGTTCCTGCCGTACCCGCCGAGCCGCCGAAGCCTGGCCGCCGGCCGGGGCGGCCAACCGGCGCGCAGCACGGCGAACCGCGGGCGCTCCTGCTGGACATCGCGCTGGTTTTATTTGCGCGTCAGGGAATCATGGAGACCACGCTCGGCGCGATCGCACGCGAGGCGGGCGTGACGCCGGCCATGGTCCATTACTATTTCAAGACGCGCGATCAACTGCTCGACGTGTTGATCGATGAGCGATTCGTGCCGTTGCGCGCCGAGCTCGGCCGCGCATTCGCCGACTCGGACGCGGAACCGGCGGAGGCATTGCGCTCGTTTGCCGAAGGTCTTGTCGCCGTGGCGGAGCGGCATCCGTGGTTTGCGACGCTGTGGGTTCGCGAAGTCATCAGCGAAGGCGGTTTGCTGCGCCAACGCATTGCCGAGCGTTTTGGCGATGCTAATAAGAAGGCATCGATCGCACGTATTGCGCAATGGCAGAAGGAGGGCAAGCTCAACCCGCATTTGGAGCCTTCGTTGCTGTTTGTGTCGCTGTTCGGACTGACGGTGTTGCCGCTGGCGGTGACTTATACGTGGGCTGAGGAGAGCGGCGGCTGTGCGCCCAGGCGCGACCAGATCGCACGGCACGCGGTGGCGCTGCTGATGCACGGCGTCGGGCCATAGATCGGGAAGAATGTTGCTATTCCTGTAACAAATCTGCAGATACGCCGTTAAAATGCGCGCCGGGCAAGCTGCCCGGCCGCTCGGCAAAAAGGGCGCGTCGCCGGCAGGAAAACAGGCCACGACGAGGAGACATAAATCGATGACAACTGCTCAGGACCTCGCTCTTTCCCGATCTGATCATGACCACGGCCACGACGCTCGTGCATCGGATTCGGGATCGGACTCATTAAGCGCGGGTACGATCTCCGCACGGCTCGATCGCCTGCCGGCGACGCGCTCAATGTGGATACTCGTCGTCTTGCTGAGTCTCGGGTTTTTCTTCGAACTCTACGACCTGTTGTACTCAGGCTACGTCGCGCCGGGGCTGGTCAAGAGCGGCATTCTCACGTCTACCACCGTCGGCCTGTTCGGCCTGACGGGTGTCGCAAGTTTTATCGCGTCGCTCTTCCTCGGCTTGTTCATCGGCACGATTGCATGCGGTTTTCTCGCCGATCGTTTCGGGCGGCGCGCCATCTTCACCTACTCGCTGCTCTGGTACACGGCCGCGAACGTGATCATGGCTTTCCAGGACACGGCCGGCGGCCTCAACTTCTGGCGCTTCATGGCGGGGTTGGGCATTGGCGTGGAGTTGGTGACGATCGGCACGTACATCTCCGAGCTGGTGCCTAAACACATTCGCGGCCGAGCCTTCGCGTGCGAGCAAGCAGTTGGCTTCGCGGCCGTGCCGGTCGTCGCATTCCTCTCCTACGCGCTGGTGCCGAACAAGCCCTTTGGTTTCGATGGCTGGCGCTGGGTCGTATTGATCGGTGCGCATGGCGCACTGTTCGTGTGGTTCATCCGGCGCGCGTTGCCTGAGAGCCCGCGCTGGCTGGCGCAAAAAGGGCGGCTCGCGGAAGCGGACGCAGTGATGACGGCGCTGGAAGCGAAGGCAGAGAAAGAATACGGACGCCCGTTGCCGCCGCCCGCAGCGCCTGAGCCAGTCAGCACACGCGGATCGTTCCGCGACATGTGGGTGGCGCCCTACGGGAAACGCGCAACCATGATGATCATCTTCAACATCTTCCAGACGGTAGGTTTCTACGGTTTTGCCAACTGGGTGCCGACGCTCCTGATTCATCAGGGCATCACGATCACGACCAGCCTGATGTACTCGACGATCATCGCGCTTGCCGCGCCGGTCGGCCCGATCATCGGCTTGTTCATGGCCGATAAATTCGAGCGCAAGAGCGTGATTGTCGTGATGGCGGGTGCGATCGTGGTCTGCGGACTGGTGTTCAGCCAGGTCTCGGGCGCAGCACTCCTGGTCTGCATGGGCGTGGGCCTGACGCTCGCCAGCAACATCATGTCGTATAGCTTCCATGCGTATCAGACCGAGCTTTTCCCCACCAGCATCCGCGCGCGCGCAGTCGGTTTCGTGTATTCGTGGAGCCGCTTTTCGGCCATTTTCACGTCGTTCTTCATCGCGGGCGTGTTGAAGGCGTTCGGTACGACCGGGGTGTTCATGTTTATCGCCGGCGCGATGGCGGTGGTGATGCTGGCTATCGGACTGATGGGACCGAAGACGCGGGACCTGGCGCTGGAACAAATCTCGCATTGATCTTTTCGATCACGCCTCTCGGCGTGATCTCGTCGCTATAGGACGTAGGACGCTATATGGCCTGGCAGGGGCGCCAGGCCAAACGCGGCAGAAGCGCGCGCGTTATGAGATGTGCTTTAGAAGGGCAGATTTGCAACTAACTGTCCGACCGGCTCGCGTCCGCGAGTGTCCGCAATGTCACTTCTCCCGGCTCGCCGCTGCTTCGAACCGCCGCGATGCTTCCTCCACGTCCTGTCTGAACTGCGCAAGCGCAGTCAGGCTCGCAGCAGGGGGTTGTAGCGCGGTCCACAGAACGTCGATGAGTTCATCGGCGGTTGTATCGATCTGAGCCTGACTCAGATGCCGCTTCGCAAGCGTTGCGTCCCACAGCACGTGCTCCATTGGCCCGAAGACCAGCGAGCGCATCAGCCGCAACGGCAAGTCGGCCCGCACCTGACCGACTGACTGGCCATGAGCCAGCACGTTCATCAGCGGCGCGGTATAGCGGCGTTGCAGGTCGGTGAGCGTGTCGCTGAGGTCATGATGTTTCGTCCGTCCCTCCGACAAGACCAGCGCGCACAAGCCCGTCCCGTTCACCAGCATCAGCCGCAAATGCGTCCTGACGATAAACGCGAACTGCTGGCGCACGCTTCCGTCGCGAGGCAATCCGGATTCGAATGCGTCGATGATCTCGTCATACCAATCCGCGATCACTCGCGCACACAGCTCCCTTTTACCGCTGAAATAGCTGAACACGGTTGCTTCTGAAATCCCGGCGCGCTGGGCGATTTCTGCGCTCGTCGCGGCGTCGTAGCCTTTTTCGGCGAAGACTTCCCGGCCGGCCTGAAGAATGTCCTTCACGCGCTGCTGCGATTTCACGCCGGCGGGTGTGCGGCGATTTCCGGTGACTGGGGTGGAGGACATGAGAAGGTGCGCGCGAAAATAGCCAAATGTGAGCGTAGCTCAAATCCCTATTGACGGGAAGTGGTCTTCGGCGTGAAACTGCCGTCCATCATGGAAATTACTGAGTGTGAGTGCGACTCATAGGTGAGCCGATCATTTGGTCCCGCCAACACCACGCTTGACCTCGAGCTGATACACCGAACAAGGAGACCCGCATGAACGACGTACCCGGTCTGAATTTCGCCCTGGGCGAAGACATCGACATGTTGCGCGACTCGCTCGCCAATTTCGCCGCGAAGGAGATTGCGCCGCGCGCCGCTGAAATCGATAAAACGGATCAGTTCCCGATGGATCTCTGGAAGAAATTCGGCGATCTGGGCGTGCTCGGCATGACGGTGTCCGAAGAGTACGGCGGCGCGAACATGGGCTACACGGCGCACATGGTCGCGATGGAGGAGATTTCGCGGGCGTCGGCGTCGGTGGGGTTGTCGTATGGTGCGCATTCCAACCTGTGCGTGAACCAGATTCATCGCAACGGTACCGAAGCGCAGAAACGCAAATATCTGCCGGGGCTGGTCTCGGGCGAACACATTGGCGCGCTGGCAATGAGTGAGCCGAACGCCGGATCGGATGTGGTCAGCATGAAGCTGCGCGCCGATGAAAAGGGTGACCACTACGTGCTCAACGGCACGAAGATGTGGATCACCAACGGGCCGGATTGCGACACGCTCGTGGTGTATGCGAAGACGGATATTGAAGCGGGCGCGAAGGGTATCACGGCGTTTATTGTCGAGAAGGGCATGAAGGGGTTTTCCGTTGCGCAGAAGCTCGACAAGCTCGGCATGCGCGGCTCGCATACCGGCGAACTCGTGTTCGAGAACGTGGAAGTGCCGAAGGAAAATATCCTTGGAGCATTGAACGGCGGCGTGAAGGTGCTGATGAGCGGCCTCGACTATGAACGCGCGGTCCTGGCGGGCGGACCGACGGGCATCATGGTCGCGTGCATGGACGCGGTCGTGCCGTACATCCACGAGCGCAAGCAGTTCGGTCAGGCGATCGGCGAATTCCAGTTGATTCAAGGCAAGGTCGCCGATCTTTATACGACCTTGCAGGCGTGCCGCGCGTATCTCTACGCGGTGGGACGTCAACTCGATACGCTAGGCGCCGGTCATGGCCGCCAGGTCCGCAAGGATTGCGCGGGCGTGATTCTCTACACAGCCGAAAAAGCGACATGGATGGCTGGCGAAGCGATCCAGATCCTGGGCGGCAATGGCTATATCAACGAGTACCCGGTCGGGCGTCTGTGGCGCGACGCGAAGCTCTATGAAATCGGTGCGGGCACCAGTGAAATTCGCCGCATGTTGATCGGCCGCGAACTGTTCGCTGAAACAGCTTGAGCGAGCGGACAAACCTATGCCGATCATCGAATCGAAACTGAATCCACGCAGCGACGAATTCCGCGCCAACGCTGCGGCGCTAGAGGCGCTTGTCGCGGATCTGAAGGAAAAAGTCGCGAAGATTACGTTGGGCGGCGGACAAGCTGCGCGAGATAAACACCTGTCGCGCGGCAAGTTGTTGCCACGGGAGCGCATCGCGCAATTGCTCGATCCGGGCACGCCGTTTCTCGAGTTCTCGCAATTGGCTGCCTACGGCATGTACAACGACGACGCCCCGGGTGCCGGCGTGATTACAGGTATTGGCAGGATTGCCGGGCAGGAGTGCGTGATCGTCTGCAACGACGCAACCGTGAAAGGCGGCACGTACTATCCGGTGACGGTAAAGAAGCATCTTCGGGCGCAAGAGATTGCGGAAGAGAACCGCTTGCCGTGCGTATATCTCGTCGATTCCGGCGGCGCGAATCTTCCGAATCAGGACGATGTATTTCCCGATCGCGATCACTTTGGCCGCATCTTTTATAACCAGGCGAACATGTCGGCGAAGGGCATATCGCAGATCGCCGTGGTGATGGGATCGTGCACCGCGGGCGGCGCCTACGTGCCTGCAATGAGCGACGAATCGATCATCGTGAAGAACCAGGGCACCATTTTCCTGGGCGGTCCGCCGCTCGTGAAAGCGGCAACGGGTGAAGAGGTCAGCGCTGAGGATCTGGGCGGTGGTGACGTCCATACGCGGCTGTCGGGGGTGGTCGACCACCTGGCTCAAAACGATGCGCATGCGCTGGGGATTGCGCGCAGCATCGTGGGCAATCTGAATCGCGTGAAGGTTTCCCCTGTGGCGCTTAAAGAACCGCTGCCGCCGCGGCATGATCCGCATAGTTTGTACGGTGTGATTCCCGCCGATACTCGCAAGCCGTTCGACATTCGCGAAGTGATCGCGCGCATTGTCGACGACTCCGCTTTCGATGAATTCAAGGCTCGTTACGGCACGACGCTCGTATGCGGTTTTGCGCATATCTGGGGCCATCCGGTCGGCATCATTGCGAACAACGGTATCCTTTTTTCCGAGTCGGCTTTGAAGGGCGCGCACTTTATTGAGCTGTGCTGCCAGCGGAAGATTCCGCTCGTGTTCTTGCAGAACATCACGGGATTCATGGTCGGTCGAAAATACGAAAACGAAGGCATTGCGCGCAATGGCGCAAAGATGGTGACGGCCGTTGCGACGGCGAAGGTGCCGAAGTTCACGGTGATTATCGGCGGTTCGTTTGGTGCGGGAAATTACGGCATGTGCGGCCGCGCTTATTCACCGCGTTTTCTCTGGATGTGGCCGAACGCGCGCATCTCCGTGATGGGCGGCGAGCAGGCCGCGTCCGTACTTGCGACCGTGCGCCGCGACGGCATAGAGGGCAAGGGCGGTACCTGGTCGAAGGAAGAGGAAGAAGCCTTCAAGTCGCCGATTCGCGACCAGTACGAAGTACAGGGGCATCCGTATTATGCGAGCGCACGCTTGTGGGACGACGGTGTGATCGACCCGGCGCAGACCCGTGATGTATTGGGCCTTGGGCTGGCGGCTTCCATGAATGCGCCTATCGAGGACACGCGTTTCGGCGTGTTCCGGATGTAATTTCTCTTCCCAGGCTTCGTCATGTTCAACAAAATACTGATTGCGAATCGCGGCGAGATTGCGTGCCGTGTGGCCGCAACCTGCAAACGATTAGGCGTGGGCAGCGTGGCGGTCTATTCGGACGCCGACGCCCAGGCGAAGCACGTTGCCGTCTGCGATGAAGCCGTGCACGTAGGCGGCGCGGCTGCGTCCGAGAGTTATCTGCGGATCGAAAAGATCATCAACGCCGCGTTGGAAACCGGTGCGCAAGCCGTGCATCCGGGGTATGGGTTCTTGTCGGAGAACGAGGACTTTGCGCGGGCTTGCGAGAAGGTCGGATTGGTGTTCATAGGCCCGCCCGTCGAAGCGATCTCCGCGATGGGATCGAAGGCCGCAGCCAAGGCGTTGATGCAATCGGCGTCTGTGCCGTTGGTGCCGGGATATCACGGCGACAGCCAGGACCCTGCGTTGCTGCAAAAGGAAGCGGATGGTATTGGCTACCCTGTGCTGCTGAAAGCAAGTGCGGGTGGCGGCGGCAAGGGTATGCGTGTGGTCGAGAAAAGCGCGGATTTCGCATCGGCGCTGTTGTCGTGCAAACGTGAGGCCGCGAGCAGTTTCGGCAACGATCGCGTGTTGATTGAAAAATATCTGCAGCGTCCGCGGCATGTCGAAGTCCAGGTGTTTGCAGATCAACATGGCAACGCCGTGTATCTTTTCGATCGCGATTGCTCGGTGCAGCGACGCCATCAAAAGGTGCTGGAAGAAGCGCCCGCGCCGGGTCTTTCGGACGAGGTGCGTAAAGCCATGGGCGAAGCCGCAGTCGCGGCCGCACGCGCGGTGAATTACGTAGGGGCGGGCACTGTCGAGTTCATCATGACCAGCGACGGCCAGTTCTATTTTATGGAGATGAACACGCGGCTGCAGGTTGAGCATCCGGTGACCGAAATGGTGACGGGCCTCGATCTGGTCGAGTGGCAACTACGCGTGGCGAGTGGTGAACCGTTGCCGTTGTTGCAAGAACAACTGAAGGTGAACGGCCACGCAATCGAAGCGCGTATCTACGCGGAGAATCCATCGCGTGGGTTCTTGCCGTCGACGGGAACGCTGAAGCATCTGCGTTTGCCCGAGGCGGTTGAATTTCAGTTGAACGGCCATGTGCGCATTGATAGCGGCGTGCGCGAAGGCGATACCATCACCCCGTTTTACGATCCGATGATCGCGAAGCTGATTGTGCACGGCCGCGATCGTGACGATGCGCTGCTGCGCATGGCGCTTGCGTTGAAACAATGCGAGGTCGTCGGTCCGTCGACGAATATCGAGTTCCTGCATCGGATTGTTGTTAGCGTTCCCTTCTCAGCGGCCGATCTCGATACGGGCCTGATCGAACGTCATCACGACACGTTGTTCGCGCCGTCGACAGTGCCAAAAACACAGGCGCTCGCGTTGGCTTGCGCCGCGCTGCTCGCGCGTGAGGGTGGCGAGGCGCATGGTGTGTCGCCGTGGGATGCTTTGTCCCACTGGCGGATGAGTGGCGGCTACACGCAGGCGTTGAACTGGCGCCTGGTAGGTTCGGACGATGAAATCCTGGCCATCTTTACACGCGATTCAACCTCTGGCCGCGCCGATAACAAACAACTCGAATTGCTTGGCGAAACGCTGACGTTCGACTGGTCGCATGGGGATGAGCCACATGCATTCGTCGTGCTGATCGGTGACAAGCGGATCAAGGGCCGTGTGTTTATCGACGGCGATGTGTTCCATGTGTTCTACGCCGGAGCGTCGCTGGCATTCGAATGGCAGAACCTGCTGGCGCATGCCGCCGATGCCGAGCATGGCGAAGGCCGCTTGACGGCGCCGATGCCGGGCAAGGTGATTGCGGTGTTGGTAGAAGCGGGCGCGGTGGTCGAGAAGGGGGCACCGCTGCTGGTGATGGAAGCCATGAAGATGGAGCACACGATCGTTGCGCCGGCGAGCGGCACGGTGGGCGAGATTCTGTTCAGCGTTGGCGATCAGGTGACCGATGGCGCCCAGCTATTAGTGATGGAAGTGCAGTCCGCGAAATGACCCTTCGCGTCATTTCGTCTTGAGGCGTCCCAGCAGTGTTTCTTCCGTTTCTGTCTTCACGATAATCTCCACGCGCCGGTTCAACGCACGCCCTTCGGGCGTGTCGTTGGTCGCGATCGGTTGCGAGAATGCAATCCCTTTTGTCTTGATACGCGCAGCAGGAACGCCGCGTGCGACTAGCGCATCGCCCACGGCATTGGCACGCGCCGTGGACAATGCCTGGTTGTAGTCGAACGGGCCGACATTGTCCGTGTGTCCTTCGACCATGATCGGGCGCGTGCTGCGCTTGAGCAGCACGGCTGCACGATTGAGCACGGCGATGCTTTCGGGGCGCATGGAGGCCTCGTCGAAGTCGAATAGCGCTGATTCCTGGAGACGCAGCTCCACGCCCTCTCGCACCGGATGGACGACAATGCCGACCTTCTGGTTGAGCGCTTCTTCCTTCGACCGATTCAGGCCGGAAGCGCAACCGGCGAGCAAGGCCGTGGTTGCACACGCGTTGACAATCGTTTGGATAGCTTTCACTGCATGTCTCTTGACGGATGCCGGGGCGGAGGTTCCGATTATAGGGAAACGGAAACGGCCAAGTGTGAAATTAGTACAACACCCGGAAAGCCGGTTGAAAGCGCTCACGCCTTGATTCTGGCCGATACCGGCCCGACTTACAATGCAGGGTTGGCACTCAGTTGGAAGTCTCGATAAGTCTGTGTGTGAAGCGGGTTTGCGGACTTTCACTTAAAGAAGAAATAACAAGGGCGTTTTATATGACTCCACGCGATCAAACCTCTGCGGACGAAAAGGACCGCACACGGCGTCTGCAACGAACGGCGTCGGGGTTGCTGTATGCGGTGCTCGTCGCCGTCGCGATCTGGATGATCCGCGACTTCATTCCTGCGGTGGTGTGGGCGACGGTCATCGCCATTGCGTTATGGCCGTTGTTGACCTGGCTCGAACAGCGGCCGATGTTCAGGGAGCACCGGACCTGGCTTGCGGTGGGAATGACAGTCGTGATCGGGCTGGTGTTCGTGGTGCCATTTATCCTGGTCGCGGCGCAGGCGGGAAACGAAGCCCGTGACCTGCTACGCTGGTTCCACGAGTCACTGCGCACGGGCATTCCCATGCCTGATCTCGTCAACCATTTGCCTGCCGGGTCGAAGCAGATATCGGCATGGTGGCAGGAAAATCTTGCTACGCCGCTAGGATCTTCGCCGGCGGTGAAAAACTTTCATGGTGCGACGGTCGTCGCCATGACCCGGCATTTTGGTGGGCGGGTGGCGCACGGGCTGGTCGTGTTCGGCTTCATGCTTGTTACGCTGTTTTTCCTGTTCAAGGCGGGGTCGAAACTCGGTGAACAGTTGCTTGAAGCGTCGAGGCGCGGGTTCGGTTCGGAGGGTGCATCGCTCGTGCGGCGTATGGCCGAGTCGGTTCGCAGCACGGTGACTGGGCTGGTGGTTGTGGGTCTGGGCGAAGGTGCACTGCTTGGCGTGGCTTATGTCGTGACCGGTGTGCCGCACGCCACGTTGCTCGGCATGCTGACTGCGATCGCCGCGATGTTGCCGTTCTGCGCGCCGATTGTCTTCATTGGCGCGGCATTGTGGCTGCTTGCTCAGGGCTCGATGGTAGCGGCGGTCTGTGTCGCGGTGTTCGGGTTTATTGTTGTGTTCGTGGCTGAGCACGCTGTGCGGCCGGTGCTGATTGGTGGCGCGGCGAGGTTGCCGTTTTTGCTGGTGCTGTTCGGGATTTTGGGTGGAGCGGAAACGTTCGGGTTGGTTGGGTTGTTTATCGGGCCGGCGTTGATGACGATTTTGGTGGTGCTCTGGAATGACTGGGTGCATTGACCGGGTGGGTTGAGACAACATAAACACTGCCGCTGGCAGGATGACAATTCCCCCAGCGGCAGGACTTAAGCGTCGCTGGCGGTCGGCCGGAGCCATGCCAAAACGGTTCGCCCCTCTGGCTGGTAATGCGTTCCAAAGCGGACGAGACCGCGCTTTTTGAGGTGACAGGTCATTTCGTAGCTGACGACCATGCCCGGTTGCGCGGGCATCAGTTCCAACTCTATTGAACGGATGCGCGGCTCGTAGACCAGCAACGTGGCTTCCATCTGGGCCTTCAGTTGATGTGCCGACACAGGCAGGTTCCTGTAGACGGTGGTCAGATCGGGGAGCCCATAGTTGGGTAGGTGTTTGAGTGTTCCCGCGCGCGTATTCAGGATGCGCCTGAGGTTCTCCAACACGCTCAGGATCTCAAGCGTGTTGTCGTCGTGGTCATCAAGTGCGTCCCCGTTGATGTGGCCGAGCAGCATGTCGTAAAGAGAAGGTCCGGATCTCGTCATGGCTTCAGGTGGGGCAGGTTAGCCAGTTGCATGTCAAGCGATTGCCCTAGCCCGAGCCAGATCAGGACTGCCGTAACGGATACGATGCCAGCGATGGTCCACGGTGAGAGCCGGCGTAGCCAATCAAGTCCGGTGCCGCTAACGGTGTTGATTACAAAGCCGGCCCGTCGTGGTCCCGCACTCAGGATGCGTTCATTCAGCAAGGTCACCAATTCAGCTCGCTCGAGTTCACCCTTGTGTGCGTAACGACCGAGGAAACCGAGGCCAAGGACGGCTGCGTAGCATTCCAGGAGTGCTACGTCAGGTGGTATTTCCCGCAAGCGAACGGCAATTCGTTCGTAGATCCGATCGCCGGCGTCATGATTCCCAAAACGTTCGACCTGCAATGGTTGAACGTCCCATTCCGATCGTTCGTCCTCCGGTAGACATCTCAACGCCGCCTCGTCCAGCAGTCCGCATTGGGCATAGACAGCGTCTTCCCGGACGTCATGAGGAAATTGCTTCGCTTGCAGCGCCCGATCGAAGTCATCGACCACTCGCAGGCAACGTTCCCGCAAGTCAAAGGCGGAACGCTCTGCCGTGTCTTGTGAAAGCAGAGAGACTTCGAGGGCGGTATCACGCAGCAGTGCGCGCATCGAAGCCGCGTCGGGTTCGCGCTCGAT
Source organism: Caballeronia sordidicola (assembly GCF_002220365.1). Taxonomy (GTDB): domain Bacteria; phylum Pseudomonadota; class Gammaproteobacteria; order Burkholderiales; family Burkholderiaceae; genus Caballeronia; species Caballeronia sordidicola_C. The sequence goes on along the minus strand of NZ_MTHB01000046.1, from coordinate 6,737 downwards.
TGTCCCGTTCACGACGTTAGCACCGCGTAAAGTTCAAACGATGCATCGGGCAAGGTGGTTGGAAGATAAACGTGACATGCACGTGCGGCGAGCATTCGTGCATGCGCGGGATCACGGGCGTCGAGTGCGAAGTACTGGTTTTCGAGGCGCACTGGAATGGCGGCCGGGACCCGCAACACCGCTTTCAGCGGTATGCCGGCGAGCGCCGAATTGACAATCCGTTCGATGTCGTCTGGCGCGCCGACCTTGCACAATTTCGGAATTTGCTCGGCGATCTGGAATGCTGGTGCGGAAGAATTCACCGATAAATAATAGTCCGCGCCTTCCAGCAGGCGGTCGTCTTTGAACTGGCCCGACCAAGTAGTCGCGCTCTTACGGGCCAGGCCGATTGGAATCACGCGAGACGGGATGATTGCATCGAGAAGATCGCGGATCAAGGATTCAAGAGTTGAAAATACTTCGTCTTGCTTAGCGTGTTCGTACATAGGAATGGACGTCAACGCGGTGCCAGTCGAAAATGTCATCAATGCGCCGGTCAGTCCTGCCAGAATTTCGTAAAGCCGCTCGGGCGGCTGATTGGGATGGGTGCCGAGGAACGCCAGCTTGGGCCAGTGCGTATGAATGCAGTGCAGAAGCCAGAAGAGCGATACATCGGAGACACCGAATTCTGCAATTTGATCAACGCGCTCGCTTCGTCGCACAGCGAGCGTCGTACTTTTTGCCAACAGGATGTCGGACAGGCGCGCGATGCGCTCCTGATGCCGCGTATTGGCTGAAAGCGTGAGACAAGGAGGAACGTAAGTGCGATCGATCTCGAACCGGCCCTTTGCCCCGCGTGTGAGCCGCGCTATCGGGCAGACGACATCGTCCGCGTGCCGTTCGAAGTCGAACAAGAGATGAACCGCGTGTCGTTCGACTGACAGCTCTTCCACGCCCGTCCCGTTCAGATCGGGTACTTCGATGAATTCACGGAAATAGCGGCGTGGGCGCGACAGGGTCTCGTTGTCGAACCTGCAATTGCTGCCGTCCGCGTTGAGCAACGGGAGCGCCGCGACTACGATCAGGCTTTGCATATCAGCTGCTACGTCGCGGCCGAGATCGCGTGGCCGTGGCAGCACGTCAGTGACTGACGTATCGATCAGTGTTCCATCGGGTAGCCGCAACTTTAGCCGTGTGAGAGACAGTCGGCCTGCGTCGAGCATCTCCTCATCGATCTGCACGTCGATAACACCCCACGGCTCAGCCACGGCGAGCGAGGCGAACTGCCGGTGAGAGAAATTAAGCCACTGTTCTTGCTGTTGAAAATGCTGCGGCGTGAGTATCAGACCTTCATGCCAGAGCGGTTTGAAAGTCCGCATAGCGATTAAGTTTATTCTTGGCTTATTGGGGAACGCATTCTAAACACGAACCATGCGGTGTCGTCTATTTAAGAGATAGCCAACGCAACGCATTAAGTTGGAACCGTTTTCAGGAGTTGGGACCGTGTTTGTTAGGCGTTGCGTCGATTTGTTGGTGTTGAAATTTCACACATCTCCTCGCTGGGTTTGATTCTAAAGAGGAGTTTATCTACCTCTACAAACATAGCTTCGTCATTTATATCGAATCGGATACCTAACCGGTTGACGAACGTTCGTTCGCCCTGCTTTAATTAAAAAATATGCATGGGCCAATTTGCGTTTTATTTCGATGAACCTGGCCCGACGCTTCGTCACATTGTCAGCTGTGTTCGTTTAATCCGCTTTCTTCTTTTTCGTACTTCGTGGTTAGCGTTATACGCGGGCTGCACAGTCATAAATACAGGGCCACGAAGTCATGTCTGATAACTTTGAACGGGAAATTCCCAAGGCCCGAATTTCGATCTCCGTGGACCTGCACACTGGCGGCGCGCTGCAGCGAGTGGAACTGCCTCTCAAGCTCCTCGTCATCGGCGACTACAGCGCTGGACAGGCTAGTGATTCGCTCGCCGCGCGCAAGAGGATCGATGTCCATAAAAGTAACTTCGATGCTGTTCTAGCTGAGCTGAATCCAAAAATTGAGGTCAATCTGGCAAACGCCCTGGAAGGTGAAAACCCGGGCACGAGCATCGCGCTGGGCTTCAAGTCGATGAAGGACTTCGAGCCGGAAAATGTCGCAGCTCGGATTCCACAATTGCAGCGGCTCATAGCCATGCGCAACCTGCTGCGCGATCTCAAATCGAATCTGCTTGATAACAGCGCGTTTCAGATCGAACTGGAGCGAATCGTCAAGAGCGCGTCGCTTTCCGAAAGCCTGATCGCCGAGCTCGGGCGTCTCGGCACCGCGGAGTTAACGTGACGCGCACTGATAGTCCACCAGTCGGCGCAGAACCGCCTTCGCCATCTGCCCACGACAGCCTCAGCATCTTAGCCAATCTGTTCGAAAAGATCGACCTGACTCCGGCGTACAAAGTGCGGGCACTAGAAGGGTTTCAGGATAACGATGCGTTATCAAAAGTGCCAGTCGACGAACGCTTGTCCCAAGCGCTTGGCGTGCTCATGGCGATGGTGGTCGACTCTGGCCACCCCGTCGGAAGTCTCGATAAATCGCTGCTGGATTTTCATATTGATGCACTTGATCGGCGCGTCAATCAATGCCTCGATACCGTGATGCACTCGACGCAATTTCAGACGATAGAGTCGGCGTGGCGCGGGTTGAAGTTTCTGGTCGACGGTACAGATATTCGTAAGAACGTAAAAATCGAGGTGCTTGATTGTTCGAAGGAAGCTTTGCAGCAAGACTTTGACGATACGCCAGAAGTGATTCAGAGCGGGTTGTACCACCACGCGTACATTCAGGAATATGACACGCCGGGTGGTCAACCGATCAGCGCGATTGTCTCGGATTTCGAGGTTGTGAATTCGGCAAAGGATATTGCGCTGCTGCGCAATATTTCGAAGGTCGCAGCGGCTGCGCACATGCCGTTCATCGGTTCAGTGGGGCCGGCATTTTTCGGTAAGAAGTCGATGGAGGACGTTGTAGCGATCCAGGATATTGGTGACTACTTCGACCGTGCCGACTATCTCAAGTGGATGGCTTTCCGTCGCACTGAGGATGCGCGCTACATTGGCCTTACGATGCCGCACGTTCTCGGTCGACAACCATATGGTCCCGACAACACGCCCGTGCGTGACCTGAACTATCGGGAAACCGTCAAGGGTATGGATCCAAATCGCTTCCTTTGGGTCAGTGCCTCGTTTGCCTTCGCAGCGAACATGGTGAATAGCTTTGTCCGCAACGGCTGGTGCGTACAGGTCCGGGGACCGCAGGCAGGCGGGAAGGTTGCGGGTTTGCCCGTGCATCAGTATGAACTGGGCACTGGTTTTCAAAACAAGATTTCAGCCGAGGTGTTGATCCCTGAAACGCGGGAATTCGAGTTCGCGAATCTGGGTTTCATGCCATTGTCGTTCTTCGAGAACCACGATTTCGCTTGTTTCTTCTCCGCAAATTCTGTGCAGAAGCCCACGCTTTACACCACGCCGGAAGCCACTGCTAACGGCCGGATCAACGCACGCCTGCCTTACATATTTCTGCTCTCACGCATTGCACATCACCTGAAATTGATCCAGCGCGAAAACATTGGTACGACCAAGGACAGACGTCTGCTTGAAGTCGAACTCAATAACTGGATCAAGACGCTTGTCACCGAGATGACCGATCCCACCGATGACCTTCAGGCCGCGCATCCGCTGCGTCAAGCGGAAGTGACGGTGGAAGATATCGAGGACAACCCGGGGTTCTTTCGCGTCAGGCTTTTTGTCGTTCCGCATTTTCAGGTGGAAGGGATGGATGTCGGCCTTTCCATGGTTTCGCAGATGCCGAGGGATAAGAGCGGGTCGGCGTAACTGCGAACAACACGCCTCATTAATCAGCCGATGTCTTGCAAAGACATATCGGCCAACAGGAGACTCCCATCGATGGGAACAATAGTTCTGCCTACGCAAGCGTATAGCCTGCGCATCTCGAAGCAACCCGCTGCGTTCTCCGTGCTGTCTTTCAAGGGCGAGGAAAATATCAGCAAGCCATATTGGTTCGTGATCGAGTTCACCTGTGCCCGCGCGGGACTTCCGATTGCAGACGTTCTCGGTAAACGAGCCAAGTTTGTTGTTGAACCGGTGGATCCCAACGCGGGATTGCCGGCGGAATTGGCCGCGCGCCTGGTGAAGCCACCCGAGCGGCTGATCAGTGGAATCGTTACCGAATTCGACGAATTGAGTTCATCAGCCGATGAAACCCGGTACAGCTTGACGCTTGTGCCGCGTTTGTCCGATCTTGGTTCCGAGGTTGGGAGCAGGTTGTTTCAGAATCAGACCGTGCCGGCTGTTATCGAATCGGTGTTGCGGCATTACGGTAACACCGCCGTTGATTTCAAGTTCCAGCTTAGAGCCGAGTACGAGACCCATGAATACATTACGCAGTATGCCGAATCGGCGCTGGCGTTTATCCAGCGCATTGCTGCTGAAGAGGGCATTTGGTTTCGTTTCGAACAGACGCCTGAGCACGAAGTCATTGTGTTTGGGGACGACCTCGATGCGTACGCGCGTGATCCGAAACTCTCGGCGCCGTATCGCGAGGAAGGCGGTTTTGCCAGCCGGGGTGCGGACTCAGTGATGACACTGGTCGAGCGCCGCAAGCGCGTGGCGCAATCGATTACGGTCGATGACTATAACCATCGGACTGCGGGCGTTGCGCTGCTCACGCAAGTGAATACTGCGCGGGACGATGAAACTACTGTCGGCAATCAGTACCGCTGGGGCGAGCATTACACCACGCCCGATGCTGGCAAACGCGTCGCGACCTTGAGGCATCAGGCTGAATTGGCCCAGCAGGTGATCTTTGAAGGGACCGGCAATGTGATCGGCATGACGCCCGGCGCTGTCTTTCGCTTTACGAACCGCGAGCTGGACAACGCTGAACATGGATTGATGATCACGCGTGTCGAGCACAAGGCGTCCCGCAAGGAAGCCTATACCTGCAAGTTTACGGCGATTCCGTCGGATCGTATCTATCGGTCGATGGTGGATCCTGCTGCCAAGCCACGCATCACCGGAATTTTGCCGGCGCGGGTCATGTCGCCCGATAACTACAAGTACGCGTACATGACGCCACAGAGCGGGTACAGGATCAAGTCACCGTTCGATCTCGATGAATGGAGTCCGGGTGGTACCAGCCGGCCAGTTCGGTTGGCGAAACCGTACGCGGGGAGAGACTATGGACATCACTTTCCGTTGATCGACGGGACGGAGGTGGCCGTTATTTTTACGGATGGGGATCCGAATCGGCCCATCATTATTGGCGCAATGCACGATAGTCAGCATCAGGACCACGTCAATAACGAGAACAACACTCGCAACATCCTTCGTACTGCTGGTGGTAATGAGATGCGGATGGAGGACCGCGAGGGAACCGAACACGTTCATCTGACGACACCGTCTCAGGCGAGTCAGTTGAACCTGGGTCATATGGTGAATGACCAGAGGGAGAAGCGAGGGCTCGGTGGTGAGCTTCGCTCGGATGAGCATGTGGCTTTGAGAGGAGGAATGGGGGTTCTGATTTCTGCTGAGGCGCAGCCGAAGGCAAACGGTCAGCAACTCGACATGGCCGAGGCGAGGACACAACTCGACGCGGCGGTTGCGCAAATGAAGGCCTTGGCAGACGCTGCTCAGATAGCGCAGGCCCATGTGGCGGAGGTTGAAAAGCAACGGCAGTTTCTGGAGCAGAGGCTGGATAAGTTGCAGCAAGCGGTACTGCTCGCCAGCGCGCCGGCAGGCGTTGCGCTCACGAGTGGTCACCACCTGCAATTAGCAGCACAAGGCAATCTGATGGCGACAGCTAGTGGAAGCGCTGACATTGGTGTGCTCAAGAAATTCACCGTCGCGGCCGGCGAGGCGATATCGTTTTTTGCGCAAAAGCTGGGTATCAAGCTCTTTGCTGCCAGCGGCAAAGTCGAGATCCAGGCGCAGCGGGACGAAATGCTTTTGACTGCGCTGAAGGACCTCAAGATTGTCAGCGTGGAAGGGAAGATTGTCATTTCAGCGGAAAAGGAAGTGTGGATTGGTGCGGGCGGCTCATACAGCCGTTACACCGCCGAGGGCATTGTGAACGCGACGCAGGGGGACATTCTGGAGAAGTGCGCTTCGTGGGATAAGCCGTCGGCGACGAGCATGAAGTATCCGGCGCCGCATTTGCCGAAAAGCGAGTTTGAGTACAACGACAAGCTTCCGTTCTCCGTGTGACCACAGGCCTATAACCATGTTGATCAGTTTTCCTTTCCTGCCAGGGTCAGCCAATGGCAGTGCAGACAGCTACGAGCAAGCCGCGCTAAGCGAAATTTCCGTGCTTGACGATTACGAGTCCCCGCATGGCATTTATCCGATAAGTCGCGATCGTCGATGGCATGGAGGCGTTCACCTGACACCCAAGCTTGTCAATGAACCTGTTCGCGCAATCGCCGATGGCACGGTTGTGGCATACCGAGTTGCTTCAGATTCGTTGGAAGGTCATGACACGGGTTTTGTCTTGCTTAAGCACGAGACGGAAACCGGGCAAGGGCGATCGATCACATTCTATTCGCTGTATATGCATCTCATGAATCGGGCGGACATGAAGACCAAGCCTGCACTGCGAAGACAGTTGGTGTCGCTTATGGAGGCGCCGACAGCTGCCGCTCAGAGCGATGGCAAGACGAAGGTTTACCGCAAAGACATTCTCGGTTACCCCGG
>NZ_MTHB01000155.1 GCF_002220365.1 Caballeronia sordidicola | reverse complement strand
CAAATAGTGCTTGCCCGAGAGCACTGGTGGCGAAGCGTGTCTATGTCAGGATTCGCGAGAAGGAGGGTTTCAAACATCGGTGGCTCTGGCGAGCACCGTGCTTTTGGGGCACCTATGAATGGGAACTGCACGCTGTGGACACTTAGGGTAGCGTGGTTTGAAAGCGTTTTCTTTGCTTCGTTTCTTTGTCGCTTTGGACAAAGAAATGACGTGCCGCCACGCACAGTGGCTAACAGTGCTAAAGAAATAAGCCGACTCAGGCAGACCGCTAAGGCTGAAAGCAGCACCCCGGCATTGACTCCGACCGCTAACGCTGGAACCTGGCACCCCGGCACTGACTCCGACCGCTAACGCAGGAACCTGGCACCCCGGCATCGACCCCGACAGCTAACCCCGAAACCTGGCAACCGGACACCAACCCCGACCACCAGCCCCGGAAGCCCCACCCCCACCCCCAAGTGCGAACGACCTCAGAATGGCAAATTGGCGTCAGCCTTCTCCGCCAAAATGACCCGCCGAAAATCTTCCTGAATACGCTTCAGCGCGTCCTCGCTGTCAGCCTCAAACCGCATAACCACCACCGGCGTGGTATTTGACGACCGCGCGAGCCCGAAACCATCCGGATATTCCACCCGCAGCCCGTCAATAGTCAGCACATCGTCCGCACCGGTGAACTTCGCGTTCTTCTGCATCTTCGCAATCAACTCAAAATTCTCACCCTCATTCAGCTTCAGCTGCAACTCCGGCGTAGACAACGAGTTCGGCAAATCATTGAGCAGCTTGCTCGGATCAGCCACCCGCGACAAGATTTCAAGCAGCCGCGCACCGGTATAAAGGCCATCATCAAAGCCATACCAGCGATCCTTGAAAAACACGTGACCGCTCATCTCACCCGCCAACGGCGCACCCGTTTCACGCAGCTTCGCCTTGACCAGCGAGTGACCCGTCTTCCACATCACCGGCTCGCCACCCTGGTCCCGTACCCATTTAGCCAGGTTCCGCGTGCACTTCACGTCATAAATGATCTGCCCGCCCTTGTTGCGCGACAACACTTCCTGCGCAAACAACATCAACTGACGATCCGGATAAATGATCTGGCCGTCCTTCGTAACCACACCCAGACGATCACCGTCGCCATCGAAGGCAAAACCGATTTCCGCATCCGTCTCCTTCAACGCCTTGATCACATCCTGCAGGTTTTCCGCATGCGCCGGATCGGGATGGTGATTCGGGAACGTCCCGTCAATATCCGTGAACAACTCCACCAGCTCGCAACCCAACGCCTTGAACAGACGCGGCGCAAGTTCGCCAGCCACGCCGTTACCCGCATCGATCACGATCTTCATCGGGCGCACAGGCTTGATGTCGCTGACAATCCGGTCAAGATAGACCTGCTGGATATCGTATTCGGTGTACGTGCCCGCACCGCTCGTGAAATCGTCATTCACAATGCGCTGATACAACGCCTGGATCTGGTCGCCATAGATCGCGGCGCCGCGCAACACCATCTTGAAGCCGTTGTAGTCGGGCGGATTGTGACTGCCCGTCACCACAATGCACGAGTCCACTCGCCGCTCACCCGAAGGCAGCGCGAGCGGCACGCTGGCGCCGAAATAACCGACGGGCGTAGGCACCATGCCAAGGTCGACCACGTCCACGCCGGCTTCACGCAAACCGTCAGCAAGCGCGCCAACAAGTTCTGGACCCGACAGACGGCCATCACGGGCTACGACGACCGAGTCGCCACCCTGGGCACGGATCTCGCTGCCAAACGCGCGGCCAATGCTGCGCGCGACGCCGGCATCGACGGTTTTGCCCACGATCCCGCGAATGTCGTAAGCCTTGAAAATGGACTGTGTAACTGATACTTGCGGTGACTGGCTCATGGAATGGCTACCTGACTAATAATTTAAATGGTTCCGGGGCATCCCGAAGCGTCCCGGGTCATGGAGACCCCTTGATACAGACATGCGGCCAACAATCACGACCTGACTCACAACCTGACTCGGCCAACGCACGAACGGCCAGAAACAATACCGGACGAAAGGCGAAAAAATAACGAAAGAAATTCGTATCGCGTGGCCTCGAACCCGCTGTCACCCTTTCGAGCCCCCCTCAGCGAGTGTCGACCACGCGTCAACCACGCGGTTGCGCACACTGTTCGCACCTATAATCGCAGTCTTTCCGCGCGGACCTGCGCAAATATTCTAATCCAATGCCCGGACGCTTTTTCACCGCGAAGTACAAACGTGACATCGAATGGCGGGAAACCGCATGGTGGTTGACGGCTCCCGACAGCATGTCTGCAAGGATCGCAGCAAGCCCGGGCGGCTGTCTTACCGCAAGTGCCATGCCTATTATGGCCACTGCAATGGCCACTGCAATAGCCAAGACAACGGCCACGACAGCCACCGCAACGTCAGGCGCCGCCCGCGGATGCTGAAACGGATCAAGAACCCCGACGTTACCAAGGCGCTGGCGAACATCGTCTGGCTCGGTCTCGAACGCCTCACGCAGATCGCGGTCGCCATTGCCATCAGCGGGCTGCTCGCGCGCTACTTTGGTCCGGATGTCTTCGGCAAATGGCAATACGCCAACACGCTGCTGCTCGTGCTCTCGCCCATCACCTGGGTATGCGGCGCCGAAATCCTCGTGCCGACCATCGTGAATCGCCCACCAGGCCAGCTTGGCACGGTGCTCGGCAGCGCGTTCGTGTTGCGCATGGGTGTATCCGCGGCCGCGCTGCTGGTGACTTGGCTCCTGACGGGGATTGGCATTGCAACGGGTTTCACCGATCCCCTCGTCGGCGCCATGCTCGCCGGCCTCGCCGTGACCATGCTGTTCCGCGAGCCGTTCGTCGGTGTAATCAATGCGTGGCTGCAAAGCATGACGTACAGCAAGCCGCAATTGCTGACCAGCATGCTCACGGCGGTCGCCAAAGCGGCACTCGTGTACCTGCTCGTGCGCGCAGCGGCAAGCCCGGCGCGCTTCGGCTGGCTGTGGGCGCTGGAAGCGGCGGTCATCGGCGGCGTCTTGATGCTGTACTACATACATCGACACGGCGGCAAACTCGGCTGGCACATCGACCGCTCGCTGTTGCGTCACTTCGCCAGCGCCGGCACGGTGTTCTGGCTCGGCCTCATTTGTATGTACCTGTTCCTGAAGCTGGACCGGCTCATGCTCGAACGCCACATTTCGTTCGCCGACCTCGGCCGTTATTCCGCCGCGCAGCAACTCAACGAAAACTGGATCACGCTCGCGCTGATGCTCGCGCAGACGATCGCGCCGGCATTCGTGTATCGCGTGCACGATGCAGTGCAACTGAAGCGCAACGTCGGCCGGTTGATCGCCATGACGGCCGCGCTGATGATCGGCGGCGCGATCGTGCTGGACCTGCTCGCGGGTTTCATCATCTCGCGCGTGTTCGGACCGGCTTATACCGACTCCATCAGCATTTTTCGCTGGGCCGTGTGGCTTTCGGTGCCGGCGGGTATCGAAGCGATCGGGAACCTAGTCGTGCTTAAATACCAGGCGAAATTCGTGTTGCTCGCCAAGTGGCTGCTGGCGCTGGCAGTGGCTTTCGTGGTGAACCTGATCGCCATTCCGCGCCTGGGCAGCTACGGCGCGCTGATCGGGCTGGCGGCAGGCTATCTCGCGGCGGCATCGGTTAATTTCTACTACATCCGCTTCAGGCTGCAGGTATGACGGCTTTTTCATCCACCTCGGCCACCATGCCCACCACGTCCATGTCACCTCCGACGCTCGACGACGTCGCCGTGCTGATCCCGGTGTTCAACGCCCAGCACGACCTTGACCGCACGCTCGCATCGTTCTGCGAGCGCGCGCCGGTGCGCGTGCTGATCGTCGATGACGGCAGCCTGCCGCCCATCGTCGCGCCGCCGGTTGCGAACCTCTCGATCGATGTGCTGCGGATGCCGCGCAATGGCGGGATCGAGCTTGCGTTACAGACGGGCGTGGCCGCGCTGGCGGAACGGGGCGTCAAGTACGCGGCGCGCATCGATGCGGGCGATCTGGCGACGCCGTATCGGCTGGAAAAGCAGCGCGCTTATATGGAGGCGCATGCGGAAACGGCGGCGCTCGGCATGTGGACGCACGTGGTAAGCATGGAAGGCGCACCGCTGTTCGATCTTCGCCCCCCCGCCGGCCCGGCCGCGATCCGCCGCGTCATGCTGCTGCGCTCATGCTTCTCCCATCCGACGATGATGCTTCGCGTCACCGCCGTGATGGAAGCCGGCAACTACCGCGCGGAGTATCGCGCGGCTGAGGACCTCGACCTGTTCCTGCGCCTGATGCAACGCCACGACTGCGCAAACCTGCCGGAATTCGGCGTGTATTACGAACTGAACGAGCACGGCATCAGCGCGACGAAACGCCGTACCCAAACGCTCTCCACGCTGCGGCTGCAATTGAAATACATGCGCCTGACGAACCTGCCCGACTGGCTCGGCGTAGCGAAAAATATCGTGCATCTGATGCTGCCTTACGGCGCGGTGCGCGCGTTGAAAACGCGCTTGCTTCACGCATGATGTAAGCCGTTGCTTCAAGCCTTTATTTGAACCTTCGTCCAGCGCCTGACCTACCGTATTTAAAACCGATCGAATGAACGCAGAGAAATCCCGCCTTCGCATTGCCCTCGTCTGCAACACTGCGTGGGCGATCTACACCTATCGGCGCGGCTTGCTGCGGATGCTGATAGAACGCGGCGTGGACGTTTCCGTGATCGCGCCGCGCGACCGGACTTTCGCACCGCTCGAGGCAATGGGCTGCCGGTGCGTGGAGCTGCCGGTAGCGTCGAAAGGCACCAATCCCCGCGATGACCTGAAGACCCTCGCCGCGCTGGTTCGCGAGTACCGGGCCACCCGGCCGCACATGGTGTTTCACTACACGATCAAACCGAACATCTACGGCTCCATCGCGGCGAAACTCGCGGGTGTACCGTCCATCGCGGTCACTACCGGGCTGGGTTATGTCTTCATCCAGAAGAGCCGGACGGCAAGTGTAGCGAAGCGGCTTTACCGTTTTGCGTTCCGGTTTCCGCGCGAAGTATGGTTCCTGAATCAGGACGACCGGCAGGCGTTCATCGACCAGGACCTGCTGGTTCATCCGGAGCGCGCGCGACTGCTGCACGGCGAAGGCGTCGATCTCGGCGATTACGCTTTCCAGCCGCTACCGCGTGCCAACCCGCAGACGGAAGGCTTTTTTTTCATTTTAATTGGCCGTCTGCTGTGGGATAAAGGCGTCGCGGAATACGTCGATGCAGCCCGCCGGCTGCGCGAAAAATATCCGTACGCGCGGTTCCAGTTGCTCGGGCCCGTGGGCGTCGACAACCCCAGCGCCATCACGCTCGATGAAGTCCAGGCCTGGCAGCGGGAAGGGGTCATCGATTACCTCGGCGAGGCGCAAGACGTCCGCGCGTTTATCGGCAACGCGGATTGCGTAGTGCTGCCGTCGTATCGCGAAGGCGTGCCGCGGACCTTGATGGAGGCGTCGGCGATGGGACGCCCGATTGTCGCCACCGATGTCCCCGGCTGCCGCGAAGTCGTCGAAAACGGCGTAACGGGCCTGCTGTGCGACGTAAAAAGCGCCGACAGCCTCGCGCAGCAGCTCGAACGTTTGCTGCTTTCAAGCTACGAAGCGCGTGCCGACATGGGCGTGGCCGGCCGCGCCAAGGTGGCGCGCGAATTCGACGAAAACGCAGTCGTCGATCGTTATAAAGGCACAATACGCGCGGTTACCGGCGTTTCACTCTAAATCACCCTCCGGGAGCGTTATTCATGACTGGTCACACAAGCGCGAAGGGCACGATCCTCGTGACGGGCGGCGCCGGTTTTATCGGCTCGCATACTTGCGTCGAATTGCTGAACGTTGGTTACGGCGTCGTCGTGATCGACAACCTCGTGAACAGCAACTCGGAGTCGCTCAAACGTGTCGAGCAGATTACGGGCAAGAGGCTGGCATTCTATGAAGCCGATGCCCGCGATGAAACCGCCCTCGCCCGCATTTTCGATGAACACGCCATCACCGGCGCGATCCATTTCGCCGCGTTGAAATCAGTGGGCGAATCGGTAGCGAAACCGATCGAGTATTACCGCAACAACATGGACAGCCTGCTCGTGCTGCTCGACACCATGCGCGCGCGTGACGTAAAGAAAATCGTCTTCAGTTCGTCGGCAACGGTGTATGGCGTGCCGAAAAGCGTGCCTATCGACGAAACGTTCCCGCTGTCGGCAACGAACCCCTACGGGCAATCGAAGCTCATTGCCGAGCAGGTTTTGCGCGATCTGGAAATCTCGGATCCCGCCTGGCGCATCGCGACGTTGCGGTACTTCAATCCGGTCGGCGCGCATGAGAGCGGCTTGATCGGCGAAGATCCGGCGGGCGTGCCGAACAACCTGATGCCGTATGTGGCGCAAGTGGCCGTGGGCAAGCTGGAACGCCTGCGTATTTTCGGCAGCGATTACGCGACCCATGACGGCACCGGCGTGCGCGATTACATCCATGTGGTCGATCTGGCGCGTGGTCACATCAAGGCGCTCGATGCGCTGGAATCGCTTGATAGCAGCTTTGTCGTGAACCTGGGTACGGGCACGGGTTACAGCGTGCTGGATGTGGTGAAGGCGTTCGAAGCGGCGTCGGGCAAGCCCGTGCCCTATGAGCTCGTCGCCCGCCGTCCGGGGGACATCGCCGAGTGTTTCGCCGATCCGGCCGCCGCTGCAAAGCTGCTTGGCTGGCAAGCGGAACATGGCATCGAGCGGATGTGCGCCGATCACTGGCGCTGGCAGTCGCAGAACCCCAGGGGTTTTGCCTGACGTTTTAGTTCAGGCGCGGCCTGGTCTTTATTCAGGCCCCGCCTGACGCGTTCTTTTTAGCGGTTATTTTTCATGCTCAGTTTTGCGCTCGGTTTTCTCGTTTCGCTATTCGTCACGCTGCTGATCGTGCGGTTTGCCCATTTGCACGAAGGCCTTTCCGGCGATAGCGATTTTGCCGGCGTGCAGAAGTTTCACGCGCGGTCCGTGCCTCGTGTTGGCGGGATCGGAATTTTGGTCGGACTCACTGTGTCGGCCGTGCAGCTTCGATGGACCTATCCGGTCGTATCGAGCGGAATTCTCGCCATTGTTGCTTGCGGAATGCCTGCTTTTTTCTCCGGACTCGTCGAGGACCTGACCAAGCAGGTCACGCCGGTCATACGGCTGGTTTGCACGATGGCCGCGGCCGCGCTTGCTTACTTCCTGCTGGGGATTGCTGTGACGCGTATCAGCGTTCCGCCGCTGGACTTCCTGCTGACCTACGGGGTCATCTCGTGTCTCGTGACCGTAGTTGCTGTGGCGGCGTTAGCCAACGCGATCAATATCATCGACGGCTTCAATGGGCTCGCATCCATGGTCGCGTTCATGATGTTTGCGTCGCTCGCGTACGTGGCGTTCCAGGTTCACGACCCGGTGGTGTTGTCCGCATCGCTGATCATGATGGGTGCGGTAATGGGCTTTTTCATCTGGAATTTTCCCGCCGGGCTGATCTTTCTCGGCGATGGCGGCGCTTATTTCATCGGCTTCATGCTCGCCGAGCTGTCCATCATGCTCGTGATGCGCAATCGCGATGTCTCAGCGTGGTTCCCGGTGCTGCTGTTCATGTACCCGATCTTCGAGACGTGTTTCTCGATCTATCGGAAGAAGTTTATTCGCGGGATCTCCCCCGGGATTCCCGATGGCGTGCATCTGCATATGCTGGTGTACAAGCGCCTCATGCGCTGGGCCGTCGGTGCGCAGAACGCGCGCGAGATCACGCGGCGCAATTCGCTGACATCGCCGTATCTGTGGCTGCTGTGTCTGGTTGCCGTGATTCCCGCCACGCTGTTCTGGCGGCACACGCTGCACTTGTTCTGCTTTGTCGTGGTGTTTGCGATCACCTACGTATGGCTGTACGTCAGCATCGTCAGGTTTAAATCACCACGATGGATGGTGTTCCGGCGGGCTCATCCGGTGAAGAAGTAGCGGTTCGAGCGCCGGCAGTCTGCTCGGCCGGCGCGTTCCTTCGTTTTAGCTCGATGCAAACTCAAGCAAGTCCGCGTTCACCTTGTCAGCCTCGACCACGCACATGCCGTGCGCGCCGCCCGGATACACCTTGAGCGTCGCGTTCTTGACGATCTTCGCTGACAGTCTTCCCGCTGCATCGATCGGCACGATCTGGTCGTCGTCGCCGTGCAGGATCAAGGTTGGGACATCGAATTTCTTCAGGTCTTCCGTGTAGTCGACCTCCGAAAATTCCTTGATACACAAGTAGTGCCCCAGTATCCCGCCCAACATTCCCTGCGCCCAGAACGTGTCGATCACGCCCTGAGATTTCTTGGCGTTGTCGCGGTTGTAGCCGAAGAACGGCAGTGCCAGATCCTTGTAGAACTGCGAGCGATCGCCCGCCACGCCTGCGCGGATTCCATCGAATACATCCTTCGGCAAGCCACCCGGGTTCGCTTGCGTCTTCACCATCACCGGCGGCACGGCTCCGATCAGCACGGCCTTCGATACCCGCCCAGTCCCATGGCGCCCGATATAACGCGCGACCTCACCACCGCCCGTGGAATGGCCCACGAGCATGGCATCCTTCACGTCCAAAGCGTCGAGCACAGCGGCGAGATCGTCGGCGTAGGTGTCCATGTCGTTGCCTTGGCCCGGCTGGCCGGAACGCCCATGTCCACGCCGGTCATGTGCTATGACCCGGTAGCCTTTCTGGACCATGAACAGCATCTGCGAATCCCACGCGTCTGCATTCAGCGGCCATCCATGCGAAAACACCACTGTTTTGCCCGAACCCCAGTCCTTGTAGAAAATCTCCGTGCCGTCCTTCGTCTTGATCGTGTCCATCGAACGTGCTCCTTAAGGTGAGATAACGCGCTACGTCTGCCGCCCGTCACCTAGGGCGTTGGCGCCACGCGTGGGGAGTGGCGAAGGCTTGCCGTGCCTTTGCCGTGCGAATCCTGCGCCCTTCATGCGACATCTCGATGTTTTCTTCAAGCTTCGATTGATCGTATGAAACGGCGAGGAAATTGATCAGAATCTGGTCCAAAACGCGAGTGTTCGTACAGGTTAGGCGACGAAAGCCATGTAGCAAAGACTTGCTGAAAGGGTCGGACGGCCGACGCACGGCATCCCGTCTGCACACTCGCGTCCCCGCCGCCTTACTGAAGTTTTTCACCGGCTCGATCCATCTTCAATGCGCACCGCAACAACGGAATTCCTCGGGGAAATGCGAATTAATCTATCGCATTAGTGAGTCTGGCTTATCTCGCAGGAAAGCAAATGCTATAGAACTTATTACCCGTGATTACCTGAAGGCTATTGAAAATTCCTGTTTTTACTCATTCAGAACGACCAAGTGGGTCAAAGCAAGGGTTGCCCTATTGGTACAATTGCTTATGTCTGAACATATCCTATTGCAACTATCTGGTCCCTTAACTATCGTTGTATAGATGCATCAGCAGGGTAACTTTATGAAAAGAAACATCATATATTCACCTCCGTTTTTCCCCTTACTCGTAAATACCACGCTTTGACGATTGAGTGGCTTTTCGGCAGCGCTGCCAAGAGCCTATTGAAGTTCGTCTATAAAAAAAGCAAACGATAAACAGCGCAAATAAACCAGATTGGAGACCCACAATGAGCTCGCACACCGGCAGCCCAATTACCGGTTCACCCGGATTTTTTTCTAAAGAAGCAACCGTCGCAAAACCTGGATTTTCGCGCTGGATGGTTCCGCCCGCCGCGCTGGCGGTGCATCTGTGTATAGGCCAGGCTTACGCGTTTTCCGTGTTCAACGCGCCGCTCACGCGGGTAATCGGAATCACGGAATCGGCCCCTGACGACTGGTCGCTGACCACGCTTGGCTGGATCTTTTCGCTGGCCATCGTGTTTCTCGGGTTGTCGGCGGCATTCGCCGGCAAATGGCTGGAGAAGGTCGGCCCGCGGCGCACCATGTTCACGGCGGCCTGCTGCTTCGGCGGTGGTTTCCTGGTGGCGGCGCTCGGCGTGCATCTGCATCAGATCGTGCTGGTCTACCTCGGCTACGGCGTGATTGGCGGGATTGGGCTGGGGCTGGGTTATGTCTCACCGGTGTCCACGCTGATCCGCTGGTTTCCTGACCGGCGCGGCATGGCAACCGGCATGGCGATCATGGGCTTCGGCGGCGGTGCGATGATCGCGGCCCCGGCTTCGGTCGCACTGATGAACCACTTCAAGAGCGCGACGAGCAACGGCGTGACCGAGACCTTCGTGGTGCTGGGCATTGTCTATTTCATCTCGATGTCGATCGGTGCGCTCGCTATCCGCGTCCCGCGTCCGAACTGGACGTCGGCGGGCTGGACGCCGCCGGTGACCAACGGCAACAAGATGATCACGCGCAATCACGTGCATATCGACCAGGCGTTGAAGACGCCGCAGTTCTACCTGATCTGGCTGGTGCTGTTCCTTAACGTGACGGCCGGGATCGGTGTGCTGGGCCAGGCGTCGGTGATGATCCAGGAGAGCTTCAAGGCATCGATCACGGCGGCTGCCGCGGCTGGTTTCGTGGGCCTGCTTTCGCTCTTCAACATGGGTGGGCGTTTCGTGTGGGCATCGGCGTCGGACTGGATCGGACGCAAGAACACCTACTTTGTCTTCTTCGCGCTCGGTGCGGTGTTGTATCTGCTGGTGCCGCAATTTGCGCAGAGCGGCAACGTGGCGCTCTTCGTGCTCTCGTATTGCGTGATCCTGTCCATGTACGGCGGTGGCTTCGCGACCGTCCCGGCGTATCTCGCCGATATGTTCGGCACGAAGTTCGTGGGCGGCATTCATGGACGCCTGCTGACCGCGTGGGCGGCAGCCGGTATCGCCGGTCCGGTGCTGGTGAACTACATTCGCGCGTATGAAGTGGCGCATGGCGTGGTCAAGGCCGAGGCTTACACCACGACGCTGCATATCATGGCGGGGCTGCTGGTGATCGGTTTCATCTGCAACTTGCTGGTGAAGCGCGTGCATGAGAAACATCACATGAGCGCGTCCGCACTCGCGGCGGATTGAGTCCACCGGCTGAATCCACTGACCCTACTCTAGCTCGGAGAATGCAATGAACACCCATACCAACCCGAACGGCGAGCTCGACGCGCGTCCGTCCAACAAGCTGCTGCTCGGCGTGTTCTGGATCTACGCAATCGTGCCGCTTACATGGGGCGTGATCAACACCCTGGTCCAGGCGACCAAGCTGTTTCATTGACGCTGAAGATTCAACGTCTGAAAAAACCAGAACGCCAGCTTGAACAGCTGGCGTTTTTTATCGCGCTTTGACTCTGGATCAACCCTGACGCTCAAGCCGGCGCACCCGCCATGCCGCCGGTGACCTGCCGCGCGACTGCCAGATAACGTTCGGCGGTATCGGCCAACGTAAGGCCGCCTAGCGGCCGCTGCGCCCGCCCTTCTCCCAACGCGGCGACCAGCGCGCTCGCATAGGCCGAGATGTCCTCCGGATCCAGAAGATGCACAGCCGGAAAATCCACCGCGAAACTGAACGGCCGGATGTCGCTGGCGACAATCGGCACGCCCGACGCTAGCGCCTCCAGGAACGCGATGCTGTGACCTTCAGAACGCGACGGCATCGCGAACACGCTGGCCTTGAAGAGGATGTCGGAGATATCCGAACGTGGTCCTTCCACCGTGACCTGCTGCTCGAGCCCAAGCTTCGCCACGAGATCCTTCACCGCCGTGAAATACGCCGGATCTTCGACCACTCCGACCAGCAGCAATCGCGCGAGCGGCACCTGCTGCGCGACCTCCTTGAACGCATGCACCGTCTGCAACTGGTTCTTCACCGACGTGTAACGCCCGATCTGCACGATCTGCGAATGGTCATTGGCAAGATCGGCATCCAGCCCGGGCGAGAAGCGCGCCACGTCCACGCCGTTTGGAATGAGCTGCATCGACGGATGCCGTCCAACGGCGGCCACATAATCGTCGAGATTCGTCGGCGATACCCCGATCACCGCCCGCGCCCGCCGCGACAACACGCGCTCGATGCGCCGGAACAAACCGCGCTCGAAGTCGTTGGTCGCGGAATGCATCACGTACACCACGGGTGCCGATATGGGCAGTGCGCGCACGTAGAAAGCGGGAATGGTCGCGTGGGCAAACACCACGTCCGGGCGATAGTGGTGGACCGCCTGGTACAAATGCCACAGCTTGCCTAGCGGGCCGTGGAATCCGCGGGGAAACATGCACTCCACACCGTTGGCATCGAGTTCCTGGCGCAGCGTGACGAAGTCGTCGTGTTGGGGCCGCAGCGACGTGATGCCAACAACTTCGCCACTCCTCTGCTGATGAATCGCGAGGTCCTTGGCCAGCACTTCCGCCCCTGAGAGGCGCGGGGCGAGAACAAGATGAAGGATGCGCATCACGCCTCCCTGGCAATTCGAAACAGCATCCAGCCGGCGGCTGCACCGAGGCCGACCGTCATCGCCCAGGCAATGCCCGTGACGCCCCATAAATGGGTGGCGAACGGCACCGTGACCAGCAGCACCACGGCCTGGATAATGGACGCGTGCGTGGCGACCTTCGGCAAGCCCACAGCACGCAAATACGACACCAGCACGGCGATCATTGCACCAATCGCCATGTTGACCACGAAGATCCTGAAAAGCGGCACAGCGGGCAGCCACGCGGTTCCCAGCACGATCTGGAACAGCGGTTCGGCGACGAGGCGCAAGATGATCACCAGCACCACAAGACCGCCCGCGATCAGCGCAAGATAACGGCGGAACAACCGTGCCGCGAAATCCGCATCCTTGCGGTGATGCGCGGAGAACGTCGGAAACAGGTATTGCGACATCGCAATGGCGGCGTCAGCAAGCAGCATCTGGGCGAGCTTCGAGGACATCTGGTACGCGCCCAATTGAGCCGGCCCGAGCAGCTTTGCCACGATCACCTTGTCGAACTGATTCAGCAGCAGGTTCACCACGCTGCCCGCCCAGATCCAGCGGCTGAAATTCACGTAATGGCCAATACCCCTCCACGACAGCCGCAACGGCGGGCGCGGCGACATGGTGGTCCAGGTCAGGACCGTCTTCAGTGATTCTCCCGCCACCATGCCGAGCAGTACCGAATAAGCGCCTGCGCCGGCAAGCGCGAAGGACAGCCCGATCGCGCAATCCAGGAAGGCCGACGACATCTCCACGCCCGCGATGCGCATGAATCCGCGCTCGCGCGTGACGATGTAATACGCCGGCGACGCCACGCCGCGAATCAGCGGCAACAACGCCGCGAGTTGCAACAGCAGCAGCGAGCCGCCGAGATGAAACTGCTGGTTCATCAACGGTGCGGCGCACACGATCAGCACCGCGATCAATCCGCCGCGCGAAGCCAGCGTGGTCCACACCGCGCCCAGTTGCGAGCGGTTCGGCGTTTCGCGGCCCTGCACGACGGCTTGTGCGAGGCCGGTGTCGCTCAGCGCTTCAGCGATAGCCACCGCCAGCAACGCCACGCTGACGCTGCCGATTGCGGAGGGCCCGAGAATCCGGCCGATCGCCAGGAACTTGATCGCAACGAAGCCCCGCACCACGATTTGTTGCAACAAGACCCAGATGGCGGCGTCCTGGTCGAAACGCACGCTCGCGGTGGAAAATGGTAAGCGAACTGCTCTCACAGACATTCCTTGCGTCGGGACGATTTTTTGTAGTTGGAGCGTGGCAAACGGATTGCCCGCGAGACGTGACTTTGCATGAACGATGTAACCCCAAGGTTTCCGCAACGGTAACGTGGCGCGCCCTGTGCCGTGCGCCATCTCGTAGTCGATATCGGCCCTCGTGTGTGCTGGATCACTGTCTTTTTTCGCCAGAGGAATACCCTGACTTTGGCGGTTGCGCAGCCTGCAGCAATGCTAGTGTTGTCGTTATCGACTGATGTTTGGTGTGGCGCGCCTGGGCGGCGCCCAGTCCGATCCGGCTGTTTCACGTGAACTTTTTGCACATTGCGGCCCGATGCCACGCCCTTTTTGTACGCTTTTAAAAAAACAATGACTATGGCCAATGACACGCTCGACACCGTGCTGATCGTCGAACCGAATTTCACCGGGCATCGCTGGCGTTATGCCGAGTGGGCGGCAGCGGCTTACATGGAGGCGGGGTATCGGTGCGTGATAGTGACCGACCCGGCGAACGCGGGGCACTCGCTCGCCACGCGCATCGCGCAGGAGAACAAGCCTGAGTTGCAGATCCAGTTTGTCGAGCCGCTGCGACACGGCCGCCGCGGCTTGGCGAGGGTCAGCTATGTGCGGTTTTTTCGCGATTTCAAGCAGGCATTCGAGATCGCCAGCCGCAACCGGAAAGTCGCGCTGGTCGTGGTCCCTTACGTCGATTATTTTTTTTACTCGCTGCCGTTCACGGGTTCGCCGTTTGGCGCAACGCCATGGGTGGGCATTACGATGCGGGCCAGCTTTCATCATGCCAAGGTGGGCGTGAAGGCGCCGCGTGAGCCCCTTGTGAACGCGGTCAAGACGCAATTATTTCTGCGTGCCATCCGTACGCCGGGATTAAAGACTCTGCTGACCATCGACCCCACGCTGACCGAGTGGTTCGCGCGCACGGGTCGCACGGGTCATCAGGCAGGCCGTAGCGCGGCGGTCCAGTATCTCGCCGACCCATTCCCTGACGCGAAGGCTACGGAGCCACTGGCGGCCCGTCAGCGCCTGGGACTTGGCCCTGGCAGGCACGTGCTTGTCTATGGTGCAATCACCGAGCGCAAGGGCATTCAGGAACTGGTCACCGCGCTTGCAGAGCGGGTCGGCTCTGACCCGCTGACGCTCGTTGTCGCGGGGGCTCAGGACGACGAGACTCGCGCGTTCTTTTCTTCAGCAAGTGCGTTATCGCCTGCGGCGGTTTTCATCGACCGGTTCATTACCGCCGAGGAAGAACTCGACCTGTTTTCCGCCTGCGACGTGGTCTGGCTTGGTTATAAAGGGCACTACGGCATGAGCGGCGTATTGGTCCAGGCTTACCGGTTCGGCAAGCCCGTGGTCGCCACGGCCGACGGGCTGATTGGATGGTTTTGCCGGACGGGAGAATTGGGGCCGGTGGTCGAGGATTTATCGGCTGCGTCGATTAATCGCGCATTCGACAAGGTGTTCGAGGAGCGGCCGGCAGCAGCGCCGGCTGGGCCGCATTTGTTGGAACGCAACACGTTGGGTCACTTCAAGCAGACGTTGCGCCAAGCGATTATTTGAAGCGTCGAGAGCCGGCGGCGCAGTCAGCGCGCCGTGCCACCGCCGGCTAACCTCATGCGGCCCGATCATGCAGCGTCGCTGCCGGCCGTGAAGACGGCGCGATGGTTGATAACCTCGCGCGAATCCGCCTACGCATTGGTTCTTCAAAATACTGAAAGATCACGACGCTCAAGCATATTGCGAAGAGCATCGCGATCCATCCATTCGTTTGCCGGAACCCGGCGATAAACGCCAGATGCGCTAACGGCACATGAATGAGGTAAAGCGAATAGCTTGCCTCACCAAGGCGCACGAGCCAGCGTTGATTCAGAATGCCGATGACGGGACGTTCCAACAAGACGAGACCGAGGATAAGCGCGGCAAAGAACGGCGATTCCAGATAGTAGGCGGGGGAAACCGGACGCCAGGCTGCCAGGACAATGATCGCAACGAGTGCCACGGAAATCAGCGCGACGCCGTGATAGTGGAGCGAGGCGCCACGCGAGCGCAACTCATCGAACTTGAGCGCGGCGCAAATTCCAACAATGAATTCGAACAGATGCGTCACCGGGAACTCGGCGACGAGAAAGCCGTAGCGACTAGCTGGCAGCGCATGCTGAAGAAGCACGATCCACAGCCCCTGAAGTATCCAGAGTCCCGCGCAGACGACGAACAATGTCCGCACTCTCACTGCCTCGAGCCTGCGCAGGAGCAGCGGAAATAACGCATAGAAGAACGCTTCGCAGGAAATGCTCCATGAGGGCCCATTCCAGGGTTGATTGATTGCGGCGAATGGAAACCATGCGTTCAGCAGTAACAGTTGGCAGATCAGGCTGACGCCGAGTGAGAGATAAACCGAACTCTTTAACGCGTACCACTCGAGCATGAGTGATGAGTCGCCGCCATTGAGCAGATAGGCAGTGACGAGCGCCGCGAAACCCAGTGACAGAAGCGCAACCGGATAGATTCTGGCGAAGCGGGCGATATAAAAACGTGCCGGGCCTTCGGTACCGATCGTTTTCCGGTACGTATAGGTCAGGATGAAACCGGAGAGCACGAAAAATAGGGACACGGCGGGACGCCCGCCATCCACGAAATTAAAGAACCACTTGGGAAAATTGAGTAAGCCCAACTCGGTGAAATGCGATAACACCACGGTCAGGGCCGCAAGAAAACGGATGCTGGTAAGCGCTGGCATTACCCCCCCAGACTTACCTATTGCTGTGCTCATTTCGACCCCTGTCTTTTGCTGGGAATGGTAGCAGCATCGGGCTGCAAGGCAGTATCGGCGTGGCGCGGCCCGGCTATTGTTTGGCGGTATTGCACTCGCAAAAGGGGCCGGCGGATTGCCTGTCTGAGCCAGCACTGCTCAGACAGGGCGCCGCACTGCGGATCCTGTCGACTTGGGTAATAAAGGTCGTCGATTCGCGACCTGTCTTCGCACCCCAAGCGACGGTAATGAAGTGCTTCCAGGAAGTGCTTCCAGGGTCGTGCCCAGATAACAAGCTGGCACACCCGGGCAAGCGCCCTACAACTCGGTCAACCAAGCGGAGAAACGCGCTTAGGCCAACGTGGTTTCAACAAATGCGCTCAGGACACATGCGTGCTCACCACGGGCACTTCCATTTCGCCTTTGCGCTTGGCCGGGAACAAAGCGTCACGAATCTTGAGGAACGGGAATTCGATTGCACGCGTGGTTACATAGCCAATCACGATCGCGATGCAAAACTGCGCGCTCAGAACAATCGCCCAGGCGGCAAGTGACGGAACGTGCATGGCAGCCATCTTGCGAATCAAGATTTCGGCGGGCGCGAGCGCCAGCGAATGCCACAAATAAATGCCGTAGGAATACACACCAATCCACGCCACCGCGCGATACGCAATCGAATGGCGGATAGACCCCGAATATTCGATCGCGAGCACGATCGCGGCCGTGAAGCCGATAGCCTGGATCGTGTAGCCGATACTTTCGTCGAGCGCATAGTGCGGCGTGGCCAACACAAGCCATGCAATCAGCCCCGCCACCATGCTGAGCAGCAGCCATTTCTGACTGGCGAATTTCTTGTAAATCTCAGGTTTCATCCAGTAGAACGCGGCGAGGATCACGCCGAACAGCAGGCTGTCTATGCGGTACTGTGTCTGGAAAAACGCGGCGTCCAGATCACCGTTCGACACCACCGCGCAACGCGCGATCAGGACAATGCCGCAGATCCCCAGCAAGGTGCCAATGATCGCATTCGCTCCCACCTTGAAGCGCACGAAAAGCAGCAGTAGCGCGGGCAGGAACAGGTAGAAATGTTCCTCGACCGCCAGGCTCCAGGTCTGACTGATCGACGTGCCCAGGTAGTTCTGCAAGTGAGTCAGGTTCTGGATCAGGAAGGTGTCGGTGGGATGGCGCCCAGCGAACACATGGAACAGGATCAGCACGTAATACGCGGGCCAGATCTTGAAGATGCGTCGAATGATGAAGCGCCGTGCATCGATACGTCCTGCTTCCGAATATTGCTTCAGCAGCAGCCCGCCCACTAGAAAGCCGCTCAGCGTGAAGAACAGGTTGACACCCTCGCGGCCAAAACTTTTCAATGGATATTCGATCCAGCTAACAAACGAATAACCGGTCGTGACCGTGTGAAAGTGAAAGCCCATTACGGCGATGATCGCAATGCCCCGTACGAAGTCGAGCTCGATCGTCCGGTTCGATGTTTGTTGTGTTCGTGGTGTACCGAACAAGCCCATGGTGCTTCCCCTTTACGGCGGCGCGTACGCCCCGCGTCTTCGACCTGCGTTTCGGTATTTATTCCTGACTCTCCAGGCGAATTCCGCCGCCGTTTCAATCTTGACTGGCAGTTCCTGAATCTTCGTCTGAGCACTCCGGTTTCATCCGCCAACATCACGCCGTTCACGGACAGCACTGCGGGCTGTCGCACGCAAGCGACGTCTCGCGCGTATTTCCACGCGTTGCATTGCGGCGATTCGGCGACCTTCGGAATTCGCTGCAAACAGGCATTTCGCCAAGCGTCGCGTGGTTTCGGCAAGCGTCGAGTGCGCCGCCGCACACCGGGCGGCCCGTCGAATCACGACGAAAACTAGTGCTTAACCGCCTCTACCGATGCAGCCGATTCGGCCACTGCTATATTCCGAGCAACCAGCCAGCAGCCTCGGGGAAAAGCGCTGAGCGCCGGACACAGACGGTGCGTTTGGCGTGCCCGCAGACGCGGCGGAGCGCGTCGGCCGGGTCTCGCCGGAACCGTTTATGCGGTGCTTTTGTCATGCCATTCGGATCCCTCGCCGATTCACATCGAAAGTAAGTAGCCGAAAGTAAGCAGCCAACGGGTATTGAGCTGCTATGCGACCCATGCAACGGAAGGACTGATTCCGGCAAGGCATGCTCAGGAAAACGATCAAGCAACCGATGCCTGGATCCTTGTTCAGGTCGCACCGGGCGCCGAAATTCGAATGTCCGCAGCGAAGCCTCAAAACTGAGCGTTGAAGAGAGGAAGAGAGACACGCCATGCGCAACAAATATACGACCTTATGGATCTGGCTGCTTCTATGCCCTCTCGCGGTGGACTACAAGGCGGGCCTGGACGACGACAGCCACGCAATGCAGATCATCATGACGCTGCCGGTGCTCTTTGCCGGACTGATCCTCTGGCTCATCGCGCCGAGCTTCAGCCGGCGCTCGAGGTTTCGTTCGATCATTACAGCGGCGATCGTCACGACGGTGATCGGCAGCGTGGTGGCCCAGCTCATGCAGGACAATGACTTCGGCAACTATATGCGCACCGTGCTGCCCTTCGGGCTGTTCCTGCTCGGCTATCTTGCCGCATGCCGCCCATGGCAGGGCGACCGGCTCGAGCAGTTCGAGAAGGCGCTGTTCTGGTCGATGGTCCTCTCGCTCGTCTTCAGCTTCGTCTACGGCATCGCGACCAGTGGCGGCCCGCTCGACGATGTGCGCTACCGGATCATATCGGTGACCTTCCTTGGCTTGCAGGGCGTCATCCTGCATCAGTTCGTGGTGTCCAAACGCATCACCAAGGTCACGCTCGCGGTCCTTCTCGGCACTATCCTGATCGAGCTGCTGAGCGTGACGCGCAGCTTGCTGGTGGGCAGTGTCTTACTGTTCATCTTCGCTACGTGGTTGTCGGCGCCATCGGCGCGGCATCTGGCTAAAGCAGGCATGCGCGCCGTCGTCACCGGCTTGCTGATCATCGCGATGGCGGCTGGCGCGGTCTCGTTTTTCCCCGATGTCGCCGACCACTGGACGCAACGCATTTTCGCGTCGAAGGAAACGACCTCGGGCATGGATCCGACCACGATCACGCGCCTTGCCGAGATGAAGGATCAATACGACCAGGTCACATCCACGCCGTCCTCGCTGATTGCCGGCATGGGGTATGGCGCGGTGTATCACTATTCGCCCGACTATCTGCCCGACCTCGCGGGACAAATCTCCAAGAAGGACTTCTACGCAATCCACGATTTCGCTGCAGGCCACAACTTCTGGGTGTACCAGTTCTTCGCGGGCGGGTTGCTGTTCGGTCTCTGGATGCCGCTTGCGATACTGCTTGCACTGGGCCTTGGCGGCATCGCGTATCGCGTGTGGCGGCGGCGCGCGCCGGACCTGCTGTACCTGCCCGTGATGGGACGTTCGCTGATGCTGCTCGCGGGCTTGCCGGCGATGTCGATCGGCGGTAATCCGCTCGGTCCGCGTTACTCCGGTCTCGTGTTCGGCGTGGCGCTCGGATTGCTGGTCGCCACCTACACGCGTCTTTCGTATGCCATGCAGGAACGAGAAGCCCTGCGTCGCGCGCAGCAAGGACTACCGAAGAAGCGCCGGCCTGGAACACCCGCGCCGTCGCCTGCTCCGGCTGTCACTCCCGTCGCGATGCCGACGCCCGTATCCGCCCATGCGCCCGCGCTGAACGAAGGCCGCGACCCGACGGACACGTTGTCGCGCTTTACATCGGCATAAGGATGGAGCCGGCCTTTGCCGGCTGACGATCTACATCGATCCACCGATCAATCACCCAAGCGGCGCCTGGCAATGAAGATCCTGCATTTGTTATCGACTATCGACCCGCGTGCGGGCGGTCCGACCGAAGGCGTCCGGCAAAGCGGCGTGGACCTGATGTCACTGGGTCATGCCGTGGAGGTCGTTACACTCGACGACCCCGCTGCGCCCTGGCTCGCGGCGTTTCCGCTGACCGTGCATGCGCTCGGGCCGTCGCGTGGCAACTATGGCCTGACGCCGCATCTGGTGCCCTGGCTTAAAACTCACGCTCCGCGGTTCGATGCCGTGATCATCAACGGCCTGTGGCAATACCACAGCTATGGTGCATGGAAGGCGTTGCGCGAGCTGGACGTGCCTTACTACGTGTTCCCGCATGGCATGCTCGATCCGTGGTTCAAGCGGACCTATCCGCTCAAGCATTTGAAGAAAGCCCTGTACTGGCCGTGGGCGGAATATCGCGTGCTTCGCGATGCGCGGCGCGTGTTGTTCACTGCTGAAGAAGAGCGTGTGCTCGCGCGGCAATCGTTCCGGCTGTATCGGGCGAACGAGGAAGTGGTGGCCTTTGGCACCCACTCGCCGCCGGCGTTTTCTGCGCCCGTACGCGATGCCTTTCTCGCGGCTTATCCCGAACTCGATGGCAAGCGGCTGCTGCTGTTCCTCGGCCGGATCCACGAAAAGAAGGGTTGCGATTTATTGGTCAAGGCGTTTGCCGAGATCCGCGACATCGATCCTTGCGCGCACCTCGTGATGGCCGGTCCGGACAGTGGTGAATGGACACCTGCGCTGCAAAAGCTTGCTGGTGAATTGGGTATAGCCGATCGCATCACGTGGACCGGCATGTTGCTTGGCGACATGAAGTGGGGTGCGTTCCAGGCAAGCGATGCATTTATCCTGCCGTCGCATCAGGAGAATTTCGGCATTGCGGTTGCTGAGGCGCTGGGGTGCGGCCTGCCGGCGTTGATCTCGGACAAGGTGAATATCTGGCGCGAAGTGGAAGCGGATGGCGCGGGTTTTGTCGCATCGGACACGGTGGCCGGGACTGTTTCCAGTCTTAGGCGCTGGCTTGAGCTGGAGCCGTCGTTGGCGGGCGCGATGCGCACGCAGGCCAGGCAGACTTTCCATCGGCGCTTTACGGTCGAGGCCATGTCGAAAGACCTGCTGCGGGTGTTACAAGCGGATGCGAATTTCGCTCGCGCCGGTGGACGGGTTTTGGTGGGTGCTGGGCGGTGATGGGCGACGGTTGGGGTTGGTGATGGAATGCCAGGTTCTGGGGTTAGCGGTTGGGGTTGATGCCGGGGTGCCAGGTTCCAGCGTTAGCGGTCGGAGTCAGTGCCGGGGTGCCAGG
>NZ_MTHB01000128.1 GCF_002220365.1 Caballeronia sordidicola | reverse complement strand
TCACGCTGGGCAACGGCACGACTGGCGCGCAAATCCACAACCTGGTTGCCGGCACGACTGCAACGGACGCAGTGAACCTCGGCCAGTTGACGGCAGCAGGTTTGAACGTCGACACGAGCGGTCACGTCACGAACTCGTTTGTTGCTTATAACGACTCGACCAAGGGCACGGTCACGCTGGGCGGTACGGCTGGCACAACGCTGTCGAACGTGAAGGCTGGTGTTGCCAACATGGACGCAGTGAACGTGGCGCAGTTGACAGCAGCGGGCCTGGCGATTGACACGAGCGGTCACGTCACGAACTCGTTCGTCGCCTATGACAACGCATCGAAGTCGGGCGTCACGCTGGGCAACGGCACGACTGGCGCGCAGATCCACAACCTGGTTGCCGGCACGACTGCAACGGACGCAGTGAACCTCGGCCAGTTGACGGCAGCAGGTTTGAACGTCGACACGAGCGGTCACGTCACGAACTCGTTTGTTGCTTATAACGACTCGACCAAGGGCACGGTCACGCTGGGCGGTACGGCTGGCACGACGCTGTCGAACGTGAAGGCTGGTGTTGCCAACATGGACGCAGTGAACGTGGCGCAGTTGACCGCAGCGGGCCTGGCGATTGACACGAGCGGTCACGTCACGAATTCGTTCGTTGCGTACGACAACTCATCGAAGTCGGGCGTCACGCTGGGCAACGGCACGACTGGCGCGCAGATCCACAACCTGGTTGCAGGTACGACTGGAACCGACGCTGTGAATCTTCAGCAGTTGACGGATGCGGGTATTACCGTCGACACAAGCGGTCACGTCACCAACTCGTTCGTCGCTTATGACGACTCGAGCAAGGGCACGGTTACGTTCGGCGGCGGTTCAGCTGGAACAAGACTGACGAACGTGGCAGCGGGTTTCGGTAACACTGATGCCGTCAACGTGAGTCAGTTGACGCCGGTCGTTGCAGGTCTGGGCGGTGGTGCGACGATCGATCCGAAGACGGGTGTAGTAACCGGTCCGACGTACAATATCCAGGGTAATACCTATAACAATGCAGGCGACGCATTCAAGAACGTTGATACAAGCCTGACCAAGCTGGGCGATCAGATTTCGAGTCTCCCGGGCGGTATTGGTCTGGTAGCTCAGGACGCCACGACGGGTAACATCACGGTCGGCGCATTGACCGGTGGCACCGTAGTGGACATGACCAATTCGAGCGGTGTTGCTCGCACGGTCACGGGTGTTGCTGCTGGCAACGTAAGCCAGTCGAGTGTTGACGCAATCAACGGTGGCCAGTTGTACGGTGTCTCGTCGAGCTTTGCTACGGCAATTGGTGGTGGTGCAGCGGTGAACCCCGACGGCACGATCACGCAGCCTTCGTTCACGGTGGGTGGCAAGACGGTTTATAACGTTGGCGATGCAATCAGCAACCTTGATACCAACGAAACCAACAACTACTCGAACCTGCAGACGCAGATCACCAACATCGCTGCTGGTGGAACTGCGAACGCTGTGGCATATGACACCTCGGCGCACGACAAGATCACGCTTGGCGGCACCGCGGCTACGGCGACTACGCTGCTGACGAACTTGACGGCAGGCGATATCTCGTCGGCTGACAGCACGGACGCAGTGACGGGTGGCCAGTTGTACACCACGAACCAGAATGTCGCGGCTCTTCAGACTTCTGTGCAGAACATTGGATCGACCGGTACCACGGGCATTGCAATGAACGGCGCAGACGGCAAGCCGGGCTCGGCTGGGCCGGCAGGTGCAACGGGTGCGGACGCTATCGCGATGGGTGACAGTGCTTCTGCTTCCGGCGATCACGCAATTGTGATTGGCGGCGGTGCGAGCGGCACGGGCGACGGCACGATCGCTATCGGTGGGAATTCGAGCGCTAACGGTAAGGACTCGATCGCTATCGGTAACGGCGCTACGGCTCCGGCTGACAACGCCGTGGCACTGGGTGCAAACTCGGTTGCAGATCGTGATAACTCGGTTTCGGTGGGTTCGCCAGGTAACGAGCGTCAAATCACGAACGTGGCACCTGGCACGCAAGGGACGGACGCAGTCAACCTGAACCAGATGAACTCGGCAGTGGGCGGTATTGCTCGTAAGGCGTACAGCGGTATTGCGGCAGCCACTGCGCTGACCATGATCCCGGACGTTGATGCGAACAAGACGCTGTCGATCGGTATTGGTGGCGGTACGTTCCAGGGCTACGCAGCAACGGCCATTGGCGGTACGGCTCGTATCACGCAGAACATCAAGTTGGGAACGCACCACACGACAAACCAAGTGTACAATAGGGGCTAAGCTCCGCAAGGGGTTACGGCTAAAACTGTTGCGCATGGGTGTCACACGGAGAGAAATGTGGAGTACGTTATTCGCAGGGGCGGGACTTACCACTACAGGCGGCGTATACCTGCGGACCTAGTAGCGGCATACGGCGGAAAGAAGGAATTTCAGAAGGCTTTAGGGACCGCCGATTACAAGGAGGCGCGAACGCTACGCCCACATGTGGACGTGGAATTCAATAACCTGCTCGCGGGACTGCGTGCGGAGATGGCTATCCCCGTGGCGGAGACTGATCCTGTCGTGCTGAATGCAGAAACATGGAATCCGTATAAGCCCATTGCCTTTTCGTCTGAGGCGGAGAGACTACGGTTTGAGGCGGCATTGGAGAGCATGGCCGGGAGTGATTCGGAAGTGGCTGCAATGCTGGCCGATATACGTTCGGAAGGGCGCAAGCTGGATAAGCAACGTAGACGCAAGGAGGAGATGAAAGACGCTATACGTGCCGTCCTGGAGGAGCAGCGGGTATCTCTCGCGCCGTCTCAGCCCGTCCAGCAGCCTCCGGAACCCGTACCCGCTACCAGCGTAGCTAAAGCATCTAGTAAACCCGTGGATAGCCTATCCGCCCTTGTGCCAATCTGGATCAAATCACGCGATCCCGGTAAAGCAGCCATCGCCACGATGCACGCCACGGTAGAGCGCTTCGAGGTATCCGCCGGGAAGCACGCGCCACGATTCTATAAGCGGCCCCACGTGAACAAGTTTCGAGATGACTTACAGGCGACGGGATTAGCTCCAGCTACGCTCCGAAGTCGGGTAGGCATGCTACGGGCATTGTTCTCCGCTGCGATGAATAACGATCCGCCTCTCGTAGACGCTAACCCTTGCCAGGGCGTGAAAACCGATCTGGGCAACGTTGCCAAAACCGCTAGGCTACCTTTCGAGCGGGCTGATATTGTCGCCATCATGGGCAGCCCTGTATTTTCCGCAGGTGCTAGACCGAAGGGCGGGGCAGGCGAGGCATCGTACTGGCTACCGTTACTCGCTATGTACACCGGATGCAGAATGGAGGAGTTAGGGCAGCTATCGCCCAAGGATATCAAGCACGATCATTACCGGGACCGTGACGATAAGGAGCAGCCGGTATCTGTTATCTATATTACCGATGACGGGGAGAATCAAGGCTTAAAGAACTACGCTTCACGTAGGCGTATCCCTGTTCATAACGATCTAGTTAAATTGGGATTCATTGAGTACGTCGCTAACCAGAAGGGAGCTAGATTGTTCCCGTTATTGAGGGCGGATAATCAAGGGCGTGAAACAGCGCGGTTTAGTTACTGGTTCGGCACTTACCTTCGGGGCGTGTGCAAGATAACCGACAAGCGTAAAACCTTCCATTCATTTCGCCACATGTTCATCGATACCATGCGTGAGGTAGGAGTAGAGGAAGCAACTAGCCAAGCTCTTACGGGCCACACGTCAGGCGATATATCCCGCAACTATGGTGGTGCTTTCCATCCGCTTAGGCCACTGGTAGAGGCTATGGCTAAATACAAGCTACCGGGAGTGAAGTTACCGGGATAGACGATAACTCTGCAACGTTGCAGAATAACACTGCGATTGTTGCAAGCACGCAGGATTGGGGGATAGCGCAGACAGTGGGCGGAAACGGGAACAACCAATATGGGAGCAATAGTCCACCACTGGACTATTCCACAGTAGAGCAGCGTGCTACTGCTGCTGGTGTAAATAGAAAGACACAGATGAAGGCGGCAACGTTGCCGGGTTCTCTACAAACGCTAGTCGGTCTGCTCAATCCGGCGCTAGTCCCCGTACTCAGCGTATGGCCGATTCAGTAGCGAAAGCCGATCCTGAGTTATCCAAGAAAGTAGCCCACGGCGAGGTAACACTTCCGCAAGCTGTTAAGCAGGAGTGCAACGTTGCACCCTTCCTCGTTAGGTCACAGCATCGTCAGTGGATCGACTCCGCCAGTAGTGCGCCAGTCCTCCACGACAGGGATACTAGTAATTTCCTCCGCAGTAATCTCGGCTATAGTAGTAATTTCCATACTTGTAATATCGGGGATACTAGTAATTTCCATAGTAGTAACTTGGCCGATACTAGTACGATTGGCCCGCTTATCCCTAGCCCATACCGGGAGTCCACCTGTCATTAATTGGATAGCGTGCCGGTAGGCGGCGCGGCCATTTGGATTACGGCTCAGGAAATAGGCGCGCTCGGAAATATTCTCATCAAGTGAGTGTGTCATGACACTCCCCACACCGCCCACGGTGGATGCCATTCGTTTATAGGCGGGATAGTAGTAATTTCCATAGTAGTAATATCAGGGATAGTAGTACGATTACTCCGCCGATCCTTAGCCCATACGGGCAGAGAGCCTGTCACGGCAATTACTGCCCGTCGATATGCGGCCCTTCCGTGCCGATTCCGCTTGCCAAAGTAACTACTCTCGTCGGCATTGCTATCTAAAACATGTTGGGTCATGGGCAGGAACTCCTGATTTGATGAAAACGGAAACTAAAATGAGGTACTTTTTGAGGTGTTTTGTGGAAAATGATAAGAGACACTAATCTCTATACCAACTATCTATCACTGAGGAGCAAGGCTGCATCGCCGTTCAATTTCATTCCGGGCCAGACCTACCAAACCTTCGAAGTCCGAGTAGACCAGGAATGACTTCCCCATTCGGGAATTGTGCTCCAGACCGACTGCGGTATCTACCTCACACGCTAGGCCCATAACGTTTACCCAATTGAACTGCTTACCGCCTATTGCTACGAATCTCCGACCTAGCGTAATGTACGGAAGGTTTGCCAATGTGAACTCCTGTGCTTTGCCCTTGCCTAGCAAGTGCCTGCGTATCTGGTTAAAAGACATCATGCGCTGTTCAATGGTTGGAATGGCTACGCCTCTACTTGCGAGAGCAGTCACAAGCTTACTTATAGTGTGCGGGTAGTTACCATCCTTTGATATCTTGGTAGAACGCGGCTTCTTAACGAAAGCGTCAGTTACCGCATAGTCTTTGCCGTGCAAAGTACCAAGTGTCTCCCGAAGTTTATCAATGGAGCAAGAAAGATACTCGTGTCTGAGTTGCCTGTTAGTGGGATTGACAAGTAATCCAGCTAACTTATCACACCAATCATATGGATGCTTTTTAGCCGGAGTACGATAAGTAGCTATATCACCATCGGGGTCGGTCTTAGTGGCATTAGCCGACTTTCGTCTAGTACGGGACCAATTAACAGCAGCCTGATTTGTACTGCCTATGATATTCATATCTAGCCCGATGTTCGCAGCCTGAGCAATCTTGCTCTGTAGATTATCGTCCATGCATTACGTATTCCAGTGGTGGCCTGGATTAGTCGGCATGCCAGTATCACTAACGCCAGTCTTAACGCGGTGGCCTAAATCAGTAGCAGTCTTGATCCTGTGACACTCGGTACACATGAGTTGAAGATTACTGTCGTCATTACTGCCGCCATTAACAAGCGCGATCTTATGGTCAACGATGCCGGTCGTTACTGCTACCTTGCACGACTGACACTGATAGCCATCACGTGTACGAATCCGAATTCTAATCTTGGCCCAAGCGTGCCCACTCAGATCATCGATTCTTACAGCATTACCGGCATTAGCTAATCGCACCTTCTGCTTATCGGTGAGTGGCTTGGTACGTACAGGCGTGCTAGTGGTAGCGCAATGGGGACAACTCATTGAGGTCATGGACCATCGATAGTCCGGATGCAGCAGGCAATCATTCATTCGTTATCCTTATGGACGTAGGTGAACAGTCAGTAACATTTACAACAATGCACCAATATTGTGAATTCTATCGATCAAACTAACCGATAGATGATAGGTGCAGCCTAATGACGGGGGGTAGTGATAAATGCAGGCTTCGAAGGTCATAGCGTCGACAGTTCCCCTTCACTTTAACGGCTACGGCAAATTTACCCTCTTTTTTGGGGGTAATCAGGTACCGAAACCCATTATTCCGCATGGATTGTTGCAGAATTAGAGCATATCGAAAATAGGCCCATTTCTAGGCCCGTGGAGCGGTTCTCAATGGTCAGGCTAGGCGAGTACCTCCGAGTGCTCACCGAGGCCGTGGGGTGTGTGATACGGGGTAGTAATTGCCATGCTCGTGGACTTCCCCTGGTACTGGGAGCGTCAGCGGGTTATTAGGCCAGCCTAGTTCGTCCTCCGGGATACCACACTTCTCATCTCGGGTAATCCCTACCCAGCAGCCCGGCAGTAGGTTACTGATACAGTTCTCGCGCCACTCGGTCCACAGTTTGCCGCGCTTATCCGTAGGGTTGGCGTTAATCTCATAGTTATGCGATGCGTTTCTAATACTGGCCTGTAACCCTAAGCGCTTCGTCAATTGCAACTCTTGCGTTTTGAGTTTATCCAGAACCATAAACAGCGGATTAGACTTCTCTGTACCCGCAGCAGATACGACAGTTAAATCCGACTTATCCGCCAGCTTAGATTTACGCTCAATCGTATATCGGAGATTAGCCAATTGGACAGCCAGGATTTTATCTCCAGCAGACCATTCTAATCGCATAGATAATACGGCCTGAGTATGTTGCGCCTTGGTTGCCATTAATTATTCTCCTCGTTACTAACAACTGGTTCTGTAAATGGCGAAGCACGATAATCAACAGGTGGGTATCCACGCAAGCCCTTTGCTATCCCATGCAGATTAAGCGCTACATTTGCCAACACTAAATACTGCCGCGAACTATTTAAGAGAGCCGAAATAGCATCTCTATCCTTAACCTTTTCGCTAGACAATCGCTTAGCCTCAGCCCGATCCTTGTTAGCGAGCCGAATACATAGCTGGCTTCTCAGCAGATCAGGCCCGCACTTACCATCGTGCGTCTTTACAGCGAGGTCGATGCGCGTGTCAATCTCGGGAGCCGTCCCCGTGATTACCCCGAGTAGAGGCCCGTACAGCAGCACCATCAAATCAATCCGGAGATCGTCCATCCCCTTGGGGTAAGTTACTTTCCCCTTGGTAGACGTAACGGGAATGTGCAGCGCCTTTGCATGGCGCACGAGAGACGCACGGCTCATGCTGCTACTCCCTCAGGCAGAACAGCGCATGCGATTAACTCACCTAGGCACTCACGGGGTACGTCGAGGTCCGTAACAAGCTGCTCAAGCCCCTCCATGACTGAGTCACATACGCCGACTTCTAGTTGACGTACCAGAGGAAACCCAGACACTTGAAACGAGGGATTTATAAGCGTCTGTAGATGGTAAGCGCGACTACGGAACACTTTATAAATACTGCATCCACTTATACGCGCCTCTGTCAGCATCGAGTAGAAAGCCTTATTCGAAATCCGGAACACGCGCGGCGCATTTTGGTTGTGGAGCAATGCGGTGCTCATCGAACCTGATCCAGCAACGATTCCAGAGCGGCCCTAGCCTCGTCCCCTTGGGTCCGTCGCTGCATCTCGTCCACCAATACACGCAGCCCCGCAGATGTCCGGTCCCGCTGCGCCATCACCGTATTCGCCTCGGTCATGGTCATGGTCATGGATCTCACCTGCCCTGCTGCAAGGTCCATCTCCTTTTGGTGAGCTTTCAAGAGCACGCGTTGACGGTCGATGTCCGCCTGAATCGCCGCTGCATCCCGGTCGTGCTCGTGTTCCTGTTAGCGGCGGCGCAAATCCGGCACTAAACGGCGGCACAAGGTTGAGTAGGAGCGTCAACGAGTAGGGGCCGTTACCGGCACCTACTGCCGAGTGAGGGTCATCAGAATGGATCGTCGACGTCGTTCAGGTGAGCGTTCACGGGAGGTGCGCGTTGTTCGTGTAGCAGTTCGTGCAATGCGAACTGATAGTGCAGGCAGATTCGCTCGCGTAGATCGTCGATGAGTTCGATGACGGCGAGTGCCTGATCGGCGGACCAGTTGTCCGGAATCAGGAAG
>NZ_MTHB01000036.1 GCF_002220365.1 Caballeronia sordidicola | reverse complement strand
GCGCCTTCGGCGCGCGAGGTGGGTACGTATTTCAGCGCGTTATCGATGAGATTGCCGATCACCTCACGCACCAGCACAAGATTGCCACGCACGATCAGCGGATGCTCGTTGTCGGGATCGTCGAGCCGCTGGAAGCCCATGTCGATACGCACGGCCAGCGCGCGTGGCACCCATTCGGCGCCCGTTTCGAACGCGAGCGTGGCGTAGTCGAAGTCGACGAAACGCGCGGCCTGTTCGCCCGGTTCGGCACGAGCGAGCGAGAGCAGTTGATTCGACAAGCGCACAGCCCGATCCGCCGATGCCCGCAGCTCCTTGACGGCGTCAAGGACCTTCGTGGGGTCCTTGGCGGTCGCTGCCTGTTCGGCGTGCAGTTTCACGGCGGTGAGCGGCGTACGAAGCTGGTGGGCCGCATCGGCAATGAATTTGCGCTGGCCGTCCAGCGCCGTTTTCAGTCGGTCAAGGAGAGCGTTCATCGCGCTCGTCAACGGACGAATCTCGACGGGAACGAAGGATTCGTCGACAGGCTCCAGCGACATGTGGGTCTGCCGGTTGAGGGTATCGGCGAGATCGGTCAGCGGGTTGAGCTGCTGGTTCACCACGCGCCACACGATCACCCAGCCCGCCAGCAACAAGAGCAGTAGCGGCATCATGATCGCGACCATGAACTCGACCGCTATCCGATACCGCGAGCCCACGCGCTGAGCCACTTCCACGACAATCGGATTGCCGTGCGGCTGGTCGACGCGCACCTGCGCGGCACGCACGCTCGTGCCCTGGTAGTTCGTCTCGAAGACATACGCGTAGTGAATCCGGCGCACGTTCGTTCCGGTCAGCGGCAGATCGGGTTCGCCGGCAATTTCGCTATCGCCGTCGCTGATCCGGTAGATCAGTTGTTCGACAGGATCCGAGAACATCGCGCGGGCAAGCGGGGGCACCGTCACGGGTGCGTCGACACCCGCTAGCTGGATTTGCTTGGAGATAGCCGTGGCGAGGTCAGCCAACGAGCGGTCGACCACGTGCTGCGTGTACTGCCACGCAAGCCAGTACGCCATCAATCCGCTCATTAACGCGAGCAGCGACAGCGGCGCGGCAAGGCGGCGCAGCAGCGAGCGCCGCAGGCTGGGCGGCACGCCCGCAGACGTGGTCGCCGAGCGAGCCAGATGCAGCCAGTCGGCGCGGTCGAAACGTTCGTCGGGCGTGCGCCGGGGAGGGAATCGCAAGGTGCTGGGTTACCGCTTGTCAGGCTGGTTGTGCGATCGACAAACCGCTTACGCGGCGGTCTGCCGGATTTCCTGCAGCAAGTAGCCGAAACCTCGCACCGTCACGATTTCCACGCGGCAGTTTTCGAGTTTCTTGCGAACCCGGTGCACGTAGACTTCAATGGCGGTGTCGCCGAGATCACCGCCGAAATGCGTCAGGTGATCCTGCAACTGCGCCTTGCTGACCACGCGGCCGTGGCGCAGCAACAGCATTTCGAGCACGGCGAATTCACGCGGCGACAGTTCAAGCGGTTTTTCGTCGTTGAAAATGCGACGATCGACGCCCGACAGGCGCAAGCCCCCCAACGATACTTCCGGACGCGGTACATCGCCATGCGGGCCGCTGCGGCGCATCACAGCGCGAATGCGCGCTTCGAGTTCAGCGGGTTCAAACGGTTTGAGCATGTAGTCGTCCGCGCCGCTGTTCAGGCCCTGGACGCGGTCATGCAGTTCGTCGCGTGCGGTCAGGATAATCACTGGCGTATGACGATTGCCCTGACGGAAACGCGACAACAGCGTCATGCCGTCGATACCCGGCAAGCCGAGATCGAGAATCACCAATTCATGGCGATTTTGCGTGAGCGCTTGCTCCGCGAAAATGCCGTCGTGGACCATATCGACGGTAAAGCCGGCTTGTTCAAGGCTACTTTGAATGCCGCGCGCGATGGGGCGGTCGTCTTCGATCAGAAGGATTCGCATGGAAGTCGCTCTTATACGATGGGTTGGGCTCGATTGCGCGTCGCGGCCGCCAGCCGGAATTGCCTACCTTTCTTTACCGCGGCGCGTCCGAGTTATATCAGCAATCTTTTTACGCCAAACGCTGCACCGCGCCTCGCCGTGCAGCGATTCTCCTGCGGCTGGACAAGCCAGAATTCCCCGCTTCGCAGACGCCACCCCGCGACCACTTTCCAGCACGACCATTAGTCCCCGTGGCGACAAATTCGGTCGTTAAACGAGAGAAACGGACGGTCCAAACCGTATGCGCTGCTGATTGTACAGTGTCGGTCTGTGCCGCCGATGGACTGGAATGGTCAGAGCGCCTGGAGCATAGTGAAAGCTTACGCCTGTACGAGGGGTTTTCTTTCTCGCTGAAAGATTTCATTGTCGCAGACTTGCAAATACCTTTGTTTCTGCTTTCGAATAAGGGAGTTTCGGTCCCGTACAGGCTCTTTCCAACTCGCTTATTGCGTATTTTGAATGTCATCGTTTGTAATACGACTGTTACGCATTTGTCGCAGAAGTCAGCGTAGGTAAGCGAATGTCAGGCGGTTCAAGTTATGGAGTCGATGAACTTCGCGAGCGTTATATCGCGGTCTGTCAGACCTTTCGCCGCATGGGTGGTGAGCGTGATGTCCACCTTGTTATACACGTTCGACCATTCTGGATGGTGATCCATTTCCTGCGCTTTTATTGCCACGCGGGTCATGAAACCGAATGCCTCGTTGAAGTCAGCAAACTTGAAGCTTCGGAGAATTGCGCAGCTATCCGCAGTGAGTTGCCAGTGCTCTAACTCCGCGAGAAGTTTGGACGTTTCGTCGGCTGAAAGCTTCTTGATCATGTCGGGACCTTTTTGCGTTAGCGATGGCTATTCTGTGCGCAAGGACTACGCCTGCGACTTGGAGATCACGCGGTAAGCTTGCGTCTTTCGGCTTTTCACGCAGGATATCCACATGGTCGACCTTGATCACTTCGATCTCGCGCTGCTAGACGTTCTTCAGCGCTTCGGCCGCGCGACGCATCAACAACTCGGCGAGGAAGTGCCGCTGTCGCCCTCGCAGATCGGCCGCCGCCTGCAACGCCTCGAGGCGACCGGCGTGATCGATGGATACCGGGTGGTGCTGCGCCCCGAAAAACTCGGTCTCGGCGTGACCGCTTTCACGAGCCTTAAGCTGAAGCATCACGGCGATACCGTTATCGACCGGTTCCAGCAGCAGATCGAAGCGCTGCCCGAAGTGCTCGAATGCCATGCGACGGTTGGCGACGCCGACTACCTGTTGCGAATCGTTGCGCCGGATTTGAATGCGCTGTCTACGTTCGTCATGAAAAAGCTGATGCGAGTTCCCGGCGTAGACAGCGTGCGCTCCAATATTGTGCTGACCACATTCAAGCGCAATGGACCGCTACCGCTGGGACATCTCGCAGCCACGCCGCCGGATTCTGCTGAATAAGCTGGCGTTCAGGCCGGTTCGCTCAGCAGGTCGACATACGCGACCGGTACGAGGTCGCTCGCCGACACGCCAAGCTTCGCAAACAATTCCTCGGCTTCCTTCTCGCCGCCCGCTTCGTCGTCATCCTGGCCAAGCAGGACTTCCAGTTCGATGAAATCGCCCAGTCCGTCCACGCGGTCAAGATGAATCCGCGTGCGCCCGACGTTATACACGTGCCGCTCCTTATTCACGATGCCGCGCGTGTTCAGCGCCTGTGCGAGCAGGGCGTGGGTGGCTTCGGGGTTCGTCACCGGGCTGCGGGAGTAATACGACACCTTCGGGCCGTCGCGATCGTCGCGTTGATAGAAAATCAGTTCGGCCGGCGTGTTGTCATCGAATTGCCGCAGTTTGAGGCGGCCATTTGGCACATCGTAGAAAAAATCCTGCTGGCGGTAGATCATCGGCGGTTCGCTGGCTAGCGCTGCTGCGCGCGCCAGAAGCTGGTCGAACTGATGCGCGCGAGCCTTGATTTCGATATTGCGTGCCATCTTGAAATTTCCTGTTCACGTGGGCGCCAGATGCGCGACCCTCAGACTAACAAAGTTTGATGACCGGAGGATTTGTTGGCTTCCGGTCATGACGTTCATACCGGTTGTTCAGGCGATCAGGTCGCCCATTGATCTTCAATCAGATGTAACGCCGCCGCGATGCTCGGCTCCTCGCGGCGCTCCGCCAGCACGATGAACGAAAGCTGGGTCGGCACCGTGACGCCTTCCACGATCGTCAGCGCATGCGCGTGCGCTTCGGCCAGCGCGATGGAATCGCGCACGAGCGTCAGGCCCACGCCCGACTTGACGAGATCGAGCATTGACGGCTCCTGGTCCACTTCCGCGACTTTGACCGGCTGGACGCCGTGGGCGTCGAAGATCCGCGTCAGCAAGCGGTTATGCGCCGATTCCGGCGGTGTCCAGATCCAGGGCAGCCGGGCAAGCGCCACCCAGCCATTCGCCCCGCCTTCCGAACGGTCCGGACGGTTCACGCGCTCCTTCCAACCCGCCGGCGCCAACACGCGATACAGATACGGCTTCAACTGCACGACATGAAAGCGGTCCGGATCGCGGGGTTCATCGATTGCCGGATCGCCGATATAAAACCCCACATCGAGATCGCGCGCCTTGATGCGCTCGAGCACCCAGCCCGACATGCCATGCCGCAACGCGGTTTCGATGCGCGGATACGTCTCCACGAGCGCCCGCAAGAAGCCGCCCAGCCGCAGGAATTCGGGATCGAGGATCGTCCCGATAGTCAGGCGGCCGCTGACTTCGTGGCGAAGCGCGGCGGCCACGCGCTGGACTTCGCTCGCCGCTGTGAGGGCTCGCTCGGCGTGCGGCAGAAGGGTTTCACCGTCGCGCGTGAGGATCAGGCCATGCGATGTCCGCGAAAACAGCGTGACGCCCAGCGTCTCTTGCAGGTTCTTGATCTGCAGGCTGACGGCGGGTTGCGACACGTGCAACAGCACGGCCGCGCGCGTGAGATTGCCTTCGCGGGCAATGGTGACAAAAGCGCGGAGAAGAGTCAGGTCCATGCCTGATATTAGCCCAGCTTATAAAGCTGTTGAAGATATCTGATTGGATTGCTGCACTGCGTCCGCAGTAGGTTGTGCATTTGCTATGGAGCGAAAGCCGCCTGAAGCGGCTTGGGCAGGAGACATCGATGAAACAGGACGCGCGCAAGCTTGAGGGCGAATTTGATTACACCATCGTGGGTGCGGGAACGGCGGGCTGCGTGCTTGCCAACCGGCTGACCGAAGATGCCGATGTGAGCGTGCTGCTGCTGGAAGCCGGCGGCAGGGATAACTACCACTGGATTCACGTGCCGGTCGGATATCTGTATTGCATTGGCAATCCGCGCACGGACTGGCTTTACAAGACGCAGGCTCAAGCCGGACTCGACGGGCGATCGCTTTCGTATCCGCGAGGCCGCGTGCTGGGCGGTTGCTCGTCTATCAACGGCATGATCTACATGCGCGGCCAGCGCGAGGATTACGACGACTGGGCGCGCATTACCGGCGATCGCGACTGGTCATGGGATTCGGTGTTGCCGGTGTTCAAGCGCAGTGAGGATCACCACGGCGGTGGGAATCAATGGCATGGCGCCGGTGGTGAATGGCGCGTCGAGAAACAGCGGCTGAAGTGGAAGGTGCTGGAGACGTTCGCGCAGGCGGCTCAGGAGAGCGGTCTTCCTGCTACCGACGATTTCAATCGTGGCGACAACACGGGTGTC
The DNA here is from genome assembly GCF_002220365.1 of Caballeronia sordidicola. GTDB lineage: Bacteria > Pseudomonadota > Gammaproteobacteria > Burkholderiales > Burkholderiaceae > Caballeronia > Caballeronia sordidicola_C. The sequence goes on along the minus strand of NZ_MTHB01000036.1, from coordinate 107,362 downwards.
GGTTATTTCGATGTGAACCAGCGCAGCGGGATTCGGTGGAATGCATCGAAGGCGTTTTTGCGGCCGGCGATGAAGCGGCCCAATCTCACCATCATCACGGGTGCTCATACGCAGCGGCTGGTGATGGAGGGCAAGCGCTGCGTGGGTGTGGAATATCGTGGTGGCGAGACGGACTATCTGGCCAAGTCGCGATGCGAAGTGATTCTGAGTGCGGGCGCGGTGAATTCGCCGCAGTTGCTGGAGTTGTCCGGCATTGGGAACGGGGCGCGCCTGCAGCGGCTGGGTATTGACGTCGTGAAGGACCTGCGGGGTGTTGGTGAGAATTTGCAGGATCATCTACAGCTTAGGATGGCTTACAAAGTCCATGGCGTGCGGACGCTGAACACGTTGTCGGCGCATTGGTGGGGTAAGGCCTGGATTGGCTTGCAGTACATGTTGATGCGAAGCGGGCCGATGTCGATGGCGCCGTCGCAGCTGGGTGCGTTTGCGAAGTCCAATCCAGATGATTCGACTATTACGCGGCCGGATGTGGAGTATCACGTGCAGCCCTTGTCGCTTGACCGGTTTGGCGAGCCGTTGCATTCGTTCAATGCGTTCACGGCTTCAGTGTGTCCGTTGCGGCCGACGTCGCGGGGGAGTGTTCATATTGCGACACCGGATGCGCGGGATGCGCCTTTGATTGCGCCTGATTATTTGTCGACTGATCGTGATCGGGAGGTTGCGGTCAATGCGTTGCGTTTGACGCGGCGGATTGTGAGCGCACCGGCGTTGGCGAAGTATTCGCCGGAGGAGATCTTGCCGGGACCGGCGTTCCAGACGGACGCGGAGCTTGCTGTCGCGGCGGGGAAAGTTGGGACGACTATTTTTCATCCCGTGGGTACGTGTCGGATGGGGACGGATAACGATCCGGCTGCTGTCGTTGACTCGCGTTTGCGCGTGATCGGGGTGAGCGGGTTGCGGGTGGTCGATGCATCGGTGATGCCGACGATCACCTCAGGCAACACGAATTCCCCGACGTTGATGATCGCTGAGCGCGCTAGCGAGATGATTCGCGCCGATCGACGGTTTTTGTTTTCGCTCGCGCCGGTCGACGCAATGCCTGGTTGATATCGCTCGTAATGGCGGATGGACCGGCTCTCGGGATTCGGGATGACAACCCGGCCCGAACTGCGGAGCTTGACCTCAACCACCCGGCATAAACCCCGACGATTACATCAACACCCCGACCCGCAAACCGTCCACCGGTGCGAACGAAAATCAATGCCATCCGGTGCGAACTAAAATCCAACCTCAAAACTAAGTGCAAATCCCGATGATTGCGCTGCATCATTGGCGCGACAATAAGGCCTACGCGCGTGTTGCACCGCAGGTCTGCATCACCATTGTGCAGCACGCAAGAAGTGCAACAGCAGTGCGACAAAACCGCAACAGCGGCAGCGCAATCACCCAAGACCAACACCGCCAGCAAAATCACGGGGCATGCGCCAAAAGCGCGCCGAGCTGAAGCTGAAACAAAGGCTCAAACAAAGCACGGAAGGGGACATGATTCTCGGCGATACGATTCTGGAAACCCGCGGCCTGACAAAAGAGTTCAAAGGCTTCACCGCCGTCAACGGCGTGAACCTGCGCGTGCGTCGCGGCTCCATCCATGCATTGATCGGCCCCAACGGCGCGGGCAAAACGACCTGCTTCAACCTGCTCACCAAGTTCCTGGAACCCACCGCAGGACAAATCGTCTTCAATGGCATCGACATCACCAGCGAACGTCCCGCGCAGATCGCTCGTCGCGGTGTCATTCGTTCGTTTCAGATTTCTGCTGTATTCCCGCATCTGACAGTGATGCAGAACGTGCGTATTGGTTTGCAGCGTTCGCTCGGGACATCGTTCAAATTCTGGAAAAGCGAACGCGTCCTCAATGAACTCAATGATCGCGCCATGGACTTGCTCACGCAGGTCGGCTTGACCGATTTCGCCGATACCACCACGGTCGAACTTTCCTATGGCCGCAAACGCGCACTTGAAATAGCAACCACGCTGTCGATGGAACCCGAACTCATGCTTCTCGATGAACCCACGCAAGGGATGGGTCATGAAGATGTTGATCGCGTAACGGCCTTGATCAAGAAAGTATCGGCGGGGCGCACGATCCTGATGGTCGAACACAACATGAATGTGATCGCGGGCATCTCCGACACCATCACCGTCCTGCAACGCGGTGAAGTGCTGGCCGAAGGCAGCTACGCGGAGGTATCGAAGAACGCGCTCGTGATGGAAGCCTACATGGGCAGCGCCGACGCAGCCCTCGCCGGAGCGCACGCATGAGCACGATCATGGAAGAACGCCGCGCTGAACAATTGCGCGAAGCATCCACTCAGGAGCCGGCGCTGGAGCTCGTTGGCGCGCAAGCCTGGTACGGTGAATCGCACATCCTGCACGGCGTGGACCTGACCGTGCATCGAGGCGAAGTTGTTACGCTGCTCGGACGCAACGGTGCAGGCCGCACGACGACGCTGCGCGCGATCATGGGGCTTACCGGTCGTCGCACGGGGTCGATTCGTATCGGCGGACATGAAACCGTCGGCATGTCGACGCACAAGATCGCGCACTACGGCGTGGGGTATTGCCCGGAAGAACGCGGCATCTTTTCAAGCCTCTCGTGCGAAGAGAACCTGCTTCTGCCGCCGCTCGTGGGGCCGGCGAAAGACGCCATGTCGATCGATGAAATCTATTCGATGTTCCCCAATCTCAAGGAGCGCCGCAGCAGCCAGGGCACGCGGTTGTCGGGCGGCGAACAGCAAATGCTGGCGGTCGCGCGCATCTTGCGTACCGGCGCGAATCTGCTGCTGCTCGATGAGATATCGGAAGGACTTGCGCCTGTCATTGTCCAGACGCTCGCGCGAATGATCTTGATGCTGAAGGCGCGCGGCTACACCATCGTGATGGTCGAACAGAATTTTCGTTTTGCTGCGCCACTCGCCGATCGCTTCTATGTCATGGAGCACGGGAAGATCGTCGAGCATTTCAACTCCGGCGAACTCGAAGCGAAAATGCCGGTGCTGCACGAGCTGCTCGGGGTTTGAAATCGTTCAACGCAAGTTCAACGCATCAACATGCGGCCAACCGCAAGAACAACAACTCAACGGAGACTGTAATGAAGAAGAAGACCCTCGCGCGCTTGTCGGGAATCTGCCTGGCGCTTGCCGCTGCCACCGCATCGCTGATGGCCGGCAACGTCCAGGCAGCCCCTGGCGACACGGTGAAGATCGGCTACATCACGGACTTGTCCGGCCTGTATGCGGACATCGACGGGCAGGGTGGCCTCGAGTCCATCCGCATGGCGATTGCGGATTTCGGCGGCAAGGTGAACGGCAAGCCGATCGAACTCGTCTACGCGGATCACCAGAACAAGGCAGACATTGCAGCTTCGCGGGCACGTGAATGGATCGACCGCGACGGCGTGAACGTGATCATCGGCGGCACGAATTCGGCGACGGCGCTCTCGACCAATCAGGTCGCCATTGAGAAGCATATCCCGTACATCAATATCGGCGCGGGCGCGGATAACCTGACCAACGAACAGTGCTCGCCGTACACGGTCCACTACGCGTACGACACCATGGCGCTCGCCAAGGGCACGGGCTCGGCGGTGACGAAGCAGGGCGGCAAGACGTGGTTCTTCCTGACAGCCGACTACGCGTTCGGCAAGGCGCTGGAAAAGAATACGTCGGATGTGGTGAAGGCGAACGGCGGTCAAGTGCTCGGCGCGGTCCGTCATCCGTTGTCGGCCTCTGACTTTTCTTCGTTCCTGTTGCAGGCGCAATCGTCGAAAGCGCAGGTGCTGGGTCTGGCGAACGCAGGCGGCGACACGATCAACTCGATCAAGGCGGCGAAGGAATTCGGCATCACCAAGACGATGAAGATCGCAGCGCTGCTGATCTTCCTCACCGACATCCACAGTCTCGGCCTCGAAACCACGCAAGGCCTGGTCGCAACTGACAGCTGGTACTGGAACAAGGACGCAACGACGCGCGCCTGGGCACAGCGCTACTTCGCCAAGATGAAGAAGATGCCGACGAGTCTTCACGCCGCCGATTACTCCGCGGTCACCACGTACCTGAAAGCGGTGCAAGCGGCTGGCACGACGGATAGCGACAAGGTGATGGACCAGTTGCACAAGGCGAAGATCAACGACTTCTACACGCAAAATGGCTACATCCGCGCGGACGGAAGCATGATCCACGACATGTACCTGATGCAAGTGAAGACGCCGGCGGAATCGAAGGAAGCTTGGGATTACTACAAGATCACCGCGACCATCCCGGGCGACCAGGCTTTCGACACCAAGGCAGAGTCGCGCTGCGCGCTGTGGAAGTAAGCGGCCGGGTTTTAGCGGCACGGTGGATCCAGCTGTGACGCGTAGGGCGCTGACGCTTAAGCGCTGTCCGTGGTCCGCATGATCGATCGACGCATGACGGCTTGCTCATCTTGAGCCAGGCGGCATGCGTCGAAACTACTCTGACGGCAGATTCAATGGAAATTTTCGGCATTCCGCTCGCGGCGATGATGAGCCAGTTGCTGCTCGGGCTGGTGAACGGATCGTTCTACGCCATCTTGAGCCTTGGCCTCGCGGTGATTTTCGGCCTGCTCAACGTGATCAACTTCGCCCACGGCGCGTTGTTCATGCTGGGGGCGATGCTCACATGGATGGGTTTTTCGTATTTCAATGTGCCGTATTGGGCGATGCTCGTGCTCGCACCTTTGGTGGTGGGCGTGTTCGGCATCGTGATCGAACGGACGATGTTGCGCTGGCTCTACAAGCTCGATCATCTCTATGGCTTGCTGCTGACGTTCGGCCTGACGCTGGTGATCGAAGGCGTATTCCGGTCTATCTATGGTTCATCCGGTCAACCCTACGACGTACCCGAACTGCTTTCTGGCGCGACGAATCTCGGCTTCATGTACCTGCCGAATTATCGCGCTTGGGTGGTGCTGGCATCGCTTGTCGTGTGTTTCGCGACGTGGTTCGTGATCGAGAAAACACGGCTGGGCGCGTATCTGCGCGCGGGTACCGAGAACCCGAAGATGGTCGAGGCATTCGGCATCAACGTGCCGTTGATGGTCACGCTGACCTACGGTTTCGGCGTCGCGCTCGCGGCATTCGCGGGCGTGCTTGCCGCACCGGTGATCCAGGTGTCGCCGCTGATGGGGCAATCGATGATCATCACCGTCTTCGCGGTGGTCGTTATCGGCGGAATGGGGTCGATCATGGGATCGATTTTGACCGGTCTCGGGCTCGGCGTGATTGAAGGTCTGACGCGCGTGTTCTATCCGGAAGCCTCTGCAACGGTCGTTTTCGTGATCATGGCGCTGGTGCTGCTCGTGCGCCCGGCGGGACTTTTCGGCAAGGAAAAATGATGGTTAGGAAAGTGCTCTATGGCGTGTTGCTTGCCGGCCTGATCGCGGCGCCGTTCCTCGGCGTGTACCCCGTCTTCATGATGAAAGTGCTGTGTTTCGCGCTGTTGGCGGCAGCCTTCAATTTGTTGATCGGTTATACGGGCCTGCTTTCGTTCGGCCATGCGATGTTCCTCGCCAGCGCCGGTTATTCCGCCGGTTACGCCATCCAGACGCTCGGTTTTACGCCGGAACTTGGCGTGATCGCGGGCACGGCGGTAGCGACGCTGCTTGGCCTGATCGTTGGTTTGTTTGCGATCCGGCGCCAAGGCATCTACTTCGCGATGGTCACGCTGGCGCTCGCGCAGATGGTCTATTTCGTGTTCCTGCAGGCGCCTTTCACGCATGGCGAAGACGGTATGCAAGGCGTGCCGCGCGGCAAGCTTTTCGGTGCAATCAGCCTCAGTTCCGACCTGACGCTCTATTACGTCGTGCTGCTGGTGATGGTGCTGGCGTTTGGATTTATCGTGCGCGTGGTGCATTCGCCGTTCGGGCAAGTGTTGATCGCGATCAAGGAGAATGAGCCGCGCGCGATCTCGCTGGGTTACGACACCTCACGTTTCAAACTGCTGGCGTTTGTGTTGTCGGCGGGATTGGCGGGACTGGCCGGCGCGCTTCAAACGCTGGTGCTCGGCTTCGAGACGCTCGGCGACGCCTACTGGACCATGTCCGGCCTGGTCGTTCTGATGACCCTGGTGGGTGGCATGAGCACCATGTTCGGGCCTCTGCTCGGCGCGTTCATCATTGTGGCGCTGGAAAATCGTCTCGGTGATATTGGCGCAGCGCTGTCTTCGCTCACGGGTATAGATTGGTTCAACTCGCTCGGAGAGTCGGTGACGATCGTGACGGGTCTTATTTTTATAGCCTGCGTGCTGCTGTTTCGACGCGGCATTGTGGGGGAAATTGTCGCCCGGGTGAGGCCGTTGCGCGGCTAGAGCGGCAGGAGCGCGAGCAATGCAATTTAGTTGGCGATCCGAACTATATGTCATTGCGAGTGATGGTTTTCCCTCAGTTAACCGCAGCATTTATCAGGACCTGAACAAATAAGCGCCCAATAAAGGTGCTAACGTGCACCACTAGGGTAAATGCTAGGTTGTCGGTATTCGTTGCGCAATCTAATATCCGTTTCAGTTCTGTTGCACCCGAATTTTGAGGTGGAGAACGAGGAGACAACGAGGCATCAAGTGCCCGACCGAAAGCGCTGTTGGATGATTCCAACAGCGCTTTTTATTTGCGCTCCGCACTCTCGGATTTTCACGTCCAAATCGATTTATTCTGCCGGAATCCAAGGGCCAGACACGGCCTTCGAATGCCTGCGATTTACATTAATTCAATCATTTTCGTACGGGTTTTCCCGAGTGATTTTCAACGCGTGCTTTGGCGCGCATTCACGCGTTCAAATGCCTTCAAAACGCTTGCCCCACCTGGTTCTCGTCCGCTACACTCGCGATTCACCGACCGCGTGGTCGGGATATAAAAATCGTAAAATCGCGCCAGTGAACAAAACACATTTACGGGGCATATCAATGAAGTTGGCTTTACGCTGGATCTCGACGGCGGCATTCGTCGCGAGCATGTCCACAGTAGTCAGTACGCAGGCTTTCGCAGACGTGAAGATTGGCGTGACGTTATCCGCCACTGGCCCGGCTGCATCGCTGGGAATTCCGGAAAAGAACACCATTGCTTTGCTGCCGAAAGAGATCGCCGGGCAAAAGGTGGATTACATCGTGCTTGACGACGCGACCGATTCCACACAAGCCATCAAGAACGCCCGCAAGTTGACGAGTGAAGATCACGTGGATGCCTTGATTGGTTCCACGGTGGTCCCGAATTCGCTCGCAATGATCGATGTGGCGTCCGAGACCTCAACACCCATGATCTCGATGGCTGCGGCGGCCACGATCGTCGAACCGATGGATGCAAAACGCGCGTGGGTATTCAAGACGCCGCAGAACGACATCCTGATGGCCACCGCTATTGCGCAGCATATGTCGAATCATGGCGTGAAGTCGGTGGCGTTTATTGGTTTCAGCGACGCTTACGGCGAAAGCTGGTTCAAGGAATTCACCAAAGCAGCAGACCTCGCGAAGATCAAGGTGGTCGCTAATGAACGGTTCGCGCGCAACGATACATCGGTGACAGGGCAGGTTCTCAAAGCCATGTCGCAGAATCCCGATGCCGTGCTGATCGCGGGCGCTGGAACACCGGCCGCGTTGCCGCAAAAGACGCTGAAAGAGCGGGGCTACAAGGGCAAGATCTATCAGACGCATGGCGTAGCGAACAACGATTTCCTGCGCGTGTGCGGCAAGGATTGCGAAGGCACATTCTTGCCGGCTGGGCCGTTGCTGGTTGCCGCGCAGTTGCCCGATTCGAACCCCGTGAAGAAGGCCGCGCTGACTTATAAGCAGGCTTACGAAAGTGCTTACGGCGCGGGTTCCGTGTCCACGTTCGGCGGTCACGCTTGGGACGCGGGCCTGTTGCTGCAACGGGCCATTCCGATCGCGTTGAAGAAGGGGCAGCCGGGCTCGCAGGCGTTTCGTGAAGCGTTGCGCGCAGCTATCGAGAGCACCAAGGATTTGCCCGGTTCGCACGGAATCTTCAACATGAGCGCGAACGATCACTCAGGACTCGATCAGCGCGCGCGCGTGATGGTGGAGATCGTAGGCGGGCAGTGGAAGCTCGCCAAAGACTGACGGGAACCCAAACGACGATATGAACCGATCCAAGGCGCGTTGCTTCGAACGCGCCTTTTTTTCGAAGGTTATCGATTGGGTGTTTCAGATGGGCTCGGCAGCGCAGGCCTCATGGCTCACGCTGAGGGAAAACGAGCCTAGGCACGGGCAATGACCGAAAATAGATTGAGCAGCAATTAATGAGCAGCAATTAATGAGCAGCAGTTAATGAGCGGCAGTTAAAGAGCGGCAGTTAAAGAGCGGCAAATAAGCCAAGACCGCACGACAAAGATTCATAACAACTCGCAGTAGCGTACAAGGCGTGCGCGATGGCATAGCGTCTGGAGACGATGCAATGAAAAAGACCAACCCGTGGAAGTGGCAGGGACGGCTGACGAGCGCGACGCTCGGCGTGGCACTCGCCCTTAGCGCCGGCGCGGCGTTCGCGCAGGTGAAGATTGGGGTGACGTTATCGGCGACAGGGCCGGCGGCATCGCTTGGGATTCCCGAGAAAAATACAATCGCGTTGTTGCCGAAGGAGATTGGCGGAAAGACGGTCGAGTACATCGTGCTCGACGACGGTTCCGACACCAGCCGCGCTGTGCAGAACACGCGCAAGTTGATCGACGAAGATCATGTCGACGCTATCGTGGGCTCGACCGTGACGCCGAACTCGCTTGCCATGCTTGACGCCGCCAGCCAGAGCAAGACGCCAATGATTTCGATGGCCGCCTCCGCCGCGATCATCTCGCCAATGGACGCCAAGCGCGCGTGGGCGTTCAAGACGCCGCAGAACGACAGCCTGATGGCCGACGCGATTGCTGAATTTATGGAGAAGCATGGCGTCAAGACGGTTGGCTTCATCGGCTTTGCAGATGCGTACGGCGACGGCTGGTATAGCGTGTTCAACACCGCTGCGGCCGCGCACAACCTGAAGATTGTCACGAACGAGCGCTTCGCCCGCACCGATACCTCGGTCACCGGCCAGGTGCTCAAGACCATGAGCGCAAATCCGGATGCGGTGTTGATCGCGGGAGCAGGCACGCCCTCGGCGTTGCCCGCCAAGGCACTGAAGGAGCGCGGCTATAAGGGCAAGGTCTATCAGACGCACGGTGTGGCGAACAATGACTTCCTGCGCGTGTGCGGCAAGGATTGCGATGGCGAATTGTTGCCGGCGGGGCCCATCCTGGTCACGGATCAATTGCCGGACAGCAACCCCGTGAAGAAGTCGTCGCAGGCTTATAAGACGGCCTATGAGAAGGCCTACGGCGCAGGGTCGGTATCCACGTTTGGCGGCCACGCATGGGACGCCGGGCACATGCTGGAGCAAGCCATTCCCGAAGCGCTCAAGACGGCTCAGCCGGGCACCGAAGCCTTTCGTGCAGCGCTGCGTACTGCGCTGGAGAACGTGAAGGACCTGCCGCTCGCGCACGGTGTGATGAACACGACGCCGACCGATCACAATGGTCTCGACAAGCGCGCCCGCGTGATGGTGCAGATTGTTGACGGCAAGTGGAAGCTGCAGACCGACTAGCTGTGACAGGGACCGCTTGCGCGCCGGCAATTTGGCGCGTTAGCGTTCCAATGTTCAACGCGCCGGGGTTTCAACCATGGCCTGAGGCTGCGTTTTCCCGCAGCACCAGGCCATGTTTTCGATGGGCTGATCCGGCAGCCCCAGTAGCAGGATGCTCCTAAAGAGGACGTATGGACTTATCGATTGCGGCGATTCTCGCGCAAGACGGCATCACCACGGGCGCGATCTACGCATTGCTCGCGCTCGCGCTGGTCCTCGTGTTCTCGGTGACGCGTGTCATCTTCATTCCGCAGGGCGAATTCGTCGCGTACGGCGCGCTGACGCTGGCTGCGCTGCAAACGCAGAAGCTGCCGGCCACGTGCTGGCTGCTGATTGCCATGGGCGTGGGGTGCTTCGTCGCGGAGATCGCGGGCATGGTGCGGCATCCGTCGCGACACCGGCAGATAGGGCGCACGGTTGCCGTGCTGGCGGGCAAATACCTGCTGTTCCCGGTGGCCGTTTATGCGCTGACGCAAAGCGTGCTGATGCAGCCGCTGCCCATGATCCTGCAAGTCGCGCTCGCGCTGCTGATCGTGATACCGATGGGTCCGTTCGTCTATCGGTTGGCTTACGAGCCGATTGCCGAAGCCAGCACGCTGCTGCTGCTGATCGTGGCCGTCGCCGTTCATTTCGCGATGGTCGGCCTCGGTCTTGTGATGTTCGGCGCGGAAGGCTCGCGCACAAATGCTTTCTCCGACGCTACCTTCAACCTCGGTGGCGTTTCTATCTCTGGGCAGAGTCTGTGGGTGGTCGGGACGGCCGCGGTGCTGATCGTTGCGCTGTATCTGTACTTCGACCGCACAATCTCCGGCAAGGCGCTGCGCGCGACCTCGGTGAACCGGCTTGGCGCGCGCCTGGTGGGCATCGGCACGACGCAGGCTGGACGGCTTGCCTTCACGCTCGCGGCCGGCCTGGGCGCGCTCTGCGGCGTGCTGGTGGCCCCAATCACGACCATCTACTACGACTCGGGCTTCCTGATCGGCCTGAAGGGCTTCGTTGGTGCGATCGTGGGCGGCTTGGTGAGTTATCCGCTGGCCGCGGCGGGTTCGCTGCTGGTCGGGCTGCTTGAATCGTATTCCTCGTTCTGGGCAAGCGCTTACAAAGAGGTGATCGTCTTCACGCTGATCATTCCGGTGCTGCTGTGGCGGAGTCTGGCAAGCCCGCATTCGGACGAAGACGAGGAGTGACGCGATGAAATTCGTCATGCGAAACAAGTTTTTCTGGGTATTCCTGCTGGTCGTGTTCGCGCTGCCGGTGCTGCCGCATCCGGTCCGTACGCCCGAGTACTGGATCACGCTGCTGAACTACATCGGGTTGTATTCCATTGTCGCTATCGGGCTCGTGCTGCTGACGGGTATTGGCGGGATGACGAGCTTCGGACAAGCGGCGTTCGTGGGTGTAGGCGCTTATTCAACGGCCTACCTGACGACGCAGTTCGGTGTGTCGCCGTGGCTTGCGTTGATAGTGGGCGTGGTGCTGACGGCGCTGATCGCGCTGCTGCTCGGGATGGTCACCATGCGACTGTCTGGCCACTTCCTGCCGCTCGGGACAATCGCGTGGGGGCTGTCGCTGTTCTTCCTGTTTGGGAACCTCGAATTCCTCGGCAAATACGATGGCATCAACGGCATTCCGGTGCTCAACCTGTTCGGCTGGCATCTCGAATCCGGGCGGTCGATTTATTACCTGATCTGGGTCGTCGTGTTGCTCTCGGTGGTATCTGTTCAGAATCTGCTTAATAGCCGGCCGGGGCGGGCGATTCGGGCGCTGCGCGGTGGCGGCACGATGGCCGAAGCCATGGGCGTGAACACCGCGTGGATGCGTGTGGTGATCTTCGTCTACGCAGCCGTGCTGGCCGCGATTTCAGGTTTCCTGTATGCGCATTTGCAGCGTGCCGTGAATCCGACGCCGTTTGGCTTGAATCACGGCATCGAGTTCCTTTTCATGGCTGTCGTTGGGGGCGTATCGCACGTCTGGGGTGCGGTGTTGGGCGCGACAATCCTCACCGTTCTGCAGGACTATCTGCAGACCTTGCTGCCTAAGCTGCTTGGCTCTAACGGCAATTTCGAAATCATCGTGTTCGGGATATTGATGGTCTTGCTGCTCCAATACGCACGGCAAGGAGTGTGGCCGTTCGTCGCCCGGCTCTTTCCCAGCGGCCCGCGCGCCCGCGCTCCTGAGCACGCGGACGCGCTGCCGCAACGTCCAAAGCCAATCATCGGCGAGCCTTTGCTGGTCGTCGATAAGGCTCGCAAGGAGTTCGGCGGTCTAGTCGCTGTCAACGACGTCAGCTTCCAAGTGAAGGCGGGCGAGATCATCGGTTTGATCGGACCGAACGGTGCGGGGAAATCGACGACATTCAACCTGGTCACCGGAGTCCTGCAAGCCACGAGCGGCTCGATCACCTTTCAGGGTGAGCGCATCGATGCACTGACTTCACGTGAAATCGTCAAGCGCGGTATTGGGCGGACGTTCCAGCACGTGCGGTTGTTATCGGGAATGACGGTTCTGGAGAATGTCGCGATCGGTGCGCACTTGCGGGGAAAGACGGGTGTGTGGCGCAGCGTCGCCCGCCTGAACGCAGCGGAAGAGGGGCGGTTGATGGCGGAAGCGGCAAAACAGATCAAGCGCGTGGGTCTGGAAAAGCATCTCTACGATGAAGCCGGCAGTTTGGCACTGGGGCAACAACGCATTCTGGAAATTGCCCGAGCGCTATGCTGCGATCCGACTTTGCTATTACTCGACGAGCCCGCAGCCGGTTTGCGCTATCAGGAGAAACAGCAGTTGGCAGAGTTGCTGCGACGCCTGAAAGACGAGGGGATGAGCATCCTGCTGGTGGAACATGACATGGATTTCGTGATGAATCTGACTGACCGGTTAGTGGTGATGGAGTTTGGAACCCGAATTGCCGAAGGATTGCCTGAGGATGTCCAAAAGGACCCGGCGGTATTGGAAGCTTATCTGGGCGGGGTGGACTGATGGCCGATGCAATTCTTCAAGTCGCCGATTTGTCCGTCCGCTACGGCAAGGTAGAGGCGCTCCACGGCGGCAAGCTCGCCGTTGGCTCGGGCCAGATCGTTTCCGTTATTGGGCCTAACGGCGCGGGCAAATCCACTTTGCTCAATGCCATCATGGGCGCGCTTCCGTCCACGGGCTATGCGAAGGGAACAGTTCTGTATCGGGGCGAGGATATCTCAGCGCTGGCCATCGAAAAGCGTGTTTCACGTGGAATGTGTCTTGTGCCGGAAAAGCGTGAGCTGTTCGCGAGTATGAGCGTGGAAGACAACCTGGTTTTGGGTGCGTATCGGCGAAAGCGCGCTGGCGAGCGCAATTTCCTCGATCAACTCGATCATGTGTTCGATTTGTTTCCGCGCCTGAAGGAGCGCAGGAACCAGGCCGCTGGGACGTTGTCGGGCGGGGAGCGGCAGATGCTCGCAGTCAGCCGTGCACTCATGGGTAAGCCCGATTTGTTGATGCTGGATGAACCTAGCCTCGGCCTAGCACCGTTAATCGTGAAAGAGATCTTCCATATCATCAGTGCGTTGCGGCAGACAGGGGTTGCTACGTTACTCATCGAGCAAAATGCCCGGGCAGCGTTGCAGATATCTGATTACGGGTACGTGCTTGAAACGGGCGAGTTTGCGATGGAAGGTGTTGCTAGCGAACTGGCTCACGACCCGAAGGTTATTGAAACGTACTTGGGATTGGCGAAGAAAGTCGCATAGCGTCGTTACCGGCTAGTGATATTCGATGGCGTGTTTCACGTGAAACATGCCATTTTTTTTTGCATTGAGTGTTTCTAGCGGCTTTCCTTTCCGCTTGGAGATCAAAGTCGGCTAAAGGCCCAGCGGATAGGTGACCGAAGATCCTCGCTCCAGCAAATTTCGATCGCGTGTTTCACGTGAACCATTCGATTTTTTCGTATGAGCTGTTTGGCCTGGATCGTGGCAAAAGCTAACCGGCTATAATTCTTCGATATCTCTTTCGAAGGTCCGCCACATCGCGCGGGAACCCATGCTTTATCCAACTGAATTCGATGTGATCGTCGTCGGCGGCGGTCACGCTGGAACTGAAGCCGCTCTGGCCTCAGCTCGAGCAGGTGCGGCTACGCTTTTGTTGACCCATAACATCGAAACGCTAGGCCAAATGAGTTGCAATCCCTCGATCGGTGGGATTGGGAAGGGCCATTTGGTCAAGGAAATCGATGCCTTAGGCGGTGCGATGGCCGCGGCAACCGATGAAGCGGGCATCCAGTTTCGGATTTTGAACTCTTCAAAGGGTCCCGCTGTTCGGGCCACGCGGGCGCAAGCAGATCGGGTCCTGTACAAGCAGGCGATTCGGCATCGGCTCGAAAACCAGCCGAACCTTTGGTTGTTCCAGCAGGCCGTGGACGATTTGATCGTCGAAGGCGACCGTGTTGTGGGCGCTGTGACCCAGGTCGGCGTGAAATTCCGTGCGAAAGCGGTCGTGTTGACGGCTGGGACTTTCCTCGACGGAAAAATTCACGTGGGTTTGAATAACTACACGGGCGGTAGGGCAGGTGATCCGGCGGCCGTGTCATTGTCCGCACGGCTTAAGGAGCTTCAACTTCCGCAAGGTCGATTGAAAACGGGCACTCCGCCGCGGATTGATGGCCGGACCATCGACTATTCGAAGCTCGAAGAGCAGCCTGGTGATCTCGATCCGGTCCCCGTGTTCTCTTTTCTCGGACGCGTTGAACAGCATCCGCGACAAGTGCCGTGCTGGGTGACGCACACCAATGAGCGTACGCACGACATCATTCGGGCCGGCCTTGATCGTTCGCCGATGTACACCGGCGTTATCGAAGGCGTCGGGCCGCGCTATTGCCCGTCGATTGAAGACAAGATTCACCGATTTGCCTCCAAGGACTCGCATCAGATCTTTCTGGAGCCGGAAGGGCTGACGACGAACGAGTTCTATCCGAACGGCATTTCTACGAGCTTGCCATTCGATGTTCAACTCGAGTTGGTCCGTTCAATGAAGGGTTTGGAGCACGCGCATATTCTGCGGCCAGGCTACGCGATCGAATACGATTACTTCGATCCGCGGGCGCTGAAGGCATCGCTGGAAACCAAGGCGATTGGCGGTCTGTTCTTCGCTGGACAGATCAATGGCACAACCGGATACGAGGAAGCCGCTGCACAGGGCTTGCTCGCGGGTCTCAACGCGGCGCTGCAAGTCAGTGGGAAGGATGCGTGGTGCCCTCGCCGTGACGAAGCCTATCTGGGCGTGTTGGTAGACGATCTGGTTACGCAAGGGGTGTCGGAGCCGTATCGGATGTTCACTAGCCGCGCGGAATATCGCTTGTCACTGCGTGAAGACAACGCCGATATGCGCTTGACTGAGGCGGGCAGGGCACTGGGCATAGTGGATGATGCCCGCTGGAACGTGTTCAACGAAAAGCGTGATGCTGTTTCACGTGAAACACAGCGCCTGAAATCGACTTGGGTTAACCCTAAAACGTTGCCCGAAGAAGAAGCTATCGCGCTGCTCGGTAAGCCGATTGACCACGAATACAGCTTGGCGGATCTATTGCGGCGGCCGAGCGTCACCTATGCGGACGTTTGTGCACTGCGGAATCACACTTCCGGCCCGGCAGCACCGCTCGCGCAAGATCCGGTTCTGCTCGGCCAAATCGAAGAGCAGATCGAGATTGCGGTGAAATACCAGGGCTACATCGACCGCCAGGCTGGCGAGATTGAGCGCAATGGAACGCACGAGAATACGCGCTTGCCGGAAGCGTTCGACTACGCAGAAGTGCGTGGACTGTCCTTCGAGGCTCGTCAAAAACTCATTCAGCATCGGCCGGAGACGATTGGCCAAGCGTCGCGTATTCCGGGCGTTACGCCGGCCACCGTTTCCTTGCTCATGGTTCACCTCAAGCGGGCGATGGGCCGACGCGAAGGCGCTGCAGATCAGTCCGCAGCGGGAAATAGCAGGTCCGGGCGTGGCAGCGCTCGCTCCGTCTCGTGATGCAGCGTGAAGCCGGGGACGCCGGACTACAAAAGCTTCTAAACGAAGGAATCGAGCAGCTTGGCATAGCCGTCACAGACGCGCAGCGCCAGAAGTTGCTCGACTACGTGACCCTGCTGGGTAAGTGGAACGCGGTCTACAACCTGACTGCGATCCGCGATCCGCGCCAGATGCTGATTCAGCACATTCTGGATTCTCTCGCGATCATCCCGTTCATCACTCGCCGTACCGAGCCTCAGTCAGCGCTCGATGTTGGCTCAGGCGGCGGTTTGCCGGGCATTGTCATGGCGATCGTCCTGCCCGACTGGAAAGTCACGCTGAACGATATTGTTCACAAGAAAACAGCCTTCCAATCCCAGGCAAAATTGCAACTCGGCCTGACCAACTTATCGGTTGTGACAGGACGTGTCGAGAATCTGCACCCCGGCGTCGAAGTCCCAGGTCTTTTCGATGTAATCGTGTCCCGCGCGTTCGCAGAGCTCTCTGACTTCGTTACACTTGCGCGTCATCTGGTTGCTGGCAACGGCCGCATTTGGGCGATGAAAGGGATCAGGCCGGACGCGGAGATTGCTCGCCTTCCCGCCGACACGAAAGTCTGCTGTATCGAACGTCTCCGCGTGCCCATGCTCGACGCCGAGCGCCACCTGATCGAACTTGAAATCGGAGCGGCCCCACATTGAACACTGCAGTCGACATCTCACGCGCGCCTGAAATCCAGTCAGGAAAGAAGGGACACATCACGATGGCAAAAATCTTCTGCGTCGCTAACCAGAAGGGCGGCGTCGGAAAGACGACGACAGCAGTCAACCTCGCGGCGAGTCTGGCGGCGCTCGACCAGCGCGTCTTGCTGATCGATTTGGACCCGCAAGGCAACGCCACCATGGGAAGTGGCGTCGACAAAGCCGCCGTCGAGAACACTGTGTACGACGTATTGGTCAACGGGGTGACGGTACTCGAAGCGCGTACCCGTACGAACGCGGTCGCCTACGACGTCTTGCCGGCTAACCGCGAACTGGCGGGTGCAGAGGTGGAACTGGTCGGCGTGGAAAACCGCGAACGCGTGCTGCGTAAGGCTTTGACTGAAGTCGAAGCCGATTACGATTTCATCCTCATCGATTGCCCGCCGGCTTTGTCGTTACTCACGCTGAACGGTTTGTGCGCTGCGCACGGTGTGGTCATCCCGATGCAGTGCGAGTATTTCGCGCTGGAAGGCCTGTCGGACCTCGTCAACACGATCAAGCAGGTCCACGCGAATCTCAACCGTGACCTGAAGGTGATCGGATTGTTGCGCGTCATGTTCGATCCTCGCATTACGTTGCAGCAACAGGTATCGGATCAACTGAAACAGCATTTCGGTGACAAGCTCTTCGACGTCGTCATTCCTCGCAATGTCCGGCTGGCCGAAGCGCCCAGCTACGGTTTGCCGGGTGTCGTGTTTGACCGCGCATCGCGTGGCGCGCAGGCGTATATCCAGTTCGGCACGGAAATGATCGAGCGCGTACGCGCGCTTTAACGGACACAGCGTCAAGATGGCAGAACGAGGAAGCAAGATGAATGCAACGATGAAGAAGAAGGGCCTTGGGCGCGGTCTGGAGGCCCTGCTGGGCGGAAGCTCGGATATCACCGAGGCCGTGCGCAGCGAAGGCCTGCCGAATGTTCTACGCCTCGACTCGATGCAAGCCGGCAAGTATCAGCCGCGTACCCGAATGGACGAAGGCGCGCTGCAGGAACTCGCGGCCAGTATCCGGGCGCAGGGTGTGATGCAGCCGATTCTCGTGCGATCCATTGGCGGCGAGCGGTACGAAATCATTGCGGGCGAGCGGCGCTTCCGGGCGGCGAAATTGGCCGGCCTCGAAGAAGTGCCGGTGCTTGTGAAGAACGTACCGGATCAGGCCGCTGCGGCCATGGCGCTGATCGAAAACATTCAGCGTGAAGATTTGAATCCGTTGGAAGAGGCGCAGGGTATCCAGCGTTTGCTCGATGAATTCGATTTCACGCACGAGCAAGCGGCCGAATCGGTCGGGCGCTCGCGGAGTGCCGTATCGAATTTGCTGCGCCTGTTGAACCTGGCTACACCGGTGCAAACCATGCTGCTCGCCGGCGATCTCGACATGGGCCACGCCCGCGCGCTGCTTGCCGTCGATGCCGCCACGCAGATTCAGTTGGCCAACCAGGTGGTCAATAGGCGTATGTCCGTACGCGAGACTGAGAAGCTGGTTTCATCGACGACCAAGGAAGCGCCCGCTACGAAAGCGCGCGTCGCGCACGATGGCGGCCGCGACACGCGCAGGCTGGAAGAGGAATTGTCCGACCTGCTGTCAGCGAACGTGAAGATCAAGATGGGCGGGCGAGGGCGCGGGAAGTTGCAGATCGACTTCGGCGATCTCGATGCGCTGGAAGGCATTTTGGGACGGCTGCGTACCGGCGCCGTCAACGGCAAAACGGAAACCACGGACAACGTATCCGCAGCGCAGGCATAACCCGCGATGCAGTCACCCGCGGACTCCAAACGCTTCCCGATAAATCCTTTGGCGAAAGCGTGGGCGCTTGTCACCAAAGAACCCGTGCTGGCAATCCTGCTGGTCGCGCTCATTGCGCTGCAAGTGTTGCATCCCAAGCCGTGGGCGTCGTTACCCGCGTTGATCGACTGGCAGACCGTACTGACGCTTGCCGGCTTGCTGATGTTGACCAAGGCGGTGGAGTTGTCGGGCTTCCTGATGTGGATGGCGCACCGCGTTGTGCATCGAATTCACGGTGAACGCGGCCTGGCGTTTCTGCTGATCGGCCTTGCCGCAGTACTCTCGACCTTGCTCACCAACGACGTTGCACTGTTCGCCGTCGTGCCTTTGACGCTGTCGCTGCACAAACTCGCGCCACTTCCGATCAAGCGGCTGGTGATCTTCATCGCGATCGCTGTGAATGCGGGATCGATCCTGACGCCGCTCGGCAACCCGCAGAACCTGTTCCTCTGGCAGACGAGCGGCGTCTCCTTCGGCGGGTTCGTGTGGGCGTTGCTGCCGTTGTGCGCGGCGCTCATGGCGATGCTCTACGCACTGGCCGCGGCGATGTTCCACAACAAGCCGCTCGATCTCTCCAGCGATACCGAAGGACATTCCGTCGATATCCCGCTTTGCACGGTAGCGGGCATTGCATTCCTCGCATTCGTGGTTCTCGCCGACGCCCATCACGCCGGCATTGGTCTTGCCGCTGTCGCGGCGGGTTTCTTGTTGTGGCGACGTCAGGTCGTGCTGAAGATCGATTGGTTGCTGTTGCTGATTTTCGTGCTGATGTTCATTGTGCTTCGAAGCGTGGCCGCGTTGCCGTGGGTGCATCACGCAATAGCGAGTCTCGGCCTCGATTCACCACTCAAGGCTTACGCGGCCGGCGCCGTGTTGTCCCAGGGAATCAGCAACGTGCCGGCCGCGATCATGCTCGCCGAGTTTTCAAAAGACTGGCGAGCGCTGGCGTTCGGTGTGAGCGTGGGGGGATTTGGTATTGCGATTGGTTCGCTTGCCAATCTGATTGCGGTTCGGCTTTCAGGTGAACGCGGCATGTGGGGTCCGTTTCATCTCATCTCCATTCCATTCTGGATCGTCGCGGCGGCGGTGGGAGCCTGGCTCGTTTGATCAGATGAAAATGGTGCGGCGCACGCAATGTGATTTGTGTCCTGCTGAAAAACGACATGAAACCACCGCACATCTGGCGTTAATCAAACTCGTTGTCGGCACAAGTGAAATCTCCTTTCAGAGACGTGTTTTCAAGGCTCGTCCGCTTGTTTTTTGATGGCCCTAAGCTATTGAATCTGTGACAACAATCGCTTACAATCCCCCGGATTTATCAGCTTGGCGACTCCGAAAGCGCAACGTAAGTATGTGGTTGAATCCAGCCATGAAACCAATGGCAAAGAATGGCAAATGCGAACGGCAAATGCGCAGGCTGTAACTGACTTTAGTGAGATGTGTGATGGCGGTGCGAGAGCAGGATCGAGCGCCGGAAGGCGGGCAAGATGGGCGCGATTCACGCCCTGCCGCTGATTTGACCGGACACAAGTCGTCCGGTTCAACGCCGAACACCACTTCTTCTGGTCAGTCGCGCCACGCGTCGGAACATCCATTCGACGATTCGTGGGACGCTGAAGCACAAGATAACAAGACTGTTCCGCTAACGCGGGCAGAGGCGGAGACGCTGTTCGGTCCTGAAGTAAGTCGTTCCTCGCGTGTCACGCCGTTCAAGGTGGTGGCGGCGCAAATGGTTTTGTCCCTGTGTGCGACGTTGGCATGGTGGCTGTTCTACAGTCCACCGGGCGCTGCTGCGCTGTCCGCGTTCCTCGGGGGAGCGATTTGCTGGGTGCCGAGCGGATTGTTCGCGGCACGTCTGAAAGCGAAGAGCGGCGCTGAAACTGTCGCAAGCTGGATGATCGGCGAAGCAATGAAGATGGGCGCGACCATCGCCATGTTCGTGGCAATCGCGTACGGTTTCAAAGGCGTGCTGTGGGTGCCGCTGCTGGTGACGTACCTGATCGCGTTAAAGACGTACTGGATCGCGATGGCTTGGAAGTAAGGCGCGCTGCATGGTGCGCGAGGTGCGCGAGGTGCACGAGGTGCACGACGAGGTGCGCGACATAAGACGCCTCGTAGCCTTGACGCGGCAGGTAAGTGACGTACCAACGGTAACAGAGCAAATTAATACGTGCGGAGTCCGTCTCCTGCACGCGGGCCCGTGCCCTGCGAACCGCCCAAGAGATGGCGGATCGAGGATCACGCGGGCGGCGGAAGATTTTCGACAATTTGGGTGGCTTTAAAGTTATGGCAGCTAGCGAAGGAACGCACGCGATGGATCCGTCGGAGTACATCGCGCACCACTTGCAGAATCTTTCCACGTCCTCGCAGACGTCGATTTTCGATATCCACGTCTGGAATCTCGACACGCTTTTCTGGTCGATTCTCTGCGGTCTCGCCACCATCCTGATTCTCGGGTTGGCGGCTCGCAAAGCGACCTCCGGCGTGCCGGGCCGCTTCCAGTGCGCGATCGAGATGCTGGTCGAGATGGTGGAAGACCAGTCGAAGTCGATGGTCCATGGTAGCCGCCGTTTCATCGCCCCGCTCGCTCTCACGGTATTCGTGTGGGTTGCGCTCATGAATTCGCTCGACTTCATCCCGGTTGACCTGCCCACGCGCGTGATCGGCTGGCTGGGTCTGTCGGAGACGTTCCCGCATATGCGCATCGTCCCGACGGCTGACCTGAACGGCACGCTGGGCATTGCTATCGGCGTGTTCGTTCTGATGATTTACTACAACTTCAAGATCAAGGGCGTTGGCGGCTTCGTGCACGAACTGCTGTCCGCTCCGTTCGGCGCGCATCCGCTGCTGTGGATCCCGAACCTTGCACTCAACATTATCGAGTTCGTCGCCAAGACGGTTTCCCTCGGCATGCGGCTGTTCGGCAACATGTACGCAGGCGAACTGTTGTTCCTGCTGATCGCGTTGCTCGGCAGCATGTGGCACTTCGGCGCGGACGCCTCTGTGCTTGGCTTTTTGGGCCACGTAGTTGCAGGGACGGTTTGGGCGATCTTCCACATTCTGATCGTGCTGCTGCAGGCGTTTATTTTCATGATGCTGACGCTGGTGTATCTCGGCCAGGCCCATGACTCGCACTAAGCCGCACCAAGTAGCTAAATCAGGCAGCAGGGAAGGCTCACAGTAGTTCGGTAAAACGCTGCAGAACACCGCAGCGAAAGAACGTAACAGCGACCAAAAGTCAGCAGAATCGTATCGAGTTTCAATTTTTAATAATCTAAGTTCCAAAGTCTTTTTCACATAGGAGTAGTCATGAACGCTTTCATCGCCAACATCCAGGGTCTGACCGCCATCGGTATCGGCATCATCATCGGCCTGGGTGCAATCGGCGCCTGTATCGGTATTGGCCTGATGGGCGGCAAGTACATTGAAGCGTGCGCTCGCCAGCCGGAACTGATGAACCCGCTGCAAACCAAGATGTTCCTCTTGGCTGGTCTGATCGACGCGGCGTTCCTGATTGGCGTTGGTGTGGCAATGCTGTTTGCGTTCGCGAACCCGCTGCTGTCGAAGCTCGTCGCAGGCTGAGGTTCCTCGGAAGTGTGCGCTCGAGCTTTCAAGCGACGAGCGCAGGACGGAACGTGCAACGGCGCTTAATCGATGCAACCCTCGATCAAGCGCCTTGCCGTTTCACTCTCCGGATTAGCAACGTTTAAGGAAACACCGTGAATCTCAACGCAACCCTGTTTGCGCAAATGGTCGTGTTTCTGATCCTCGCGTGGTTCACGATGAAGTTCGTGTGGCCGCCGTTGATCAACGCCCTGGATGAGCGCTCGAAGAAGATCGCCGACGGCTTGTCAGCCGCCGAAAAGGGCAAGGCCGAACTCGAAGCCGCACATAAGCGCGTCGACCAGGAACTCGCGCAAGCCCGTAACGACGGTCAGCAGCGTATTGCGGATGCTGAAAAGCGCGCAGTCGCAGTCGCCGACGAAATCAAGGCTAACGCCCAGGCTGAAGCCGCGCGCATCATTGCGCAAGCGAAGGCCGACGCAGACCAGCAAGTCGTCAAAGCGCGCGAAGCATTGCGCGGCGAAGTCGCGGCGCTGGCCGTGAAGGGCGCCGAGCAGATCCTGAAGCGCGAAGTCGATCAATCGGCTCACGCCGAGATGCTGAATCAACTCAAAGCCGAGCTCTGATCATGGCCGAACTTGCAACCATCGCACGACCGTACGCTGAAGCTGTATTCCGCGTGGCCGAAGCGGGTGAGCTCGCCGCCTGGTCTGACTTCGTCGAGGAGCTGGCTCAGGTTGCGCGTCTGCCTGAAGTGCTCTCCATCGCGACGAGCCCGAAAGTGAGCCGCGATCAGGTCAGCGAGCTGTTGTTGTCGGCGGTGAAATCGCCGCTCGCGCAACAGCCGGAGGCAAAGAACTTAGTGCGAATGCTGGTGGACAACCACCGGCTGACGCTGATGCCGGAAATTGCCGTGCAGTTCGACGAGCTGAAGAATTCCCGCGAAGGTGCGGCCGATGCGCTGATTGTCAGCGCATTCCCGCTGGAAGGCGCACAGTTGACCGACCTTGTCGCGAATCTCGAACGCAAGTTCCACTGCAAGCTGAAACCTACTGTTGAAGTCGATAAGTCGCTGATTGGCGGTGTTCGCGTAACGGTAGGCGACGAAGTACTCGATACCTCGGTCCGCGCGCGCCTTGCCAGCATGCAGACGGCGCTGTCCGCCTGACGCGCATTGCGCCGGCGCGGTTAAGAATTGACTATCAGGAGTGACTAATGCAACTCAATCCCTCTGAGATCAGCGAGCTGATCAAGAGCCGGATCCAGGGTCTGGAAGCGAGCGCCGATGTTCGCAACCAAGGCACTGTGATTTCCGTGACCGACGGTATCGTGCGTATTCACGGTTTGTCGGACGTGATGCAGGGCGAAATGCTCGAATTCCCGGGCAATACCTTCGGCCTCGCGCTGAACCTCGAGCGCGATTCGGTTGGCGCCGTGATTTTGGGCGAATACGAACACATTTCGGAAGGCGACATCGTCAAGACGACGGGCCGCATTCTCGAAGTGCCGGTAGGTCCGGAACTGCTCGGCCGTGTGGTCGACGCACTGGGCGTGCCTATCGACGGCAAGGGTCCGGTCAACGCAAAGATGACCGACGCGGTCGAAAAGATTGCACCGGGCGTGATCTGGCGTAAGTCGGTGTCGGAGCCGGTTCAAACGGGTCTGAAGTCCATCGACGCAATGGTGCCGGTTGGCCGTGGCCAGCGCGAGCTGATCATTGGCGATCGTCAGTGCGGCAAGACGGCTGTGGCCATTGACGCGATCATCAACCAGAAGGGCAAGAACCTCTTCTGTATCTACGTTGCAATCGGCCAGAAAGCTTCGTCGATCATGAACGTGGTGCGCAAGCTGGAAGAAAGCGGCGCGATGGAATACACCATCGTGGTCGCGGCTTCGGCTTCGGAATCGGCTGCGATGCAATACCTCGCACCATACGCCGGCTGCACGATGGGCGAATACTTCCGCGATCGCGGTCAAGACGCGCTGATCGTGTATGACGATTTGACCAAGCAAGCATGGGCGTATCGTCAGATTTCGCTGCTGCTGCGCCGTCCGCCGGGTCGTGAAGCGTATCCGGGCGACGTGTTTTATCTGCACTCGCGTTTGCTGGAACGTGCGGCTCGCGTGTCGGAAGACTACGTTGAGAAGTTCACGAAGGGTGAAGTGAAGGGCAAGAGCGGTTCGCTGACGGCATTGCCGGTCATCGAGACGCAGGCCGGCGACGTGACCGCATTCGTTCCGACGAACGTGATCTCGATTACGGACGGCCAGATCTTCCTGGAAACCGACTTGTTCAACGCCGGTATCCGTCCTGCTATTAACGCAGGCGTGTCCGTGTCGCGAGTCGGCGGTGCAGCGCAGACCAAGGTCATCAAGAAGCTGTCCGGCGGTATTCGTACCGACTTGGCGCAGTATCGTGAATTGGCAGCGTTTTCGCAGTTCGCATCGGACCTGGACGAAGCTACGCGTAAGCAGCTGGAGCGCGGCCGCCGCGTGACGGAATTGCTGAAGCAGCCGCAATATCAGCCGCTGCAAGTTTGGGAACTGGCGATCGCGCTGTTTGCCGCGAACAACGGTTACCTCGACGATCTCGAAGTCGCTCAGGTGCTGCCGTTCGAAAAGGGTCTCCGCGACTTCTTGAAGACCAAGCACGCCGACATGATCAAGCGCATCGAAGATAACAAAGACTTGTCGAAGGACGACGAAGGCGCATTGCATGCCGCGCTGAAGGACTTCAAGAAGTCGGGCGCTTACTGATCCTCGTATTGGTCGAACTTTGAAGCGGCGCGGGCCGCTTTCAGAACAAACGAAGCATCCCGCGCCACTTCGATGAAGGAGTAAGCAATGGCTGGAATGAAGGAAATCCGCGGCAAGATCAAGAGCGTGCAAAACACGCGCAAGATCACCAAGGCGATGGAAATGGTGGCTGCGTCGAAAATGCGCCGCGCGCAGGAGCGCATGCGCGCTGCCCGCCCGTATGCCGACAAGATCCGCGACGTCGCCGCGCACATGAGCGCTGCCACGCCTGAGTATCGCCATCCGTTCATGGTTGAGAACAAGGGCGCGAAAGCGGCCGGCATGATCCTCGTCACGACCGACAAAGGTCTGTGCGGCGGCATGAACACGAACGTGCTGCGCGCTGCGCTCCTGAAGTTCAAGGAGCTGGAGCAGAAAGGTCAGACGATCGAAGCATCGGCGATCGGCAGCAAGGGTCTGGGCTTCCTGAACCGGTTGAAGGCCAAGACCGTGTCGCAAGTCACGCATCTGGGCGACACGCCGCATTTGGAAAAGCTGATCGGCGCAATCAAGGTCCAGCTCGACCTGTATTCGGAAGGCAAGATCAGCGCGGTGTATCTGGCGTTCACCCGCTTCGTCAACACGATGAAGCAGGAAGCCGTGATCGAGCAATTGCTGCCGCTGTCGGTGAGCGATTTTGCGCGCAAGGACGGCCTGGATAAAGACAGCGAACTGGTCACGCCGAAGACATCGTGGGACTACATCTACGAACCGGATGCGCAGACCGTCGTCGATGAACTGCTCGTGCGTTATGTCGAAGCGCTCGTCTATCAGGCGGTGGCGGAAAACATGGCGTCGGAGCAATCGGCTCGGATGGTCGCGATGAAGGCTGCGTCCGACAACGCGAAGACCGTGATCGGCGAACTGCAGCTCGTGTACAACAAGAGCCGGCAAGCATCGATCACGAAGGAATTGTCAGAAATCGTCGGTGGCGCTGCAGCGGTCGGTTGATCGCCCAAGCGTCGAATCGAACTGCGCCTGTCGCGCGAGTGAAGAATTTAGTATCTAAAGGAAATGCGATGAGTACTACTGCTTTGGTAGAAGGCAAGATCGTACAGTGCATCGGCGCGGTTATCGACGTGGAATTCCCGCGTTCCGACATGCCGAAAATCTACGACGCGCTCGTTTTGGAAGGTTCGGAACTGACGCTTGAAGTCCAGCAACAGCTGGGCGACGGCGTGGTTCGTACCATTTGCCTGGGTGCATCGGATGGATTGCGCCGCGGTACGGTGGTGAAGAACACGGGTAAGCCGATCAGCGTGCCGGTCGGCAAGCCGACGCTAGGCCGGATCATGGACGTGTTGGGTCGTCCTATCGACGAAGCCGGCCCGATCAACACGGACGTCACGCGCGGGATTCACCAGAAGGCGCCGAAGTTCGAAGATCTGTCGCCGTCTACCGAATTGCTCGAAACCGGCATCAAGGTTATTGACTTGATCTGCCCGTTCGCCAAGGGCGGTAAGGTTGGTCTGTTCGGTGGCGCCGGTGTGGGCAAGACCGTGAACATGATGGAACTGATCAACAACATCGCTAAAGAGCACGGTGGTTATTCCGTGTTCGCTGGTGTTGGTGAGCGTACCCGCGAAGGGAACGACTTCTATCACGAAATGAAGGATTCGAACGTTCTGGACAAGGTCGCGCTGGTCTACGGCCAGATGAACGAGCCGCCGGGCAACCGTCTGCGCGTAGCGCTGACCGGCCTGACGATGGCCGAGCATTTCCGCGACGAAGGTCTGGACGTGCTGTTCTTCGTGGACAACATTTACCGTTTCACGCTGGCTGGTACGGAAGTGTCGGCTCTGCTGGGACGTATGCCGTCGGCCGTGGGCTATCAGCCTACGCTGGCTGAAGAAATGGGCCGTCTGCAAGAACGGATCACGTCGACGAAAACCGGCTCGATCACCTCGGTGCAAGCCGTGTACGTTCCTGCCGATGACTTGACCGACCCGTCGCCGGCGACCACGTTTGGTCACTTGGACGCAACGGTCGTGTTGTCGCGTGATATCGCTTCGCTGGGTATTTATCCGGCTGTGGATCCGCTCGATTCGACCTCGCGCCAGATCGATCCGAACGTGATTGGCGAAGAGCATTACGCTATCACGCGTGGTGTGCAGCAAACGCTGCAGCGCTACAAGGAATTGCGCGACATTATCGCGATTCTGGGCATGGACGAACTCGCGCCGGAAGACAAGCTCGCGGTTGCGCGCGCTCGTAAGATCCAGCGTTTCCTGTCGCAGCCGTTCCACGTCGCGGAAGTCTTCACGGGCTCGCCGGGCAAGTACGTGCCGCTGAAGGAAACCATCCGTGGCTTCAAGATGATCGTGGAAGGTGAATGTGATCATCTGCCGGAGCAGGCGTTTTACATGGTCGGCACGATCGACGAAGCCTTCGAAAAGGCCAAGAAGATCCAGTAAGGGTCTGGTGGGCGCGGGTTCTTGAAAGAGAGCGCGCGCCTTTTGATACGCTCAACCAGCCTTGCATGGGATAGAGGTCGATATGGCAACAATTCAAGTAGACGTCGTCAGCGCGGAAGAGCAGATCTTCTCGGGCCGGGCGAAGTTCGTCGCACTGCCGGGCGAAGCGGGTGAACTCGGCATTCTGCCGGGCCACACGCCGCTCATCACGCGGATTCGTCCGGGTGCGGTGCGTATCGAAGCGGAGAACGGCGACGAAGAGTTCGTGTTCGTTGCTGGCGGGATTCTCGAGATCCAGCCGGGCGTGGTGACGGTTCTGGCCGATACCGCGATCCGTGGCGCGGATCTCGACGAAGCTAAAGCGTTGGAAGCGAAGAAGCGCGCTGAAGAAGCGTTGCAGAACACGGGTTCGAACCTCGAGTACGCGACCGCACAAGCGGAATTGGCGTACGCGACGGCTCAGATTGCGGCGATTCAGCGGCTGCGGAAATTGCGCGGTAACCACTGAGTTTTCGCGAGTCTGGCGATACGAAAAAGCAGCCTTCGGGCTGCTTTTTTCATGCGCGTTCCAAACGGTGATGCATGCGCCAACACCTAGGCCCAACCGCGCGCGCTTGCGCGCAAAACTGCACAACCAACATGCGTTGATCCGGGCGTTTTTGCGGGTAGCTTGCGGGTAACACTCAATGCCCTAGCTCTTTCTCGCGATGCACAATCAGTCTTCCGAATCGCTTTCATGGCGCTTCATTTTCTTCTTATAGCGCCATCCCACGGAGGAGACCTTCGATATGCCTACCCAATCGATGCACACCGGGCCGCAGATCGAACCACGCGACGGCTTGTCGTACGTTCGCGGCTCGACGGACATTGCGCTGAGCGACGCCACCGTTTCCCGCTTCCTGCGGGGCACGGCCGCGAAATACCCCGACCGTCCCGCGGTGATTTTCCGCGAACAAAACATCCGTTGGACCTGGCGCGAATTCGCCGATGAAGTCGATGTCCTCGCGTCGGGTTTGCTCAAGCTGGGTGTGGAAGCGGGTGACCGGGTGGGCATCTGGTCGCCGAACCGCTCTGAATGGCTGCTCACGCAATTCGCGACGGCACGGATCGGCGCGATCCTGGTGAACATCAACCCGGCGTATCGGTTGTCGGAGCTTGAGTACGCATTGAACAAGGTCGGCTGCAAGGCGCTGATCGCGGCGGAACAATTCAAGACGTCGAAGTATCTGGAGATGCTGCAAACGCTCGCGCCCGAACTTGTCACGGCCGAACCTGGTGCACTCAACGCAGCGCGTTTCCCTGATTTAAACGCCGTGATCCGAATGGGCGAGGGCACGACGCCCGGCATGCTGCGTTTTCCCGATGTCATGTCGCGCGGCCGTGATCAGCTGAATACAGCTCAGCTCGACGCGCGGGAATCGGCGCTTACAGCACACGATCCCATCAACATCCAGTTCACGAGCGGCACCACCGGCAACCCCAAGGGCGCCACGCTTACTCATCACAACGTGGTGAACAACGGCCGTTACATCGCGCACTCGATGTTGCTTACCGAGCAGGACTCGCTGTGCATTCCCGTGCCGCTATATCACTGCTTCGGCATGGTGCTGGCGGTGCTCGCGTGCGTATCGGCGGGGGCGACGATGGTGTTCCCTGGCGAAGCCTTCGATCCTGCCGCGACGCTCGCTGCCGTCGATGAAGAGCGCTGCACCGCATTGCACGGCGTGCCGACCATGTTTATCGCGGAACTCGATCTCCCTAATTTCGATCAATACGACCTGAGCCGTTTGCGCACCGGGATCATGGCGGGTTCGCCCTGCCCGATCGAGACCATGAAGCGCGTGGTCGCAAAGATGAATCTGCGCGAAATCACGATCGCGTACGGAATGACGGAGACGAGCCCGGTGTCGTTTCAAAGTTCGACCACCGATCCCCTCGATAAACGCACGACGACCGTCGGTCAGATCCAGCCGCATCTGGAGGTGAAACTGGTTGATCCGCTCGGCGAAATCGTCCCGGTTGGCGAGACAGGCGAACTCTGCACGCGCGGTTATTCGGTGATGAAAGGGTATTGGGGCGACGAAGAAAAAACGCGCGAAGCGATTATCGATGGCTGGATGCATACCGGCGATCTGGCGACCCTCGACGCTGAGGGATATTGCAATATCGTCGGACGTTTAAAGGACATGTTGATTCGGGGTGGCGAGAACATTTATCCGCGCGAAATCGAAGAATTCCTGTTTCGGCATCCGAAGATTCAATCGGCCCAGGTATTCGGTGTTCCTGATATTAAATACGGCGAGGAAGTGTGCGCGTGGATTGTTCTCCGTCAAGGCGAACACGCGACGGCAGAAGACATCCGCGAGTATTGCCAAGGACAGATTGCACACTACAAGATTCCGCGGCACATCCGCTTTGTCGACGAACTGCCGATGACGGTCACCGGCAAGGTCCAGAAATTCATCATGCGAGCAAAGATGATCGAGGAAATGAAGCTATCGGAGGCTAAAACGGCGTGACTACGGGTAATTGCTGGGATTTACAATTGAAAATGGCCGCCGGGAATAATCACGGCGACCATTTAAATTCTTGCGCAAACGTTTGTACAGACGAAAAAAAAGCGGGCCTGGAGCCCGCTAAAAACCACACGCTACGGGGTTAGCGCGAGGAGACCAAGGGTGGGACTGGGCCAATAAGATTTCATCGGCCAACGACCCCAACAAACATGTCCCTGAAGCTGGGATTCGGCACCAGGCCGACCGCCGAATGCAACTCAAAACGTTGTAGTTCACCAACGCTGCACTCGATCACATCCGTGTTGAAACCGTTGAAGTGATTGTGGGCGAATAATCCGGGCATCACCGTAACAAAGTGTTTCAGGTTGTAACCCTGCACGCACAAGGGTCAGCGATTATTCCGTCCCCCCTTTGTCGATTATTGCGATTGAAGAGCCGATATTTCGATGCCTCTTAGAAGTGCATGCACCGCTGAGCACGATATGCAGATATTAAGGACAATCGAAAAACGCCGACCCAACCGGGCGGCGAACTGTACTGGAGACCACCGCATGACCATCGACGCAGACCTTCTCGCCTACTACGCCAAGGTTGCCGAAGCGTTCCCCGAACAGCAGGCCGATGGCGACCCGATCGGCATGCGGCGGCAGTTTCAGAACGTCGCGCGTGAGTTCGCCGCGCCCCGGCCGGCGGGAGTGGATGTCGAGGACACGGTCCTGCCGCTTGACGGACGTACGCTGCGGGCGCGGATCTACCGGCCGGCGGGCGCCAGGAAGCCGTTGCCGCTGGTGGTCTATTTTCATGGCGGCGGCTGGGTACTTGGGGATCTGGAGACGCACGACCTGATGGTCGCGCGATTTGCCCTGGACTCGCAAAGCGCTGTCGTGAGCGTGGATTACCGGATGGCGCCGGAGCATCCCTTCCCCACGCCAGTTGACGATGCGCTCGATGCGCTGCTGTGGCTCGCCGAGCATCGTTCGCGTCTGGGCTTCGCGACGGATCGGCTGGGCGTGGCCGGCGACAGCGCGGGCGGCCATCTTGCCGCCGTGGCGTCACGTGCTGCGAACGATCGCGTGGCCGGTCTGGTCACGGCGCAGTTGCTGATCTATCCGGTGGCGCGCTGTCGTTTCGAGGGCGGCAGCTTTACGGCCAACGCCGAAGGGCCGGGCTTGACCACCGAAGAAATGCGCTTTTACTGGGCGCAATTCCTGACAGCCGAGCCACCCGCCGACGACGACGTACGCGCTTTCCCGCTAGCGGAGTCCTACGATCGAACGCCGGCACGAGCGTTGATCGTGGCTGCAGCCTACGATCCGCTCTACGACGATGCTCACGAATTCGCACGTTTTCTGGAAGCGAATGGCGGGCGCGCCGAGGTAATTGACGCGCACGACATGACGCACGGCTTCGGCCGGATCCAGGCGCATTCGAAAGCGGCGGCGGCCTGGATGAAAAAAACGTCGGAACGCTTCGGTGAATTGTTACATGCAGAGCGTTGACTTTTCGATGCCCAGCGACATCTGCTTACGTGACGCTTACGCTGAGTTATCAACCCGATGAATCTGACGAATGGGTGAGGACGCGCGAAAAAGGCGGCCTGATTCCGACCGCCTCCGCGTTCATTTCAGCCATTTATCGAGCATCGCCTGAAACTCACCCGTCGAACGTGACAGGTGCAGCCATTGATCGACATATTGTTGGAACACCACGTCGCCGCGCGGCAGCAGGTACGCCTTTTCTCCGAACTGGAACGGCTTGTCTGGATGAACCGAGCACAGGCCCGGATTCAGCTTTTGCTGGAGCAGGGTTTCAGAGGCGTCGGTGACCATCACGTCTGCCTGGCTATCGAGGATTTGCTTGAAGATGGTCACGTTGTCCGGATACTCGATCAGTTGCGAGTGCGTGAAGAACTGCTTCGCGAATTTCTCGTTTGTGCCACCGGGGTTGACAATGGTCCGCACGCCGGGCTGATCGATTTGCGCGACGGTCTGGTATTTGTCGACATCCGCGCAGCGGACAATGGGTGTCTTGCCGTCGACCATGTAGGGTTCGGTGAAGAACGCGCGTTTCTGGCGTTCGAGCGAGGTTGAAACCCCGCCGACCGCGATGTCGCACTTCGCGACGAAATCGTTCATCAGGTTCGACCACGATGTCTTGATGAACTCGGCTTTGACGTTCATCGACTGAGCGAGGTTTTGCGCGGCATCGATGTCGATGCCTTCGAACTGGCCGTCCGGCCTCAGGAACGAGTACGGCTTGTAGTCGCCCGTTGTGCAGACGCGCAGCGTGCCGCGTGCGAGGATTTCGTCGAGTCTCGATGGGGCGGGTGAGGCTACCGGTGCGCTCGCCGGTAACGCCGTGCCGGGGGGGGCGGTGATGCTGCCCGCTTGCACGGTTTGCGCCTGCGCGCCGATGGCGAAGCCGAGCAGCAGGACGCAAACACCCGTGCGAAAGACACCGCGAAGCGACACGCAACCAGAGGCAAGAACTTTCATCGACACTCCTCGAAAGATTATTTCAGTCGCCGATGATATCGAAGGGGTTCGTCGTTCGCACCTCCCCCAAAAAGCCTATGCGCTGAGTACGAACGAAAACCCCTGTCCGGTAGAATGCCTCTTTGCCCAACGCTCCAAATCACGTGCCTTCCACACTCCTGAACGACACTTTTCTGCGCGCGCTGCAGCGCCAGCCGACCGACTACACGCCGATCTGGCTGATGCGTCAGGCGGGCCGCTATCTGCCCGAGTACAACGCCACGCGTTCGCGCGCCGGCAGCTTCCTGGGGCTCGCAACCAATCCCGACTACGCGACGGAAGTCACGCTTCAGCCGTTGGAGCGCTTCCCGCTCGATGCGGCCATCCTGTTTTCTGACATCCTGACCGTCCCGGACGCCATGGGCCTCGGCCTGAATTTCGTCCAGGGCGAAGGCCCGCGATTCGAACGCACGGTCCGTAACGAAGAGGACGTCGCCAAGCTGCACGTGCCGGATATCGACGCCACGCTGCGCTACGTAACAGACGCCGTATCGCAAATCCGCCGTGCACTGACCGACGCGCAAGGCCGCCAGAAAGTGCCGCTGATCGGTTTTTCAGGCAGCCCCTGGACACTCGCGTGCTACATGGTGGAGGGCGGCGGATCGCCCGATCACCATACGGTCAAGGCCATGGCCTACACCCGGCCGGACCTGATGCACCGCATCCTCGATATCAACGCGCAAGCGGTCGTCGCTTATCTGAACGCACAGATCGAAGCGGGCGCGCAAGCCGTGATGATCTTCGATACCTGGGGCGGTGCACTCGCCGACGGCGCTTATCAACGCTTTTCACTCGACTACATCGCGAAGGTGGTCGCAGGATTGAAGCGCGAACACGACGGCGTCAAGGTGCCCGTCATCACGTTCACGAAGGGTGGCGGCTTGTGGCTGGAACAGATCGCGGCAATCGGCGTGGACGCGGTCGGTCTCGACTGGACCGTGAACTTGGGCCAGGCGCGCGAAAAAGTGGGCGATCGGGTCGCGCTCCAGGGGAACATCGATCCAGCGGTGCTTTTTGCATCGCCGGCCGTGATTCGCACCGAAGCGCGCGCCGTGCTCGACAGCTTCGGGAATTTCCCCGGTCACGTCTTCAATCTCGGCCACGGTATCTCGCAGTTCACGCGTCCGGAGAACGTGGCGGAACTCGTTGATGAAGTCCATCGCCACAGCCGATCCATCCGCGCAAAGAACTGACGTTTGGTCAAAAAAGATTGCTGCGCCGCGTCACGAAAAGCTTACGCCAAACGTTTGGCCGGCAGGACAAAAGTGCTGCGAAATGCCCGTAGATTGGCCGTTCCGCCAATGTCAAGAGTTGACTTATGCACATTTTGTACGTTGCGGCGCGCCATCTTCAAATCAGACCTAAGCGCCCTCATGAGGGCATGTTTTGTGTCTTCAAATACATGATTAATAAGAGAAATTTGAGACCAACCCGAAATGTGGGCTACCGCACACAGCGAGCGAGATCGCCACTTTTTGTCCCTGTCAATCAAAGTTCTCAACAAAGTTATCCACAGGCCTGTGGAAAGCTTCGAAATCTCAAAAATAATCCGCAGCTTAGCGTCGAATGTGATGTTTCACTTTAACTACGCCCCGCACAGTCCCATGTTCAGGTGGAACGGTTGCTCCTGCGTGGATTGCGGCGGGTGCGGCAATTGAGCGTCTTTGTCCGCGTCGCGCTGGACCATCCTCTGCCGACGCTTTTCGACTATCGATACGATCTGGCCCCCACACCGTTACCCGGCATGCTGGTACGTATTCCCTTCGGGCGTCGCGATGCAGTCGGCCTGATTTGCGAGGTCACGGATCACACCGACGTGCCGGCGGACAAGCTGCGCAATGTGGCCGCGATTTGCAGCACGCTCGCGCCGCTTGCCGACGAATGGCGCGCGCTGACGCTGTTCGCGGCCGAGTATTACCAGCGCGGTCTGGGCGAAGTGGCGCTCCCCGCGCTGCCGCAGGTTCTGCGCGACGCCTCGCGCTGGGCGAAATTGCTCGCGCCTCAGGAGCGCTACCGGTTGATGCCGGAAGGGCGCGCAAGTTTGCCCGATGCCTTGCCGCCACGCGCCACCGCGCTGCGCCGTCTCGCCGATGCCCTTGCCGCCAATCCCACGTTGCCCGCCGCCGAGGCTCGCGCGCTGCATCCGAAAGCACGCGCGACGCTCGATGAATGGCAGGCGCGCGGATGGGTCGCGCTGGAAACCGGCGACGTGCAGGAGCAGGACATTGCGCTGGCGCCCGCAGTTGAAAAGGCCGCGCTGCATGGAAGCGCCGCGCTTTTGCCTCATCTGAGCGCCGAGCAGTCCGATGCCGTCGATGCCATAACCGGCGCAAAAGGTTTTGCTGCGTTCTTGCTGCACGGTGTGACAGGCAGTGGAAAAACCGAGGTCTATCTCCACGCACTGGCCCATTTGCTCGCTTCGCGCCCCGATGCGCAAGCGCTCGTGCTCGTCCCGGAAATCAATCTCACGCCGCAATTCGAAGCCGCTTTCCGCACGCGTTTCGCCGCGCTGCCGGAGGGCGCCATCGTGACGATGCATAGCGGGCTGGCCGAAGGCGAACGTGCCCGCAACTGGCTCGCGGCTCACACGGGTCGCGCGCGGCTCGTGCTCGGGACGCGGCTGGCGATCCTGGCGTCGTTGCCGAAACTGGCGCTGATTGTGGTCGATGAGGAACACGATCCCGCCTACAAGCAGCAGGAAGGCTTGCGCTATTCGGCGCGTGATCTGGCGGTGTATCGGGCGAACAAATTGGAGATTCCGGTGGTGCTCGGGTCGGCGACGCCATCGCTGGAAAGCTGGTGGCAGGCCGAGCAAGGCCGATACACCAAACTCACGCTCACGCGCCGGGCGGTCGCGACCGCAGTCCTACCGAGCGTCCGGCTGATCGATCTGGAGGAGGAGCGGCAGCGCGGACGGGCGTCGGTAGAGGGATTGTCGGGGCCGCTTATCGCCGCGATGAAAACGCGCCTGGAACGCGGCGAGCAAAGCCTCGTGTTCCTCAACCGGCGCGGTTACGCGCCCATTCTTTCGTGTGACGCCTGCGGCTGGGTCGCCGGCTGCCCGCGGTGCAGCGCCTACGTCGTGCTTCACAAACCCGAACGCACGCTGCGCTGCCACCATTGCGGCTGGGAATCGCGCATTCCCAAGTCCTGCCCGGATTGCGGCAACGTGGATATCGCGCCGATGGGCCGCGGCACGCAGCGCGTAGAAGAAACGCTTGCGACGGCGGTGCCGGGGGCGAGGGTTTTACGTATCGATGCCGACAGCACGCGACGCAAGGGCAGCGCACAAGCCCTTTTCTCCGATGTCCACGCGGGTGAGGTCGATATCCTCGTCGGCACGCAGATGATCGCAAAGGGGCACGACTTTCAGCGTGTGACGCTGGTCGGCGTGCTCAATGCCGATACCGCGCTTTTTTCCCACGATTTCCGGGCGAGCGAGCGACTGTTTGCCCAACTGATGCAGGTTAGCGGTCGGGCGGGGCGCGCTGGCTTGCCGGGCGAGGTGATGATCCAGACGCGCTACGCGCGGCACGCGCTTTATCACGCGCTGGCCCGGCACGACTACGTTGGGTTTGCCAATTCTACGCTGGCTGAGCGCCGCGACGCGCATTTACCGCCGTTCGTCTATCAGGCGATGCTTCGCGCCGAAGGACGCACGCTCGAGGCCGCGCTGGACTTTCTGGGGGCTGCGGCGGCAGAGTTCGCCGCGCTGGCCGGTGCCGAACGCGTGACCGTGTACGACGCGGTGCCGCTGACTATAGTGAAGGTGTTTAACGTGCACCGCGCGCAGCTGTTGCTGGAGTGCGCGTCGCGGGCCGTGTTGCAGAATGCGTTGCGGGCCTGGCAGCCGGCGTTACGCAGTCTCAAGGTAAAAGGCGTGATCCGATGGAATGTCGAGGTCGATCCGCTCGATATCTAGTGTTGCTCGGGACGGTGGGCGGGTTTTTGCCGCACGCTGTCCGGCGCCTCTGCCGTTCAGCTATTGCCGCGGTCCGCGCCGTGCACGCGTGCAACCGTCAGGCCGCCGACCGTCATGTCGGTACCATCGTCGCGAGCGTCACCCTCAGGGCGCTCGACGTGCGGATGCGCGCCGCGGATGAACAACACCACGCACAGCGCACACATCGCCCAAATGCTGCAAAAAATTGTCCAGGTGCTCATATCCTCTTCTCCCCGAAACCGCGCGGCTAATTTTTAAGACGGCCGCAAGTTTCATCTCTGACATGGCCGTACCAGTTCTTATCGGCAGCAGACAGCGATTACTTAGGGGTGGCTCAAGAAAAATTATCAAACGCGAAATCCTAGAGCACGCCCAGCTCCGGCCGCCATCCTCAATTACCCGTAATCCCTTGTTCAGAAAGGAGTTTTGACCGATTTTACAAAGGTGCAACCCATCTCGAAATGTCGGTTGCACCTTTTTTAAGCGCGGGTTACGATTCGGCCACTTTTCAAGCTATCGCCGGTTCCGATTCCGGCAAGGAAGGATATATGGCGAGCACCACCCTGGGCGTCAAAGTCGACGATCTGCTGCGTACCCGTCTTAGAGACGCTGCCACGCGGCTCGAACGGACTCCGCACTGGCTCATCAAGCAAGCCATCTTCGCGTATCTCGAACGCATCGAACATGGACAGCTGCCGCCTGAACTGTCCGGTGCAATCGGTTCGGCCGATGCGCTGGAATCCTCTGTGCACGGCGACTCGGAAGAAGACGGCGCGCCGCATCCCTTCCTCGATTTTGCCCAGAACGTGCAACCGCAATCCGTATTGCGTGCAGCCATCACGGCGGCGTACAGGCGCCCTGAGCCGGAATGCGTGCCGTTTTTGATCGGACAGGCGCGGCTGCCGGCTAATGTCGCGGCTGAAACGAATGCGATGGCGACAAAGCTTGTCGAAGCACTGCGCAAGAAACAAACGGGCGGCGGCGTCGAAGGGCTGATCCACGAGTTTTCGCTGTCTAGCCAGGAAGGCGTTGCGCTGATGTGTCTCGCCGAAGCCTTGCTGCGCATTCCGGATCGCGCCACGCGCGACGCACTGATCCGCGACAAGGTCAGCAAGGGCGACTGGCGCTCGCATATGGGCCAGGCACCGTCACTGTTCGTGAACGCGGCGACGTGGGGTCTGATGATCACCGGCAAGCTGGTGACGACGAATAGCGAAGCGGGGTTGTCGTCGGCGTTGACGCGCCTGATTGGCCGTGGCGGCGAGCCGCTGATCCGCAAGGGCGTCGATATGGCCATGCGCCTGATGGGCGAGCAATTCGTCACGGGCGAGACGATTTCGGAAGCGCTGGCAAACAGCCGCAAGTTCGAAGCGCGCGGTTTCCGTTACTCCTACGACATGCTCGGCGAAGCCGCGACGACCGAAGAAGACGCCGTTCGCTACTACGCGTCGTACGAACAGGCGATTCACGCGATTGGCAAGGCGGCCGGATCGCGTGGGATCTACGAAGGCCCGGGGATCTCCATCAAGCTGTCCGCGCTGCATCCGCGTTACTCGCGCTCGCAGCAGGAGCGCACGATGACCGAGTTGTTGCCGCGAGTAAAAGCGCTGGCGCTGCTCGCGCGGCGTTACGACATCGGGTTGAACATCGATGCGGAAGAAGCCGACCGGCTGGAAATTTCACTCGATCTGCTCGAAGCGCTGTGCTTCGATCCGGAACTGGCCGGCTGGAACGGCATCGGTTTCGTGGTGCAGGCTTATCAAAAACGCTGCCCGTTCGTTATCGATTATTTAATCGATCTGGCGCGTCGCAGCCGTCATCGGATCATGGTTCGGCTGGTTAAAGGCGCTTACTGGGATTCGGAAATCAAGCGCGCGCAAGTCGATGGCCTCGAAGGTTATCCGGTCTACACGCGCAAGATCTATACGGACATCTCGTACGTGGCCTGCGCGAAAAAACTGCTCGCGGCGCCCGATGCCGTGTATCCGCAGTTCGCCACGCACAACGCATTCACGCTGTCGGCGATCTATCACCTCGCCGGGGGGAATTATTACCCCGGTCAGTACGAGTTCCAGTGCCTGCACGGCATGGGCGAACCGCTGTACGAAGAAGTCACCGGACGCGACAAGCTCAACCGGCCGTGTCGCGTGTATGCGCCTGTCGGTACGCACGAAACGCTGCTCGCGTATCTCGTGCGCCGCCTGCTTGAGAACGGCGCGAATACGTCGTTTGTGAACCGGATCGCCGATAAAACCATTCCGGTCAGCGAACTCGTGCAGGATCCCATCGACGAAGCGTCCAAGCTCACGCCGCTCGGTTTGCCTCATGCAAAGATCGCGCTGCCGCGTCATTTGTACGGCAACGAGCGCCTCAATTCAATGGGCTTCGATCTGTCGAATGAGCATCGGCTGGCGTCGTTGTCATCGGCGTTGCTCGCGAGCGCGAATCATCCGTGGCGCGCGGCTCCGATGCTCGAAGCCGCTGACGTAGTGGAAGGCGTCGCACGCGACGTTCGCAACCCCGCCGACTTGCGTGACTTCGTAGGAACGGTGATCGAGGCGACATCGGAGCAAGTCGCTTTGGCTATTTCGAACGCAGTCGCTGCCGCGCCGATCTGGCAATCGACGCCCGTCGATGAACGCGCCGATTGCCTCGCCCGCGCAGCCGATCTGCTCGAAGCGCAGATGCATACGCTGATGGGTCTCGTCGTGCGCGAAGCGGGTAAATCGCTGGCGAATGCGGTGTCCGAGATTCGTGAGGCTATCGACTTCCTGCGGTACTACTCGGCGCAGATTCGCAGCGAATTTTCCAACGATACACATCGTCCGCTCGGCCCCGTGGTTTGCATCAGCCCGTGGAATTTCCCGCTCGCGATCTTCATGGGACAAGTGGCCGCAGCACTCGCTGCCGGTAATCCGGTGCTCGCGAAGCCCGCTGAGCAGACGCCGCTGATCGCAGCTCAAGCCGTGCGCATCCTGCGCGAAGCCGGCGTGCCGCCGGGCGCGGTGCAATTGTTGCCGGGCAATGGTGAAACCGTGGGTGCGGCATTGGTCGCCGATCCGCGCACGCGCGCCGTGATGTTCACGGGTTCGACGGAAGTCGCGCGCCTGATCAACAAGACCTTGTCCGAAAGGCTCGACCCGGATGGCCGGCCGATTCCGCTGATTGCGGAGACGGGCGGACAGAACTCGATGATCGTCGATTCGTCGGCGCTGGCCGAGCAAGTGGTCGCGGACGTGTTGCAATCGTCCTTCGATTCGGCCGGTCAACGCTGTTCAGCGCTGCGCGTGTTGTGCCTGCAGGACGACGTCGCGGATCGCACGCTCGAAATGCTCACCGGCGCGATGCGGCAACTCGCGATGGGCAATCCCGACCGGCTTTCCACCGATGTCGGCCCGGTGATCGATGCCGAAGCGAAGCAAAGCATCGACGCGCACATTGCATCGATGCGCGAGAAGGGCCGCAACGTCGTGCAGTTGCCCATGCCCGATGGCTGCGCACAAGGCACATTCGTCCCGCCGACGCTGATCGAACTTGATTCCATCGATGAGTTGAAACGCGAGGTCTTCGGTCCGGTACTTCACGTAGTGCGGTATCGCCGGGCGCATCTTGATAAACTGCTCGACCAAATCAAAGCGACGGGTTACGGACTGACGCTGGGCATCCATACGCGTATCGATGAAACCATCGCGCACGTGGTCAGCCGGGCGCACGTGGGCAACATCTACGTGAACCGGAACGTGATTGGCGCGGTCGTCGGCGTGCAGCCGTTCGGCGGCGAAGGTTTATCGGGCACGGGGCCGAAAGCAGGCGGTGCGCTGTATTTGCAGCGGCTCCTCGCCAAGCGTCCGACGGGCTTGCCGAAGTCACTGGAAAGCGCGCTGCTCGTGGACCAAACGGCTGCGAACGAAACGCCGGCTGCGCTGAGCGCATTGCGCGACTGGGCGATTGCCGAACGTGATCCGCAAACGGCGGCGCGTTGCGAAGGCCATCTGCAGCACGTGATGGCCGGCGCGACCGCTGTGCTTGCCGGCCCGACCGGTGAGCGCAACACCTACACGCTCGGGGCACGCGGCACGGTTCTCTGTGTGGCAGCGACGGCGAGCGGCGCTCGTGCGCAACTCGCTGCCGTGCTCGCCACCGGCAACAAGGCGCTGTTTTCCGGCGCGGCGGGTGAACAGCTCGTGGCTGCGTTGCCGGCGAAGATCGCGCCCTATGCGTCGACGCGCAAGAGCCCGGATGCGGCCTTCGATGCGGTTTTGTTCGAAGGCGACAGCGACGAATTGATGGCGTTAGTGAAGGACGTCGCGAAACGCCCGGGACCGATCGTCTCGGTGCAGGGTGTGCCGGCGGGAGCATTCGCCGACGACGCTCACGACGGCGAGCAGGAATACGCGCTCGAACGGTTGCTGACGGAACGCTCGGTGAGCGTGAACACGGCGGCCGCGGGCGGCAATGCGAATTTGATGACGATCGGCTGAGCTGTATTCAGCACGGCGGTTGGCTCAAACAAACGGCAGCAGGCACGGCGATCCCGGCACACGCTGCCACTTACCAGGGAATCAGGAGAGTTATGGATTACACGATGAAGAAGCTGGCAACAGCAATGTTGGTCGCCGGTCTGTCGGTTGCTGCAACAGCTCAGGCTCAAACCGCTGAGGACGTGAAGGTAGGATTCGCTGGCCCGATGACCGGCGCGCAAGCGCACTACGGCAAGGATTTCCAAAACGGCGTGGTGCTCGCGGTTGAAGATTTCAACGCCACCAAGCCTGTGATCGGCGGCAAGCCGATTCGCATCGTGCTCGATTCCGCTGATGACCAGGCTGACCCGCGCACCGGCACGACCGTCGCTCAAAAGCTGGTCGACGACAACGTCAAGGGCATGCTCGGTCACTTCAACTCGGGTACGACGATCCCCGCTTCGCGCATCTACGCGAACGCCGGCATTCCCGAAATTGCAATGGCCACCGCGCCTGAATACACGACGCAAGGTTACAAGACCGCGTTCCGCATGATGACTTCGGACACGCAGCAAGGCTCGGTGGCCGGCGACTTCGCGGTGAAGACGCTGAAGATGAAGAAGATTGCGATTGTCGATGACCGTACGGCCTACGGCCAGGGTCTCGCCGACCAGTTCGAGAAGGCCGCGAAGGCATCGGGCGCGACGATCGTAGACCGTGAATACGCGAACGACAAGGCTGTCGACTTCAAGGCCATCCTGACCAAGATCAAGTCGTTGAATCCGGACCTCGTGTATTACGGTGGCGCCGATTCGCAAGCCGGCCCGATGGTCAAGCAGATGAAGACGCTGGGCCTGCACGCGCCGTTGATGGCGGGCGAAATGGTCAAGACCGACACGTTCCTGAAGATCGCGGGCACGGCAGCCGACGGCACGGTGGCGTCGCTGGCTGGTTTGCCGCTCGATGAAATGCCGGGTGGCGCGGCTTACGTTGCGAAGTACAAGGCGCGGTTCAACGAAGACGTGCAAACGTACTCGCCGTACGCGTACGACGGCGCAATGGCGATGTTCGCTGCCATGAAGAGCGCCAATTCGACCGACCCGGCGAAGTATCTGCCGTTGCTTGCTAAGACTGACATGGCAGGCGTGACGTCGAAGCAGCTCGCGTATGACTCGAAGGGCGATTTGAAGAACGGCGGCATCACGTTGTACAAGGTCGTCGACGGCAAATGGACGACGCTGCAAAGCGTGGGCGGCAAGTAAGGTTTAAGAAGCTGTTGTGAAGATGTTGCAAGCCCCGCATGCGTTCTGCGCTGCGGGGCTTTTTCTTTGCTTTTCTTGGCTACGCGCCGAAATCTTCCTCCCAATATTCATTCTCCCGGCGTTCGTCGCTGCCTCGCGCTTCTTCGGTTTTCCTTAGCTCTACGCGACGAATCTTGCCCGAGATCGTCTTCGGCAATTCATAGAACTCGATGCGTCGAATGCGCTTGTATGCAGCCAGTTTCTGCGCGGCGAACTTCAGGATTTCGCCGGCGGTTTCCTTCGTCGGTTCGTACCCGTTGCGCAACGCGACGAACGCTTTCGGCACCGATAAACGCAGCGGGTCAGGACTCTGTACAACGGCTGCTTCGCCCACCGCCGGATGCTCGATCAGCACACTCTCCAGCTCGAACGGACTGATCCGATAATCCGCTGCCTTGAAGACATCGTCGGAGCGGCCTACGTAGGTGAAGTAACCGTCGTCATCGATTGACGCCACATCGCCCGTACGATAATGGCCGCCGCGCATGGCATCCTGCGTCTTCGACGGATCGTCCACGTAACCGTCCATCAAACCCAGCGGCTTGGGGTCGAGGATCAGGGCGAGTTCGCCTTCCTCGGCCGGGTTGTCGTCGTGATCGAGCAGCGTGATGCGGTAGCCGGGTAGCGGCCTGCCCATCGATCCCGGCTTCATCGGCTGACCCGGCGAATTGGCTATCTGCGCGGTGGTTTCGGTCTGGCCGAAACCATCGCGTAACATGAGGTTCCAGGCTTTTTTCACACGCTCGATAATCTCGGGATTCAGCGGCTCGCCCGCTCCCACGACTTCGCGCAAATGCACCTTATAAGCCGATAAATCCTCCTGAATCATCATGCGCCAAACGGTCGGCGGTGCGCACAGCGTGGTGATCGGGTGCTTGACGAGCGCTTCCAGCGTGGCCTTCGCGCTGAAGCGCGATGTGTTGTGGATGAACACGGTAGCGCCCGCGTTCCACGGCGCGAAGACGCAACTCCATGCGTGTTTCGCCCAGCCGGGCGAGCTGATGTTGAGATGGACATCGCCGGGTTTCAGGCCGATCCAGTACATGGTAGACAAATGTCCCACCGGATAGCTCTGATGACTGTGCAGCACGAGCTTCGGGCGACTCGTCGTGCCGCTCGTGAAGTACAGCAGCAGCGGATCGGTCGCGAGCGTCCTGCCTTCCGGTTCGAACGAAGGGCTTTCGTTGAAGGCATCGGCGAAGTTCAGCCAGCCTTCGGACAACGCAGCGCTCGGCGGAATAGCTACGGCTATGCGGGTTTTGGTTTTATCGATGGAATCGAACTTCGCGGTTTCACTCGATGCCACGATCACATGCTTCACTTCACCACGCGTCATGCGGTCGGCTATGTCCGCCGGGGTCAGCAACATGGTCGCCGGAATGGTGACGGCGCCGAGTTTCATCGCGGCGAGCATGGTTTCCCAAAGTGCCGGCTGGTTCGGCAGCATCAGCAAGATCCGGTCGCCTCGCTGGACACCTTGTTGCCTCAACCAGTTGGCCAACTGATTCGATCTCGCCGATAACTCCGCAAACGAGAGCTTCGTCTCGTCTCCGTTTTCCTCGACCACCCACAGCGCCGGTGCAAGGTTGCTGCGTGCGTATTCATCGAACCAGTCGAGTGCCCAGTTGAACTCCGTCAGTTCGGGCCACGCGAAGTCTTTGTACGCAGCGGCGTAGTCGTCCCGATGACGTAGCAGAAAGTCTCTTGCCTGCAGAAATGCTTGCGATGCCATGGTCTTTCGTCTCCTGGATTTTGTTCGCTTTTGCCTGAGCCTTGATATGGCTCTTTTGCGTGGGTCTTTGTGAAACCTGCTTGTTTGCGAGTGTTCATGGCCGCCACGGTGCCCGGCTGCCGCTCACTTGCTCATTTGCTTACTTCTGCCGCAATTTCTCGCCCTGTTCCCGAACTTGATCCAGGGTTGCCGACGGAGTGCTCGCATCCTGCGGAATCCTTATTTCTATCACCGATGGCAATCCCGTTTTCATCGCGCGCTCGAATGCGGGCATGAATTGCGCCGTCGATTCCACGAGTTCTCCATGCGCTCCAAATGCGCGCGCGTAGGCCGCGAAGTCGGGGTTCGTCAGCGCTGTGCCGTGAACGCGGTTCGGATAGTGGCGTTCCTGATGCATGCGGATCGTGCCGTATTGCTGGTTGTTCACCACCACGAATATCACCGCGAGCTTGTACTGCATTGCCGTGGCCAACTCCTGGCTCGACATCATGAAACACCCGTCGCCGGCAAACGCCACCACGACCCGGTCTGGATACAACGACTTTGCCGCGATCGCTGCGGGAACGCCATAACCCATCGCGCCGCTTGTCGGCGCAACCTGCGACCG
The DNA here is from genome assembly GCF_002220365.1 of Caballeronia sordidicola. Lineage (GTDB taxonomy): Bacteria > Pseudomonadota > Gammaproteobacteria > Burkholderiales > Burkholderiaceae > Caballeronia > Caballeronia sordidicola_C. Next base: position 63,289 of record NZ_MTHB01000036.1, on the reverse strand, counting down.
GAAATGCCGATACGCATAGTGCCGATGCAGCCAAGTCGCGTAATTCCCGGCACCATTTGTCACGATAGCGTCGGCGGGGAGATGCTCGCTGAGTTGCTCCATGATCTCGCCGAGCTGGACATCGCCGAGCATGGGGCGGGGCTTGCGCCACGCGAGATAGGCGTCATGCGCTGCTTCAATAGCGCCGCTCCACGGGATGGCTGCGGGCGGCTTGAGCGCGACCAACGCCGAGACCATTTCCGGCATGCCTGAAACGATAGGCAGATCCGCCGAATACACACGCCCCAGTTCTTCCGCGCCTTGGTGCACGTGGATCAGCGTTTGTTTCGTCTTGGGTATGTCGAGCAGCGTGTAACCGCCGGTCGTCGATTCGCCCATGCGGGGGCCCAACACCAAGAGCAAGTCGGCTTCGCGAATGCGTGCGGCGAGGGCGGGATTGATCCCGAGGCCGACATCGCCGGCATAGTTGGGGTGGTTGTTGTCCAGCGTGTCCTGGAACCGGAAGGCGCAGCCGACCGGCAGTTGCCACGCTTGCACGAAGCGCGCGAAATCCGCCGTGGCTTCGGGCGTCCACCCGCTGCCACCAGCAATGACAAATGGTTTCTTCGATGCCGCGAGCATGTCGTTCAACCGCGCGATCTGCGCGGGCGCGGGAGCGGCAGCGACGCGCTGATAACGCGGCGCGCCCGCTACGGCTTCGCATGCGTCGCTCAGCACGTCTTCCGGCAACGCGAGCACGACCGGGCCTGGGCGGCCAGAGGTTGCAATGTGGAACGCATGGCTCAGATATTCGGGAATGCGTCGCGGATCATCGATTTGCGCGACCCACTTCGCCATTTGCCCGAACATGCGCCGGTAGTCGATTTCCTGGAATGCCTCGCGATCCATGTGTTCGCGTGCGCACTGGCCGATGAGCAGGATCATCGGCGTGGAATCCTGGAATGCGGTGTGGACGCCGATTGATGCGTGGGTGGCGCCCGGGCCGCGCGTAACGAGCGCCACGCCGGGGCGGCCGGTCAGTTTGCCTACCGCCTCGGCCATGTTTGCCGCTGCGGCTTCGTGGCGGCACACGATGGTCTGGATGCGGCTCGTTTCATCGTGGAGGGAATCGAGGATGGCGAGGAAGCTTTCGCCGGGAACGCAGAAGACGCGTTCGACGCCGTGCGTGAGGAGTGCATCGACGACCAGGCGTGCACCGGTGGTCGGGAGGGCGTTCGAGGACGGGACAGCAGATGTCATGCGATGAAATCTCCCAGAAGGTTTCGCGCGGACGGCGATGGGCATTCGATTTCATAGCTTACGCTTGCGCGGGGCGCCGGCGCTAGGGAGGGGTTTTGCTGGTGTTCACTGGTCCATTGGTTTTTCGTCCTTGTCCGCACCATCGTTCAGATTCTTGGTCATTTAATTTGCATCTTCAGATCCGTCTGATTGACTCTTAACCGTCGTTCTCGATAAAACCATCCCGAACAGTCAAAAAAAGGAATCGAGACGATGAGACGGTACAACATCAAGCTGCGCGACAAAACGACGAGCGGCATGACCGATCCCAATGGCCGAACCGAGCGAATCGCGACTGATGCGGCATCGAACATCATCATCGAAATTACGCACTGACAATCCCCGTTAATTTGAAGGTCACAACAATGGATGAAATTGCCGGACATGGAGACAGCACGACGACAGGCGGCCGTATCGTTGCGGCAAGTTCGACTACTTTCGAGTACTCGAAGCGCATGGCGTTAAGCGGAGATCTCGCAACCTGTGGCAAGTGCGAAGGTGGTCCGTTTCCCATTTTAGGCACGGCTGACATCTGGACTGAAAACGGCAAATCGATGGTCAAGAGCCGCGACCTAGTACTTTGTCCGTGTGGTGAAAATCATGTCATCGCTGATTCGACGATTTACTACTTCGGATCCGCGAAGTCGGTAACCGTGAGCGTGACGGTTGCCGCGGTGGTCCTCAATAGCGCGGTGCAATTTGACCAGCAGTTCACGTTGCGCGACCGCGCAACACAGCAGCCACTCGGCCGTGTTTCGTATGTCATCACGAATCCGGCAGGCGAGATATTGAAGGGCATCACCGACGAGGACGGTAAGACGCAACGTATAAAAACAAGCGCATCCGAAACGCTCAATCTAAAAATTCAACACTGAGAGCCGCGCATGGCAGATGAAAATTGGGTCGAAGTAGGAACGGCAACAACTAACCGCATACCGGATTCGACGGTAGATATATACGTCGACCTGAACGCACCGCCGATATGCCCGAACATGACGGACGCTGAGTTTCGAAAGAGCGTGCTAAAGCTGACGGCTGACGCAAACGCTATGGTGCAACGGCGACTAAGTGAGTTGAGCCGATGGGCGGTGATCGATAAGGAACGTGTACAGATATGGTTCGGCGCTAGCGACGAATCAACCAAAGTCCGTTTAATCGATGGGCTGACGAAATTAGGTAAGGTTTTGTCAAAACTGGCCCCGAAGAATTTTATTCGATCGTCGCTCGATACAGATAGGGCGACAGGATGTACCCCCAATCTGAAAAATCTTGCTGGTGAAGTCGCGCACGTCTGTGGACCCGACACGGCGACGCACACCATTTCGATTAGTCCAAATTTTTGCACGTTACCCGAGCGCTCGGCCGGAAAACTAGACTCTAAACAACTTACGATTGTTCACGAGGCCACGCATTTCTATGACACTTTTGGATCGTTCGACCATGCCTATACTCAGTTCAACGCGCGTCGGCTTGCTCAATCAAACCCGGAACTTGCGATTGCTAACGCGGACAGCCTCGCGTGGTATGTGCTATGCACTGACTAGCGCGGTGCTGTGCTTCACGTCGAGCCATGCTTTTGCGTGCAGCCTAGGGTTGCAGATGTCGGCAATTATGTCCAGGAACTCTGCTGATATGACGAACGCCGATCGCATACGTTTGGCAAACCTGACTATCGACGTGCGCACCTTGCCAATGCGAAGCGATGCAATCATCTATGGCTATGCGTTCGCGGGGGAGCATGATCCCGCCGCACTAGCAGGCAGAAGGGCACAGACTGTTGCGCAATTCCTCACCCAAATGGGTGTCGCTACCGACCTGCTACACGTTGAGAGCAGCGTAGTCGCGTCGAATAGTAAACGCGATCCATCCGAGCCGGTCGACATACAGTTTTCGCCGATTTGCCCAACTGGCGGATGCGGTTTTCTTTGCAACACTCCGACTCCGAAATGAAAAACGAAGCTCCTCGCCGTTCGTGTGGCCGTGTGTTCCACACCATCCCGACCATGTTCGCATTGGTGACGTTCGCGCCTAAACCGGGTGCCCCCGATCACGCTCGCGTGATGTGCTATCCGACGCCCGAAGGCGACGCGATGCTCACGTATTTGTCGCCGTTCGATGCGTGGATCGAAGCTACTTATTCGTCCAAACCCGGTACGCCTTATCGCGTCATCGACGCGTCGACGTTCGATCCTCGCGAGATGGTTTCCGACCTCCGAGGCAAACTCAACGTTGGGCTGCACATCGGCTGGACCGCTAGTGACGGCAAGTTACTTGCGAAGCCAAGCGGTGAATTGGTCGGGTACATGGCGCTGCAAACGCTCGCGGTCGCACCCGCCGACATGGAAGACATCGAATTCACCTTAAACGTCGAGAATCGGAAAAGCGTCGATACATTCCATGAGAAAGCGGGACTGTTCGCCTATTCGGAATCGCTCGAAGCCAGCATGAAGTGGGGCGATCATCGTCTTGACCGAGAGGTAGCGTTGGCCATGCAAAACGTGCCCGCAACGTGCGAAGCATCCAGCGCTGACATCAACCAAATCGCGGTCTATGACCTGGAAGGAAAACAATGGCACTTTGTAGCGCTGGCTGACCTGGTTGATAAAACCACGGCTTGACCAACGAATAAGCTCCGTTGTTACGGGAAGGACCGAGTGAGTCGATCCTCCCGCTATGACGCGCGCACGCTGGCTCATGCGCTGCATGCAGGCGAATTTACATGAGGTGGAGAGCGATGAGTGACAAACTGTTGAAGGCGCTGCACGAAAACGGCGCAAGGGTTACACCAGGCTGGAACGATGGGCGCGGTGACGCTGCGGGAGTTCGATGCGCTACGCTTTCCGCCGATCAAGGTCTATAGCACGGCGCAAATCAAGCGGCTGCGCCAGCGCAGCGAGGCGAGCCAGGCGGTGTTCGCGGCGTGCCTGAACACGAGCGCATCGACGGTGCAGAAATGGGAGCAGGGCCAGAAGCGGCCGAATGGGCCGTCGCTGAAGCTGCTCGATCTGGTTGACCGTAAAGGCTTGGAAGCGATGTTTCAAAGGCTTCACAAGGAGACCATCTCAACCTCAACACTCAACAATATTCACCGCCAACCCACCGCGCGACGTTTCCTTGTATTTGGTCTTCATATCGGCGCCGGTTTGCATCATCGTCTTGATGACGGAATCGAGCGACACGTAATGACTGCCGTCCCCACGCATCGCCATACGCGCGGCATTCACCGCTTTCATCGACCCCATCGCATTACGTTCGATGCACGGAATCTGCACCATTCCGCCGACCGGATCGCAGGTTAGCCCGAGGTTATGTTCCATCCCGATCTCGGCGGCGTTTTCAACCTGCGTCGGCGTTCCGCCCATGACCGCCGCCAACCCCGCGGCCGCCATTGAACATGCAACTCCCACTTCGCCCTGACATCCGACCTCGGCGCCGGAAATAGAAGCGTTCATCTTGTACAGAATCCCGATCGCCGCCGCCGTCAGCAAAAAGTCGATCACGCCCTGCGCATTCGATCCCGGCATGAACCGGTCGTAGTAATGCAGCACAGCCGGAATTATCCCGGCCGCGCCGTTGGTCGGCGCCGTCACCACACGCCCGCCCACCGCGTTCTCCTCATTCACCGCAATCGCGTACAGATTGATCCAGTCGATCATGGAAAGCGGATCGCGCAACGCTTGCTCAGGTTTGTCGACCAGCGCCCGATACAGCACGGGCGCACGCCGCTTCACCTGGAAAGGACCGGGCAGGCAGCCGTCGGCGTCGGGGTTATCGATTCCGCAACCGCGCTTCACGCACGACTGCATCACCTCCCAAATGCGCAGCAAGCCCGAACGAATCTCGTCTTCGCTACGCCACACGCGCTCGTTGTCCCACATCAATTGCGCCACGGATTTGCCCGTTTCACGGCACAACGCAAGCAATTCATCGCCGGACTGGAACGCGTATGGCAACTGTTCAATAGCGGTCAACACCTTCACATTCGATGCCCCCGCAGTCACCACAAAACCGCCGCCCACCGAGAGATAGGTCGAGTCGCGCAATGACACGCCGTTAGCATCGAAGGCATGGAGTTTCATGCCGTTCGGATGCTCAGCCAGCGCCTGCCGCAGAAACACAATATGTTCCTTCAGCACAAACGGAATCTCATGGCGTCCCAGCAGCGGGAGCTTTTTCGACGCGCGCACGGTCTCGAGACGCGTGCTGATCGTGCCGGCATCCACCGTATCCGGGGCGTCGCCCATCAAGCCGAGCATCACGCCCCGATCCGTACCGTGACCCTTGCCGGTTGCGCCGAGCGAGCCGTACAACTCGCATTTCACAGTAGCCGTGGCGTCCAGCAAACCGTCGCGTTCGAGCCCCTGCACGAACATCAGGGCGGCGCGCATCGGCCCGACCGTATGCGAACTCGACGGACCGATGCCGATTTTGAAAAGATCGAAAACGCTGACTGCCATGACTGCTCCTGCAAAGGTCGTGCTAAAAAATCAGCGCGCCGGCAACGGCAAACAAACCGCGAGCCAAGCCGGCGGCGTGGGCGCCAGGCGCAGCGCAATGGGCGCGTAACGCCCGTCGAGCCGCGCCGATAGATGAAATAACTCGGCCGCGTGTTTCGGATCCCACGTGCCCGAATAACCGGGCAGGCCAGCCTCGCGGCGAGTGGCGTCGAAGGGCACGCTCGAATGGACAAATTCGTCGTGCGTGCGCGTGCCGAGCGCGTACGGCGTGAGCCAGTTCAGCGCGGCGGCGAGCGTCGCGCCCGACTGCGCGCGCTCGCTCAACCAGTTGCGGTTGTGACGGCGCGCGGCAAGCGCGGCCGTGACCAGCGGCTGCAGGTCGTACGTGACGTAATGCAGCGCATCGCGTTCGGCGAAATCGACGGTCGAACCGTCCGGCGCAATGTTGTCTCCAATATGCTCCACGTACAGACGCTGCGCCGCATTAATCAGCTTGCGGTCATCGATAGTGAACGCGCCCATTGAAATCAACTTGATCCGGTGACTCTGCCAGTTGTTTCGATACGTGCCGGTCAGCGGCCGTTTCTGCTTATCGATATCCGCAACATATCCCGTCACCATCTTCGAGATGAACGCGCTCGACGCATTCCGCGTTTTTACCGGCAACGCGCTCGCGGTCAGGTCGTAGGCGAGGATCAGCGATTCGAAATTCGTTTCATCGATAGGATTGAAACTCGGCTGATACGTTGTGACCCACGCGAATAAAAACCGGTCGACGAGACGCAAATACGCTTCGTTGCCGGTCGCGCGCCACGCAAGCGCCGCGTCGCGCATCAATCCGAGATCCTTCTCCGCTTCTTCGCTTTCGTCGCGAATGCCCTGATGCGGCAACGTGCCTTCCGTATGAAGCGTCGCCAGCGCTTTTGGCTGGTCGTTCAGCCGCGACTGCACCATTTTTACCAGGGCTTTGACACCCGGATCGGCGTTCGTGCGCTCACTGTTCTGCATCGCAGGCGCAGCGCAAAAATTCATTGCGGCGAACGCGTTCTGTGTAGTCAATGCCGTTGCTGCAAGGGCCGCGATCATCGCCGGAATACGCCACGTTTTACTCACCACTCGCACCTGTCGCGCCATGCAAAACTCCCTGATTGGCTTGGTTCGGGTGAGATGGTATCTGGTGTTGCGTGACTCCGGCAAAACTGTCCGGCTCTCGGGAAAGCCGGACAGTTGAAACGCGTGCTTATTCGCCCCTTATTCGCCCCTCATTCGCCGTACTCCGACAACGGAATGCACGAGCAGAACAGGTTGCGGTCGCCGTAAGCGTTGTCGGCGCGGCCGACCGGCGGCCAGTACTTGCGCGCGATCAACGAAGTCAGCGGATACGCCGCCGTTTCACGCGAGTAGGCGTGGCTCCAGTCATCGGCTACAACGACCGCTGCCGTATGCGGCGCGTTCTTCAGCGGGTTGTCCTCGCGATCCGATTTGCCTTCTTCCACCGCGCGAATTTCGTCGCGAATGGCGATCATTGCATCGATGAACCGATCCAGTTCCTCTTTCGATTCCGACTCCGTCGGCTCGACCATCAGCGTGCCCGGCACCGGGAAGCTCATGGTCGGCGCGTGAAAACCGTAATCGATCAGGCGTTTCGCGACGTCATCAACCGAAATGCCGCTGGTTTCTTTCAACGGCCGCAGATCGAGAATGCATTCGTGCGCGACCAGGCCGCCCGCGCCGCTGTACAGCACGGGGTAATGCGGCGCGAGCCGCTTCGCCACATAGTTCGCCGCGAGGATCGCGCTTTCGGTCGCATTCGTGAGGCCTTGCGCGCCCATCATCGCGATGTACATCCACGAGATCGGCAGGATGGCGGCCGAGCCATAAGGTGCGGACGATACCGCCCCAATCCCGGCTGCATCGCGCTGGTAGCCTGTCGAATGCTGGTTCGGCAGGAACTTGGCGAGGTGCGCGCCGACTGCAACCGGACCCACGCCCGGGCCGCCGCCGCCGTGCGGAATACAGAAAGTCTTATGCAGGTTCAAGTGCGAGACATCGCCGCCGAACTGGCCCGGCGCGGTGAGGCCGACCATCGCGTTCATGTTCGCGCCATCGACGTACACCTGAGCGCCATGCGCGTGCACGATCTCGCAGATCTCGCGCACGTTCACTTCGAACACGCCGTGCGTGGACGGATACGTGATCATGATCGCCGCGAGTTTGTCAGCGTGCTTTTCGGCCTTCGCCTTCAAGTCGGCGATATCGACGTTGCCCTGTTCATCGCAAGCAACCACCACGACCTGCATGCCGGCCATTTGCGCCGACGCCGGGTTCGTGCCATGTGCGGACGATGGAATCAGGCAGATGTTCCGATGCCCTTCGCCACGCGATTCGTGATACGCGTGGATGATCAGCAAGCCGGCGTATTCGCCTTGCGAGCCGGCATTCGGTTGCAGCGATACAGCCGCGTAACCGGTACACGCAACCAGCATTTGCTCGAGCTGGTCGATCATCGCGCGATAACCCACCGTTTGCTCAGCCGGCGCGAACGGATGAATCTGCGCGAATTCGGGCCACGTCACCGGCAACATTTCAGACGTAGCGTTCAGCTTCATCGTGCATGAACCGAGCGGGATCATCGTGCGGTCGAGCGCGAGATCCTTATCCGCCAGACTGCGCAGGTAGCGCAGCATTTCATGCTCGGAGTGATGACGGTTGAACACCGGATGCGTGAGGTATGCGCTCGTGCGTTCCAGTGCTTTCGGCAGGGAGACTTTTGCGTCAGCATCCAACGCGTCAATATCGAATGTCTCCGTCTTGCCAACCACTTCGGCGAACAACGCGAAGAGCTTGAGCAAATCGTCGCGCGTGGTGGTTTCATCGACGGAAACGCCTACGTGCGTTGCATCGATGTGGCGCAGGTTCACGTGCACGGCGGACGCCGCCTGATGCAGCGCCGTCGTATTCGCGCCGCTGACGATGGTGACGGTATCGAAGAAGGTCTCGTTTGCGAGCGTGTAGCCGAGTTTTTGCACGCCGGCGGCGAAGATCGACGCCACGCGATTCACACGCAACGCGATGGTCTTCAGGCCCTGCGGGCCGTGATACACGGCGTACATGCTGGCCATGATGGCGAGCAACGCCTGCGCCGTGCATACATTCGATGTCGCCTTTTCGCGGCGGATATGTTGTTCACGCGTTTGCAGCGCCAGACGCAATGCGTGCTTGCCTTGCGCATCGACAGTCACGCCGACCAGACGGCCCGGCATTTGCCGCTTGAAGTCATCGCGCACGGCCATGTACGCCGCGTGCGGACCGCCGAAACCGACCGGCACGCCAAAGCGCTGTGTATTACCGATAGCCACGTCCGCGCCCCACTCGCCCGGTGGCGTGAGCAGCGTGAGCGCGAGCAAGTCGGCTGCCGCGATCACAAAACCACCCGCCGCATGGACCGCTTCAGTCAACGCGCGATAGTCATGCACGTCGCCATTCGCGCCCGGGTATTGCAGCAGCACGCCGAAAGCATTGGCCGTGGCGGCATCGGCGGCAGGACCGACTTTCACTTCAATACCCGCTGGTTTTGCACGCGTGCGCACGACTTCGATGGTCTGCGGCAGCACGTCGTCGGCGATATAGAACAGGTTCGATTTCGGTTTGCCCGCGCGTTGCAGCAGCGTCATGGCTTCGGCGGCAGCGGTGGCTTCATCGAGCAATGATGCGTTCGAAATCGCGAGACCCGTCAGGTCGATGATCATCTGCTGGAAATTGAGCAATGCTTCCAGGCGGCCTTGCGAAATCTCCGGCTGATACGGCGTGTAAGCCGTGTACCACGCCGGGTTTTCAAGCACGTTACGCAGGATCACGGCGGGCGTGTGCGTGCCGTAATAACCCTGGCCAATATAGTTCCTGAACACCAGGTTCTGATCCGCGAGTTTCCTGAGCGACGCCAACGCTTCCGCTTCGCTTTTCGGTTGCGTAAACGCGCCGAGCGGCAGCGTTTCGTGGCGGCGGATGGCCTCGGGAATCACCGCGTCGATGAACGCCGCACGCGACGCGAAACCGAGCGCTTCGAGCATGGCGTGCTGGTCGGCCGCATCCGGGCCAATGTGCCGTTGGGCGAACGCATCGTGGCATTCGAGCGCGGCGAGGGACAAGGATGAGCGGTTCATCAGACGGTCCGGGTGTTCGAGCTTCATGATAATTCCTGCAGGTGCGGCGGCTTTTTATGGAAAGCGCGCCGCACGGTCGTTGATAGATTTACTCGCCTGCTTACTCGCCGATCGAGGTGCCGTATGCACCGGCATCGATCAACCGATCCGTGTTTGCGTCGGCGGCTGGCTTGATCTTGAAGAGCCAGCTTTCGTACGGCGTGCCGTTGATTTGATCCGGCGTGCCTGTCAGCGCATCGTTCGCGCCGACGATTTCACCGGACACGGGCGCGTAGATATCGGATGCTGCCTTCACCGATTCGATCACCGCGATGGCGTCGCCAGCGGCAACCGTCTTACCCACAGGAGGCAGTTCGATGAACACGACATCGCCCAGTGCTTCCTGCGCGTGATCCGTAATACCGATGGTCAGGGTGCCGTCGGATTCAGTGCGCACCCATTCGTGCGATTCGGTGTATTTGAGGTCGGCCGGGATGCTCATGCGGATGCTCCAGTTGTCTTGAAGGGTGGGACGTGCGAAGTTAGTCAGCAAAGAATTGAGCGCTGTTTAAAGCGCCGCCAACACCTTGCCGTTGCGCACGAAAGGCAGTTTTACCACGCTTGCCGGGAGTTTTTTGTCGCGGATCACGACATGCACTTTGTCGCCCGGTTTCACGCTCGCCGGCACCCGGGCGAACGCAATGGATTCCTGCATCGACGGCGAGAAAGTGCCGCTCGTGATTTCGCCCTCGCCGTCGGCTGTGACGACTTTTTGGTGAGCACGAAGCACGCCACCCGCGCGGCCGTTTTCCTTCTGCAGAATCAAGCCGACAAAGCGCGCCTTCGATCCATTCGCTTCCAGCGCGGAACGGCCGACGAATGCGCGATCCGGATTGGTGAGATCGACGGTCCAGGCGAGGCCGGCGTCGAGCGGCGAGACCGTGTCGTCCATGTCCTGGCCGTAGAGGTTCATGCCGGCTTCGAGACGCAGCGTGTCGCGTGCGCCGAGGCCGGCAGGCTTCACGCCTTGCGCGATCAGCGCGTTCCAGAACGCTGCCACTTGTGTAGCCGGCACCACGATTTCGAAACCGTCTTCGCCCGTGTAGCCGGTGCGCGCGAGCATGACTTCGCCGAACGAGCTGACCGGGAATTGCACGGCGTTGAAGGGTTTGAGTTCTGCGGTGGCGTCGCGCGTTTCCGGCAGCACTTGCCAGACTTTTTCGCGTGCGTTCGGTCCTTGCACGGCGACGATCGCGAAATCGCGGCGCGGTGTGATGGTCAGTCCAAAACCGCCTTCCGCGTTCAGATGACCGAACCACGCGATGTCTTTTTCAGCCGTGCCGGCGTTCACGACGACGCGATAGTTGTCATCGGCGAAGTAATAGACGATCAGGTCATCGATCACGCCACCTTCCGGGTTCAGCAGGCACGAATACAGCGCCTTGCCGGGAACGGTGAGTTTGTCGACGTTGTTGGCGATCGCATACTTGAAGAACTCGCGCGCCTTGTCGCCGGTGAAATCGACGACGCGCATGTGCGACACGTCGAACATGCCCGCGTCGGTGCGCACCGCGTGGTGTTCATCGATCTGCGAACCGTAGTTGACGGGCATGTCCCAGCCGCCGAAATCGACCATGCGTGCGTTGAGCGCAAGGTGAGTGGCGTGCAAGGGCGTGTGTTGAAGATCAGACATGGAGCGGGCCTCTGGCGTGCGCGAGAACAAAAAAAAGGCCATGCGTCGAACCCGCTCGGGGTTTCGGCTTTTTGAGCTGCGCCAGACGCGTGAAACCATCCGGTTGCAACATGCAAAGCCCAAACCGCGTAGCGATTCGGTACATGACCCCTCTGTCCTCGGTACCTGAGAGATTGCACGCTGTTCGCCGATGATCCGACGTTCAACGCGCGCCCCTTCGGTGGGCATCTGGCTGGTGCTTCCTGATCAGCCGATGCCGCTCTCCAGAGTTCGACTTTCCGTCCACCGGCGCCCGTTTAAAGGCGCACTGCATGAACGGAACTTCGACGCGGCCGGTCCTTTTGCCTGAGAGTTTGTGGGTGTGCCCCTTCGGCGGCGCTTGCTTTGTTTTGAGCCGTTCTCGATGCGAACGACCAAAGCCAGCGCGCTCTCCCGACGCGTGCGGCGAATTTACGCGACCGAATTCAGCTTGTCAAACGGCGGGGGCTGGCGTGACGACCCTTAATCCTTCCGGAGCCCGGGATCCACGCGCCTGCCGATGTCACGCAAGCGCGCCAATTGATCGACCATCGAAGGCGCTTCGTCGAGGCTGCTGACAAAGGTCCAGAGATACGTCATCACGGCATAGACATGCCCGGCCTTGACCGCCGGCGCCAACGCCAACTGGCTGATGGCGATGACAAACAGCACCGCCGCCACGGACCCGACGAAGAGAAACGCCGCGGCTTCACGGTTCGAGAGGTGAATCCGGAGCTTGGAAAGGACGCGATAGTGCCGTTTCAGGGTGACCGTGCCCACCTTCGCAACCAGGCCGATTTCCTTCTCCAGCCGGTCATTCAGACGCTGATGCAAGCCCTGGTTGCGCCGTGCAAAGCGCGGCAACAAGGCCATGCACAGCAGCAACCCGCCCAGGCTGGCGACGCCGATCCACGGCTCGATCGCCAGCAGCATCGCCACGGCTCCAACGATGGATACCAGCGCCGTGACCATGGTCGGCACGTGTTTCTCGAAGAAATCGACAAACTCCCGGGCCAACACCACGCGCGCCGCAGCCGTCGACGTACTTTGGTTCTGCAGCCGCTGATTGAGGATCACCGGCACCGCCAGATCAGCGTATATCCGCGTGAAGGTGCGTGTATCCACGGCCCGGCGCGCGGCGCCGACTGCCCAGAACGCCAATACGATCACGGCGTAGAACAACGCGCTGCGGGCGTCGCCCCGGATGATCGAGTCGACGGCGAATCCGGCGAATAGCGGATACGCGAGCAACAGCGCGTTCTCCAGCGCGACGAGCGACAGCGTAAAGAACAGCTTGCCCGGATAGGCCCGGGCAATGGCTTTCAGCGTGGATGCGGCAGACTGCTGAGCGAGCTTTTCGCTTCCAACCATCCGGATTTCTGGTGTGACGAATGACATGACCGTACCTTGGGTAAGAACATCGCTATAATTTGAGCGACTGCTCAAATTATAATTGAGCAGTCGCTCAAAATGCAAGCCCAACTCATCCGTTCACGCTTGAAAAGGAATCGAACATGTCGCGCTCGTCCCCCGAACGCAAAGGTCAGATCATTGCGGCCGCCCTTGAGTTGTTCCGTCAGAAAGGTTTCGCCGACGTGTCCACGCGCGATCTCGCCGAGCATGCGGGGTTGTCGCGCAGTCACATTTATCACTACTTCGGCGACTGGAACGAGTTGCGCCGCGAGGCGTTCGTGCAGTTTGCCGACGAGCAACTCGAAGAGGCCGGCGCGCATTTGGCCGATAAACCGCCGGTCGAAGCGTTGCTCGGTTTTATCCGCGACTGCTTGCCCGCCAGCAAGGATGATGGCTGGGGACTGTGGCTGGATGCCTGGGACGAAGCCATGCACGACGCAGAACTCGCGCAGGCTTATTTAAGCGAAATCAGCCGCTGGCAAGGTTTGCTTCGCGGAATTATCGAACAGGGGGTGGAGGCGAAGGTGTTCCGCTGTGCATCGCCGCAACGTGCTGCCCGGCAGATCTTCGCGCTGGCCATGGGTTACGCCGATGATCTGCTGCTGCAGCCCTCGGTCGAGGCTGGCGAAGCTGCGCTGGAGGAGGTCGTGGAAGTGGCGGAGATGGCGTTGGGGTTTCGGCTCAACGCGGGGCATCAATGAGAATGAGCAATTTTGAACCGAACGACAGCCGCAGAGCAGGCCAGCCGTTCGGCGCATAAAAGCTTACTGAATTGCGCGCTGCAAACCGTCCAGCTCGCCGTTCAGCGTGCGCTGTTCGTCACCCGACAAACCGCCGCCATGCTGGGAAGCCATGTCACGCGATTCCTGACGCACTACATCCAGCCGATGATGGAACGCATCGCCTTGTGGCGGCGGGTAGAAGCCCTGGCTCACGCGCTGATCGACGTGGTGCCACAGCGAGTTGATCCGCCCGTTGACCTGATCCATCCGATGCACCGCTTCCATATGCGGATCGGGACGAGCAGGCGCTTCCTGGACCACATTGACTTGCCGCGGCGGCTCGACGACACAGGCCGCCAGCGAACCCGCGAGCGCCACGCCAATCAACGCGCGGGTAAAACCTGCTTTAAGCGTCAGCATTGAAGTTCTCCTCGTTTGGTTTGTAAGGTTTTTAAGATAAGACGACTGGGGAAGAACGGCTCAAGCACCACCCCGGCTGACGCCGGAGCGGTGTTGAAATGTAACGCTGTGTGTTTGAAAGTCGTGCGTGGGCCGTTTGTTATCACAACGGCGTGAAATCCAGCCGGCGTCCTTCGGCATTGCTGCGAATGGCGATGTCGATGATGGTCATGACATCGACGGCATCTTGTGACGTGACGGGGAACGGCTTGCCCTCAAGCACCGACGCCGCCAGCGCTCGATAAAACTCCGCATACGCGCCATCGCGGGTGGCGAATTCCTGGCGCAAGTCGTGGTCGCCATCGACTTCGCGAAGCAGGCCGGGCGGATTGTGGCCGAAGCCGGGGCTCCCCGGGCGCAAACCGGCTTTGAGCTGGTCTTCCTGCACATCCAGCCCCGTTTTCACATAGCTGCCACGCGTGCCGTGAATGGCGAAGCGCGGCGGTTCCAGCGCGGCCAGCGCGGTGGCGTGCAGCACGATCTCCTTGTCTTCGTAGCCCAGCAGCAGATGAACGTAATCCGGCGCGCTCGCGTGATCGCGGTGCGCCTTGACGCTGGCGAAAATGGTTTGCGGCCGGCCAAACAGCGTCAGCGCCTGATCGATGAGATGCGGCCCGAGATCGAACAACAAGCCGCCGCCACGCGACGCTTCCTCGCGCCAGCGTTGCGGCACTTTCGGCCGAAAACGATCGAAATGCGATTCGTAGTGCGTCACGCGCCCAAGCCGGCCGCTTTCGATCAACGCGCGCACCGTCATGAAATCGCCATCCCAGCGACGGTTGTGGAACGGGGCGAACAGCAGTCCGCGCGTTTTGGCCAGTTCGGCGAGGACTTTTGCGTCAGCGCCGGACAAGGTGACCGGCTTGTCGACCACGACGTTCCGGCCCGCTTCCAGGGCTTTCCTGGCGAGATCGAAATGGGTGTCGTTGGGCGTGGCTATGACGATGCAATCGAGTTCATCGAGGGCGAGCAGCGCATCGAAATCTTCGACGATCGTCGCATCCGGATAATCAGCCTGCGCCCGCTCGGGTTTACCGGTGGCAATGGCGGATACCGTCGCGCGGCCGCAATGTTCTATTACTGGCGCATGAAAGGTTTCGCCGGCGAAGCCATAGCCCATCAGGCCTACTTTTAGAAGTGCTGTCATGCGGGCATCCTGTTGGTTGGCGATGCCAGTATTGTGGCATGGGCCGAGGGGGCGGTTTGAGGTTGAACCGTCGCGCGGGGTTTTGATCTGCACTCGCGAAAGGGCCAGAACCATCGCTTTCGAGTGACGGTTTCTTCCGTGTTAACATCGCGCTCTCGAAATTGCGCCTCCTTCGGGGTGGCGCAATTTCGCTCACCATCTTGCTCAATCACCACCGCGTACTTCCGGCAGCCGAAACGTCCGCCCGATTTACGCATCTCAAAGTGTCCGAACGATGTCCGCAGCAGGTATGAACGCCGCGCAATCCGAAGCGGTGCGCTATCTCGATGGCCCGTGTCTTGTGCTTGCCGGCGCCGGCAGCGGCAAGACACGCGTGATCACCCAGAAGATTGCCCATCTGATCGAAGGCAAAGGCTTCGAGCCGAAGCACATTGCCGCGCTGACCTTCACGAACAAGGCCGCGCTCGAAATGCGCGAGCGCACGGCAAAGCTGCTCGAGGGGAAGACGCTCACCACGCCCGGCAAGGAAGGCCGCCGGGTGCCGGTGAACCAGTTGACCATCTCCACGTTTCACTCGCTCGGCGTGCAGATCATGCGGCAGGAGGCCGAGCACGTCGGCCTGAAACCGCAGTTCTCGATCATGGATTCCAGCGATTGTTTCGGCCTCGTGCAGGAGCAGCTCGGAACCACCGACAAAGGCCTGATCCGCAAGGTCCAGTCCATTATCTCGCTGTGGAAAAACGGCATGATGTCGCCGGACCAGGCGTCGGCGAGCGCGTCGAACGAAGACGAGATGCAGGCGGCCATTGTGTTTCGCAGCTACGTGGCAACGCTGCACGCTTATCAGGCGCTCGATTTCGACGATCTGATCCTGAAGCCCGCGCAGCTTTTCGCGGAGAACGAACAGGTTCGCGAGAAGTGGCAGAACCGGCTGCGTTATCTGCTGATCGACGAATATCAGGACACGAACACCTGCCAGTACGAACTGCTGAAACTGCTGGCCGGTCCGCGCGCGGCGTTCACGGCGGTGGGCGATGACGACCAGGCCATCTACGGCTGGCGCGGCGCGACGCTGGAGAACCTTGCGCAGTTGGGCAAGGACTTTCCGAAGCTGCATGTGGTGAAGCTCGAGCAGAACTACCGGTCGACGGTGCGCATCCTGACGGCTGCCAATAACGTGATTGCGAACAACCCGAAGCTGTTCGAGAAGAAGCTGTGGTCGGAACACGGCATGGGCGACTCCATTACCGTGACCGCTTGCAACGACGAAGAGCACGAAGCGGAATCGGTGGTGTTCCGGTTGTCGGCGCATAAGTTCGAGCGACGCGCGGCGTTTCGCGACTACGCCATTTTGTATCGTGGAAATTTTCAGGCGCGGATCTTCGAACAGGTTTTGCGGCGGGAGCGGATTCCGTACGTGCTGTCGGGCGGTCAGTCATTCTTCGACAAAGCCGAGATCAAGGACATCGTCGCGTACTTGCGGCTGATCGCGAACCCCGACGACGACCCTGCGTTTATCCGTGCGATCACTACGCCGCGGCGGGGCGTTGGCAATACCACGCTCGAGGCGCTGGGGTCGTTCGCGGGGCAGGCGAAGGTGTCGCTGTTCGAAGCCGTGTTCATGGGCGGCATTGAAGCGCGGTTGTCTGCGCGGCAGGTCGAGCCGTTGCGCGCGTTTTGCGAATGGATGCAGCGCCTGGCCGATCGGGCGGGGCGCGATCCGGCCACCCAGGTGCTCGACGACATGATGGAGGCGATCCATTACGAGGCGTATCTCTACGATGCCCACGACGAACGTCAGGCGCAATCGAAGTGGCAGAACGTGCTTGAATTCTGCGAGTGGCTGAAGAAAAAGGGCACGAAGCCCGAGGCAGAGCCGTCCGAGGATTCGGAGGCCACGGGTTATGACAACGCCGATGGTTTCGGCGATGAAGGCAAGAACCTGCTTGGCCTGATCCAGACCGTCGCGCTGATGTCCATGCTGGAAGGCAAGGACGAGAACCCGGATGCCGTGCGGCTGACGACGGTGCATGCGTCGAAGGGGCTTGAGTATCCGCACGTGTTTTTGGTCGGCGTGGAGGAGGGGATCATGCCGCACCGGGGCAATCCCGATGCGGACGCGGACGCGCCGGTCGACACCGGCCGGATTGAGGAAGAGCGGCGGCTGATGTACGTCGCGATCACGCGGGCGCAGCGCAGCCTTCATGTGAACTGGTGCAAGAAGCGCAAGCGGGCGCGCGAGACGGTGGTGTGCGAGGCGTCGCGGTTTATCCCGGAAATGCTTCTCGACGACGCACCTCCGCCAACGGAGGAAGAAGCGCCCATGTCGCCGAAGGACCGGATGGCGCGGCTCAAAGAGTTGCTGCAGAAGCCGACTTGATTGTTTTGGTCGGCCTTGGCTGAATTAAAAAACCCTGCGTTTGCGCAGGGTTTTTTATTTGCGTCGCGTGATGGAGAGCGGCTATTTGACGGCTGCGACCATGTAATCGACGGCGGCTTTCACGTCGGCATCGGATGCAGTCGATCCGCCCTTCGCTGGCATCTGGCCCTTGCCGTGCAGTGCGTAGTTGTAGACGGTGTCCATCGGTTCTTTGAGGCGCGGGGCCCATGCTTCCTTGTCGCCATATTTCGGCGCATTGAGCACGCCGGCCGCGTGACAGGCCTGGCAGACCTGCGTGTAGAGCGTCTTGCCCGCCTGCGATGCGTCCGCGCTCTGTGTGCCGGCCGCTGCGCCTGAACTTGCTTGCGGCACGTTCGCCAGCGCAGCGACTGCGGCGGCGGCCTGGGCGTTGTCGGTCGAGGCCGCGCCTGCTGCTGCTCCGCTCGCCGGTGCTGCCGCCGATGCGCCCGCTGCCGCGCCTGGAGCCGGTTGCGCGGGTTCGGCGAATTTTGCGCCGGCGTCGTTAGCCATGTAGACGACTGCCCGGGAAATTTCGAAGTCGCTATAGTCGTCGGGGCTGGTGCCGCCGCGAGCGGGCATGCCGCCTTTGCCGTTGAGCGCGTTGTGGAGCAGGGTGTCGTAGCCTTCCGCGATCCGGGGCGCCCAGTCGCCGGCATTGCCGAACTTGGGTGCGCCCGCTACGCCGGCCGTGTGACAGGTTGTGCAGACCGCCTTGAAGACTTCTTCGCCGGTTTTGTACACGCGGGGGGCGTTGGCGTCGCGTATGTCAACCTGCGCAACCGGGGCGATGCGCGCGGCCACGGCTGTGTCGGAGAGGGAATCGGTGCCGGCGCCGGTGCGTGTCGTGTTATTGACGTAGACGGCCAGCAGGACGATCACGACGATAGGAACGGCGAACCCGGCGACTATTGCCGCAATGAGTTGGCCAGGCGTTTTGATCGGGACTCCGTGGGGTGCTTCACTCATGCTCGTCTCGTCTCCCTTT
This sequence comes from Caballeronia sordidicola, assembly GCF_002220365.1. Classification (GTDB taxonomy): domain Bacteria; phylum Pseudomonadota; class Gammaproteobacteria; order Burkholderiales; family Burkholderiaceae; genus Caballeronia; species Caballeronia sordidicola_C. The sequence goes on along the minus strand of NZ_MTHB01000036.1, from coordinate 44,574 downwards.
TATTTGTGAGTCGGTTCAGCAACAGCGTGACAGCAACAACGACTTTCTGGGGCGTTCGTGATCGTTTTCACCAGCACGGTCGATTATAGACGGAACGTTTACGTGGCGGCGCGCCCGCAAAGGCCTGTCGCAGCGCGTGTTAACCCGGATTTCGGTGCTGCGGGCGAAGGTGTTCGAGGGTTCGGTCATCGGTTGGCCTGGTCCTTGCGGTGGACGGATCGGCGGAAAACAGGTATTGTTTCGGACTCGCAGCGGCCCTGCCTCCATTATTTTGTATATGGAACGCGGTGCCCTCGGTCATACGCGCCCGTAGCTCAATGGATAGAGTACTGCCCTCCGAAGGCAGGGGTTGCTGGTTCGATCCCAGCCGGGCGCACCAAGAATTAGCAAGGGTTCTGGGGTTTTAGCCGGTTCCCGTACTTTCTCCGATTGCATCTAATTAGTTGCCGATTTTGGCTTCGACTGCCTTTCGTCGAGTTGTTCGAGTGCATGCTCGATTTGTGGCCCCCAATTCCGAAACGGTCATTTTGGCGATATCCGTGCGCAATAGGCGTATGGGCGCGTCGAGTTTCACAGGCAGGTTTGTCCGCCACCGGTAGCGGCGCTAGTCTCAGCCAAGCGCGCGAAAACTCCCAATCGCCAGATATCCTTTACGCCGGGATCACATTCAACTCCAAGCGCATGCCGAGCGCGGCCAGCGCCAATGCGATCGTGTCGATCTTCGTTGCATGCCCGAGGTCAATTACACGGTTCACTTCCTGTGGGCGCGTGCGCATCCGTCGGGCCAACTCGGCGGGTGTCACTTGCTGCGCAAGCATCGCATTAAGCAACAACACCTTCGCCGCAACGCTGGCGCGTAGCTCGATCAACGTCTCGCCGCGTTTTGCGTCGGACGGCAGCGGGACCGGGCGTTTATCTTCGAAACAAAAATCCATCGCGGTAGCCAGCGCATCGCTGCCCACCTCGATAGCTTCCTCGCGAGTCTCACCAGCAGTGATGGCTTCGGGAATATCGCGGAACGTAACCGTGAAGCCGACTTCGTCGGCCTTGAGTCGGGCAGGGTAGCGGAACATTGTGTTTTCCTGTTTTGTCGCAAGCTGCAAAGCCCTTGCGGGCTTGCGATCATTTGATGCCCAGCTGCCTAAGAATCGCCTTCCTGATCGGTTCCGATATTTCTTTCAGTATGCTGATCCGAGCCGTTGACGCAACGGAAATGTAGACTTGCAGGTGCTATGCACCAGATCGCTCGCGGTAGACGCGGCCGGACAGAAGATTCGGCGGCCGCTCGCGCTGTGGGCACCACCGTAAAAGCTCAGTTTCCGGTGGAAATTATTAGGCTGAGCAATGGGCGCGGATTCATCGGTGTTGATTCTCGTGCCCACGCCCACATGTGGTGATGTTGACAAATAAACGTAGGCAGGCCAATAAGCATGACCAACCCTGAACTAACCGAGCACGACAGTGCGCGTGCCGACTTGCTATGTTTTCTCGTCGCGATTGCGGCGGCGTCGTACGCGCTGAGTGAAGAGTGGCGCGTGGACCATATCGTTGAATGTTGCCGTCGATGGCTGAAGAAGAACCAGTTGAAGATGCACTGGCTCGAGCGGGTCCGAATGGGCCAGCTTGCGCTGAAGATCGCTAGTAAAGACTTGCTGGAGGCGGGAGTCGCGGTTCGGCTTTCAAGCGTGCAGGCACTCTTCACCGATGAAATGGAACTCAATGGTTCGAGCACAATGGTCCAGAGGATGAGAGTGCTTTGTAACGATGCGCTCTAACTACGTCGCTCCGTAGATTGCAGGACGTAATCACGGGCGATCGCCATTAGCAACATCAGCAGGCCAACGACACGCCCACGGTCCCGCCACCCGCTCACCGCATCTGAACGGTATCGAAAACGGCGCCCAGTCCACTGCGAGTTGCAGTTAGCCAGCAGCGCCGTCATCTCCGAACGCGGGCGAAGTCACGACCGAACAATAACCGCACTTCGCCCGGTCTTTCCCTCAAGCCGCCGTATTGACGAACATCCCGGTGGCGCCGGACACACCTTGTTGCTGCAAGTTGCTCGCAAGACTCTGCAGGAACGTCTGCAACTGGGTATTCGTGCTGCTCGATGAGGAGCCGGACGTTGAGCCGAGCGACGAAAGCAGATTCTGAAAATCCGATGTCAAACCACTGACGCTGCTCGAATCGGACGATGAACTTGTCGTGCCGGCGGTCGACGTGGAGCTGCTCGAACTGGAGGTCAACGAATCAGCCAGCTCGGCGATTTGGGATGCAAGATCGCCACCTCCGCCACCTCCGCCACCCCCATGCCGATGATGCCCGTGATGAGCCGGCGCTGTGCCAGAAGGCGTAGTGGGAGCGGTTGTCGCAGCCGTGCTGGTCGCCGCGGTTGCGGCGGAACCGGCAGTGGTTGCGGCGGTTGCCGAAATCGCACTGGTGGCAGTGTCACTGTCGCCGGTGCTCGTTGATGTCGGGCTTGTACTCCCCTGCCCACCAGCCGCCTGGAACAGCGCGCCGAGAAATTGCTGCAGGGCTGCGGCTACCGAGGTCGCCGACGGCGCTGAAGCGCTGGAGGTCGAATCGGTCGCGGCTGGCGAACTTGTGCTCGAACTGGTCGAAGACGTGTCGCTCGATGACGTCAGCCCAAGCTGCGACAACGCTGCGGAAATAGCTTGCAGCAGCGGGTTTGTGCCGCCGCTAGCGCTTGTCGATGTGGCCGACGAGGAATCCGCGCTAGCCGCGCTCTGTTGGTTTGCGCGCGTGCGGTTAACCGCCCACGGCTCGGCGCTAGCAGCCGATCCTGTCAGTGCTGAAATGGACATGCATTGCTCCGAGTGGTTAGCGTGAATTCTTGCTGGAACGACCAATGAGTGTAGTAGCCGCTACCGTCGTTAACGGCCTTGTATTAGAGATCTTTTGCGAATCTGCTCGGGCGCTTATTACGCGATATTTCTGACGCTTAGTAAGGCGAAATGGTGTCCATTCGCAAGCATCGACAAGCTGCACCTCGGCGATGTTATTCGTCACCAGCCTGACCGATACGTCAGTTGCTAAGCGTTCTACAAACTGAAATATTGGGCAGATTTTCGTGTTCACCTGTCTGGTAGAAAGAGTAGTGCAGCGGGCAGTGGGTTTGTACGACCGAGCGGGCTTGTCGCCAATCCACGCGTAACGACAGCACGAGCCCGATCGACAAAAAATGCCACAAAGCTTCGCCAAGTCGACGTCGCGCCTACCGGTAGAATGTGCGCATGGAACTCAATGGCATTGGCCTATACACCCTTCAGGAAGCAGAACGGCTCACCGGCGCTCAAGCGCGCGAAGTGAGCCGCTGGCTGTTCGGCTATACGTTCAAGGGGGGGTGTCGGCGCTCCGCTGTGGAAATCTCAACTTGCTGATCTCGATGAAAAGGTGATCGGATTTCGCGACCTGATGGAGCTGCGTATCGTCAAGGCTTTCCGCAATCACGACGTTCCGCTGCAGGTGATTCGTGCTGCGATCGAAGGCGCGAAAGCAATGTTTGGAATTGAATATCCTTTCACTGCACATCGGTTTTTGACCGATGGCAAATCGATTTTTTCCGAAGCGTTGCAAGAACACGGCGATGCCGAAATCACCGATCTTGCCAAGCGTCAATTGGTGTTTGAACACGTCTTTCGCCCGGCGCTTTACGCCGGGATTGAATTTGCAGGCGACGGCCAGGCAACACGTTGGTTTCCAGTGCAGCGCAGCAAGGCTATCGTGCTCGATCCGCAAATCGCATTTGGGAAACCTGTGCTTACCGACTATGGCGTGAGAACGGAAATCGTCGCCGAGGGCTTCAAGGCTGAGAAAAACAAGAAGACGGTCGCTTCACTGTTCGACATCCCGGTTGCCGCAGTCGAATCTGCCCTCCGCTACGAGCGGATGGCAGCATGAAGTATTTCTTCGACAGCAATCTTTCCCCGCATCTGGCCCACGCCATCCAGGAACTGTGCCGGGTCGAAGAGACAGTTGCGCGCGTCATACATCTGCGTGACAGGTTTGCGCCGAACGCGAAAGACCACGATTGGATAAAAGAGCTAGGCGAGGAAGGTCGTTGGGTTGTTCTATCGCAGGATGCTTTTCGTAAAAACGACATCGAGCGCAAAGCCCTGCGTGATTCCGGCCTGATAACGTTCGTGTTTCATCGGCAGTGGACAGAACGCCAGCACTGGGATAAGGCACAAAACCTGGTCAAATGGTGGCCAGCAATACTCGATCAAAGCCGGAGAATAAAAGGTGGTGCGGCGTTTCGAGTGCCATGGCGATACAGCGGTGGAAAATTCGAACAGATTTCGCTGTAGCCATGTGCAAAGCGGGACGATGTTTAGCTCCCACCCGACTCCGTCCCATACCCCCATCCCCGTTCCCTCAAATATCTCCGATACCCCACCGACAACCGATCACAAACCTGATGCAACTCAGCTTGCGGATCGAGCGGTAGCCGCTTCGGCCATTGCGATTCCACAATCGGCGTGTCCTGCATCAGTATCTGCATATTGAAGTCATACAACGCCTGATCCGAGTGCGTGAGTTCATCCTCGAACACCGACACCAGCCACGCCCGCGTCTCCGTTTCACTCACCGGCGACGCCACGAGCAACAGGTGCAGCGCGCCCGCACCGTGCTGCGCGACTTTCGATAAACTCGCCACCAACGGCCGTTTCACGCGATAAACATATTCAATATCCACGCCCTCCTGTCCAGGCAATCCCGCTGGTTGCCAGAACCGACACCGCCGCGCCTCAAGCCCGCCCTCCGTTTCAATCACTTCGTAATCCTGCACTTCCGCGTGCGATGCATCGCCGAGAATGCCGGCATGCACGAACGGAAAGTGCGCCATATCGAGGAAATTCTCGACTACGCGCGGCGCCGATGAACGCACCGTCTGCGCGGCGAGATTGATCCGGCCCACACCGGGCGCGTCGTACTCCACGTACTCCGGAAAGAAATCGAGCGGACGTGAAGGCTCGCCAAGACACGTCCACACCACACCATATTTCTCCTCCGTGCGATAAGTCCGCGCGCAAGCGCGCTTCGCGGGGCGTATGGAAGGATTGGCGGGAATGTGGATGCATTGGCCATCGGCGTCGTAGCGCCAGCCGTGATAAGGGCACGCAAGCACGCCGTTTGTCACCGAGCCCAACGACAACTGCGCCCCGCGATGCGGACAGAGATCGCGCCAGACGTGGACGTCGGTGGAAACATCGGGCTGCGCGGCCGAATCTCCGTCCTCCGACGCGTTGCGCCAGACCACCAGTCGTTCGCCCGCCACGACAAACCCACGCGATTCCCCGGCGGGGACATCGGCGCTATTGCATACCGGCAACCATTCGCCCAGCAACGCGGCATTGGGCGCGACGCGGGCGTCATCGGCAGCATTCGTGACGTTAGTGGAAGAAGCAGATTCGAAGGGTTGCATCGGGCGTCGAAAAACCTACGTAGTAGATAACAAATCAAACAACGATTCAAATTGAGCCTCACACAACGATTCGAAAGCAAGCCTGGTGGAAACGCAAGTCGCCAAAACACCCTGGCGCGCTGAATGCGTACTACCCCGTTCGAAATCGATCGCGCCAAGTCAGCACTAATCCGCCACAAATCTAGCCGGATCGCGCAATTTTCAGGCACTTTTCAACGACGCAGTACGATTGCAACTCTGCACTACCCAGTCTTTGCAGAAAACGCGGCATCGATCCGCACTTCAGGAATCGTCATCAGGAGACTCAGAATGGGGCAGGCGAATGACCCCTGGCATCGGCACCGCGGTTACGTGTGGTCGCCCCATCACGATCCGGAAAAAGAGCAGGCGACGCTGCGCGTCATACTGGGCGGCCTTGCAACGGCTGTGTACGGCGCGCTGGCGTGGTGCGCTCCAACGCCCGCCGCTATCGCCAGCTTCCATGCGCTCGCGCTCTATCTGACCTACGGCGTGGCGACACGGGTAATCATCGGCAGAATGCAACGGCAGTCGAATCTGCGACTTATCTCCACGACCGTCGCTGACCAGGCGCTGCTCGCCGTGGTTCTTGGCGTCGGCGGAGCGCTCACCTTACCCATGCTGTGGGCCGTCTTCTTGTTTCTGATCGGCGCGGGCGGGCGTTACGGCAAGCGCGCGCTGGCGTTGTCGTGTGCAACGGCGCTGTTCGGAATCGTCGCGTTGTCCGTCTTGCAGCCCTGGTGGATCATCAATCGGTCCGCTGCACTCGGCATTGGCTTAAGCGTGCTCGGGGCATCGGTCTATCTCGCGGTGCTGGTCGGCCGTCTCGGCAGCGCGAATCGCGACCTCGCGCTCAAGGCCGGCACCGACCCGCTCACGGGCCTGAGCAACCGATACATGCTGGAGCAGACGATCGGCCGGGCGGTGACGGCAATATCGACGGGACAGGAAGGCGCGACTGCGCTGCTGCTGATCGATCTCGACGGCTTCAAGGAAGTCAACGATACCTACGGCCACGAAGTCGGCGACGTCGTGCTGCAAACTTTCGCGGCGCTGCTGGCAAGAAGGGTACGAATCACCGACACAGTCGCACGGCTCGGCGGCGATGAATTCGTCGTACTGGCGCGGCACGTGACCGGCGATCACGCTGTGCAGACGGTGGCAAACGGCGTGCACGCGGTGCTGGCCGAAATGAAGTCGGTGCAGGACCGGGTGGTGAATGTATCGGCGAGTATTGGCGCTTGCCTGATTTCGCCGGATCTGAGCCCCGGTTACAGGGATATTGCTGTGCTGATGCGTGCAGCCGATCGCGCGATGTATCGCGCCAAGGGACTAGGCAAAGGCCAGACGGAGTTCGCGCAGGGAGCGGATTTCGAAACCTGATCTGCGTTCAAGAACCCTCGACCGCCAGAGCTCAAGCCTCCACGCCCGACCACGCCTGTTCCCGCAATTTCGCCCGCAAACGCGCGACGGCCTGGCTATGCAACTGGCACACGCGCGATTCGCTGACTTCCATCACGGCACCAATCTCACGCAGATTCAGCCCCTTCTCGTAATACAGGCTCATCAGCAGCTTTTCGCGCTCAGGCAATTTATCGATTGCATCAACCAGCGCCGAGCGCAAGCTGCCGTCGAGCAACGCGGAGAGCGGGTCGGCTTTATCGACGCAATAACGGTCGAGAAACGGCTCGTCATCGGAAGACCGGTCGAAGTCTTCGTAATAGATCAACTGGCTGCCATGCAGATCCTGCAGCATGGCCTGATATTCCTCGAGCGGCATGTTCAGGTGCTCAGCCACTTCCTGTTCGCTCGCCGACCGGCCGAGATGCTGCTCGACCTTGTGCACCGCCGACTCCACTTCGCGTGAAGTCTTGCGCATGCTGCGCGGCAGCCAGTCGTTGGCGCGCAGCTCATCGAGCATTGCGCCGCGAATCCGCTGGCTGGCGTAGGTCTCGAACTGAGCGCCCTGATCTTCCTTGTAGCGGCCGGCGGCATCGAGCAAGCCGATCATGCCGGCCTGAATCAGGTCGTCCAGATCGACACTGGCGGGCATTTTCGCCACGAGCTGCAGGCCGAGCCGGCGCACCAACGGTGCGTAGCGGGTCAGGACCTCGGCCTGTGACAGTTTTCCTTGGGCGTTATACATCGCATTCACCTTGTTCCTTCTCTTGCGGCATCACACGGACGCGGGGCTGCTCATCGCAAGCTGCATCAATGGCGTTTCGGTGCGGCGAGCCGCGCCGGAGTTGATCGAGCGCTCCAACCCATGCTGCGTTTCCGCTCGCGAGGGTTGCACGGGCCATTCAAACTGCGACGCCTTCGGCATCGGCCAGTACTGCAATTCAGCGGCAATCTGCCGATAATCCCGGGCGGCGGCCGTCGCCGGAAAAGCTTCCACCGCGCAACGCGACAACTCGTGCGCCCTCGCCACGCGCGGATCTTCAGCCACGCATCCCGCCGGCATGAGCTGCACCGAGAGGTAGCGGCTGGCGACGCCCGCGAGGTTGTCGAAGGCGACTTGTGCATCGGCGCCGTTCTTCACGTGATTCACGACAACCCGGAACCGCCCGATAGCGTGCGCGTAGTGCAGACGCTTGATGCAGGCGTACGCCTCGGTGATCGCGGCAGGCGCCACGCGCGTTACGATCACGAAGTCGTGCGCTTGCACGGCCAGGTTCGACAGCGCGCCGCTACGATCGAGCTGGGTATCGATCAGGACGATATCGGCGGGTCCGTCGAGTAGCACGCGGCAATGCGCGGCGTCCTGGCTGATGCGTTCATCGCGAGGCGCAGCTATCACCGAAAAGCCGAACGGCGTGCGCGTGACGGCGTCCTGCAAGAAACGCTTGCCGGACAAGACCGCGCCCAGTGCACCGTTGTCCGGCACCTTCGCCAGCCGGCTCACCGACAGCCCGTTCTGGCGCTCGTCGATCACCAGCACATCCTTGCCTTGCGCAGCGAGAGCGCAGGCGAGGTTGACGACCGTCGAGGTATTGCCGGCCCCCCCTGATCCACCTGCCGGGGCGCCGCACACCGCCACGACCCGGGAGCCGTTGCGCGTCAGCAGACGGCGCAAGCCTTCAGCCTGATCGGACACGAACTTATCCAAAGTGAACCTCATGCAGTTCAGTGGAAGCGCGCGCTGAGAGCGCGGACAGGAGCGGCGGCACGTCGTCGTCTTGCGGCACGAACGGCGAGCCGTCGCGCGGGATGCAGAAGGCGCTTTTAATCAGGAAGCGCTTGGTCGCGACATACAGGTTTTCCGGCACCTTCTGACCCGTCGATACGTAATGCACGGGCAGCTTGTAGCGGATCACGGTGTCGAGTACGCCACCCAGGTTCGTGGCTTCGTCGAGCTTGGTCAGGATGCAGCCCGCGAGCGGCGGCTGGTCCGGCGTGCTCTGGTAGGCCTGCACGACTTCGTTCAACGTATCGCCGTGGCTGGTTGCGTTCAGCAGCAGCAGGCGCTGCACCGGATGGCCGGCGCCGCACAACATGGCAATGTGATCGGCGACCGTCCGGTCGCGCTGGCTCATGCCGATCGTGTCGATCAGCACGATGTGCTTGTTACGCAGTTCGGAGAGCGCGAGTTGCAGGTCGTCGGCGTCTTTCACCGCATGCACCGATACCCCGAGGATCTTGCCGAAAATACGCAGCTGTTCGTGTGCGCCGATCCGGTAGCTGTCGGTGGTGAGCAGCGCGACCTTGCTGGCGCCGAAGCGCATTACGCAGCGCGCGGCGAGCTTCGCGGTAGTCGTGGTCTTGCCGACGCCCGTCGGGCCCATCAGCGCGAAAACGCCGCCGCGGTTCATCATTGATTCTTCGCTGTCCATGACGGGCAGGTTGTTTTCGAGCACTTGCTGAACCCATTGCATCGACGCTTCGGCTTGTTCGATCTCCGGCATGTTGTCGATCACCAGGCGCACGAGTTGAGCCGAGAAACCGGCGGCGAACAGGCGCTTGGTCAGCTCGGCGTGATTCGGGCTGCGACGTTGGCGATCGCCCCACAGCAAGCCGGCGAAGTGCTCTTCCATCATGCCGCGCATTGACGAAAGTTCATGCATGACGGTGTCGTTCATGACTTGCTCCACGCGGGTGCGGATGGCTTCGGTCACGGCAGCCGCCGCCGATGCCGGCAGGCCCGCGAAGGCGCCTTCCTGCATCGAACTGGCGCTTTGGGCCGCGGACGGTTGGGCTTGCGGATTGATCTGGGCGTTCAGTTGCGCTGTTTTCTGTTCAGCGCGGCGAGCGGCGAGTTGCGCCGCTTCGCGTGTCCATCCGGGGGCTTGGGCGGATTCCTGCGGCGTGACGGTCACAGGACTGCCCAATCCCTTCGCGATGGCTGCTGATGCGCTCAGCATGCGTTGCGGCGCACTTTCAGCCGTCGAATGCGCCAACTGCGCCGTTTGCGCGACCCGGCGCGCATGCTCGATCAGCCAGGGATTCGATTCGGCCATCGTGCGCGACGTGTCATCCGGCTGCGCTTCAGGCTCCATGTCGTCCAGCGGTTCCGGATTGGCACCGAACACTGACGAAAAGACATCGCCGCTTGCGTAGGGGTTCGAACCCGCATTTGCATTCGGGTGTGACTGCGAATGTGACTGCGTGTGTGAATGGTTTCCGGTCGACGCCTTCAGCTTCATCTCGCGATGTTCGGCGGCGGCTTTCGGAGAGATCTTCGCCAGATCGCCATCCGCAACCGCGACGATCTCGATGCTGCCGTCTTCGGTTACCCGGTTCGACAACACGACCGCATCGGGACCCAGTGCTTCACGGACGAGCCGAAACGCTTCGCGACTCGTGGCACCGATGAATTTGCGGATGTTCATTTACCCCCCGATGAGCTCGCGCTCACGCTGATTTGTTGCGGTTGACCGGTAGCGCCACGTTTTGGGCGACGTACCGTTTTCCAGTGAATGAATTATTGCAAGGGTGGCTGGCGGTTCATCGGCTGATAAGAGCCGGGAAAGCGGGGTAATTCGGGAGATCGATGGTGGGGGCGGCACACAGGTCGCATCCGGGAAACGCGTGCCGGATCAAACATCAGACAATTATCTTGATGTTTGTGGCGACGCAGGCGAAAGGCGTCATAAATCGCTTCACTACCCGTCGTGTTATTTCGCCGCAGGGCCGCGATGATTATTTCTCTTCCGCTTTTATTATTGCGCAACACAGTGCCGCGCAGTTCGTGATAATGATTTTATTAAGTTTATGAAACGACTTTAATCAAGCCTGAAAATCAATGAACAATGGTTAACTCGATGAAATATCTATCGTGCCTCAAGGCGAACCTACCTATAATAAATCGAAGGACAATTCAGATAAATTGCAATAGCAGAGCAAGCATTTCACGTCCTGACATCAATCAAGGAATATCCAAATGCCCCAAAAACTATTTCACGCGCAACCATTTCCGCTCTCATTCGAATCGCAAACAACTGCATTAGTCGTGATCGACATGCAGCGTGATTTTGTTGAACCGGGAGGCTTTGGCGAAGCATTGGGAAATGACGTCTCCCTGGTGCGCAGCGCGATTGTCCCGTGCGGGAAAGTGTTGAAGGCCGCGCGAGATGCGAAGCTGCTGGTGATCCATACGCGTGAAGGTCATCGGGCCGACCTGGCCGATTGCCCGCCCGCGAAACTGACGCGCGGCGGCAAGACGTTCATTGGCACCGACGGCCCCATGGGCCGCATCCTGGTTCGCGGCGAAGCAGGGCACGACATCATTCCCGAACTGTATCCAGCGTTCGGCGAACCCATCATCGACAAACCGGGTAAGGGCGCGTTCTATGAAACCGACCTGCAGCTGATCCTGCAAAACCACGGGATCAAGACGCTTATCGTGTGCGGCGTGACAACTGAGGTCTGCGTGACCACGACCGTTCGCGAAGCCAATGACCGTGGCTATGAGTGCATTATTCCGGCGGACTGCGTCGGGTCGTATTTCCCGGAATTCCAGAAGTCGGCGCTGGAGATGATCAAGGCGCAGGGCGCAATCTTCGGCTGGGTCAGCGACGCCGCGGCCATTGTCGACGGCTTGCGCGCTTGAGGCCGGCCGGGCAGCCATGGCACGCCTCCTCACGTTCCCTGTGTGCTCGGTGGGCTATATGGCGGAGCACGGGCCGCGCGAGACGCTGCGGTTCTGGGTGCATAGCTGCTTTCAACACGCGATGAACTTGTCGTCGGCGAGTGGCGAGTTGCTGACCTTGCTGAGCCCGCGTTATCAGAATTTGCCCACGGCTATCAGGCTTTCGACGCCGCCTGGCTGGGATTGGCGCCATCAAGCGCATTCCCGGGAGCCCGTCACACTCGAGAACAACGAGTTGCGCGGCACACTCTGGCGCGCAAACCTGAGCCGGGCACCGTGCTGGCGGCCTGGAATGGACCGGGCGCCAGGCGGCCATTCGCTGGACGCGATGCTGGCCGCTTATCCGTTGCTGGCGAGCCAGTTGTTGGAGTACTGCATGGAGCGCGAGGTGCGCAGCAGCCTGCGATTGCTGCCGGGCTGGCCGTCCGGAGGACGCAATCCTCGCTTGAACCTCGGCGACGCAAAGGCGGAGTTGGAAAGTGGGGTGTCGGAACTGATTGGGTATGGCGCAGGGCTGACACCGGACGGCGACGATTTCCTGTTGGGTTATCTGGCGTCGTTATGGCCGTGGCAACGTCTCGGTGCCATATCCGCCCATTTGAAACTATTGCGTCCGGCAATAAAGAGTCAGCTTCACCAGACGACCAGTATCAGCCGGCATTATCTGGAGCTTGCGTTGCAGGGACACTATTCTGAGTCAATTGATAATTTGACGACCGTCCTGATTCACGGAAGTCCACCGGCAGACGTGAAACGTTCGGCAATCAATGTCATGAAATTCGGTTCGTCGTCTGGCGCAGACTGTCTCGGAGGTTTCCTGCACGGAATAAGAGTGCTTGGAAAGGTGGAGCAAAAAGAAATGAACTGATCCGTTAAACGGGTTAGCTGAAAACCATTATTGAGTTAATCAGATTGATGGCACCCGGCGCATGCAACGCCGGGTTCGCCAGGCGGACACTCGGCCGAATCTGGATCAGGCAAGCGTAACGATTACCGGAAGCTGAAATGAGCATAAGAACCAAGGTCTTCAAGAACATGTATCAGGACTCCGTCTCCCTGATGCAGATATCCGCGCACATCTCCAAGCTCGCCGGCATCGAGCAGGCCTCGGTGGTGATGGGAACGAGCACCAACCTGGCGCAACTGCGGGACGCGGCTCTTGACGACGGCTGTACAGCCGGCCCGAACGATCTCGTGATCGCGGTGCGTGGAGAGATCTCGGCGTGCGACGGCGCGCTCGTTATTGCGCAGGAGCGCTTGAACAGCAAGCCGGAGGAGTCAAGCGGCGACGGTGTGCGTCCGCCACCGCTTGCCAGCCTCGAAATGGCCGTGGAACAGCAGACGGCACCCAATCTCGCCCTGATCTCGGTCCCCGGCGACTATGCCGCCGCCGAGGCGATCAAGGCGCTACGCCTTGGCATGTCTGTCATGCTTTTCAGCGATAACGTCAGCCTCGCCCACGAGCGCGCGATCAAGACACTCGCGGCTGAGAAAAAGCTCCTGGTGATGGGACCCGATTGCGGGACGGCCATCATCAATGGATTGCCGTTGGGGTTCGCCAATGTGGTGAGGCGCGGGGCGATTGGTGTAGTGGCGGCATCGGGCACCGGCTTGCAGGAAGTGACATGCCGCATCGACCAGCTGGGCGCCGGGATTTCGCAGGCCCTCGGCACGGGCGGCCATGACCTGCACGAATCGATCGGCGGGATCTCCATGTTGTACGGGCTCGATGCGCTGAGCGCGGATCCCGACACCCACGTGATCGTGCTGATCTCCAAACCGCCCGCTCCGGCTGTCGCGGAGAAAATCCTGGCGCGGGCGCGCGCGGCGGGCAAGCCGGTCGTAGTCAACTTCCTGGGTGCGCGGGCCGAAGACATGAACGTGCCGGGAATCACCCCGGCTTACACCCTGGCCGATGCGGCCAGCTTCGCCGTCGCGTTGCTCTCAGGCAGCGAACTCCCGGCTTCGGTGGCCGAGGTCAGCACGCCGGACGCCGGTCGTCTCCACGACTACAGCCGTACCTTGCGGCCCATGCGGCGCTTCATCCGCGGTGTGTTCGCGGGTGGCACCTTTTGCTACGAAAGCCAGTTGTTATGCCGGCAACGCGGCTTCGCCGCGTCGTCGAATACGCCGGTTGCGTCCAACAGCAAGCTCGAGGATATCTGGCACAGCACCGGTCACACGCTCGTCGACATGGGCGATGACGATTTCACCCGCGGCCGTCCGCATCCCATGATCGATCCCACGCTGCGCAACCAGCGCATCCACGCGGAACTGAACGACCCGCAGACCGCCGTCGTGTTGTTCGACCTCGTGCTGGGTTATGGCGCATCGACAGAACCTGCCCGCGAGCTGTTGGAGCTGATCGAACACGCCCGCCTGCAAGCGGCTGGCAAAGACTTGCCGGTCCTGATCTCCCACGTTTGCGGCACGGAAGCCGATCCACAAGTCAGAAGCCGTCAGGTCGATACCTTGCGCGAAGCCGGCGTTCTCGTCGCCGGTTGCAACGCGCAGGCGGCGCTCTGGGCGAGCCACGTTGCCCATCTTCAGGCGCAAAAATAACGGGACCATGATGAACACGCTATTTAACCAGCCACTGACCGTGGTGAACGCAGGCTTGAGCAGTTTTGCCGATAACCTCGCCCTCGCCGGCGGCGACGTCACCGATCTACGCTGGCAGCCACCCGCTCTCGGCGATGTAGACGCGGGACTGGCGCTGGCAACGCTGATTCGCCATCCGCTGGTCGAGCACGCCAACGACCAGGCGTTCCAGCAGTATCTTGCGGCCCAGCCCGTACTCGTCGATGTCATGAGCGCAGCGCACGCAATCAGCGCAATGGCGCATCGCAAGCTGATCCTCCACGCGGGCCCGCCCATCGAATGGGCCGATATGTGCGGACCGGTGAAGGGCGCGATTATCGGCGCGATCCTGTTTGAGGGATGGGCGACGACCCACGAAGCCGCCGAGCGGCTCGCGGCGGACGGCGCGATCGACTTCGAGCCGTGTCACCACTATCAGGCGGTCGGCCCCATGGCGGGCATCATCAGCCCGTCCATGCCGCTGTGGGTGATCGAGAACAAAACAAACGGTCGGCGGGCTTTCAGCAACTTCAACGAAGGACTAGGAAAGGTGCTGCGTTTCGGCGCCAATAACCATGAGGTGCTGGAACGCCTGCACTGGATGAGCCAGGAACTCGCGCCGGCATTGAAGGCCGCGTTGAACGTGCTGGGCGAAGTGGAGTTGAAGCCGCTGATGGCGCAGGCGTTGCACATGGGCGACGAAGTCCATAACCGCAACGCAGCCGCCACCGGCCTCCTGATCAAGCGCCTGATTCCCGCGTTGCTATCGGCCGGATTGCCGATCGAGCGGATTCAGCGCGTGACGGAATTCATTGTTGGCAACGATCACTTCTTCCTCAATCTCTCGATGGCCGCGTGCAAGGCGATGACCGATGCGGCCCACAACGTGCCCTTCAGTTCGATGATCACGGTCATGGCGCGCAACGGCGTGAATTTCGGCATCCGCATGTCCGGCACGGGCGACCGGTGGTTCCAGGCGCCCGCCAATCCGGTGGAAGGTTTGTTCTTTCCGGGCTATGGCGTGGAAGACGCCGCGGCCGATCTCGGCGACAGCGCGATCACCGAGACGGCGGGCGTGGGCGGCTTCGCCATGGCGTCGTCGCCGGCTATCGTCAAGTTCGTGGGCGGAACGCCTGCGGACGCCACGAGCAACAGCCGCCGCATGCAGGCGATCACGCTGGGCGGCAATCCCGCGTTCACGCTGCCTGCACTGAATTTCGCGCCGACTGCCGCGGGTATCGACGCACGCAAGGTCGTGGATCGCGGCATCCTGCCGATCATCAATACCGGGATTGCGCACAAGGAGGCTGGCGTCGGGCAGATCGGCGCGGGCATTACCACGGCGCCGATGCCGGGTTTCATCGAAGCGATTCGCGCGCTCGCCGAATACGTTTGAACCACAGGGACCACGCATCATGACCAAGCCTCTGGCAATTGTCGCGGTTGGCGGCAACGCGCTGATCCGCGACGATCAACACGATAGCATTCCCGATCAATATGACGCGGTCGTTGAAAGTGCGCGGCACATCGCCGACATGATCGAGGCCGGATGGGATCTGGTGCTGACGCACGGCAACGGACCGCAAGTGGGTTTTATCCTGCGCCGCTCAGAACTTGCCGCCGATGAAGTCCGGCCAGTGCCGCTCGACTATGCCGTCGGAGATACGCAGGGCGCGATTGGCTACATGTTTCAAAAGGCGTTGAGCAACGCGTTGCGGCGCCGCGGGATTCATCGGCCCGTGGTCACCGTTGTGACCCAGACGCGTGTCAGCCGCGACGATCCAGCGTTTCTCAAACCCGGCAAACCGATAGGCGCTTTCCTCGACGAAGCCACCGCGCGGCAGCGGCAAAAGGTGCTCGGCTGGACACTGATGGAAGACGCCGGACGGGGCTGGCGTCGGACAGTGGCGTCGCCCCAGCCGCTGGAAATCATGGAGCGCGAGGTCATCGCGACGTTGCTTGCACAGGGGTGCGTGGTGATCGCGTGCGGCGGCGGAGGTATCCCGGTTCTGGTCGATGAGCACCGGCAGATTTCGGGCGTGGAAGCGGTCATCGACAAGGACCTGGCTTCGGCGTTGCTCGCCGAACAATTGGGCGCCGATCTCCTGCTGATTCCGACAGGCGTCGACCAGGTGGCGATCAATTTCGGCAAGCCGGATCAGCGCTGGCTCGACACGCTAAGCCTGGCCGAAGCGCAGGAACTGATCTCGCAGAATCAGTTCGGCGCGGGAAGCATGCTGCCCAAAGTGGAAGCCATCATGCGATTCGTGACGCATAGCCGGTCGCACGGCGGACACGGTAAAGGCTTGATTACAAGTCCGGAATCGATCAAGCGCGCGCTCGACCGCCAGACCGGGACATGGATCACGCAATAGTGGTTCGAGTCGTGGACATTTTATTTAGCAATACCCATTTTATTGAAGAACGAAGGCAGACAGATGAACAACACTACGTTGCTGGCCGTCAACGGCACGCTCATGCGCGGGCTCGAACTGAACGGCAACATGACCGCGGCGGGCGGCGTGTTCCTGCGTGAAGATCACACCGACCCGCATTACAGGCTCTGGAGCATTGGCGATCGCCATCCGGGAATGATCCGCGTGGCGGCAGGCGGAACGTCGGTCGCGCTCGAGATCTGGGAATTGCCGCTCGCGTCGTTCGCTGCTTTGTTGTTGAGCGAACCGGCTGGTCTCGCGATCGGCAAGGTGACGCTTCGCGACGGCAATCAGGTGTTGGGCGTGCTGGCCGAACCCTGGCTGGTCGACAACCAGAAGGACATCACCGCGCACGGAAGCTGGCGTGCCTATACCGGCCATTTCTATTCCGCCTGACCGCTCGAAACCTCCGGGGAACATTTGTATGCGTAACACTGACGAAGGCCCGAATACGGCGCCGGGGTATCGCATCGCCATGATTTTATTGGGCATTGCCATTACGCCGGTTTTACTCTCCTCCTCCAGTCTGGGGAGTCAGCTCTCGAGTCTGGCGTTGATCAAAGTGGTGGTCATTGGCGGCATCATCCTGACCCTCCTTTCCGCAATCACCATTTGTGTCGGCGAGAAGGCGCGGCTGCCAACGTACGGCATCGTTAAATATCCGTTCGGCGAAAAAGGGGCGATCGCCATCAACGTCCTGCTCGCGATCAGTTTGTTCGGGTGGATTGCCGTGACTGCCAATATGTTCGGGCATTCGGTGCACGATCTGCTGGCGCAACAGGGCGTCGACATACCGGTGCCTGCGCTGGTTGCGGCGGGGTGCGTGATCTTTGTGGCCGCTACGGCTTTTGGTTTCGAACTGCTTGGGAAGGTCGCTCAGTTTGCGATACCCGTCATCGCGTTGATGCTGTGTTATTGCGTCTATGTCGCAGCTCACGGAATGGTCCCGGTGCCAGGCGGGTTCACCGATATGAATACGGGCGTGGCGGTTTCCACCGTGGTCGGGACCATCATTGTGCTGGTGGCCACGTTGCCTGATTTCGGCAGCTTCGTTCATAACCGCAAGCACGCGTTGATTGGCGCGGTGCTGACGTTCCTGATCGCTTATCCGTTGTTGTATTGGGCGGGAGCCACGCCGAGCGGGATATCCGGCAAAGGGTCCTTGCTCGGCGCCATGGCCGTGTTCGGGGCCGTGCTGCCGGCCGCTTTACTGCTCATTTTTGCGACCGTAACGGGGAATGCCGGGAACATGTTTCAAGGCACGCTAGTCGTTTCAACCTTGTTCACGCGGTTCCCGAAATGGCAGATTACCGTCGCGCTGGGCGTGCTCGCGGTGATTGTCGGCAGCATGGACATCATGGCGTGGTTCATCCCGTTTCTGCTCTTTCTGGGAATCGCGACGCCGCCGGTGGCCGGGATTTATATAGCCGACTTTCTGCTGTATCGGCGGGGCGGGTATGACGAGCGGCTGCTCGAGACCGATCCGCAGGTGAAGGTGCTGACCTTCGTTGCGTGGATCATCGGGTCGCTGGCCGGGTTCATGACGGTGAAGGGCGTGTTTTCCTTCACGAGCATCCCTTCGCTCGATTCGATTATTGTCGCGTGTGCGTGTTACACGATTTTCAGCCGGGTCACGCGTTTGCGTAGCGTAGCCTCGCGGTTCTAAAGCGGGGTCACTGAATTCTGGCTGCCACGCGGTGTGGCGGCTGTTTTTATCCCTGTGCCCCGATCAGGTTCGTCACTTTGACGTTCCGCGTATCCGGCACTTCTGCATACGACAGCACCTTCAACTGCGGCAAGCTCCTTCTCAGGAAACGAGCAAGCATGGCGCGCAGCGAATGCTGCACCAGAAGCACCGGCGGCAACCCCACGTTCTGCTGACGCAGGATCGCGTTTTGCGTCGAGTTCAACAGCGTCTGCGCCAAGCCCGGCTCCAGTCCGGGGTTCGCGCCCGTCGCCAGCGCCTGCGACAACACGCGCTCCAGCGCCGGATCCAGTCCCATCACCTGCAACTCGCCGCTGCCCGGATACCACTGCTGCGTGATCGCGCGGCCCAGCGCAAGCCGCACAGCGGCCGTCAGGTCGTATGCGTCGGATATCTTCGGCGCGTGTTCTTGCAATGCGTCGAGGATGGTACGCATATCGCGGATGGGAACGCCTTCGTCCAGCAAGTTCTGCAGCACCTTCTGCAAGGTGGTCAGCGCCAGTGTCTTCGGCACGAGGTCGTCGGTCAGCGAAGGCGTGTCCTTGCCAATGCGCTCCAGCAACGCCTGCACTTCCTGGCGGCCCAGCAATTCCGCGGCGTGTGTCACGACCAGATGGTTGAGGTGGGTGGCCACGACCGTGCTGGCATCGACCACGGTGTAGCCGTACACCTGTGCCTGTTCCCGCAGGTTCGTATCGATCCACACGGCCGGCAAACCGAACGCTGGATCCTGTGTCGGATTTCCCGGCAACGTTGCCGAGACCTGCCCCGGGTTGATCGCGAGCCATTGGCCCGGGAATGCTTCCCCTACGCCCACTTCCACCCCCTTCAGCGCAATCCGATAACCGTTCGGACGCAACTCCAGGTTGTCGCGAATGTGGATCACCGGCGGCAGGAAGCCGATTTCCTGCGCGAACTTCTTGCGGATACCCTTGATCCGTTTCAACAACTCGCCATCCGCGTTCCGGTCGACTAGCGGTATCAACCGGTACCCCACCTCGAGCCCGAGCGGATCGATCATCGCGACGTCGTCCCAGCTCGCTTCCGTATTTTCGAGCGGTGCGGCGGCGGCAGGCACGACATCCGTTACCAGGGACGCTTTCTTCTTCGCCTGGATGCGCAGGTTCATCGAGCGTGCGGCGTACACGAGGCCGCCGCCCAGCAGCAAGAATGCGAAATGCGGCATGCCGGGAATCAGGCCCATGATGCCGATGATCACGCCGGTAATCATCAACACGCGCGGGTTGTTGAACAGCTGCCCCGTCAACTGCGTGCCGATATCCTCTTCGGTCGCCACCCGCGACACGATCACACCCGCTGCCGTCGAAATGATCAGCGAGGGGATCTGTGCGACGAGGCCATCGCCAATGGTCAGCAGCGTGTAGTTCGTGGCCGCGTGCGCGAAGTCCATGTCGTGCTGGAGCATCCCGACAATCAAGCCGCCCACGATGTTGATGATCATGATCATCAAGCCCGCTATCGCGTCGCCGCGCACGAACTTGCTTGCACCGTCCATGGAGCCGTAGAACTCGGCTTCCTGCGCGACCTGCAAGCGGCGCTTGCGCGCCTGGTCTTCGTTGATGAGGCCGGCGTTCAAGTCGGCATCGATAGCCATCTGCTTGCCCGGCATGGCGTCGAGGGTGAAGCGAGCGCCCACTTCTGCAATCCGGCCCGCGCCCTTTGTAATCACCATGAAGTTGATGATCATCAGGATCACGAACACCACAATGCCGACCGCGAAATTCCCACCCACCAGGAAGTGGCCGAACGATTCGATCACCTGGCCGGCGGCGTCGGGACCGGTGTGGCCTTCGAGCAGGACGATTCGCGTGGACGCCACGTTCAGCGACAAGCGCAGCAGCGTGGAGAACAGCAGCACGCTGGGGAATGCGGCGAAGTCGAGCGGCTTCTGCGTGTACATGCTGACCAGCAGCACCATTACCGACAGCGCGATGTTGAACGTGAACAGCAAGTCGAGCAAAAAGGCCGGCAGCGGCAAGATCATCATGCCGAGGATCATGCAGATCAGCACCGGCCCGGCGAGGGCCCGCAAGTTCTGCGATCCCAATGCGTCAGGGCGCTTCGAGAAAAATCCGGCGCGCGCGTTCATGCTTTGCTTCCTTTCATCGGGTCATTTCCATCATTGCCGGCGGGGTCAGCAGCCAGCGCTTCGGCGGCTTCCTGGTCGGCTTCTGATTCGGGGACGCTGCCTTTATCGAGTTCGGGAGGAACCTCGAGATTCTCGGGTTCGTCCGGCCGGCTACCGCCGTCTTTCTTGAACTTGCGCAACTGGTACACCCACGCCAGCACTTGCGCGACGGCGCCGTACAGCGCGCCTGGAATCTCGCGGTCGATCTCGACGTTGTGATACAGCGCCCGTGCAAGCGGCGGTGCTTCGAGCAGCGGCACGTTGTGTTCAAGCGCCAGTTCGCGAATGCGCGTGGCCACGAGGTTCACGCCCTTCGCGACGACCTTCGGCGCGCGCATTTCGCCATCGGCATATTTCAGCGCGACAGCGAAGTGGGTCGGGTTGGTGACGATCACGTCGGCGGTGGGCACCGCGGTCATCATGCGGCGGCGGGCAGCGGCGCGTTGCTGCGCACGAATACGTGCCTTGACCGCCGGATCGCCATCGCTTTCACGATGCTCACGCTTCACTTCCTCTTTACTCATGCGCAGCTTCTTCGCGTGCGTCCAGAGCTGGTAGGGGACATCGAGCGCGGCTACAAGGAACAGTCCGGCGATGGCCGAGCCGCAGCACACCACCAGCAGATGCATGGTGTCGGCGAGCGCGAGGTTCAGCGGTTTCGCGACGAGGCCGAGCACTTCGTCCTTGCGGGTCCACATCGCCCAGCCAGCCAGTCCGCCGACCACCAGGGTCTTCAGGATCGACATGCCGAGCGCAATCGGCCCCTGCACCGAGAAGATCTTGCCGAGCCCGCTAATGGGGTTCAGGCGGCTGAACTTCGGCGCCATGACTTGGGTACTGAGCAGCCAGCCGCCGAGCGCCATGGGCGCGCCGACCGCGGCGAGACCCGTTAGCGCGAGCACGGGCAGCAAGGCCATGAACCCTTCCCGGCCGGCGGCGGATGCGCCAATCAGCATCTGGTTGGTATCGAGGACGGTGTTGTGATTGAACGTGAACGCGCCGCGCAAGATGGCCTGCATATGCTGGCTGACGGGACCTGCGAACCCCCAGACGCCGCCAAATCCCGCTGCCAGCAAAGCGAACGACGTCAGTTCCCGCGAGCGCGCGACCTGGCCTTCCTCCCGCGCCTTTTCAAGGCGCTTGGGAGTGGCTGATTCGGTCTTTTCGACGTCGCTCTCTTCTGCCACTTCGCTATGCTCCAGTCTTGCGCAGGCTTCGATGAAGCCGCTGACGCATTGGTCCAGTGAAGCGATTATTGCGAAAAGCAGCCAGCAGCCATTGCTTGATCAGGGCGGAGAAACGGGGGCAATTCGGGCGATGGAACGGGCGCGAAGCACGGGCGGGCAAGCACGGGTGGCCAAGCGAAATGAAAAGCGCGCCGGTCCCGGAGCGGGAAACGGCGCGCAGCGCTATGTTTTGAACCGGCCGGACAGAACCGTTTTTACACCCCGTAGATCCCGGGCACGCGGCCATCGGGACCGTAGAACGACGACTTGGGCGGAGCCATGGTCAACGCGGCAAGCGCATTGCGGTTGTATTCCATGCGCGATCGGATCAGCACGCCGATGCTGTTGTTGCCGCGCCGTGCACGTCCGGCCGCCGCGAGCAATTCCTGCCAATGCGAGGCCAGCGCTTCGTCGCCGGTAACGGCTTGTTCCATGCCCACAAAACCCTTCGGCAGACCAAGCGCGTCCAGTTGCTCGTCGCGCTGGCGTTCCAGTGCGGCAAGCTGCTCGGTCAACGCAGTTTTTTGTTCGATGATCGAAGGCAGCGTATCGAGCGGCGAGGCCGCAATGAGCGCTTTCTCTTCGTGGGCCAGCAGCGACTCGAACGCCTGGACGGCAGCGGTTTCGTCGATAACAGTGGCAAGCAGGGCGTCTTTCATGGGCGACTCGCTAAAAACTCCGGCCCGCATTCATAGCGGTGCCAAGGTCAAAAAAAGCCGCCCGGCGCTGCATCGTGGAAACGATGCGTTTATCTGAAACCTATCGTCCGTGTGCCGCGGGCTCGCTCTGGGCGTCGCCTGCAACACATAGCCGCTATGCTCAGCCGCCGGCCGGCGGGGTATTCGTTTGCATCAGTTCACGCGTGCTGCTGAGCATGCCGTCGGCGATCTTGCCCGAATCGACCTTGTAGCTGCCGTCGTTGAGCGCTGCCTTGATCGACGCGACTTTCGCCGTATCGATGTCGGAGCTACCCGACGTGCGCAAATCCGTCGACAACGCCGACAAGCTCACCGTCGAATTCGAACCGCCGGTGGTGCTGGTCGTGCCGCCGGTCGTGCTGGTGGCTTGCGCGTCGGCTTGCGCCGCACGTTGTTGTGCTGCTTCCTGCAAAGCTGCGATCTGGCTGGTGTTGCTGGAATCGATTTTCACGATGGTCTTCCCTGACGATGTGATCCCTTTATCGGCGGACCCACGTAAAAACTTTAACCTTCCCGCCGCCCAGACCACGCGCCAGTCAGCCCTATCTCCCGCTCAGCCTTGTCGGATAAGCCCGATAAGGAATTGCAACAAATTGAAACAAGTGAGGGATAACCCACATAAGGGGATTCCTGACCATTCTTCAAAGCTGGATCTCCACCGTCGAACCGTCCTTTACTACGCCGGAAATGATCTGTCCCCCGGCGGTTTTGACGCGAACTTGCTGACCGGGCGCGGCGTTATTCATCGCGCTGCCTTCCGCCGATATCGAAAAACCCGCACCGCTGGTCACCACGTGCACGGACTGGCCGATCACGACCGCGCCGGCGCCGCGCAGCAGGTCGGTGCGCAACGGCAGGCCTGCCGCGAGCCGCGACAACGTTACCGCGCCTACGGCTTGTGACGGGTCCGTGACGATGGCTTGCGGCATGGTGGTGAGGTCGCCGTCGCGGGGAATCAGGTCGGCGGCGGTGAGCACTTCACCGGGTGCGACCGCGCGGGCGGCAAGGTAATACGTGGCCATCACCGAGACGCGGGCTTGCAGATAGAGCGTCCAGGGCCGGTCGCCGGAGCAACGCACGCCGACGGTGGTGCGGCCCCAGAGGCGGGAACCCGCCGGCAAGAAAGGCTCAAGCGTCGAACAGGCCGCGAGGCCGCGGGGAAAGACAGGCGTAACCGTGATATCCGGCTTGCCGGGCAAACCCGCCGCCTGCTGCGTCAGGAAGACGAGCGCGGCGGCGCGTACCGAGTCGCCGTCCTGTGTGAGCTGGTTGGGCGCGCCGGCCATGGCGGGCGCGGGCTGCAGCGGAGCGCGGATGGTCGCCGGGGTGCGCATCGAAACGGGCATCATGCCGGCGACCGGCGTGGCGGGCGCAGCTGCGATCGGCCTCGCCTGGAAGCCTCGTGAGGCAAAGCGCGGAGTGCCCTGGACCGCTGCGCTGCCGTCCGTCGCGACGACCACGGGCATCACGTCGCGTGAGGAAAGGGTGACACGGGCAAGGGTATCGGCGGCAGGGGCCCGGGCGCTGGCGCCAGCGTTACTAATATTAGTAGGCGCTTTCGGTTCGCCATTACCGGGAATCTCGATCATTCCACCGGCATCGGGGGCATCGTTCGATGCAGCAGCCACCCGGCTCGGCGTCATCGCCAGCCTGGGCGCCGCGGTCACGGGCTTCGCCGTCTTTGCTTCGCCCGGTCCCGGGATCACGATCAAACCGCTGGTATCGGCGGAAGAGGATGCATCGGCGGCGTCGGCGTGGGCATCGAGTGCTTGCGCGGCGGCACGCATGGCGGCATCGGCCGCACGGGCCGCCGCGGCGTAACCCGCAGGGTGCGAGGTGCGCACAGGCTGAGCAGGGCTCGCCGATTGGCTCACGTTCCCGTCAACCGTCATCCCGGCGTCTTTCGCCATCGCCACGACGGCTGCCGGATTGGTTTCGGCGGGTCCGGCAATCATGATCGTGCCGCCGCTCCCGCCCGCTTCCTGCGCGCGCGCCGTCGTCACGCCGGCAGTCATGAGAGCCAATGCGAGCGCGCAGAGCGCAACCGGACCGCTCGGCGCAATACGGCGAGCCAAGCGAGCGCGGGCTTTCACCAGGCCGTTCGCGGCCAGGCGGTGAACCGCCGGCTTGCGAGCAGGCGCAGTGAAGCTGTGCATTGTGCTTCTCCCAAATAAATCCCAAACAAATCCAGCCAACCAAAAACGAGAACCCCCCATCCAAAGTCGGTGAATTCCTTAAAAGATCGACCCACGAGACGAATTCTAGATTTCGGCGGCTAAAGGCAAGCGTCGAATAGAGGCCGGCTTTCCCTGTTATTCGTCTGATTGCATCTTGCGTCTCGCTCCTAAGATTCGTCTCATGCAAAAGTCTTCGATAGCAATGGCACCCGGCGCCTGTTTGATTCCCCGGCGTCATTGATCGCAAAGACACACGAAACACCGCAGACCAGATCCGAAGTTGAAGGAGGACCGCCATGCTGGACAAGCTCGATAACGAATTTGCGTTTGGCCGCGAAGCGCTGGATGTGCGCGCATACCGGCAGGAGCTGCTGTCGTCGAATATTGCGAACGCCGATACCCCGGGCTACAAGGCGCGCGACGTCGATTTCTCCAGCGCCCTCGCAGGCGCGCTGAAAAAGACCGGCGCGGCATCGGACGCGACGGCTTCCGGTACCGCGACGCTGCAGATGGCGCAGCCGGTGAGCGTGTCGACCGGCGCGTCGCTCGCGACGACATCGGCGGGACATATGTCCGGCACCACGACGCTTACCGCCAGCGGTGGCAGCACCGACGACTACGGCAAGCTGGCTTACCGGATTCCGAGCCAGCCGGCGCTTGACGGCAACACGGTGGATATGGATTCGGAGCGCGTCCAGTTCGCGGACAACGCGCTGCATTTCGAGGCCGGCATGACGGTGGTGTCGTCGCAAATCAAGACGATGCTCTCGGCGATCACGTCGAACTGAACAGCGCCTTAAACAGATTAACGAGGAGAAGCAATGCCCTCTTTGATGAACATCTTCAACGTTGCCGGTTCGGCGATGTCCGCGCAGGCGCAGCGCCTGAACGTGACCGCCTCGAACCTGGCGAACGCGGACAGCACGACGGGCCCGGACGGCCAGCCGTACAAGGCGAAGCAGGTGGTATTTGCCGTCGATCCGCTCGGCGGCGCGCGCACGGCGTCCGGCCAGCAAGTGGGCGGCGTGCAGGTGACGGGCGTGATCGACGACCCGACGCCGATGAAAACCAGCTACGACCCGACCAATCCCGCAGCAAACCCGGACGGCTACGTGACTTTGCCGAACGTCGATCCCGTGCAGGAAATGGTCAACATGATTTCAGCGTCTCGTTCGTATCAGGCGAATGTGGAAACGCTCAATACCGCCAAGCAGCTGATGCTTAAGACCCTGACGATCGGAACCTGAGGACAATCCCGTGACAACCAACACCACGATCGGCAACACCGGCACGACGATGTCGCAGACGCTGCTGAACACCATGAACGGCACGAGCACATCCAGCACGTCGGGTACTTCGTCGGCCAGTTCGAGCGCAAGCACGACCGGCACGCAGTCGCCGGCGGACCTGCAGAACACCTTCCTGACGCTGCTCGTCACGCAGCTCCAGAACCAGGACCCGACGAACCCGACCGACAGCTCGCAGATGACCTCGCAACTCGCGCAGATCAGCACGGTGTCGGGCATCGGCCAGTTGAACACGTCGCTCAGCTCGCTTGCCACGCAGTTGTCGGCAGGGCAGTCGGCACAGGCTGCGTCGCTGATCGGCGCGACCGTGCTTGCCCCTGGAAGCACGATGACAGTGTCCGGCGGCAAGGCCAGCGCTTTCGGCGCGCAGACGGCGAACGCGCTCGGCGACATGACGGTGAGCGTGACGAACAGCGCCGGCCAGGTGGTGAACACGATCGACCTCGGGCCGCAGGCTGCAGGCACCGTGCCGATCACTGGCTGGACGCCGACGGACAAGACCGGCGCGACGTTGCCGGACGGTACGTACACCATCACGGCGGCAGGCACGATCAACGGCGCTGCCGCGACCGCGACCGCGCTGTCCTCCTCGCAAGTACAGAGCGTGGTGCAGCAGGCCGACGGAACGACGGGCGTCATGCTGACGACCGGCAAGACGGTGCCGTTGACCAGCATCGCGTCGATTCTCTAAGCCCTTATTCATTAGCGCATTCTTCTAGAAGCGGAGACCGTCATGGGTTACCAACAAGGTTTATCTGGTTTGTCGGGCGCGTCGAACGATCTCGATGTGATCGGCAACAACATTGCCAACGCGAACACCGTCGGCTTCAAGCAAGGCCAGGCGCAATTCGCCGATATGTACGCGAACTCGGTGGCCACCGCCGTGAACAACCAGATCGGCATCGGCTCGCAGATGTCGGAAGTGCAGCAGCAGTTCGGCCAGGGCACGATCACCACGACCAGCCAGGCACTGGATGTCGCGATCAACGGCAACGGCTTCTTCCAGATGTCGAGCAATGGCGCGAACGTGTACTCGCGCAACGGCGTGTTCAACCTCGCGGCCAACGGTACGATCGTCAACGCCGCCGGCCAGACGTTGATGGGCTATGCGGCCAATGCGCAGGGCGTGATCAACAGCTCGTCGACCGTGCCGCTCGTCGTGCCGAACTCGAACCTGCCGCCGTCGGCGACCAAGAATGTGAGTTTTCAGTTCAACCTGAATTCGCAGCAAGCGCTGCCGACCCAGACGCCATTCGATCCGACCAACGCGAACACCTATAGCGCCACCAGCCAGATCAACGTCAACGACTCGCTCGGCGGCACCCATGCGGTGAACGTGTTTTTCGTCAAGCAGTCGACGGGTTCGTGGGAAGCGTATGCGACCACCGGCACGGCCAACACGCCAGTCACGACGGGTTCGGCGACTGACACAACCGGCGATCTCGGCACGGTCACGTTCGACCAGTCGGGCAACATGATCCCGACGCCGCCCGCCACCGCCATCGCTCCGTTCTCCTTTTCGATTCCGAATGGTGCGTCCAACTCCACCACCGCCTTGCAAACCATGTCGATGTCCTTCACAGGCACGACCCAGTACGGCGCAACGACCGGCCTCGTGAGCAGCACCCAGGACGGCTATTCATCGAGCGAACTGGCGGGCTTTTCGGTCGGCACGGACGGGACGCTGACGGGCACGTACACGAACGGCAAGACGCAAGCGCTCGGTCAGATCGCGCTGGCAACGTTCGCCAACCAAAACGGCTTGCAGGACCTTGGCGGCAACAACTTCCAGCAGACCGCGGCATCGGGCCTCGCTCAGGTGTCGGTGCCGGGTTCGACCAACCACGGTTCGCTGCAAGGCGGTGCGGTGGAAAACTCGAACGTCGACCTGACCAGCTCGCTGGTGGACCTGATCACGGCGCAGCGCAATTACCAGGCGAACGCGCAGACGATCAAGACGCAGCAAACCGTCGACCAGACGCTCATCAACCTGTAAGCGTTGCCGCCAGGCCGGGCACGAGAGAGTCATAAATGGACCGTCTGATCTATACCGCGATGAGCGGCGCCGCGCAGGCGCTCGAGCAGCAGAGCGTCACGGCGAACAACCTCGCGAACGCGTCGACGACGGGGTTTCGTGCGCAGCTTTCCGCGTTTCGTCAGGTGCCGATGAACTTCGAGAACGGCGCGTCCGGCGACGCGACCACGCGCACTTTCGTGCTGTCGTCCACGCCGAGCGCCGACTACACACCGGGTCCGATCCAGCAGACCGGCAATCCACTCGATGTCGCGGTCCAGGGTCCGGGCTGGCTTTCCGTGCAGACGCAAGACGGCGGGGAGGCGTACACGCGCGCCGGCAATCTTCACGTCGATGCCAACGGCCAGTTGGTCACGGCAAACAACCTGCCGGTGCTCGGCAACAGCGGTCCGATGTCGATTCCGCCGGGCGCGGAGGTCACCATCGGCAAGGACGGAACGGTGACTGCGCTGATGCCGGGCGACCCGCCGACCTCGATTGCGACGGTCGACCAGTTGAAGCTCGTCAACCCCGACGCGGGAACCCTGACGCGCGGTGACGACGGCCTGTTCCGCACCGCCGACAACCAGCCCGCCGACGCCGACCCGACGGTGACGGTGGCGCCCGCGTCGCTGGAAGGCAGCAACGTGAATGCGGTGTCCGCGATGGTCGACATGATCACCAACGCCCGCCAGTTTCAGATGCAGACCAAGTTGCTCGATTCAGCCAACTCGAACGATCAGTCGGCTAACAAGCTGCTCGACTTCAGTTAATCCGCAGTACCAGGATAAAAACCATGAACCGCTCTCTCTACATCGCCGCAACCGGCATGAACGCTCAGCAGTCGCAGATGGACGTGATTTCGAACAATCTCGCCAACGTCAGCACGAACGGCTTCAAGGGCTCGCGCGCGGTGTTCGAGGACTTGCTGTACCAGACCGTCCGGCAGCCGGGCGCGAACTCGACGCAACAGACCGAACTGGCGTCGGGCAGCCAGATCGGCACCGGCGTGCAGCAAGTCGCGACCG
Source organism: Caballeronia sordidicola (assembly GCF_002220365.1). Taxonomy (GTDB): domain Bacteria; phylum Pseudomonadota; class Gammaproteobacteria; order Burkholderiales; family Burkholderiaceae; genus Caballeronia; species Caballeronia sordidicola_C. The sequence goes on along the minus strand of NZ_MTHB01000036.1, from coordinate 15,703 downwards.
AACGTCTCTATACGCAGGGCAACCTGTCGCAGACCGGCAACTCGAAGGATGTCGCCATCAACGGCAACGGCTTTTTCCAGGTGACGATGCCCGACGGCACGACCGCCTACACGCGGGACGGCTCGTTCCAGACCAACGCGCAGGGCCAGCTCGTCACGTCGAGCGGCTATCAGGTCACCCCGGCAATCACGATCCCCTCGACCGCGACCGGCATCACCATCGGCTCGGACGGCACGGTCACGATCACGCAGCAAGGCAACTCGGCCAACACGACGGTCGGGCAGTTGCAGCTCGCGACCTTTGTCAATCCGGCCGGCCTCGACGCACGCGGTGAAAACCTGTTTGCCGAGACGGCTTCGTCCGGTACCGCGAACGTCGTCACGCCGGGCCTGAACGGCGCGGGACAGTTGCAGCAGGGGTATGTGGAAGCGTCGAATGTGAACGTGGTCCAGGAACTGGTGAACATGATCCAGACCCAGCGCGCCTATGAAATCAACAGCAAGGCCGTGACCACGTCGGACCAGATGCTGCAGACGCTGAGCCAGATGCAGGTTTGAGTTGCACCAACCGGCATCAACCGCATCAGCAGCGTCATTCCGAAGGACCACGAAGATGTCATCACAATTTTCACGTTTCCGCAGCATATCGGTGCTGGCGCTGGTCGCCTTGGCGGCCTGCGCCCTCGTGCCCAAAGAGCCGATCACCCAGCAGCCGATGACCGCGCGGCCACCGGCGCCGCCGCTCAATTCAGCATCGCCCGGCGCGATCTACAACGCGGGCTACGCGGGACGGCCGCTGTTCGAAGACCAGCGCCCGCGCAATACCGGCGACATCATCACCATCGTGATCGCGGAAAACGTCAACGCGACGAAATCGTCGGCAGCGAACGCGGCGCGCAACGCCAGCGAGGCGTTCGCCGTGCCGGTCACGCCGGGTATCTTCGGCGGACTGTTCCACAACACCAACCTGTCCGCCAGCGGCTCGAACGGATTCAACGGCGCAGGTGGCGCGAGCGCGGCCAATACCTTCAACGGCACACTGACGGTCACCGTCACGGGCGTCCTGCCCAACGGCAACCTGGAAGTGAGCGGCGAGAAGCAGATGCTCATCAATCAGGGCAACGAATTCGTGCGCTTCTCCGGTGTCGTCAATCCGACGACCATCTCCGGCACCAACACGGTCTTTTCCACCCAGGTGGCGGACGCGAAGATCGAATATTCGGCGAAGGGTTATATCGATGAATCGCAGCAGATGGGCTGGCTCCAGCGCTTCTTTCTCAACGTGGCGCCCTTCTGACCATGAAACTCTTTCTTCGATTCGTTTTCATTGCGCTGGCGCTTGCTGCCGCACTCCCGCAGGCAGCTCAAGCGGAGCGCCTCAAGGACCTGGTTTCGTTCCAGGGCGTGCGTGACAATCCGCTGATCGGCTACGGCCTCGTGGTCGGGCTCGACGGCACCGGCGACCAGACTACCCAGACGCCGTTCACCACGCAAAGCCTGGTGAACATGCTCGGCAACCTCGGCATTACGCTGAATGCGGCGACCACGCAGAACATGCAGTTGAAGAACGTCGCCGCCGTGATGGTGACGGCCGTTCTGCCGCCGTTCTCGCGGCCGGGCGAAGCGATTGACGTGACGGTGTCGTCGCTCGGCAATGCCAAGAGCCTGCGCGGCGGCACGCTGCTGATGGCGCCGCTCAAAGGCGCCGACGGCCAGGTGTACGCGATGGCGCAGGGCAATCTCGCGGTCGGCGGCGCGGGCGCAAGCGCCAACGGCAGCAAGGTCCAGGTCAACCAGCTTGCGGTCGGCCGCATTCCGGGCGGAGCGCTGGTCGAACGCGCCGTGCCCGCCGCGGTGACGCAAGCCGGCGGCGTGATGACGATGGAACTGAACACGCTCGACTTCGACACCACGCAGAAGATCGTGGCGGCGGTGAACAACGACTTCGGCATGGGCACGGCGATCGCGCTCGACGGCCGCACGATCCAGTTGCGCGCGCCGAGCGACCCGTCGCAAGTAGTGTCGTTCATGGCGCAGCTGGAGAATATCGATGTCAGGCCGGCGCAGGCCGCGGCAAAGGTGATCGTCAATGCGCGCACCGGTTCTATCGTGATGAACCAGATGGTCACGCTGCAGAACTGCGCGGTCGCGCATGGCAATTTGTCGGTGGTGATCAACACGACGACCGCCGTCAGCCAGCCGGGCGCGTTCTCCAACGGTCAGACCGTGGCGTCGAAACAGTCAAGTATCCAGTTGAAGCAGGACACGGGCGCGCTGAAGCAGGTGGCAGCCAGCGCGACCCTTGCGGACGTGGTCAAGGCGTTGAATGCCCTCGGGGCGACGCCGGCGGATTTGATCTCGATTTTGCAATCGATGAAAGCGGCGGGTGCGTTGCGCGCCGATCTTGAAATTATTTAAAGGCGACAGGTCATGAACGCGAACGGGACCGGTACGACAAGCAACGCGCTCGCATCAATGAGTACAACGGACACGAGCAGCGGCCTGGGTTCGTTGTCGAACCGCTTTGCACTCGACGTGCAGGGCTTCGACGCCATGCGCGCCCAGGCCAACGCCAACCCGCAGCAGGGCTTGAAGGCGGCGGCCAAGCAATTCGACTCCGTTTTCACGCAGATGATGTTGAAGAGCATGCGGGACGCCACGCCGTCCGATAGCCCTTTCGATTCGAACGACAGCAAGACCTTTACGTCGATGCTCGACCAGCAGCTTTCGCAGAACATGGGCGCGAAGGGCATTGGCGTAGCCGACATGATGCTCAAGCAACTCATGCGCAACGCCGGCGCCAGCACGGGCACAGGCGCGCAGGCGGACGGCGCGGGTGCAAGCGGCGACAGCAGCGCGAACGCCGGCAACATGGCCGCCATGAATGCAATGGCGAAGGCGTATGCAAACGCCGCGGGGTCGTCGACGGCGTCTTCGAAAGCATCGCTCACCGGCAACGGCTATAGCGCCGACAGCGCACTGACGCCGCCCGCACGCGGCGTGGGCACGGACAAGGTCGCCGCGTTCGTCGACCGTCTCGCCGCGCCGGCGCAAGCCGCCAGCTCGGCGACCGGGATTCCGGCGCGGTTTATCATCGGTCAGGCGGCGCTCGAGTCCGGCTGGGGCAAGCGCGAGATCAAGAATACCGACGGCAGCTCGAGCCACAACGTGTTCGGCATCAAGGCGACCAGCGACTGGAGCGGCAAGACCACGAGCGCGGTGACGACGGAATACGTGAACGGCAAACCGCAGAAAGTGGTGGAGAAATTCCGCTCCTACGACTCGTACGAGGACGCACTCACCGACTACGCCAGCGTGCTCAAGAGCAACCCGCGCTATGCACCAGTCGTGGAAGCCTCGCGTGATGCCGCCGGTTTCGCGCACGGAATGCAGAAGGCGGGCTACGCAACCGACCCGCAATACGCTAAAAAGTTGATTTCGATCATGCGGCACATTGCTTGAACAAGTGCGGACTGGCGCACCTTTTGCTGCATCTAATATAGGTAGACAAAACGTATTACGAGTAATGTGTCAAAAGCGACGGGGCCAATGTCGCAATAAAAGACGATGCAGGCTGACGGCGAGGAACGGGTGCATGGTGCGCCCGGAAAGCAGCCGGCTGGCCGGGACGCATCGAAATGGAGAGAAAGTGCTGGTTCGTTTCGATTTGCGCGCTTTGCGAACGTTTTCGGCCGCCGGATACGGGATTATGGAAGTTTTTTTACAACCAACCCTAAATATTCGATCCCGGTTGCCGCTAAATGAAATATCGAAGTGCCGGATCCACAGGGTCCGGTTGGACGCTCCAACAGTCTCGGAAATCGGGACGCGAGCGAGCAAACGAACACGGCAAGCTCCATGAACATGAATCCGCCAAACGGTTCCGGCATCGCAGACGACGAGTCCGACCTTCCCGATTTCGGCCGGCGCAACCCGCTGGAAATCGGCGTCTCGCTACGCAACCTCGTTAATCGAGCCGATTTTCTGACCGTCGATCACGGCACGGGGCAGATCGTTACGCGGCTGCTCGACGTGAACCCGGGCGCACGTACGTTCATCTTCGACTGGGGTGGCATTCCCCAGCAGAACCAGGCCATGCTGCGCTCGGAAAACCTGATGTTCCACGCGAGTCCCGACGGAATCCGCGTCGAATTCGCCACCGGCACGCCGCGTGAAATCGTCTTCGAAGGGCACCCGGCGTTTGAAGCGGATTTTCCGCCCGTGTTGTTCTACATGCAGCGGCGCGAGTATTTCCGCGTGGAAGCGCCCGTGCTCGATCCGTACATCTGCAGCGGCGAACTGCCGAATGGCGAGCGTTTTCGCTTTGAAGTGAACGACCTCTCGCTGGGTGGCGTTGCACTGCGGACCATGGACGAGCGGGTTGCATCGATGGAAGTCGGCTTGATCCTGCGTTCCGTGGAATTGCACTTCAGCAATCCCGGCAAGGTAGTGCTAGACCTGCAATTGATGTCGAACCGGCAGACGGTGAATTCAAGGGGCGATCTGCGCTATACGCTCGGCTTCAAGTTCATGAGCTTGCCGGGGTCAGCGGAAAACACGCTGCAGCGCTTGATTACCCAACTCGAGATGAAGCGCCGGTCACTGGTGCGCTAACTTTGATGCGGCAGCGAGCCTCGTGCTCGCTTGGCCCATCTTCTTTCCCCGCAACGCCCCCTCCATTCGGCGAACTGACGCCCAATCCCCTCGCTGCTTCACCGATTGCTCCGATCAATGCCGGAGAATAATCCGTCATGGCGTAGTGCGCATGCGGATTTCATCGGAGCGGAGGCCGGACGGCGCTCAACCCGCGCGCGCCTCGATTCACCGCGCCGGGATTCAACTTTTTCTGCAATCGGCCGATATACACCAGTTGTCGTCAAACAGCTGAGGCCCGGCTACGTGCCCCGTGCTTCGTGCCTTTACCAGGATTCCTTGCATGTCCCTATTCGATATCGGCGTCAGCGGTCTCAATGCAGCCCAATGGGGTTTGACGACCACCGGACAGAACATCAGCAACGCCGCGACCCCGGGCTACACCCAGGAGAAGCCGGTGTACCAGGAGGCGTCGGGGCAATACACGACGTCGGGTTATCTGGGCTCGGGCGTCCAGACGGCGACCGTCGCGCGTTCATACAGCTCGTTCCTGACCACGCAGCTCAATGCCGCGCAGTCCAACAGCAGTTCGCTGAACACCTACTACTCGATGTTGTCGCAGCTGAACAACCTCGTGGGCGATCCGACCACAGGTATTGGCTCCGGCATGACGAGCTATTTCACGAGCTTGCAGTCGGTGGCGAACAGCCCCGCCACGACGTCGACGCGCCAGTCGCTGATGAGCAGCGGGCAATCGCTCGTCAACCAGATGAACGCCGCGGCCGCGAACTACAACCAGCTCCGCTCCGGCGTCAACCAGTCGCTCACCAGCGCGGTCACGCAGATCAACAGCTACACCACGCAGATCGCCACGCTGAACGGCCAGATCGCCGCCGCGAGCGCGCAGGGGCAGCCGCCGAATCAGTTGCTCGATGCGCGGGACACGGCGGTATCGAACCTGAGCCAGTTGACGAACGTTCAGGTCAACACCGTCAACGGCATGTACAACGTGTCGATAGGGACGGGCCAGCCGCTGGTCTCGGGTACAACGGCTTATCAACTGCAGGCAGTGACATCGACGTCGGACCCGAGCGAGTTGTCGATTGCGTATGCATCGCCGGACGGCTCGCCGCAGACGCCTGCGCAAACACAATACCTGCCCGACTCCACGTTCGGCGGCGGCACGGTCGGCGGATTGCTCGCATTCCGCAGCCAGTCGCTCGATCCAGCGCAGGCTCAGCTCGGCTCGCTCGCGACCAGTTTCGCCGCGCAACTGAACCAGCAAAATGCGCTGGGCGTGGACCTGAACGGCAATCCCGGCACCGCGCTGTTCTCGACCGGCAGCCCGACCATTTATGCGAATTCGCGCAATACGGGCACTGCTCCGCTGAGCGTATCGATCGCGAATCCGACCCAGCCGACCAGCGGCAACTACACGCTGTCCTACAACGGCACCAACTACACGCTTACCGACAGCGCGAGCGGCGCGGTGCTCGGTACCCTCGCGCCCACTTCGACAACAACCGGCGCGGCCAGCGGCACGATTGCAGGCCTGAATATCTCGGTGACGAGCGGCATCATGAAGGCCGGCGATTCGTTCAACATCCAGCCAACGAGCGGCGCGCTCGCTGCCTTCTCGCTGGTGACAACGAACCCGACCGCAATCGCGGCAGCGTCCCCGGCGGTAGCATCGGCGGGAGCGAGCAACGCGGGCACCGCGAACATCTCGGCGGCGACGGTCACCGCAGGTTATTCGATCTCGGCAACCAGCATGACGCTGACCTACAACGCGACCAACCAGCAATTTACGTCGAACGTGCCAGTCACGTTGCCGGACGGCACGACCGTTGGGGTGGGTGCGCCGATCCCCTACAACCCTGCCCAGGGTCTCACCGTATCCAACGGCTCGAAAGTCAGCGCAACGATCACCGGCACGCCGGCAAACGGCGATACCTTCAGCATCGCGGCGAACAAGGGCGGCAGCAGCGACGGCAGCAACGCGCTCGCGATGGCGAGTCTCGGAACAGCGAAGTCGCTGAACGGCGGCACGGACTCGTTGACGAGCGCGTACGCGAACTTCGTCAACCAGATCGGCAACGAGACCAACAATCTAGAGAGTTCAAGTACGTCGGCGACCGCGGTGCTCACGCAAGCGACGTCGGCGCAACAGTCGGTGTCGGGCGTGAACCTGAATGAAGAGGCCGCCAACCTGATTCAGTACCAGCAGTTGTACCAGGCCAACAGCAAGGTCATCCAGACCGCTTCCACGCTGTTCACAACGCTGCTCGGCATTTTCAACTGAGGCTTTCACGATGCGCATCTCCAGCTCGCAGTACTTCACGATGAACGTCGAGACGATGAACAATCAGCAGGCATCGCTCGCCAACATGTACGCGCAGATCTCATCGGGCAAAGCCTTGCAGACCGCCGCGGACAATCCACTCGGCGCCGCGCAAGCCGTGGCGCTGACCTCGCAGGCGGCCAACCTCGCGCAATACTCGACCAACCAGTCGTCGGCGCTGACCTCGCTGCAGCAGGAAGACTCCACGCTCTCCAGCGTGACGAACGTGATGCAGAGCATCCAGTCGCTGGTGGTGAACGCCGGCAACGGCACGCTCAACGACACCGACCGCAGCGCACTTGCCACCCAGCTCCAGGGTTATCGCAGTACGTTGATGACGCTCGCCAACACCACCGACGCCAACGGCAACTACATCTTTGCCGGTTTCCAGGGCGGCTCGAAGCCCTTCAGCGATAACGCCTCGGGCGTTGGCGCGACCTACGATGGCGGCCCCGGGCAGCGGCAGGTGCAGATTTCCGACACCCGCACGATCAACGTAGCTGATCCAGGTTCAGCGATATTCCAAAGCGTTTCGTCGAACGAAAGCTCGCCGGTTTCGTCGGGATCAGCCGCTAACACGGGGTCGGGCACGATTGGTCCGGTCAGCGTGAGCGACAGCAGCGATCCCGCCAACTCGTTGATCTACACCATCACGTTCGGGACCACGACCACCGGCACGCCGCCCGCGAGCGTCAGTTCGTACTCGATCACGTCCACGGATCCGTCGACGACGCCCCCTACCGTGACCGCGCCGACCACGCCGACGCCTTATACGGCCGGCAGCAACATCACGGTCGGTTCGCAGACTGTCGCTATTTCCGGCACGCCGGCATCGGGTGATAAGTTTTCGGTCTCCCCGGCAAACACCGGTAGTACCAGCGATACCGACATTTTCACGACGCTCGATTCGTTGGTGAATGCGCTGAAACAGCCCGCCGATTCGGCGAGCGCGCAGGCGACGTTGCAAAACGCGCTGACCACGGCGGGCTCGAAAATCAGCAACACGTACAACAACGTGCTGACGACACAGACGGCGGTGGGGGGCCGCGAACAGGAAGTGACGGCGACGCAGACCGCCATGCAGACGACCTCGACGCAAACTGCCAACAACCTGTCGGACCTGGTCAGCGTCAATCTGCCCAGCGCGATCAGCCAGTACGAGATGACGCAGAACTCGCTTCAGGCGGCGCAGCAGGCTTTTGCACAGATCCAGAAAATGTCGCTGTTCAACTATCTGAGTAGTTAAGCGCCGGGGGGCGTGTAGGGAATGAATTGATGTGGGTTGTAGGATGTGTTTTGGGCCGCCGGGTTGAAGGGCGGCCCTTTTTATTGTCTTGCCGATACGCCTGCGCGCCTTTGCGCTGAACGCATGCGGAGAATAAATCACCCTTTGCGGTGAATGCGCCTCATAATCACCGCATGAAACGCGGAGAATGGACTTTTATCTGGGAAGATCCTGACTGGCCGGCCTGGTGCTTCGATCTATCGGTGATCGCAGCGCCGCTGGCCGCGGTCAGTCGCGCCCAGGGTTTGCTGCACGGCCGGCTCGCCGATGTCGGTTTGACCCTGCGCAATCAGGCGAGTCTGGCCGCGCTCACTGAGGACGTGCTCAAAACCAGCGAAATCGAAGGGGAAAGACTGAATGCGGATTCGGTCCGATCGTCTATCGCGCGCCGGCTTGGAGTGGATATCGGGGCGCTTGCACCGGTCGACCGGCACGTGGAGGGCGTGGTTGAAATGGTGCTCGACGCTACCGCCCGCTGCGATGCCCCGCTGACCCGGGAGCGCTTGTTTGCGTGGCACGCGGCGTTGTTCCCGACTGGCTTCAGCGGTATGTCACGGATCCAGATCGGCGCATGGCGCAACGACGAAAACGGCGCCATGCAGGTGGTCTACGGTCCCATCGGCCGTCAGCGGGTTCGTTTCGAGGCGCCCCCGGCCGATCGCCTCAACGCCGAGACAACGCGTTTTCTCGACTGGCTCAATCGCGACTCAGCCGTGGCGCCGGTGATCAAGGCCGGGCTGGCGCACCTGTGGTTCGTCACCCTTCATCCTTTCGACGACGGCAACGGCCGTATCGCCCGGGCGATAGGGGACTTGCTGCTCGCCCGCGCCGACGGCAGTCCGCAGCGCTTCTACAGCCTGTCGGCGCAGATCCAGTCAGAGCGCAGCGGTTATTACGACATCCTCGAGCAGACGCAGCGCGGATCGCTCGATGTCACCGCGTGGCTTACGTGGTTCCTGAACGCGCTGCATCGCGCAGTGGACGACGCCCAGCACACGGTGGACGCGGTGCTGGTCAAGACGCGTTTCTGGCAGCGCTGGGCCGCCGCACCCTTCAACGAGCGGCAGATCAAGCTGCTGAACCGGCTGCTGGATGGTTTCGACGGCAAGCTGACCAGCAGCAAGTGGGCCGCCATCGCGAAGTGTTCGCCGGATACAGCGTTACGCGACATCGGCGAACTGGTGGCGTTGGGGGCGCTGCGAAGATCGGTGTCGGGCGGGCGCAGCACCGCGTACGAACTGGTCGATTGACTACCCGGCCGGTTGCTAAAGCGCAGCCGCCACGCGCCCCATCTGGTCAATACCGGTGTCGAAAATGCGTTGAAAGAACGGGATCATGTTGGGGATCATCAACTGGATCAGCAGGAATCCGACCAGCATGGTGACTGGAAAGCCCACCTGAAAAATCCCGATCTGCGGCGCTGCGCGATTCAGGATACCCAGCGCCAGGTTGGCGATAAGCAGCGCGGTGACCACCGGCAAGGACAGCAGCAAGCCCGTCGAAAACACGCTCACGCCATACGTGGCGAGCGTCTGCCAGCCGCGCGCGTGTACGGCCGAACCCAGCACGTTTGCGCTCACCGGCACGCTCTGGAATGTCTGCACGAGCGCGCTGATCATTTGCAGGTGGCCGTCGAACACAAGGAACGCGAGCATGGCGATGGTGTTCAGATACCGCGATATCACCACCGAATTTCCCCCGGCACGCGGGTCGTAAAGCATCGCAAACCCCAGCCCCATCTGCATGCCGATAAACTCGCCGGCAGCATCGATGGCAGCGAATGCAATCTGCATCGTCATGCCGAGCGCCGCCCCGACCAGGAACTGATTGATGATGATCATCACGCCATCGGCGGAAAACACGGTCACTTGGGGAACCGCGCCAATCGTGGGCGCGACGATCAGCGCGATGAAGGCCGCGACTGCGACCTTGACGCGAATCGGGATGGCCTGGTGACTGAGCAGCGGCGCGGTCGCGATCAGCGCAAGGATGCGCGTGAACGGCCAGAGGAACGACGTCAGCCAGACATTGAGCTGCGCGTAAGTGACGGAGAACATCGTTAGCCGGTGATCGCGGGCGTGATGGTGAAAACATGGCGCATGTAATCGAGCAGCGTTTCCAGCATCCACGGACCGGCGATCACGAGCGTGAGCGCTACGGCGAGCAATTTCGGAATGAACGAGAGCGTGCTTTCGTTGATCTGGGTCGCGGCCTGGAACAGGCTCACCACCAGCCCGACCACGAGCGCGACCAGCAACAACGGAGCCGCGAGCAACAGCGCCACATACATGGCCTGGTGCGCGATCGACATGACGGATTCGGGTGTCATCGTGAAATTCCTGACGCTGGATACTAAGGCTATGAAACGAACGCTATGAAACGGACGCTATGAAACGAAGCTCTGCGCGAGCGAGCCAATCAGCAACTGCCAGCCGTCCACCAGCACGAACAACATAAGCTTGAACGGCAGCGAAATGGTGGTGGGCGACACCATCATCATCCCCATCGACATCAGCACGCTTGCTACCACCATGTCGATGATCAGGAACGGGATGAAGATGGTGAAGCCGATCTGGAAGCCGGTCTTGAGCTCGCTCGTCACAAACGACGGCACCAGCAGCGAGAGCGGCACGTCTTCGGGACCGTTCATCGGCGGCGCTTTGGCGATCCGGGCGAACAGCGCGAGATCGGCCTCGCGGGTCTGGCGCAGCATGAATTGCTTGAACGGGGCGACGCCGCGCGTCATGGCCTGGTCCATCGTGATCGTGCCGTCGGAGAAAGGCTTGTACGCATCGACATAAGCCTTGTCGAGGACCGGCGACATCACGAACAGCGTGAGAAACAGCGCGAGTCCCACAAGCACCTGATTAGGCGGCGTGCTGGTCGTACCCAGCGCCTGCCGCAACAGCGACAACACAATGATGATGCGCGTGAAGCCCGTCATCATCAGCAGCATGGCTGGCAGGAACGACAGCATCGTGAGCAGCAGCATCGTCTGGACGCTGAGCGAATACGTCGTGCCGCCGTTCGGACCCGGGCTGGTGTTGAACGCGGGAAGTCCTGCTGTGCTTTGGGCGAAAGCGGTGTAGGGAAGGGCGGCGACCAGGACCGGCACCAACAGCTTCACCAGTCTTGCGCTCTGTGCAAAAAAACGAGCCTGCATTACTTGCTCCCGCCTGCGAATTTTTGCAGACGTCTGGTCGCTTCACCGGCGAGGGCATCGCGAAAACGTTGTCCGAAACTGCCGTGCAGTGCTTGGCCGTCGGGCGTGACGCCGGCTTCAGTGCTGTCGAGTTTGAGTTCCGTCGATCCCGCCGGCATGGTGTGCAGCAACCGCACATTGCCGGGTGCGGCGCCGAGCACGAGCCACGTGTCCCCGATTTCCACCACCGAGACGCGCTCCTTGTTGCCAAGCGACGCTCCGCCGATCACCTTCACCAGCCCCGTGCGCTTGGTGCCGGCCACGCCGAACTTGCGCGCAAGCCACGCGCAGCCGAACACGAATGCGATCACGATCGCGAGCCCGAGCAGCGTCTGCAGCACCGCGCCCACGCCGAGTGACGGCACGGCCGTGCCCGCGCCAACGCCCGATGCAATCTGCGCCGCGTGATTGACGGCGTTCATGTCGGCGGCGTGAGCTGTGTGGGCGGCAAGCGTCATGGCAAGCGCTGCCAATGCTGCGAGCGCGGCGGCAAAGCGTTTCATCGATTCAACTTCCTGATGCGTTCGGACGGCGTGATGATGTCGGTGAGACGGATACCGAACTTGTCGTTGACCACCACGACTTCGCCCTGCGCGATCAGGCAGCCGTTGACCAGCACGTCCATCGGTTCGCCCGCGAGGCCGTCGAGTTCCACCACCGACCCCTGCGCCAGTTGCAGCAGGTTGCGGATGGCGATCTTGGTGCGCCCGAGTTCCACCGTCATCTGCACGGGGATGTCGAGAATCATGTCGATGTCATTGCGCGTCGAGGGCGCCTCGACTTTCGACAAAGGCTGGAATAATCCCGCCGATGACGCCGCCGCCGGCGTTTCATTGCCGTTCTGCTCAGCCAGCGCGCTCGCCCAGTCGTCCATGCCGAAGTCCTCGCTCTTGAGCGGATCGGACGGCAGCGTGCCCGGTTCAGTTACATCACTCATATCCACCTTCCTTCATCGTGTCGGTTGCGCTGATCATCTTCTGGACGCGCAACGCGTATTGACCATTGAAAATTCCGTAGCCGCATTCCATCACTGGCACGCCGTCCACTTTTGCCGTGACGAGTTCCGGCACATTGATCGGCAGGACATCACCTGCTCGCATGTTGAGAATCTTTTCGAAGGTCGTGCCGATCTCCGCCAGATCCACCGTGAGTTCCACTTCGGCCGCTTGCACTTGTTGCGACAGCACGCGAATCCAGCGGCGATCGACTTCGAGCGCTTCGCCTTGAATGGGCGAGGAGAGGATGTCGCGAATCGGTTCGATCATTGAATACGGCATGCAGATATGCAGCGTGCCGCCGGTCGATCCGAATTCGATGGAAAACTGCGTGACGATCACGATCTCGTTCGGCGTGGCCACGTTGGCGAACTGCGTGTGCATTTCCGAGCGCACGTATTCGAAGTTAAGCGTTCGCACGCTTTTCCACGATGCCGCGTAGTGTTCGAACACGAGGTTCAGCAGCTTGCTGATGATGCGTTGTTCGGTCTGCGTGAACTCGCGGCCTTCAACGCGCGTGTGGAAACGGCCGTCGCCGCCGAAGAGGTTATCGACGACAAAGAACACCAGGTTCGGATCGAACACGAACAGCGAGGTGCCGCGCAATGGCTTCACGTGGACGAGGTTCAGGTTCGTCGGGATCGGCAGGTTGCGGGTGAATTCGCTGTACTTCTGCACCTTCACCGGACCGACGGAAATCTCCGCCGAACGCCGCATGAAGTTGAAGATGCCCACGCGCAAGAGGCGCGCAAAGCGGTCGTTGATGATTTCCAGGCCCGGCATCCGGCCCCGGACGATGCGTTCCTGCGTCGCGAGGTTGTAGGGGCGCACGCCATGAAAGCGTGTTTCGTCGGCGACTGCGTCGACTTCCCCGGTGACGCCCTTGAGCAGGGCATCCACCTCCTCCTGCGACATGAACTCTTCGTGGCCCATGAGTGTTCCTTGGTTCCTGTGCGCGGTTGCTTGGTGCTTACGGTCGTGCTTCTTGCAGTTAGCTTGAACGTTTGCTTCTGCGTTTGCTTCTGCGTTTGCTTTTGCGAAAGCGGCTGAAGGCGAGGGTTATCGCGCGGATTATTGAACGACGAATTCCGTGAATAACACTTCCTGGACACGCGCTGGACTATCAGGCGTGCCGCCGGTCTTTTGGACCGTCTCCAACAGTTCCTTCGCGAGCTCACGCTTGCCGTCGATGCCCGCCAGATCGTCCGGCCGCTTCGCCGATAACAACATCAGAATGTGGCTGCGTACTTCCGGCATGCGCTCGGTCAGCGCAGCTTGTGCCTTCTGGTCCGGCAGCTTCAGCGTCAGGCCAATGCGCAAGTAATGCATGGTGTCGTCGGACTGGAGATTGACGGTCATCGATTCCAGCGGGAAAAACACCGGCGGCGCGGCAGGGGCGGGCTTCGCTATCCCTCCCGAACTGGGCTTTTGCAGGAAGTAGTAATACGCACCCGCCCCGCCGGCGCCCAGCAAAACGATGAGTCCCAACACGATCAGCAAGATGCGCTTCATCTTGCCGCTCTTTACGGTGACGATGGGTTGTTGAGTTGCGGTGGTACTTGCCATGATTGCGGACCTCTTTCTGTAGCCTGAATTGTTGGCGAAAGTGAGGTTCTGTGATGGCCCGAACAGAAGGGGTTATTAGGGCTAACTCGTGAGTTTGGGTTTTGTTGGCACCGGTGGACGGGCGGGGTGCTGCTTGTGCGGAGGGATTTCGAGGACGGCAAGGGCGTGGCGTGGGTGCTGACCCGGCAGGCTGGATCTATGCTCGGTCACCGGGTTTTCGGCGTAACGGTCGGGGTCGATGCCGTGTTGCTGCTTTAAGGGTTAGTGGTCTGCCTGTAACGACGAACGCTTTACCACAAATCGTGCCCCGCGGTCTAACCACGCGCGACGGCTTGTGTAAATAGGATTTATCTCGTATCGCCTTTCAATTTCATTATTCAAAATCGTCCGCTTGACCGTTGCGATTTTTAATTAACTCGCAGGCGGTTTTCATCGGGCGGTCGCCGTTAGGAGCTAACTCAGCTGCCCGCAGATAACTAAACAGAAGAGAGCGGTTGAGCCATGTCCCAAAAGAATTCATCCAACACGGTTATTTCATCCGTTGTTACAGGTCACGCTGGATCGGAGATCAGGGGCACGAGTGCGCCCTTTTCGTTAGTCAAAATCTTTGAAGGCTTGCGGCTGATTGGCGAGGCAGTCGCCGCTGCGGATGGCGCGTGGTCCCTGCCATGGCTCGGATCACCGGGAATGGGAAAGCATGCGTTTCACGCAACCGGTTCGCACGGCCATCATCATCACCATCACGACATGCCCGTCAGCGCTGGAGCGCCTTCGATCGCGGGAATCAGTGACTCAATCCAAGGATTGGGCGGCAAGTTCGCCAAGCTGACGACAATCGAAAATCCGCTTCCCACGATGATCGGCTTCGGCCACGCCGGTGACGTCATTAGCGTGTTCGATGGCGATCACTCAATTGGCTCAACCACCGTGCATCCGGATGGCACGTGGGCGTTCAGCACGCCCTTGCTCGCCAAGGGCACGCATGAGTTCTTCGTCGGCACAGTGAGCGCGGTAAGCGGCGTCACGCTGATGTCGAATCACTTGGTTGTGCACATGGTTGGCGACGGCATTGTTGTGCCTTCGGCTGTGGCCACGATCACCAGCGCGCTCGATGAAGTCATCGATCCGGCTGGCAATCATCACGACAACGTCATTCAGAATGGCGGCAAGACAGTCGATACCTCTCCGCAGTTGCACGGCACGATCAGCACTGCCCTGCACGAAGGCGAAGTGCTCGCCATTTATCGCGACGGCCAGAAGATCGGCACGGCCTCAGTCACGGGGCTCGACTGGTCGTATCAGGACGAGGGCCTCACGAAGGGGCAGCACGTCTACACGGCGAGTGTTATTTCTGCGTCGGGCGAACAGGGCGTTCATTCCGAAGATTTTGTAATTACTGAGACGGCTGGAACCGGCAGCGGTTTTCAATTACTTGCGACGGAAGATTTCCTGATTTTCGACACGCGGTTCGAGGCTAGAGCCACGTCTGACGGCAAAGCCATTTCCGTCGATATGCTTGAGGGCGTAAGGATGCTCGAGAAAGCCGGAATGACCGTCAAAAGCTACACCGACAACGGCGGCGTGATTAGTATTGAAGTCGACTGGGTTGCATATATGAAAGCTCACCCGGAGGACCCATATCTCGATTTGGATATGCATCGTCATATCGATAACGATCAAGGCGGCCTTAACTACTACAATTTAATCGCCGTTCCAGACTAC
>NZ_MTHB01000285.1 GCF_002220365.1 Caballeronia sordidicola | reverse complement strand
CCCGTTCGCCACTCGCCACCAGGGTTGCCCCCGTGCTGCCGTTCGACTTGCATGTGTAAGGCATGCCGCCAGCGTTCAATCTGAGCCAGGATCAAACTCTTCAGTTCAATGCCTGTTACTGTTTTCTATTCTTGCGAATAGGTCGCTCACTCAACGTACTGACAAGTTCCTCCCATCTTCCCTTTTACAGAAAGACGCTCAAAACCTACCTTAATACTAGTGTGAGACTTGATACTTTCGCTTCACGGCAACATCTCCCGAGTTACCCCGGAAAACACCACCACGCTTAAAGCCAAGCACCAAGCGCCCACACTTATCGGCTGTTAGTTTTTAAAGAACATTCGCTATCCACCGCACGATCCCTACCCTCAGAACCCTGCCGCTTTCGCGTCGCTGCATCTGCAGCACAGAAACGAGATTATGAAGAATCTTTTTCTCCTTGTCAACAAGTTTGTGAGCGTTTGCTTTCAAACTTACCGACTTTGGAGGCCACCTGTTTCTTTAGCGGCCCTCGTTGCGAAACGAGGAGACGAATAATAGGCGATGGCACCCACTAAGGCAAGGACATCTTCAAACTATTTTCGGGAAAGTCCTAACGGCCCTTCCCAAGCCCCATTTCGTCGATGGGAACAGCTTCCGACATGGCCGAATAACCCGCATCGCTCGGATGGATATGGTCGCCGCTGTCATAGCGTCGCTGGAGACGGTCCGGATGGGCCGGATCCCGGAGCGCCAGGTCAAAGTCGATCACACCATCGAAAGCATGGCTTGAGCGGATCGAATTGTTCACCGCCGTCCTGATCGCCTCGCGCTCCTGAGGCAGCGAGGCCGGTGTCAAGGTTGCACCGTAGATCCGGACCCCGCGCTGGTGAGCCTGCGCAATCAGCCGTTGATACCCGCGCAACAGCGAATCGGCTGTTACAGGCGTATGCGGATCGTCGCAATCCAGGCCGGCGTGGGGGGGCATCGCGGGGAAATTGATATCGTTGATGCCGATCAGCAGGATCACCGCGCGCACCCCGGGCTGGCGCAACGCGTCGCGGTCGAACCGGTTCAAAAGCGCATCGCCGTAGCACGGCGATGCGCTCAACAGGCGATTACCGCTGATTCCAGCATTTACGACCGCGGTCCCGTCGATGCCCTTTTGCGTCAGCCGGCGCGCCAACGCATCCGGCCAGCGGCGGTTCGCGTTTGGCGTGGAGCGCATGCCGTCGGTGATGGAGTCACCGATTGCTACCAGCGCCCGCGCCGGTGCGGCATCGACGGAAACGCTCGTCAGCCACACAAATTGCGTGAAGCGGGTGCGAAACGCGGCGGCGTCGGTATCGGAGGAATGGTTGCCTGGCGTCGATACGTAATTCGTCTGGTTCGCCACCCGATGCCACGCGGCCATCTTTTGATCCGCTCCCATATAGGTGCTGACGGCGAGCGGCTGGTGGGCGGCGACGTCGAAGGCGATCGGGTCACTGTCCATCTGGCCACCGGGCGCGATGGTCACGCCCGCCTTGCCGGCGAACGTCACAGGACGGCTAGTGCCCGCCCGGATCGCGGCCGCGCCGCCGGACACGGAGCGCGCCACTTGCACGTCCTCGATCACCAGCGGCGCAGTGCCGTATACATTGCTGAAGCGCAGCCGAACGTGCCGGCCATCGATGGCTGGATACACTATCTGCCGGACCGTCCGGCCGCCAATTTCAGGCGCGCGATACAGCGCCGGCAAATCCGCCCGCTGCGGAATTGACTGTAACGCCATGCCCCAGGCGCTGACCCAGTGTTCAGCCGGCGCGTCGTCGGCGAGAGCGCGGGTGGATGGCAGCAGAGAAGCAAACAGCGTCGCGGCGGCAACGGCAGAAAGGGCGCGAAGGTTCATCGGGGAACGAGTGTTTTCGAGGGAAAAAACGATTGTGCCTGAACAGGCAAACCAGGCGCTTACAGTTCAGCGGATGATTCCCGGCGATGGACGGGCGGCTTGACCCGAACTTCTGGCATGGCTTCCGGAACTGGCACAGGGCAGTTGTTCGCAGACCCGCAGACGTGGAACTCACCGTAACGCAATCGAATGAGCGCCGGCGTTCTCCGGCAGTAAATGTGCAAACGGACCTGCTTTTCACGCCGGTCGACATCCCATGATTCGATTCCCAAGCGCATCCCCGAACGCCTTTTGTCGTCGAAAGTCGGACCATTTTGTGAAAAGCCCTCAGAATGTCGGCATTCCGCCTCGCGGTTCTCACTTTGTCCGGTACTTATTCAGCATGCATTCCAAAACTTCTCCCAGCACCAGCGCCGCGCCCTCCCAGATCCAATGGGAGGAAAAAGGCGAAAACCATTCGGCGCTCTGGCACTCGGAAAGCGGAATCGCACCGCCCAAACGCGTAGTGATCGGCGATGACCAGATGACCGCCGACTCCGCCTATCGGCTCGCTTGCGAAGGTACGGCAATTCTCTGGCGCGGCGATTTCCAAAATGCACGCCAGTTGTTGCAGGCGGTTGCACGACGCATCGAAACGCGGCCGAAAAAGTCCGCCAAAGCGAAAACAAAGGAGCGCAGCGCCGCCCCCGATGCGCCGCCGGCCGCGCCGCCCGCCCCTGCCGAGGCATTCAATTTGCATCGGCTCGCCCAGTCCCAGCGGGCGCGCACGCTCGGCATGCTGCTATTGCCGCTGGACGCCGAATACGCCATTCCGCTGCGCCGTGCGCCCGTCGTGAAAGAGGCGTGTGAAGAGGCTTACGGTGCGGCAGCGGGCGAGTCGGTTGTGTCGCTGCGTGAGGTGCTCGGGCTGGTCGGCGCGCACGAGTGGCGCAAAAAGGGCGTAGACGTCGAGGCACTCGGCGCGCGGATTCATCCCTACTATGGCGTGTTTTCTCCGGTGCGCGGCGAGTACATCAAGCTGATCGCGGATCAGCCTTTGCCATCGAAGGAACTGGCTTTCGATATTGGCACCGGCACGGGCGTGCTCGCCGCCTTGTTGGCTCAGCGCGGCGTGAAGCGCGTGATTGCGACGGAAATCGACACCCGGGCGCTAGCCTGCGCACGCGAAAACATCGAATTATTGGGGTACGACCAGCAAGTAAAGGTGGTCGAGGCCGACCTGTTTCCGGAAGGCCGCGCACCGTTGATCGTCTGTAATCCGCCGTGGCTGCCGGCACGCCCCAGTTCGGCTATTGAACACGCAATCTACGATCCGGAAAGCCGCATGCTGCGCGGATTCCTAGACGGCCTCGCTGCCCATCTGACGCCGGGCGGCGAAGGCTGGCTGATTCTTTCCGATATAGCGGAACATCTTGGCCTGCGAACGCGTGCTGAATTCCAGGAGTGGGTCGACCGCGCGGGCTTGAAGACGGACGGCCGGATGGATATTCGTCCGCAGCATCCTCGTGCCGCCGATAAAACCGATCCGCTCTATCACGCGCGTTCGGCCGAGATCACGTCGCTGTGGCGTCTTGTGCCTGCTTGAGTTTTTTCTCTGGCGCTGGCGCTCAGGCGGGCTTGGCGCCCGTCTTCACATAAGCCAGCGCCGCTTCGCCCGCTATCAAACCGCTCGCGAAACATGCCGTGAGCAGATAACCGCCCGTCGGCGCTTCCCAATCCAGCATCTCGCCCGCGCAGAAAACGCCGGGCACTGCATCGAGCATCAGATGCGAATCGAGTGATTCGAACGTCACGCCGCCGGCACTGCTGATCGCTTCGGCGATCGGCCTCGGACGCCTCACAGTCAACGGCAACGCCTTGATACGCTGAGCGAGGCGCGTGGTATCGGAGAATTCTTCGCGGTTCAGAACCTCTCGCAACAAACCCGCCTTCGCGCCCGTCAGGTTCAGACGGCTCTGCAAATGGCTCGACATGGAACGAGCGCCGCGTGGATGCGTCACTTCATCGAGAACACGCTGCGACGTCAATGCCGGCAAGAGATCAAGCAAAAACGTGCCGTCCCCGGAAGCCAGACGATCGCGAATGCGCGCGGACATCGCGTAGATCAGACTGCCTTCAATGCCTGTTGACGTCAGCAAACACTCACCCGTGCGCCAGTCCATACCGCCGTCGTCCCGCGGCAAACCGATCGCCACGGCTTTCAACGGCTCGCCGGCGAAACGGCTACTGAAGTGCCCGCTCCAGTCGATATCAAAGCCACAGTTGGACGGCACGAACGGCGACACGCCGACGTTGCGCGCTTCCAGGTGAGAAATCCACGCGGCGTCCGAGCCAAGTCGTGGCCAACTCGCCCCGCCGAGCGCGAGCACGACAGCATCGGCTTCGACCGAGCGCTCGCCGTCCGGCGTAGCGAACCGCAAAAGGGGTGAAGCTTCGTCACCCCAGCCATGCCACTTATGCCGCATATGGAACCGTACGCCCGACCCGCGTAGCCGATGCAACCAGGCACGTAGCATCGGCGCGGCTTTCATGTCGGTGGGAAATACGCGGCCCGAGCTGCCGACGAAGGTTTCCACGCCCAATCCGTGAACCCACGCGCGCAACGCGGTGGCATCGAAACGGCGCAGCAGTGGTTCAATTTGTGTCCGGCGCTCTGCATAACGCGAGAGGAACAGTTCGGCGGGTTCCGAATGCGTGAGATTCATGCCGCCCTTGCCAGCCATCAGAAATTTGCGGCCGATCGACGGCATGGCGTCAAAAAGGTCCACTTCGATGCCGCCTGCCGCCAGCGCTTCCGCCGCCATCAAGCCAGCAGGGCCTCCACCGATAACGGCAACGCGCGCGCGATGAGTTTCTGAGAAGGAGGACAGTGACGGCATGCGGGGGGAGACGATTGGAAGTGAAGTCGCATTGTCGCATTCGGCATCGAGGAACCGTGAGCTGTCCCGGGCTGGCGCCGGGGCCGAACTGAGTGCGCCGCATCTCCCGCTGCATAATCCGGCGAGGGCGGTAAAAACAAGGAGATGTCGATGCAAATCGATTGGTCGAGCATCCGTTCCGGTCAGGCCGACGCGCTGCATGACGCAGTGGTCGAGATGTCTGGCTGGATGATTCCGCTCGAATTGGAACCTTGCGTCGATTATTTTCTGCTCGCGAAAGATGCGCCATGCTGTCCGGGCTGCGCGCCAACGGATCCGCGGTCGAGCATCGAAGTGATTGGCGTTTCATTGATGCAGGTGCAGGACGGGCCGGTGACGATTCGCGGACGGCTGCGCCGTTTGATCGATGATCCGGCAGGGTGGCGTTATCAACTCATCGATGCGTGTGTGTCCAGCCAAGACAGGCCAACCAGCCGGCGAGCGTTCCTGGCGTCGACTGCTGCATTGGGTTTGGTGGCCTGCGCCCGTGGCCGTTTCGCCGGATATACCGACAATCCGGACGCACAGGCTACCGCTCAAAGCTGGCGCTCGACCGGCGCGTTGACGATGGACATGCACAGCCACGCCGGCCGGGTGACCATCTCCCGCGATCCGTCGATTGGCGCCGGCCGCCCTTTCGCCCCGCTCGCCGCGCCCATGCGCAGCGGCGGCATGAACGTGGTCACGCTGGCGATCGTCACGGATACCTGGGTCACACGAGTATCGGCGGATCGCAAGCGTTTCGAAGCGTACCGGCCGCCTGCGCCCGGCGAACTGTACGCGCTCGGGCAAACCGAATTTGCGCGGGTGCATGCGTTGATCGAGCGGGAGCAATTGAATGTCATCACCAGCAGCGCGTCGCTGAAAACACAAGCGAACACTGGGCCGAGCGCGATCATCGCTTCAGAAGGGGGCGATTTTCTCGAGGGGCAACTGGATCGAGTAGATGAGGCGTACACGCAGCACCAGTTGCGCCACCTGCAATTGGTGCACTACCGCATCAACGAACTCGGCGATATCCAGACCGAACAGCCTCAACACGGTGGTTTGACGGATTTCGGCGCGCAAGTGGTCCGGCGATGCAACGACCTTGGGATCGTTGTCGATGTCGCGCACGGCACATTCGATCTGGTCAACCGGGCGGCGTCGGTGTCGTCGAAACCGCTGGTCTTGTCTCACACGGCGCTGTCCGCGCATCCCGGCAGCCGGAGCAGGCTGATCAACCCTGACCACGCCCGCGCCGTCGCTGATACGGGCGGCGTGATTGGTATCTGGCCAAGTTCAGGAACATTCCGGGATTTGCAGGGCATGGCAGAAGGCGTCAAGCGAATGGCCGATCTGGTCGGCGTCGACCATGTTGGCATGGGCACTGACATGCTGGGCTTTATTTCTCCGCCGGTTTTCACTCACTACGGTCAGTTGCCGGACTTCGCGAACCAGCTCCTTGCCGCAGGATTCTCGAACGAAGAGACAGGGAAGATTCTGGGGGGAAATTACAGGCGGGTGTTTGAAGCGAGCGTTGGGTAGATGGCGGAGGGATCGATGAACGCTCGACCTCAGACCTTATCGCATTGGTCATTACCCGCCTCGCTGATAAAAAACCGCATTTATTGTCTGAGCATCAAGCCCAAGTCAGTTATTGCCGCCTCAAAGGTCTCCTACTCAGGGTAACAAACGCCTCCCGTCCTCACCTCCTCACGACCATCTCAAAAAATAACTATTAACCGACCGGACGGTCGGCTTATAATTGCGCCACAGTGACTTCCTAGAGCGAGCGATCGTCATGTACACGCAATCCCTCGATATCCCCGGCAACGTGCAGTCCATCGATCCGGCGTCCACATCGCCGGAACTCACTCGTTTCGACGCCGTGATGGCCGCCGACGGCAAGATCGAACCGCAGGACTGGATGCCCGAGGCTTATCGAAAGACGCTGGTCCGCCAGATCTCGCAGCACGCGCATTCGGAAATCGTCGGCATGTTGCCCGAAGGCAACTGGATTTCGCGCGCGCCGAGCCTGAAGCGCAAGGCGATCCTGCTCGCGAAGGTGCAGGACGAAGGCGGCCACGGACTGTATCTATATAGCGCGGCGGAAACCATGGGCGTGTCGCGAGACCAGCTCGTCGATGCCCTGCACGCCGGTCGAGCCAAGTATTCGAGCATTTTCAATTACCCGACGCCCACGTGGGCGGATGTCGGCGTGATCGGCTGGCTGGTGGACGGCGCGGCGATCATGAATCAGATCCCGCTCTGCCGCTGCACGTACGGTCCCTATGCGCGCGCCATGATCCGCATCTGCAAGGAAGAGTCGTTCCATCAACGGCAAGGTTTCGACGCGCTGCTCTCCATGATGAAGGGCACGCAAGCCCAGAAGGAAATGGTCCAACAGGCGGTGGATCGCTGGTGGTGGCCGGTGCTGATGATGTTCGGTCCGAGCGACAAGGATTCCATCCACAGTGGCCAGTCGTTCAAATGGGGCATCAAGCGGATATCGAATGATGATTTGCGGCAGAAATTCGTCGATGCCACCGTCGAGCAAGCGAAGATTCTCGGCGTCACGCTGCCTGACCCCGACCTCAAATGGAATGAAGAACGGCAAGCGCACGACTACGGCGAAATCGACTGGGAAGAATTCTGGCGGGTCGTGAACGGTGACGGTCCGTGCAACAAGGAACGCCTCGCGACGCGAGTTAAAGCACACGACGACGGCCAATGGGTTCGCGATGCCGCCCTCGCCTACGCCGCCAAACAAGCCGCGCGTGCGCAAAAGCAAGCTGCATAAAGGAGCGACAAATGAACAACGAATGGCCGATCTGGGAAGTGTTCGTGCGCAGCAAGCAGGGCCTTGACCACAAGCACTGCGGCAGCTTGCACGCGCCGGACGCACCGGGAGCGCTGCGCATGGCACGCGATGTTTATACGCGTCGTCAGGAAGGCGTGAGCATCTGGGTGGTGCCGTCGGCGGCAATCACCGCCTCCGATCCCGCCGATAAAGCCGAGTTCTTCGACCCGGCCGGCGACAAGATCTACCGTCACCCCACGTTCTTCGTGCTGCCCGACGAAATCAACCACATGTGACTCGAAGGTCCAGCCATGACGACGCCCCAACACCTGTCCTACGTGCTGCGCCTCGCCGATAACGCATTGATCCTCGGCCAGCGCAACGGCGAATGGTGCGGACACGGTCCGGTGCTCGAGGAAGATATCGCGCTGGCCAATATCAGCCTCGATCTGATCGGCCAGGCGCGATTGCTTTACTCGCACGCGGCCACGCTCGATGCCGAACTTTACGGCACGAAGAAAACCGAAGATGACTACGCGTATTTCCGCAACGAACGTGATTTCCGCAATTACACGCTGACCGAGTTGCCGCACGCAGGGCCGTTATCGGGCACGGCGCGTTCAGATCGCGACTACGCGGTGACGGTCGTGCGCAACTTCCTTTATTCCACGCTGATGGCGCATCTCTGGACAGCGCTCACGCAATCGACGGACGCGCAACTCGCGGCAATCGCGTCGAAGTCGATCAAGGAAACGCGATATCACCTGAATCACGCGAGCGACTGGCTGCTTCGTTTCGGCGATGGCACCGAGGAATCGCATCGTCGGGCTCAGTCCGCGGTGGATTACCTGATGCCGTACACGCGCGAGTTTTTCAGCACCGATGACGTGGAAACGAGCATCGCCGATGCGGGTATCGGTCCGCTGACTACTGATCTGGAAAGCGCGTGGCGCGAGGACGTGGACGCAACGCTTGCGCAAGCCACGCTGCAAAAACCCGCCGACGCCAAACACGTGACCACCGGCAAGTTCGGCGAGCACTCCGAGCACATGGGTTTCCTGCTCGCGGAATTGCAAAGCCTCGCGCGGCAGCATCCGGGCGCGAGCTGGTGAACTCGATGACGACCACCGCCGAAGCCTCGCTAGAACGCGTTTGGGAAGTGCTGGACGCCGTGCCAGACCCGGAAATTCCGGTGGTATCCCTACGTGAGCTAGGCATTCTCCGCGATGTCCGCCGCGCCGCCGACGACACATTGGAAATCGTCATTACGCCCACGTATTCGGGCTGCCCGGCGATGTACCAGATTGCGGAAGACATTGGCGCGGCACTGAACGAGGCGGGCTTCGAGAACCATCGCATCGAAACAGTTCTGGCGCCGGCATGGACCACCGACTGGATGACGGACGCAGCCCGCGACAAGCTCAGGCAATACGGCATCGCTCCGCCAATGGGCAATTGCGGTTCAGCCGAACACGCGCCGCAAGAACGGCCCATCCGCTTCGTGCCACGCGTCGTGGACAAACCGGCTTGTCCGCGCTGCGGTTCATCGCATACCGAACGCCTGGCCCAATTCGGCTCGACCGCGTGCAAGGCGCTGTATCGCTGCATGGATTGCCGCGAGCCGTTCGACTACTTCAAACCGTACTGAAAACGACCATGGCGACTCCGCAATTCCACTCGCTGCGCATCCGCGACGTCCGTCCCGAAACCGCCGACGCCGTCACGGTTTCCTTCGATGTCCCCGAAACCCTGCGTGACGCATTTCGCTTTACGCAAGGCCAGTTCGTCACGTTGAAGACGCATATCGACGGTGAGGAAACGCGGCGCTCATATTCCATTTGCGTCGGCGTGACCGATTACGACCGCGATGGCGAATTGCGTATCGGCATCAAGCGCGTGCGAGGTGGCCGCTTCTCGAACTTCGCCTTCGATACGCTGAAGCCCGGCCACGAAATTGAGGTCATGACGCCCGACGGCCGCTTTTTCACGCACCTGAACACTGATCACGTGAAGCATTACGTGGCGTTCTCGGGCGGCTCGGGCATCACGCCCGTGCTCGCGATCATCAAGACAACCCTGGAAACGGAGCCGACCAGCCGTTTCACGCTGATCTACGGCAATCGCAGCGTTGACGCGATCATGTTTGCGGAAGAACTGGAAGACCTGAAGAACCGCTTCATGAGCCGGTTCTCGCTGTATCACGTGTTATCGGACGATTTGCAGGATGTCGAGTTGTTCAACGGCGTGCTGAACCAGGAAAAGTGCGCGGCTTTCCTGGAGGCGCTCGTTCCCGCCGATGAAATCGACGAAGCCTTCATTTGTGGTCCCGGCCCGATGATGGACGCCGCTGAGGCTGCGCTGAAAAGCGCGGGCGTGCCGCCCAAGCAGGTCCACGTGGAGCGGTTCGGCACGCCGTTGCCGCAAGCAGGCGTGCCGGCAATCGAAATCACCGACGACACCCCGGCGGCGGATCTTGAACTCATCATCGATGGAAAAAAACGCAAGCTGCGCCTGCCGTATCAGGGCGTGAGCGTGCTCGACGTCGGGCTGAAAGCCGGGCTTGCGCTGCCCTATGCCTGCAAGGGAGGCGTGTGCTGCACGTGCCGTGCGAAGGTGCTGGAAGGCGAGGTGCGCATGGAAAAGAACTACACGCTGGAGCAGCATGAGATTGACGCGGGTTTCGTCCTCACCTGCCAGTGCCACCCGATTTCGGATCGCGTGGTTGTGAGCTATGACGAACGTTGAACGCCGGGTTGGCGGATCGCGCTGATTCGATTCGCTTACACTAGGGGTCGCCCGTTCCCAATGCGGTGTGCCGCGCCTCGTCGCCGCACTCGCCGCGCACGGGCGGCCTACTTACGTTTGCGGTCACCGTTACTGATGAGCACCATTCACGTTACCAACGGCGACCACGCCGCCGAGATTCTGCGCGAAGCCCTGCAAACAGCGGCCCGCGACGAACGCGTCATCCCGCTGAAGGACGACCTCGCGGTCGGCCAATTGAGGGGCATAGACGACAACCCGGAAGCCCGGGCGCTGTTCTGGCAGCAGGTGCTGAACGAACATAAGTTCGACTTCATATCGAAGCTCAAGGAACAGGACGCGCTCCTGCGCGACCTCGCGCAGGAGCGCGGACAGGTCGTGATCTGGCACGGCCAGAGC
This sequence comes from Caballeronia sordidicola, assembly GCF_002220365.1. Lineage (GTDB taxonomy): Bacteria > Pseudomonadota > Gammaproteobacteria > Burkholderiales > Burkholderiaceae > Caballeronia > Caballeronia sordidicola_C. The sequence goes on along the minus strand of NZ_MTHB01000285.1, from coordinate 34,020 downwards.
GCCAGTGACCAGTTGACGCTGCGGCGAGTGGCCTACACGCTGCGCAACGCGCCGCAGCGCTTGAACGAAGCCAAGTTCACCCATGAAGACCTGCCCCTCGTCACCGCTGACGACGGCACGCAGCAGCGCCGCGGTCGTGAAGACGGTGCGACGGCAGTTGGCATGTTTACGGTGGCCGAACTGGGCGCCAAGCTGCCGACGGCCGCGCCCATTTCGATGTTGCGCATCAGCCGTCTTGCGCTGGAATGGCAGGAAGTAAAGCAGATCAACAGCGAAACTCGCCGATGGCGGGACAACACATTCATTTCCGGTACCTATTCAGATGTCGATGAAACCATCCTCCAGATAGCCAGCGACGGCTGGCAGGAAGCGCGCCGGCTCGCCGGCCGGGTGATGGGCACGAGCTTCGGCTTTCTGGTCAGCGATTCCATCGCGTTCTGGCGTTGTCGCGAACTCGTCGCGGCGGGCAAACTGGAGATTCGTGGCGATCCCGCCAAGATAGCCGAGGCCAAACTTCGTCGCGCCACGCATTAGAATCCCCGATCGACCCAGCAATTCTCCGAGACTCAATGGCCCGTACAAGAGCGCCTGACCACGACACGCAACGCGAGCAGATTCTCGAACTCGCCGCCGCCAAATTTGCGCAGACCAGCTACCCGAGCACATCGATGGCCGATCTCGCCGCGGCCAGCGGCACCTCCAAAGCGCGGCTTTATCACTACTACGCCAGCAAGGAAGCCATCCTTTTCGACCTGCTCGACCGATACACGAAGCGGTTGATGCTGATCATCGCGGAAGTGGAGGGAGCAAGCCAACGGCGCGGATTGACGGAGCGCGAGGCGTTCGCCGAACTGATTCGCGCGTTCCTCGCCGAGTACGAAACGTCCCATAGCCGGCACGTTGCGTTGCTTAACGACGTCAAATATCTCGAAGATACGCAGCGTGAAATCGTGCTGGAACGCCAACGCGGCATTGTCGCGGCGTTCGCCCGGCAACTTGCACGTGCGTATCCGAAGCGGGCGACGAAAGAGAACCAGACCGCGCTGACCATGATGGTGTTCGGCATGATCAACTGGACCTTCACGTGGCTTAAACCAGACGGGAAACTGGGTTATCGCGAGTTCGCGGAGCAGGTCGTGGGCGTCATCGAGCACGGGATGAACGTCGATAGCTAAGTAAAATGGTGCGATGCGTCATTTCGTCATCACAATACCGTCCGATCTGCGCCACATGACTTAAACCACTGTTTATAAACATATTTTGTTGTCATTACATAAAAATTAGATGGGATACTCCACAGTGTATTACGGGTTTTCCCTAGTACTCTCACCGTGATTCGGCTAAAATTCGTTTTGCGACGCACCATGTCGCGCGACGAATCAAGGAGCCACCATCGTGAACATGCCTTTCAACCGCCACACTGCATCGATCTTCGCAGCAGCCGATCGTTCGCAAACGGCTGCCGGTCGTTCGCCCGTTCTCGTCCGTGAGTTGTCCTCGAGCGACCGCGAGCGTCTGCTCAAACACTTCCTCGCTCTCAATGAAGACGACCGGCTCCTGCGCTTTGGCCAGATCGTGCCGGATCGTGTGATTGAAAACTACGTCGCGAATATCGATTTTTCACGCGATACGGTTTTTGGTGTCTTCGACGAACAGTTGAACGTAGTTGGCGTCGGCCACTTGGCCTATCTGCCGGCCGAAGGCGACAAGCGCACGGCGGAGTTCGGTGTGTCGGTGCTGGAAAGCGCGCGTGGCAAAGGCGTGGGTAGCCGCTTGTTCGAGCGCGCCGCTATCCGCAGCCGCAACACGCACGTTTCAATGCTGTACATGCATTGTTTGTCACGCAACTCGACCATGATGCACATTGCGAAGAAGTCGGGAATGAAGATCGAATATGCGTATGGCGAAGCCGACGCTTATCTGTCGCTCACGCCCGCCGACCAAGGCAGCATTCTCACGGAGATGTTGCAGGAGCAGGCAGCGGTCTTCGATTACGCGGTGAAGCGCCAAGCGCGCCGGGCATCGCAAATGTTTCAGGCGTTCATGCCTACTGCCGACGCGGCCTGATCGGGACCCTGAGTCCTGATTCCCGGGCACGCATCAGCAAGCATGCGCAAAAGCACGAAAGGCGGCGAAAGCCGCCTTTTTTGCGTCTGGCGGTTTTGGATCGATCCCTCGGCGCGAAAACCTAACGAATTGGCAGCGCCGTCGTTTCCTTGAAGCGCTCAAGCGAGAAGCTGCTTTTAACGTCGATCACGGATGGATGGTGCAGCAACTCGTCCTGCATGAAGCGCGAAAAGTGCTCCATGTCTTCCACCTGGACGCGCAGCAGATAGTCCATGTCACCGGTCATGGCGTCGCAGGCCACGACTTCCGGCCACGCGCGCACGGCTTCGCGGAACCGGTCGGCGTGCGTCGGCGGGTTTTTCATCCCCGCTGATACCGGCGTGCCACCGCGTTTTTCCAGACGCACGTTCACGTAGGCGAGCAGCCCAAGTCCGAGAAGACGCGGCTCAAGCAGCGCGACATAACCGCGGATCACGCCCTCTTCCTCCAGCCGCCGAATTCGCCGCAAGCAGGGACTTGGCGAGAGGTTCACCTGATCGGCGATATCCTGGTTCGACAGCCGCCCGTTCACCTGAAGAATGGCGAGAATTTTCCGATCGATGGCATCGAGTTCAACTTGAGCCATTTTCTGCCTCCAATAGCCATGCTGACGGCATGAACGTGCGCTATCGTAGTTACACGCGATTTAATTCGCAAGTATCCACCGCGCTTCCGTCGATAAACTTTGTCCCAATAACCCGCCGACCAATCATCGAATCATCCTCAGGGTTCAGGAGACAGAGCATGCAGGCAACGACTTGGGACAACCCCGTTGGCACGGATGGTTTTGAATTCATCGAATACACGGCGCCCGATCCCGTGGCGCTTGGGCAGTTGTTCGAGCAAATGGGGTTCACCGCGATTGCCCGCCATCGTCACAAGAAGGTGACGCTGTATCGGCAAGGCGAGATCAATTTTCTGGTCAACGCCGAGCCTGATTCCTTCGCGCAGCGGTTCGCGCGCCTTCACGGCCCATCGATTTGCGCGATCGCATTCCGTGTCGCCGATGCGGGCAAGGCGTACAAACGCGCGCTCGATCTCGGCGCGTGGGGCTTCGATAACAAGACCGGCCCAATGGAACTGAACATTCCGGCCATCAAGGGCATTGGCGATTCGCTGATTTACTTCGTGGACCGCTGGCGCGGCAAGAATGGCGCGCAGCAGGGCAGCATCGGCGACATCAGCATCTACGACGTCGACTTCGAACCTATTCCCGGCGCCGAGCAAAATCCGGTCGGTCACGGACTGACCTACATCGACCATTTGACTCACAACGTTCATCGCGGACGGATGATCGAATGGGCCGAGTTCTACGAGCGCTTGTTCAATTTCCGCGAGGCGCGATACTTCGATATTGAAGGCAAGGTGACCGCGGTCAAGTCGAAAGCGATGAGTTCGCCGTGCGGCAAGATCCGCATCCCGATCAACGAGGAAGGCTCGGATACGTCGGGGCAGATCCAGGAATACCTCGACGCTTACCACGGCGAAGGTATCCAGCACATTGCGCTCGGCAGCGACGATATCTGCAGCACCGTCGACAATTTGCGCAGCGCCAAAATCGCGCTGCTGGACACCATCGACACGTATTACGAACTCGTCGAGCGGCGCGTGCCGAATCATGGCGAATCGGTGGCGGAACTGCGCAAACGCAAGATCCTGATCGATGGCGTACGGGACGAAATCCTGCTGCAGATTTTCACGGAAAACCAGATCGGCCCGATCTTCTTCGAGATCATTCAGCGCAAGGGCAATCAAGGGTTCGGCGAAGGCAACTTCAAGGCGCTGTTCGAATCGATTGAACTCGACCAGATCCGGCGTGGCGTGGTGAAGGACACGAGCGCCAGCTAAAACGTGCGGTGTAAATAAAAATGCCGGGGATCAAAACGATCCTCGGCATTTTTTTTGTTCATTTGCGATTGGGAACATCGCGGGTGATTGCGTTTGCCCGATTGACGACAAGCGCGGAATTCACGACGCCGGCTGGTTGGAGTTCAGCGGCTCCTCACGCATCCAAACCTTCAAGCGTCAGCGTCGTCCTTGTTTTCCGCTGTCTGCTTACTTGAAACCTGTTCGACCCGTACCTGCGAAATTCGCGGTATACCGGAGATCATTGCCTCAGATCCAGCCGGGCTGCCAACGCGAACCGGCGCGTTCATGGCGAAAAATGCTGCGGAAACCATCAAAAAACTTTGGATGTATCGTTGTTTCACTACTTTCTCCTTCAACTGCGTGCATCGGTGTGTCCAGCAATCGTGCTCGTCGTGTCGGCCAAGCCGATACAAATGCGCAACGATCGGGGGTTTGAATACCCTCGACGCGAGCGGTTCCCCGCCGCGCCCGAAATCCGGCCGTTTTTACACGTCGTAACACCTGTGCGATGTTGAAATTACTTTTCAGCGGGTTTTTACCAGTGCTGAAAAAAAGTCAAACCGGGCACACTCAGAATCCCGGCCGACGCGTCCACAAGACACGAAGGCCCTAAAGTGCTTTGGTGATCCCAAACGTTGGCGGAGAGACCCCACAATGAATGCCCCCCTTGACGCGGAACAACAAGCTTCCCTAGAAGCCGCGCTGAATTCCGTCACTCTCGACGACAAATACACCCTGGAACGCGGTCGCGCGTACATGAGCGGCATACAGGCGCTGGTTCGGCTGCCGATGCTGCAACAACAACGCGATCATGCCGCGGGACTCAATACCGCCGGTTTCATTTCCGGCTATCGCGGTTCTCCGCTTGGCGCGCTCGATCAACATCTGTGGAAAGCGAAGAAACATCTCGCCTCGCATGAGATCGTGTTCCAGCCCGGCGTGAATGAAGACCTCGCGGCCACCGCCGTGTGGGGTTCGCAGCAGGTCAATCTTTATCCCAGCGCCAAATACGACGGTGTGTTCTCGATGTGGTACGGCAAAGGGCCGGGCGTCGACCGAACCGGCGATGTGTTCAAGCATGGCAATTCAGCGGGTTCATCGGCGCATGGCGGGGTGCTCGTCCTCGCCGGCGACGATCACGCCGCCAAATCCTCCACGCTTGCACATCAGTCCGAACACATCTTCAAGGCGTGCGGGCTGCCGGTGCTGTTTCCGTCGAATGTGCAGGAATACTTGGACTTCGGCCTGCATGGCTGGGCGATGAGCCGTTACTCCGGCCTTTGGGTCGCGATGAAATGCGTGACGGACGTAGTGGAATCATCGGCTTCTGTCGATATTGACCCGCACCGCACGCAAATTGTCCTGCCAACCGATTTCGCGATGCCCGATGGCGGCCTCAACATCCGCTGGCCTGATCCGCCGCTGGTTCAGGAAGCGCGGCTGCTCGACTACAAATGGTACGCGGCGCTCGCCTATGTGCGCGCGAACAAGCTGGACAGGATCGAGATTGAGTCGCCGCATGCGCGCTTTGGCATCATGACCGCGGGCAAGGCTTATCTCGATGTGCGTCAGGCTTTGAGCGATCTCGGTCTCGACGATGAAACCTGCGCGCGCATCGGCATTCGTTTGTACAAGGTCGGTTGCGTGTGGCCGCTCGAGGCACAAGGCGCGCATGCGTTCGCGCACGGCCTGCAGGAGATTCTGGTTGTAGAAGAAAAACGCCAGATTCTCGAATACGCGATCAAGGAAGAGCTTTATAACTGGCCCGATGCACAACGGCCGCGCGTGTTCGGCAAGTTCGACGAGAAGGACGGCGCAGGCGGCGAATGGTCCGTGCCGATGGGCAATTGGTTGCTACCGGCGCACTACGAACTCTCGCCGGCGATTATCGCCAAGGCGATTGCCACGCGGCTCGACAAGTTCGATCTCCCTTCCGATGTCCGCGCACGCATCGCGACGCGTATCGCGGTGATCGAAGCGAAGGAAAAAGCGCTGGCGCGACCGCGCGTTGAAGCGGAACGCAAGCCGTGGTTCTGCTCGGGCTGTCCGCACAATACATCGACGAACGTGCCTGAAGGTTCGCGCGCGCTTGCCGGTATCGGTTGCCACTATATGACGGTCTGGATGGACCGCAGCACGAGTACGTTCAGCCAGATGGGCGGTGAAGGTGTGGCGTGGATCGGCCAGGCGCCGTTCTCCAACGACAAACACGTGTTCGCCAATCTCGGCGACGGCACGTACTTCCACTCGGGGCTGCTCGCGATCCGCGCAGCGATCGCGTCGAAGAACAACATCACGTACAAGATCCTCTACAACGACGCCGTCGCGATGACCGGCGGGCAACCTGTAGACGGCGTGCTCACCGTGCCGCAGATCACGCATCAACTGGCGGCCGAAGGCGCGACGAAGATCGTGATCGTCACCGATGAACCCGAGAAATATCAGGCGAACGTGGGGCTGGCGCCGGGTATCGATGTATTTCATCGCGACAAGCTCGATGAAGTTCAGCGCGCGCTACGTGAGATTACCGGCACGACCATCCTGATTTACGACCAGACGTGCGCGACGGAAAAACGTCGACGCAGGAAACGCGGCGCGTACCCCGATCCGGCGAAGCGCGTGGTCATCAATGAAGCTGTATGCGAAGGCTGCGGTGATTGCTCGGTGAAATCGAATTGCCTGTCAGTCGAACCGCTCGACACCGAATACGGCACAAAACGGCAGATCAACCAATCGACCTGCAACAAGGATTACTCGTGCGTGAACGGCTTCTGCCCGAGCTTCGTCACGGTTGAAGGCGGACAACTGCGCAAGCCGAAGGTATCGAGTATTTCCGGCGACGCGATGCCCCCCGTCCCAATGCCCGAACTGCCGTTGATTGACCGGCCATATGGCATTTTGGTCACTGGCGTGGGCGGCACGGGCGTGGTCACGATCGGCGCGTTGCTCGGCATGGCGTCGCACCTCGAGCAAAAGGGCGTGACGGTGCTCGATGTCACCGGTCTCGCGCAAAAAGGCGGCGCGGTGATGAGCCACGTGCAAATCGCCACGCATCCTGGCGATATCCACGCGACGCGCATCGCGATGGGCGAAGCGGATCTCGTGATCGGCTGCGATCCGATCGTCACCGCCAGCGACGAGTGCGGCTCGCGCATGCAACCGGGCCATACACGCGTGGTGGTCAACAGCGCTGAAACGCCAACTGCTGAGTTCATCAAGAACCCCAACTGGCGCTTCCCCGGCGCAAGCGCGGAAGCCGATATCCGCACGGCCGCGGGCGAGCATGTTGCACTCGTCGATGCGAATCGCTTCGCTGTCGCGCTACTCGGCGATGCCATCTATACGAACCCGTTTGTGTTGGGTTTCGCGTGGCAACGCGGCTGGGTACCGTTGCGGCACGAATCGTTGATTCGCGCTATCGAACTGAATGCGGTGCAGGTCGAGAAAAACCTGGCGGCGTTCGAATGGGGTCGGCACGCAGCTCACGATCTCGAGGGCGTCACGCGGCTTGTCAAGGCGCAGGGTCGCGCAGGGGTATCGTCTGGATTGGAAGGTGGCAGCAAGATCATCGCGCTGCATACGCCGAAGGCGCTGGACACGTTGATTGAAAAGCGCATCGCCTATCTCGCCGACTACCAGAACGAAGCGTACGCCGCGCGTTACGCCCGGCTCGTGGCTGAAGTGCGTAAGGCGGAAGCGGCGCTCGGCCAATCGTTCGGTGACAGCCCGTACGCGTTGACCGAAGCTGTCGCGAAAAATCTGCACAAGCTGATGGCGTACAAGGACGAGTATGAAGTCGCGCGCCTTTACGCCGATCCGGCATTCGTGGAACGGTTGAAGGGCAGCTTCGAAGGTGACTGGAAAGTGAAATTCCACCTCGCGCCGCCCATGCTCTCGAAGAAGGACGCGCACGGTCATCTGATCAAAAAGCAGTATGGCCCGTGGGTCTTATCCGCTATGAAGGTTTTGGCGAAGATGAAGTTCCTGCGCGGTACGTCATTCGATATCTTCGGCAAGACCGAAGAACGGAAGATGGAACGGACGCTTATCGCGGACTACGAGGCGCTGGTGAAGGAGTTGATTGGTGGATTGACGGCGGAGAAGTTGCCGCTGGCGATAGAACTGGCAAGCCTGCCAGACTCGATGCGCGGTTATGGTCACGTGAAGGATAACAACGTCAACGCAGCGCGTGTGAAGTGGAATGCGTTGCTGGCGAAATGGCGCGCGCCGGCTGGCGGAGAAACCCGGCAAGTGGCCTAAGTCTGTTCACGCAACGCATGACAAAACGCCCGATGAATTTTCATCGGGCGTTTTGCTTTCCAAGGCTCGACCAATTGGCCACTAAGCCACTCGACGCGCACCGTAGTACCGATGGGTCCAATAGGCGCTTTTCATCGATTCGATGCGAACGAATGCACCTTTCTTCGGCGCGTGAATAAACTGATTCTCACCGACGTAAATGCCGACGTGCGTCGCTGTACCGCGAGGCGTATTAAAGAATACGAGGTCACCGGGATGCAAATCCGTTTGAGCGATCGCCACGCCTTGACGGCTGATCTGGGACGAAACCCGCGGCAATAAAATGCCCGTAGCCTTCTCGTAGACATAACGTACGAAGCCGCTGCAATCGAGTCCTTGCGCCGGCGTATTGCCGCCCCACGTGTAAGGGACGCCAATCATCGTCTCAGCCTTTTTCAGGACGTCCGAAAGTTTGGCGCTAGGCACAGTCCCCGCGACCTCTTGTTCCTGCGCGGGCGACAGCTGATTCCGGGCAGGGTCATAAAGCAATGCATCGCCATCGAGGGAAACAGGCTCCCTGACTTCAACGCCGCCCGCCACCACATGCTTATTGCTCGCGAGATCCAGTGCCGGTGATAGTGCCAGTGCCTGCGCTAGTGACTGCGCCGGTGACCGTGCCGATGCCGGAGCCGACGTAAATACCGATGGCCGTGCCAACAAGCTCGCCAAATCCGGAGTCGATGCTGATGCCGGAGCGGATGCCGCAGCGACTATCAACCCGCTGACCACTGTCATTAACTGGGCCGAATGCTTTTTCCGCAATCCAGTGCTGGCACGTATGCCTGACGCCTGCCGATGCGCGCCACGAGACAGATCGTTTTTCATTTCAATCCGCCTCATTTCAACGACCACAAGCGCAGATCGGTCGCTAGCGCCGTCTTCAACGGAGCCGCTAAAGGAATACCGCACTTTCGCTCGAAAAGCTTGTAACCGGCGTCCGCTTTTTCACTGACGGGTTCACGCTTGATGGAGACCTCGTTCAAAACCGTTTTATATTTCCTTTTCATGATTTATACGCATTCCTAATATATTGATTGATTTTCAAAATTACGGCGGATTCAACATATTTCGGAACCGCACCCTTTACAAACGCCTGGCCAACAGCGAAGCCGCCTAAGCTTTCCTCTATTCGTATTTTATTGGGAGTCTATGAGAATACTCATAGGCGCAATCCCAAAGAAACCATCGAACACGAGATACGATCTGTTTAACGCAGACGACCGCCGTAATCGTGAAAAAAAGCGATCCGAAAATCCGGATCGCCCTTCTCACTGAATGAAACAACGAGTTTTAGAACTCGTAGCCCGCTTGAGCGCGCACGCCAGCGTCACCGTTTTGCGTGACCGACGCCGCCCCGTTCACCAACCGCTTGCCGTTTTCCGATCGATACGTCACGCCGGCAGCAAGCGCGTTGTAGCCCTTGTAGTTAGCCGCGCCTGCACTTACGACTGTCTTGCCCGGTGAGCTGGGTATCAGGTTCGGCATTGCCATGGCTGCTGCAACGCCACCCGGTGCGGCGCGACTTAACGACGTAATGCTTGTGCTCACGTCTCACGCAAGGCGTTCAACTGGTTCACGTTTGTCGCGTCCGTACCGTTCACGCCTGGCGCTACGTTCGTCACGCGGCGCTCGTTGCCTGCCGATCCGACAGACACCGTGTTCGCTTCATTGGCGACTGAATTTGCGCTGTTCCAGAATTTCGCGCCGAGCAAAAAAAACGGCGATCCGTCCAAGACGAATCGCCGTTCACTGACGCACTTAATTCCGTCAGGATGACGTATCAATTGTTAAAAAGGTAACGCGCCTACTTGCCAACCCGCGCATTCGCCGACGCCACCGCCGTCATATTGATGATCCGTCGCACGGTCGCGGCCGGCGTCAAGATATGCACCGGCTTGTCGGCACCAAGCAAGAACGGCCCAACCGTCACCCCTTCACCGCTCACCATCTTGAGCAGGTTATACGTGATGTTCGCCGCTTCCACGTTCGGCATGATCAGCAGATTCGCCTCACCCGTCAGCTTCGACGCCGGGAACGCAGCCTTGCGCACGACCTCCGACAACGCGGCATCGCCGTGCATCTCACCATCCACTTCCAGATCCGGCGCGCGCTCCGCGATCAGCTTGCGAGCCTCGGCCATGCGCTTCGATGAAGCCGTCGGCACGCTGCCGAAGTTCGAGTTCGATAGCAACGCGACCTTCGGTGCAATCCCGAACTTCTCGATTTCACGCGCCGCCAGGATGGTCATATCGGCGAGTTGCGTGGGCGTTGGGACCTCGTTGACGTAGGTATCGCTGATGAAGAGGTTGCGTCCCTGCAGCATCAGCAGGTTCATCGCGGCGAAGTTCTCCACGCCTTCCGCTTTCCCCAACACTTGCTCGATGAATTTGAGATGATCGTGATACGTGTCGATCATGCCGCAGATCATGCCGTCGGCATCGCCGAGACGCACCAGGATCGCGCCGATCAACGTATTGAACTTGCGCAGCGCGGCCTTCGCGTTGTCCGGCGTGACGCCTTCCCGTGCAGCGATGTTGTGATATTCCTGCCAGCACTTCTGGTAACGCGGATCGTCTTCCGGATTCACGATCTCGAAATCGGTACCGGGTTTGAGCTTCGAGCCCATCTTCTGCAAGCGCATTTCCACCACCGCCGGCCGCCCGATAATGATCGGCTTCGCGATCTTCTCCAGCAGCACGAATTGCGCGGCGCGCAGCACGCGCTCGTCTTCGCCCTCGGCGAACACAATGCGCGCCGGCGCCGACTTGGCTGCGGCGAATACCGGCCGCATCACCATGCCCGTGCGATACACCGTTGTGCCCAGCTCCTCGCGATACGCGTCCATGTCGTGGATCGGACGTGTCGCCACGCCCGAATCCATCGCTGCCTGTGCGACGGCCGGCGCGATCTTGATGATCAGGCGCGGATCAAACGGCTTCGGAATCAGGTAGTCCGGACCAAACTCAAGCGAATGACCTTCATAGGCTTTCGCGACTTCATCGCCTTGATCGGTTTCTTCGGCCAGTTCCGCGATCGCGCGCACGCATGCGAGCTTCATCTCTTCGGTGATCGTGGTCGCGCCCACATCCAGCGCGCCGCGGAAGATGAACGGGAAGCACAGCACGTTGTTGACCTGGTTTGGATAGTCCGAACGGCCAGTGGCAATGATCGCGTCCGGGCGCACCTTCTTCGCTTCTTCCGGGCGGATTTCCGGCTCGGGATTGGCAAGCGCCAAGATCAGCGGCTGCGTGCCCATGACCTTGACCATTTCCGGCTTGAGCACGCCGGCGCTGGAGCAGCCGAGGAACACGTCGGCTTTGTCGATGGCATCGGCGAGCGTGCGATCGGTCGTATTCGCGGCGTACCGTTCCTTCGACGGATCCAGATTGCCGCGTCCTTCGAAGATCACGCCTTTCGAATCGCAGACCAGGACGTTCGACTTCTTGAGCCCGAGGTGGACGAGCAAATCGAGACACGCGATAGCCGCAGCGCCCGCGCCGGAACAGACCAGCTTCACTTCGTCCAGCTTCTTGCCGACCACTTTCAGGCCGTTGAGAATCGCCGCCGATGCAATGATCGCCGTGCCGTGCTGGTCGTCATGGAAGACGGGAATCTTCATGCGCTCGCGCAACTTCTTCTCAATGTAGAAGCACTCCGGCGCCTTGATGTCTTCCAGGTTAATGCCGCCGAGCGTGGGTTCGAGCATCGCGATGGCATCGACGAGCTTGTCCGGATCGGTTTCAGCGAGCTCGATGTCGAACACGTCGATACCCGCAAACTTCTTGAAGAGACAGCCCTTGCCTTCCATCACTGGCTTGGCGGCGAGCGGCCCAATGTTGCCGAGCCCGAGCACAGCCGTGCCGTTGGTCACCACGCCGACCAGATTGCCGCGAGAGGTGTATTTCTGAGCGTTGAGCGGGTCGTCGAAGATTGCCATGCAGGCAGCCGCCACGCCCGGTGAGTAAGCCAGCGACAAGTCCAACTGGTTGGACAGGGGCTTGGTCGGCGTGACCGAGATCTTGCCGGGCTTTGGGTACTGGTGATATGCGAGGGCGCTGAGCTTCAGTTGTTCGTCCATGATTGACCTGAGACGTTTAGGAAAAGAGTTGGAAAATGGGCGAAATCGAGGGCTGGGACACTGCACTACGAACGGTCAAATCTCGTTTACAGATCAAATGGATTTTGGCCGCCCGGCCGGTCTTGATGACGCCGTGCGATGGCTATGGCGCATCGGAGACAAGCGCGTGTGTGCGCCGACAGTGAAACACCTGGCCGTAGCATTTTTCGGGGATAAATAGTGTACACCGCGCGTTAAAATTGACGCGCAGCACCATTTCCGACAGAAAGAGCGCGTCGGCACGCCAAAGCGCTTGCACTGATTGCTCGGCAAGTTTCGCAATAACAAGACAATTCCGGCCAGAAAGGCTGTTTCGCTTTTCGTCCGTGCCCGTCCACGTCTTGTCAGTCGGGTAAAATCCTGGCCTACGCGCGCACCGAATGCGCTCGACATCTGCTCGACTGGACACTACCGCTGCGCCAGGCGCCATTGGCCGCCGTCGCTTGATTGCCGGCCAAAACGGGCCTCAGGCGCCAACTCCAAATTGCAAGGATTCGCCCATGACAGGCTTCGACCGCCAGACGATCTCTGACACCACCGCCAAGATGCTGCTCGAGGTCCAGGCCGTGCATTTCAACGCGGACAAACCGTACATTTTTACTTCCGGATGGGCGAGCCCGGTTTATATCGACTGCCGCAAGCTGATCTCGTATCCGCGCGTGCGACGCGCCCTGATGGAGATGGCCGAGACGACGATCCTGCGCGATATCGGCTATGAGCAAATTGACGCAGTCGCAGGCGGGGAGACGGCCGGTATCCCGTTTGCCGCGTGGCTGTCCGACCGGCTGATGGTGCCCATGCAATATGTGCGCAAGAAGCCGAAGGGTTTCGGCCGGAACGCGCAAATTGAAGGGTTGCTGACTGAGGGCCAACGCGTCCTGCTGGTGGAAGACCTGACCACCGACAGCCGCAGCAAGATCAATTTCATCAACGCGCTGCGCACGGCCGGCGCGACGGTGAATCACTGCTTTGTGCTGTTTCACTACAACATCTTCAAGGAAAGCGTCTCGGTGCTGAAAGATATCGACGTGGAATTGCACGCGCTCGCCACGTGGTGGGACGTGTTGCGCGTCGCGAAGGAAGCGGGCTATTTCGAGACAAAGACGCTGGATGAAGTCGAGAAATTCCTGCATGCGCCGGCACAATGGTCAGCGGCGCACGGCGGCGTAACAGTGGCGCCGCAATAATCCGCCCTCCTGAAATATTGTGTAATAAAAAAAGCCGCTCGTTTCTGTAAACAAGCGGCTTTTTTATGCAACAAAATTAACGAATATTATGTATTTGCGGGAATGGCGTCATCCAGATTTCCATCGCCCACATAAGCCGATAGATTTAACAACCCATTACTCTGGGCATATTGAAACAATTCAGAATCCCGTTCAATTCCCAGCTTACGCATGGCGGTATTTTTTTGAGTACTGATCGTTTTAATACTGCGCTTCAACTGTGCGGCAATTTCAGTAATGGTCATTCCGGACACGAATAAGCGCACCACTTCCAGTTCCCGCTTCGACAACACCACGTCGCGCTGCTGGCCACTCGCCGACAAGCCCATGCTGTCGAGCGCCAGACGCACCGACGGCCCAATATATTCCTGTCCGCGCATCACGTGAACGATGGCCAGTCCGATGTGGCTCAGATCGTCGGACTTGTTGATCACGGCCGTCACACCTACCTCGCGCAAGCGTTTCAGGAGCGCGGGATTTTCGAGCATGGTCAACACGACGATGCGCACCGTCGGAAACTGACGCCCGATATAACCCAGCAACGGCATGCCGTCGCCATACTGGCCGCCCGGCATGGCGAGGTCGGATACGACCACGTCGCAGGGCGATTTTTGCAAAAGCTGAATCAATTCCGTCGATTGACGCGCTTGCCCAACCACTTCGATCTCGGGAAACTTCAATAGCGCCTGCGCGGCGCCAAACAGAATAACAGGATGGTCATCGGCAATAATGACTTTTATCCGTTGACCCATTATTTACCCCTCGCTCGTAAATGAACAAATCCCTCGCGCATTTTAGGCAATGTGCTCTTACTCATTACATTGGCCCTTCAGCCGGGAGAGCGAAGCTGCGGCTAAACCCGAAGTCACGGCGTTGACCGTTGCTGAGTCTTGTTTTGAACATTTGAAAAATTTTGTCCTTTCCCGCGATGTTAAACTTGAATCCAGCTCTAAGCCAATTTCTGAGACAAAATACATCGTTGCAGTGGGTGAAACGCCAGATTTGGCCGCGCCCGTGACCGGAGAACTTGCACCATGCGCTTGGGGATCGGGCTTGTGGTTTGTGCTGTGTACCGCGCTGTTGATTGGCGTGTCGTTAGGTTCCGAATTTCCCGCCGCGCGATGCTGTTAACAGTTTTCTGCGCCGCGATAGTATCAAATGCGCCGCGTGCGGTCGCTGAAGTTATCGCCGCGGCCCCTTTCACGTTGACAAGTACCGACTTGCGCCCGAACCAGCAAATGCCGCTCGTGCTCGTCTTCGACCAGAACGACTGCAAAGGCGGCAACCGGTCGCCGCAGTTGTCATGGCGCGGCGCGCCGGCAGCCACGCAAAGTTTCGCGGTCACCATCTTCGACCCGGATGCGCCCGGCCGCGGCTGGTGGCACTGGGCTGTCGCGGGCATTCCCGCGAACGTCTCGCAGTTGCCATCGAACGCCAGCGCCTCGGGCGTCTTGCGCAAAATGGGCGCCGTGGAATCGCGCAATGACTTCGATGTCGACGGTTATGCAGGCCCCTGTCCGCCACCAGGCAAACCACACCGCTACATCGTCACGGTCTATGCACTGAACAGCAGCGACCTGCGCCTGCGCCAAAGCAGCCCTTCGCTCATGTTCGAGCACGAAATCCGGACTACAACCATCGCCAGCGCGCAACTCGTCGTCACCTATGGGCGCTGAACGTCTTTGATGGCGCGTCGGCAGGTCCAATTTGGCTTTGCTAGACTCGCCGGTGAACTATCACCCGCCGGCGTCATTTTTTGGCAACCGGCCAAGTTATCGCGAAGTCGCGTGGTTCCGGTTGTTCTTGCGCAACCCGCGACTTTGTGTCGCAAACGGGGAATGAAATGCCGAAAATCGTTATCGTTTATCACAGCGGCTACGGCCATACGAAAAAAGTCGCCGAAGCCGTGCTCACCGGCACGATCGATGCCGGCGCGGACGCGAAACTGCTTGCCGTCGGTGACCTGGACGACGCCGGCTGGACCGAGCTCGACGCCGCGGACGCCATCATCTTCGGCGCGCCCACGTACATGGGCGGTCCGTCAGCCGACTTCAAGAAATTTGCCGATGCGAGCTCCAAACCGTGGTTCGCGCAATCGTGGAAGGACAAGATCGCGGCCGGGTTCACCAATTCGGCGACCATGAACGGCGACAAGCATTCGACCATTGCCTACCTCGTCACGCTCGCGATGCAGCACGGCATGATCTGGGCCGGCACGGGCATGATGCCGTCTAACACGAAGGCGGCCACCCGCAACGATCTGAACTATGTCGGTGGTTTTTCAGGCTTGCTGACGCAATCGCCGGCCGATGCCTCGCCTGACGAGGCCCCGCCGCCCGGCGATCTGGAAACGGCCAAAGCGTTCGGTGCAAGGATCGCGGCCGTCGCGGCGCGCTGGAACGCAAAGTAGTTATTTGACGGCATTGCAACGTTTTTCAGACCGATCGGCCGATGTGCCCGGCAATGCCATCGCGTTGTCGCGGAAGCGCATTAAAATGGCGTTTTGACCGCGCTCGGGCTCCATCATCTCCGGGCGCGACCGACCCAGCGAGATCGAGATGACCACGAAAGTATTTGTCGACGGACAGGAAGGCACCACCGGCCTGAAGATTTTCGAATATCTGTCCGAGCGGCGTGACGTCGAGGTGTTGCGTATAGAAGAAGCCCGGCGCAAGGACGTGGAAGAGCGCCGGCGGCTGATCAATGCGTCGGACGTTACGTTCCTGTGCCTGCCGGACGTCGCTTCGCGCGAATCGGTTTCGCTGGTGAACGCGGATAACCACCGCACGGTGGTGATTGACGCCAGCACGGCGTTCCGCACGCACGACGACTGGGCATACGGCCTTCCCGAACTCATGCCGGCGCAGCGGGAGCGTTTGCGTACTGCGAAGCGCATCGCGGTGCCGGGTTGTCACGCGTCGGCCTTCCTGCTCGCAATGAAGCCGTTGGTGGCAGGGGGCCTTGTTCCCGCCGATTTCGCCGCGCACGCGTATTCCATCACCGGCTACAGCGGTGGTGGCAAGAAGATGATCGCGGACTATGAAGCAGGCGGGAATCCGAAGCTCGACAGCCCGCGGCCTTACGCGCTGGGTCTTGCCCACAAACACCTACCGGAAATGGCGGTGCGCTCGGGACTGAAGCATGCACCGGTGTTCACGCCTATTGTCGGCAACTTCCTGAAGGGTCTCGCCGTCACCACGTACTTCTCGCCCAATCAACTGTCGCGCACCGCCAGGCCGCAAGACGTGCAGGCGTTGTTTGCCGAGTACTACGCGAACGAACCATTCGTGCGCGTATTGCCGTTCAATGCGGACGGCAATCTCGACGACGGCTTCTTCGACGTCCAGGCTTGCAACGATACCAACCGGGTCGAGCTGTTCGTCTTCGGCAACGACGAGCGGTTCGTCACCGTTGCCCGGCTGGACAACTTGGGCAAGGGTGCGTCCGGCGCGGCGATCCAGTGCATGAATCTTGCAATCGGCGTCGACGAAGCAGCGGGGCTCTCGCGCTAAGCCTATTTTCGCGACTCCAGCAAAGCTGAGCGCGCCAAGCGCTCAACCCAGCTAAAAGCCGGTTTCCGCCATTGTGCGAAACCGGCTTTTTCACGCCTGCGTTTTAACCCGCATTGTTGTAATCCGCGTTTCTATTCACCCAGTCAGCGCCTCGGCCTCGTTTTCAAATCTCCGCCTCGCAAATTCCACGCAGGTCAAACAGAACTTCCGCCGCGGTTTTCCTAGGGATTATCCTAATTTATTTACGAACGTTCGTTCGTCGATGATTACGCGTTTTCGCACTTAAACCTTCTTCGTTTTGCATCGTATCGAAACAGATTTTCTCTAATTCACCTTACGAAAAAACTTTTGTTTCAATGCGCCGTCTGCGCCTTATCAGTCAAGGCACCGCCGGAACACTGCTGTTTGAATCGACGCATTAGACGATTCAGTCGGTTGACACACGAAAAGGTGACAGCGAAATTACACGCGCAAAACTAGATAAGGGAGACAGCGGTATGCCGTATGCCATTTCGAAAGGACTTGCGCTCGCACTTGCGAGCGCGCCGTTGTTTGTTGCGTGCGGTGGCGGCAACGCCGACAACCCGGGTCCGATCAACACGCCGCAATGTTCGGGCGCGAGTTGTGGCACGCAAGGCGCGCCGGGTGTGGGTGCGGGCGCCGCGCCGCTATGCCCGGCCAACGCGGACATTGTCTCGAGCACGTATCTGGGCGGCGCGGGCAGCGGCGAGATCGTGAGCCTGAACATCGACGCGGTGAACATGAAATACACGCTGAAGTGGCTCGAGTCGCCAATTCCGCTTGTCACCGGGACCGTCAACCCGACCCGCAAGGGCACAACCATCGCCGGTGCCGTGGTGCACCCGCCGGCAGGCACCCTGCCCACGGCGGAGCAAACGCGTTGCGCGTTCGTGCTGACGCCGGGCGGTGGCCAGGCATCGGATGGATCGATCTACACCACCGCGGCCGCGTTCAACCAGGCGAACCCGCCGACCATCTTTATCGGTCAGGGCGTGGCCGGCGGCGGCATTCCGGGTGCGACCGTGCAGTACAGCGGCGCGACGCTGACCGCCGACGGCGTCCACGCCATCCCCGGTTTTCCGTCACTGTTCCCGGTGCCGAACCGCCACTTCGACTTCTACCCGTTCATCGGTTTCTCGACGGTGAGCACGAACGTCGCGGATCTCAAGGGCACGTATAACGCGCTGCTGTACCACCTGGTTCCATCGAACAACTACTCGACCACGACCACGCAAGCACAGGAATCCTTCGATACCGCCGGCAACTGCACAGTGCCCGTGCCTGCATCGAATACGTCTTGCCAGACGACGGGCGGCGCGTGGACGGCAAACGCCGGCGGGTCGTACTTCACCAGCGCGGTCGCCCCGCAAGTGCAGGGCAAACGTTCGACACCCGTATTGCCGCTCGTCGGCCAGCTCACGTTCCCGGCAGTGGCGAACGCGAACATGGTGATCGGCAAGATCAACGGCGCGATCGTGCCGATCGTCGTGCGTACGGGCCAGGTCTTCGTGCCCTCACCACTCACGCCGCTGAACACATCCGCCGCACAAGTCGACGATGAATCCGGCATCGCCATGCTCGCTCCGACCACGGCGCTTACGTCGGGCGCGTTCGATGGCGGTTATGTCGGCGCGGATTCGAACTTCAAGTACACGGCGGCGCTGCTGCAAGGTCCGGTTGGCTCGTTCATCAATCCATCGACGCAGGCTACCGAGACCGGTTTCGGCATGAGCTACGCGCAACAGTTGCCAGGCTTGATCGGCGTGCAGGACCAGAACGGCGGCCAGGGTGCGCTGATCTCGGCGGGCGGCCTGTACGGCATTTTCATTGCAGGCAGCACGGTGAATGGCGGCCTGAGCTCAACGTCTGCTAACGCCGACACGCCGGCGAGTCCGTACTTCGGCATCGGCGCGCTGCTCAGCAAATAAGCACTGCCGGGCACGCGGTCGCACCGACGGACACGACAAGCACTCACGACCAGGGTAGCCGGCACGCGCCGGCTACCAACGAAAGACGAACGAACAAATGTGGATGGAGACAGCAGTATGAAATGGAGAACTTTTGCGTTGGGTGCGATGGGTGCGGCAGTCGCCAGCGTCACGCCGTTCCTCGGCGGCTGCGGCGGGGGCAGCGATGCGCCGCAAGCGCCGGTCGTCCGGCTGTGCCCGGCGTCGCTTGACTACACGACCACCTTCACCGGCGGCGGCGGCAGCGGCGAACTCATCAAGCTGCAACTCGACACGACGAAACTCACATGGCAAGTGACCTATGTGGAATCTCCGATTCCAGCCGTCACCGGCACGGTGTCTCCAACCCGCGCCGGCACCTCCCAAACCGGCACGCTGACGATGGAAACCGGCCTGCCCACGCAAAAGCTCAATCAGTGCGCATACCAGTTGAACGGCGCGACGCTCGACCCGACGCGTCCCGCGCGCATCTTCGTGGGCGAAGGAGTGGCGGGCGGCACGATTCCGGGCAAGGAACTGCAGTTCGGCGGGATTCTCGGCCAAGGTGTTGTCCCTGACCGGATCTTCCCGTACTACCCGTTCATCGGTTTCTCGATGCTCGAGACCAATCTCGCCAATGTCGCCGGGACATATAGCCAACTCGGCTATCACGAGATCCCATCGCAAAACTACGCACGCATCTCTGTCGATTCGAAGATCACCATCAATGCCGACGGCACCTGGCAAGAGTGCGACAACACCGGCGTGAATGCCGGCAAGTGCAGCCAGGCGGGATCGAACTTCACGCAATCGCCCGATGGCAGCGGTGCGTTCGTCACCAACAACTTCCTTGGGCAAGGCAACCCGACACTCGCCGCCGGTCCGCTGGGCAAGGGCTACATGATCGTGGGCAAGCTGCGTGGCCAGAACGTGCCGATCCTCGTGCGTACCGGCACGGCGAACGCCACGATCACCACGGGCATTCCGCCGTTCGCCGACGACGAATCCGGCATTTCGATGATGTCGCCGCAAACCAGCGTGGCATCGGGATCGGTGAACGGGGAATACGTCGGCGTGGATAACGCCTTCGACTACCGCACGACCGCGCTCAGCGGCACGCAGGCCACCTTGATCGATCCGTTCCAGCCGTCGCAGGTTGCGTTGTCGCGTGCGTTGAATCTCGATTACACCGAGACGATTCCGGGTCTGGTGACATCGACGGTGGTGGGTGCGTCGACCGGCACGACGCCGACCGGCAAGTTCATCTTCTCTGGCGGCGTGTTCGGCTACCTCGACCAGAGCGACCCGGCGACACCGTATTACACCATCGGCTCATTTGTGCAGTAACCGTCCGGCAGCCCATCAAGAACGGCTGCTTGCGAACAACGCCCGGTTTTCTACGAAGTCGAGCCGCGTTCGCATGACGGCCTGTAACCGAAGAGAGACGAAATGAAAAAGCTTTTGGCTGCGGGAAAACCGTTGGCGGCAGCGGTCGCTGCGTGTGCGTCGCTGTCGGCCCATGCACAGAGTGCCGGCGATAACGTCGTGGGACTCGGCTGGTTCCACGTCATGCCGCAGGATTCGAGCGATGCGCTGACCACGCATGTAGCGCCCACGCCGATCAATACGCCGCTGCGGTTGCCGTCGCAATTCACGTCGGCGGGGACGAGTTTGTCGACGAAGAGCGCCGATACGTTCGGCCTCGTCTTCACGCACTTTTTCACCGATCACATTGCGACCACGTTCGTGGGCGGTGTGCCGCCTGAGTTCGAACTCGATGGCCACGGCACGATCCAGCCGCCGGGGCCGGCGGGCGCGCTTGGCAACCAGAATCTCGATCAGACCAATCCGATCGTGAAGAGCGTGCGGCAGTGGAGCCCGGCACTGATTTTCCAGTATTACTTCAATGCGCCGACTGCTGCATTCCGGCCGTTTGCGGGCATTGGCGTGTCGTATAACTTCTTCACGAACATCAAGCTCACCAACGGTTTCGAGACATCGACGCAGAATAATCTTGGCGCCGTGCTGGCTGCGGGCGCGGGCAAACCGGGACCAACATCGGTTGAGGCGAAGGCTTCATCGTCGTGGCAGCCGGTGTTCAATCTTGGCGCGACTTATAACTTCGACAAACACTGGGGTTTGATCGCTTCGCTTACCTACATTCCGTTGAAGACGACATCGTCGTTGATTATCAAGGCGGCCGATGGGACCGAACTTGCTACGACGAAGACACGGCTGAAGGCCGATCCGCTGATTACGTTCTTGGCGGTTTCGTATCGGTTTTGACGGCGCGTGGGGCCGAAAAGGGCTAAAAAAGGATAAAAAAAAGCCCGCCTAAGATGGGCGGGCTGAATCCATATCAGTGGAGACATGGAGGAGACAACCCCACTGTACCAAAACTATTGGTGCAGCGCAACATCCTCCTATCGATCCACGTCAATTTGTTGCGAGCGGACAACATCAAGGCTGAGTCATCGAGAGAATAAAGCCCAATTGATCGATGGAAACCGGTTTCACCAGATGAATATCGAAACCCGCTTCCTGCGTCATCGCATGATGTTGCGGCTGTCCCCAGCCAGTCAGCGCAACCAGCAGCATCGCCGGGCCCTCGGGCAATGCTCGCAAAGCACGCGCAGCGGAAAGACCGTCCATTGGCGACATGCCCAGATCCAGAATCACAACTTCCGGTCCGAATTGCCGCGCCACATCGAGCGCCTGCGCACCGCACGACGCCTGCGCCACTTGATGGCCCAGCCCCGTCAACAAGTTCGCCAGGCAGCTTAGGGCGTCGTCGTCGTCATCGGCTATGAGTACTCGCTTGGTCACGACCGTCCCCTCATTTGCCCGACACCGCGAGCGTCAACTTTCCGGCACCCGCGGTGGCTGCGGTGATCTGCGTGCGCTGCCCTCGCGCGCCAATATAAAAATGCTGCCGACCCGCCGAGTTTTGATCGTGTGTCGCGTCCGGCAAGCACGCGGCAATGTCCGCCGCCACGCCTTGCAAAGCATCCGCCGCCGACCCGGCGTTTGCCCCCTTCGTCCACGTACAGCTATAGGTGCCGGCTTTCGCCGCGCACTGCGCGTCGCTGCCATAAGGCTGCGCGACAGCTTTGCCATCGTCGGGTCGCAAGGAGGTGAAGCCATCAGGTGCGGCCGCCACAATGCGCTTGAGTGCATCGCAGGGATTGGGAGTGTCGTCGGCGAGAGCGATCCGCGGCGCGCTCAGGCAAGCCCATGCAAGGCCCGCCGATGCCGCCACGAACATGAGACCCCGAAGAGTGCTTTTCATAGTGGGCGCTGTCCTGTCTCCGCTTCGTCTTTTTATAAGCTGGCCTTGAAACCGACACAGAATCCAGCTCTCAAGCCAGCTTCCGAGTCGTTTCCAAACCAGCTTCCAAGCCGGTTTCGTCGTCGACGAGACCTTTTGAAAAGCCTGCACCAGCGGCGTGTGTCCGTATGTGCGCCACCGAATGCTGTCCAGAATGCTGTCAAATTCGAAACGATCCCGAACCTGAGGCGAACGGCGCGACAAGTATAGGGACGTTCCCGTCCATTGCCTCTATTTATTGTCGATACAACGCCGCCGCATCCGGACTTTACTTTTACCAGCGAGCAAAAATCAAACCGTATTGATCACACCTTCTTTCCCGCGCGCCGCGCCGCGACCTTTCCCAGCACGGCCAGATCCTTGTCGCCGTCGCCCTGGGCGAGCACGTCGATCAGGTTGTCGCGCACCAGACTTGCCACCGGCAGCGCCACGTTCACGGCGTCGCCCGCAGCGAGCGCCAGCCGAACGTCCTTCAGGCCAAGCCGGGCCTTGAACAACGCCGGTTCATAGCGGTTGTCGGCGATCATCCGGCCATAGCCCTGGTACACCGGACCCGGAAACAGGGTGTTCGTGATCACGTCGAGAAATGCGTGTGGATCGATGCCATGCCCCGTCATCAGCGACGCGGCCTCAGCAGTGGTTTCGATCGCCGATGCCAGCATGAAGTTCGCCGCGAGCTTGAACACGTTCGCGTGTTGCGGTGCGGTACCGACGCGCCACGTCTTCTGGCCGATGACATTGAAGATAGGCTGCACGCGAGCGATGGCGTCATTGGCGCCCGCCGCCACGATATTCAGTTTGGCCGCCGCCGCCACGTCCGGCCGCCCGAGCACGGGTGCCGCGACGTACGCCACGCCGTGGCGCTCGTGCAGGTTCGCCAACTCCTCGCAGAACGCCACCGAGATCGTGGCCATGTTCACGTGTACCAATCCCTTCGGCGCGCGTTCTAGCAAGCCGCTGTCCAGCAGCACTGCGCGTAACGCGGAGTCGTCGGCGAGCATGGAGAACACTGCGTCGCCCGCGAACGCTTCATCCGCTGATGCAACCACGCGCGCGCCTTGTTCGGCGAGCGCCTTGGTGGCGTCGGGCGAACGGTTCCAGACGCGCACCGTGTGGCCAGCCTTCAATGCGTTTAGCGCCATGGCGCCGCCCATGCTGCCGAGTCCGATAAATCCGATGTCCATCTTGTCCATGCTGTGCTCCATTGTCGACCAGAGTTCCCGCTTTAGCGGGTTACTCTGGTCCCATGCAACCCGTTGCGGTCGACCAGAGTTCCCGCTTTAGCGGATTACTCTGGTCCCATGCAACTTTCGTTGCGTTTGACGACTTCAAATGCCCGCCACTCGCCCCACTTCGACACGCCTCAAAGCAGCCGCGTCGAAGCGATGCGATACTCGAATCCATGACGACTGCCACGTTCCGTTTCCATCGGGAGTTAAATGAGTTCCTGGCGCGGCCGCAGCGCGAACAGGTGTTTGCGTGCGTGTGTCCGGTGGCGTCGACGACCAAGCATATGATCGAAGCACTCGGCGTGCCGCACACGGAGATAGCGCTGATTCTACGCAACGGTCTGCCCACCGGCTTCGATACCCTTATGGAAGACGCCGATTCTATCGATGTCTATCCGCCCGGCGTGATGCCTCGCGCGCTTGAAATCGTGCATCCGCTGCGCGCCCCATTGCGGCTGGAGTCGCTGCGTTTTATCGCCGATGCCCATCTTGGCGGCCTGGCTCAACTGCTCCGGTTAGCCGGTTTCGATACTCGCTACGACAATCATTTCCCCGACGATGAAATCGAGCAGCTTGCGCTCGCCGAACATCGCGTGGTGCTCACGCGCGATCGCGAATTACTGAAGCGCCGCTCGCTGGTCCACGGCTGCTATGTGCGCACGCTGCAACCCGATGCGCAATGGCGCGAAGTCGCGACCCGGCTCGGGCTTGCGCAGCATGTCCGCCCGTTCCGGCTGTGCCTGATGTGCAACGCGCCACTGCGTCGCGCGAGCGCGGACGAGGTGATCGATCGCGTGCCGGAAGGTGTGCTTGAACGGCACGCGCGGTTTGTCACGTGCGATGTCTGCAGAAGGGTATTTTGGGAAGGGTCGCACTGGAGGCGGATGCGGGCGCGGATCGAAGAATTGATGGAAGGTGCGCCAGGTAATCCGCCTGTTCCAGCGTCCGGCTAATGACTCAATAATGGCTCAGTAATAACTCAGAAACAGCGCAGAAACGGCTCAGTGCTGGCTCAAGCCGGGAGGTGCGTACAATACGCGCCTCGGCACTGTGCCTTTATAGCTTTTGGAGCTTCGCGTGAAAAAATTCGATATGGAAAAAAACAAGGCGCTCAAGCTGGCCAACGGCCTGAAGCAAAACAGCGCGTCGAGCTTCGGCCCGCAAGCTGGGCAACCGAAGCTGGACAAACGCGAACAGCGCCGTCTGGATCAGGAAAAAGGACTCGTGCCGTTCGCCTGCAAGCTGGACAGCGATCTCGTCAAGCAATTGCAGGAACATGCCGCCAAGCACGAGGGCGGAATGACGGAAGCGTTGACGGAGTTGTTGGTCAAGGCCGGACTGGAACGCAAGGCGGCGGTTTAAGCGCGTCCGCTGAGTTTGCGCAAATGACCTCAGGCGGGCTCAAGGCGGCGTGATAACCGCGGATGGTCGTGGGCCGAAGCGCAGCGCGAATATATCGTCTGCTGAATAGAGGAGCCGTTCCGGCGTCTTGCGGAACGGCTTTTTTACGCGCGCCCTCGGTCGAAGCCTCACCCGACAGGCCGAAAATTTGTGCAAGTACTGCATGCGAGCACGCCAACCGCCTATCTGGCCGGAAAACCTCGACAGGCCCGCGCGAACTTATTTCAAACGCTCCCTTCTTTCTCAATCACCAGGATTCGCGCGACACCCACCGGCTCGGCGACATGTTCATCGCCGAGCTGGGCGTGAAAGATATCGCCGGCATCGAGTAGCACTTCTTCCTCCACGCCCTCTCTCCTCACGCGCATTCGCACCTGGCCCTGCATGACCGCGAAGACCTCCTCGCCTTCGTTGACGTGCCATTTATACGGCGCGTCAGTCCAGTGCAGGCGGCATGAGACGCCGTTCATCGTGGTGATATCGAGTGCGCCCCACGCGCGCTCGGCGGTAAATTCGCGGCTTTTAACAACTTTCATTGGTCATCCGGCAAGAGATCAAGAGATCAAAACATCAAGACAAGACCCGCGCTTCGTCGACATCGGCATGACGGGCGGAAGGTATGAAGGCAACCGCAATGATCGAGAGCGAGATACCCGCCATCACGTAGAACGTGGGAGCGAGCGGCGAACCGGTAACCTTGATGAGCCACGTCACCACGAACTGACCAAAGCCGCCGAACAGCATGACGGCGATGTTGTACGCAATCGATAACCCCGTCGAGCGGATATGCGTCGGGAACAACTCGGCTAGCAGCGCGCCGAACGGCCCGTAATAACCGGCAAGCGTCACCGACAAAACACCCTGCACGATAATCAATCGCGCCACTCCAGGTTCAGCGGAAAGCCACGCGAACAACGGATAAATGATCACAAGCGTGATGATCAGCGACCACAGCGACAAACCCTTGCGGCCAATCCTGTCCGACCATGCGCCCGCTACCGGCGAGAGCACCGTCAACAGCAAGTTACCCACGATCAACGCAGTGAATGACTGGCCAAACGGCAGTTTCAGTTGCTTGACGGCGAACGTCGGCAGATAACCGATCAGCACATACACCGTCACCGTCAACGCAATGACCGCGCCGAGTCCGCACATCACTTCGCGGCTATGTTCACGGAATACTTCACCGAGCGTCGCGCGCCGCGCCATCTTTTGCGCATGGATAAACGCCTCGGTTTCAAGCATGTTACGCCGCAGGTAAAAACCCACCGGCCCGATGATCAGCCCGAAGATGAACGGCACGCGCCAACCCCACGACATCAGCGCTTCGGGCGACATGGTGCGCGTAATGATCGATCCGACAATAGCACCCAGCAGCAGCGACGCCGCCTGGCTCGCCATCTGGAAGCTGCCGTAGAAGCCACGCCGCGAGAACGGCGCCGCTTCGATCAGCAATGCCGTCGCGCTGCCGAACTCGCCGCCGGCCGAGAAGCCTTGCAGCAACCGCGCGAACACAATGATCAGCGGTGCGCCGAGTCCGATGGCCGCGTACGGCGGCGCGATAGCGAGCAGGAAAATGCCGAGCGTCATCAACGCAATCACGAGCGACAGCGCCGCTTTACGTCCCGCGAGATCGGCGTAAAGACCGAGTACGATGCCGCCGATGGGCCGCAGCACAAATGCCACGCCGAAGGTCGCGGTGGTCAGGAGGATGGAGGAATAGTCGCTGGTGGTGGGGAAGAACAGCTTCGAGATCACGACAGTCATGAAGCTGAAGACCACGAAGTCATACCATTCGAGCGCGTTGCCAATCACGGCCGCCACGACCGCGCGCGTGTTCGGCGTTTTACTGAAGGCACGTGAGCCACTGGCGTTGCCTGATCTCACCATTGCCATGTCGCCTTCGCCGTGGGGCGTTTCGGTTGCGCTGGGGTTCATCGCGTGCGTCGAGGGTGCGGCACTTTGAGGCTTTGACGCTTTGACGCTTTGACACGCTGGGTCAAATGCCTTGGCGAGTGTAAAGAGCGCTGAGATCGTTTTCAAGCGGCAACACAAAGACGCGCCCGGCCTGTCAGGCGGGGCGCGTTCGATGAGCACCGGCTACGTTGCCGGTCTGCTCCGGCTTGCTCAGACTTTCTTGTCAGGCTTTCTTGTTATAAGCGTTGCACCAGCCCTTCGATGCGACCTGCTTGCCCGCAAACATGGGGCAGCCGGCGAATGCGTCGGTGGCTTTGCCTTGATAGAACGAGCAATTGCCGCAATCCTGGCCGGCGGCGTAGCGCGGGAATTTGGCTTTATCGACGGTTGTGGCGTCGAGCTTGTAGCCGAGGCTTTGCGCCATTGAATCTGATTCGGGCAGTTTGACAGGGTCAGCGAACGCGGTACGCGATACCGCCAGTGCCGATGCCACGCCAATGCTCGAAATCAGGAACGTGCGTCGTGAGGACTTCATGAGAATGTGCTCCGTTGTATTGGGGGTGTGCGCCGTTCTTGTCGACGACGATCTCCAAAGCATATCAACGTGAAGCACCACAAACTAAGCCAAATCTTATAGATAACCGATGGCGAAAGGTCGCAGCGGGTTTGCCCTCAGGTCACCCGAATTCAAGTCACTTTAAGGCACCCGCCCGTCAACCCAGCATTTTCGCGACCTTCTCCGCAATCGCCAGCGACGCCGTCAACCCGGGCGACTCAATCCCAAACAAGTTCACCAACCCGGCCTTGCCGTGCGCCGCCCGTCCCTGGATCAGGAAATCGGCGGCCGGCTGCCCTGGCCCGGAAAGTTTCGGCCGAATACCTGCATAAGCGGGTTGTAGTGCATCGTCGGGAAGATTCGGCCAATACGCCCGAATGGCTGCGTAAAAACTGGCCGCGCGCTGCGGATCAACGGTGTAGTCGATCTTCTGGATCCATTCCACGTCAGGGCCGAACTTGGCATGCCCACCCATATCGAGGGTGAGATGCACGCCGAGTCCGGCTTCATTCGGCATCGGGTAAATCAGGCGATCGAAAGGCGTCCGGCCGCTTACGGTGAAGTAGTTGCCCTTCGCGAAATACAACGGCGGCACATGGCGCGCGTCGAGCCCGCGGATGCTTCGCGCGATCTGGTTTGCAGACAGCCCCGCGCTGTTGACCACACAGCCGGCCTGGAAGGCCGTTGGCGCCTCGCCCCCCGTTTCCACGATAAACGCGCCGTCGCGGGCGTCGATATCCGTAACCGGCGTATGAAACGCCACCGTGGCGCCGTCGCGTTCCGCGTCGCCTTGAAGCGCGAGCATGAATTGATGGCTATCAATAATGCCGGTCTGCGGCGAGAAAAATGCTTCCACGCATTGAAGCTGCGGCTCCATCTCCATGGCTTCGGCGCCGCTTACGCGAACCAGGTCCGTAACACCGTTTTCGACAGCCTTGTTCTGGATGGCCGTCAGTTGGGGCAACTGGTTGCGCGCCGTGGCGACGAGTAGTTTGCCGCAACGGTTGTACGGGACGCCATGGGCGTCGCAATACTCGTAGAGCATCGCCCTGCCACGCACGCACAGATCGGCCTTCAGCGAACCGCGCGGGTAATAGAGCCCCGCGTGGATAACCTCGCTATTGCGCGAACTCGTGCCCGTCCCGACCGCGCCGCCCGCCTCGAGCACGATCACCTCGCGGCCGCGCGCGGCCAACGCCCGCGCGACGGCGAGTCCGACCACGCCTGCGCCAATCACCACACATTCGATTCTGTCCATCTCACTATTCTAGGCCAGCCGGCACAACTGCTTACGACCGCTTACGATCGCTTCACGCGCTTTATTGCGCTTTTTGTGCGATTGGCAATACTGACCGCCACAAGGCATCATTTTCCGAAATAATCCGGGCCAAATCAGGAAATATGGCTTTTTTGCCCGGAAAAAGTCAGTTTCAGGCCATATTTTGAGGGGTTTTTGCAGATTTCTCCAAAACACGCGGTCAGAACCCGATCGATTTCTTTCGTCCACCATTGCCTAATTCGATGTCTCGGGCCTGCACTTCATGCCGGTTATCGATGCGTGCATTGCCAAAAGCATTGAGCATGGCGCGCCGCATGGCTCGCGGGGAAGCCTGCGTCAACGCGTCGAGCGGCGCGTCGCCGAGTGTTTCCGGGAAGCGTGCGCCCCACGCGTGTGCGCTGCGGATCTCGTGATAAATGGACTGAGCGATCCGGCGCGCGCCATCGCGATCCGGCGGCGCGATTTCGTACACGTTCATCCGGTTCAGCAACGGCTCGGGAATCGTGTTTGCCTGATTCGCCGTCGCGATCCAGACCACATTGCCGGCGTTGATCGGTATTTCAGCGAATTCATCGATGAAACTCTGCGCCGTATCGTGTTCCAGCAGCGCGTACAACGCGCCGAGCGGGTCGTATTGGGCGTCGCCGGTGGCTTTATCGATTTCATCGACCGTCATCACCGGGTTGGCGTAACTGCCGTTCACGAGGGCATCGAACACTTTGCCCGGCTTCGCGTTGCGCCATTGCGACGACGCGCCCGACAAGATCCAGCCCGCGGTCAGCGAACTCATGGCGAGGTAATGGCAGGACGTGCCGAGCAAACGCGCAAGCTGTTTCGCGAAATGCGTCTTGCCAATACCCGGATCGCCGAGCAGCAGCATGGGCATCAATTCGAGGCGGTCCTCGGTTTCGAGGCACAGCGCGATCTGCTTGCGGACATCGTTGAGCGGCTCCTGGAAATTGGGCAGATCCGCCACCAGATCGTCTATGGACGGCATCCGGTTCGGTTTGACGCAAAAGCGCAGATTGCCCGCTTTCAGCATCTTTTCGTACGTCGCGCGCAGCGCCTCACTGCCCCCTTCGCTCAGGTCGTTCAACGCAGTTTCCACCTCGTCCAGGTCATAGACCTTACTGAACGACGCCACGGCGAGTTCTTGTTTGACTACGGCGGTGCTCATCGCTTTCCCCGGTTTTATTGATTGGCAAATCCAGTTTATCGGCCATAAAGCTGCACGCAAGCGAGCAGTCCCGGGCGTCTGCTGCTAATCGCATAAAAATGCGATGGCTTCGGCAGGCGAGCCCAAGCGCTTGTATGATCGTCAGGTTGCGCTGCGGAAAAAACCGCTGTGAGCGGGTGCAGAAAGTGCGGTAGGGAAGTGCGAAAGTGCATAGTCGGCGCATCGCCGGATTGGGCGGAACACAAGAGATTGCTGCAGTTTTTGCGTTCACGCGGGTAGCTTTTGGAAACACGTCAGAGCTGAACGCCCGCGGCGGATCAGTGTCAGAAATTGATGTCAGAAGCAAGCTACCCGGATCGAACGGGCCATGGCCCGGACGTAATAAGGGATCAGGAGAAAAGCACACATGTTGAAACACCATACGGCAGCGTTGCTGTTCTGCGCCGCGATCGCCGCGCCTTTCAGCGCCCTTGCACAAGGCACGCCGCCGCAGCCGGTCAAATGGGAACTGCAGGTTTTGCAGGACGGTCAGCAGATCGACAGCTTCACCGGCACGACCAGCGTCGGCCAGGCCCGCACCGATACCCATCATCACGTGGTAAAAAACAACGTAGGTTGCGCGGACAAACCCGCCGGCGACATCGACCTGCAGCGCACCCTGACCATTTCCCCCGTCCACGCCAACAGCGACGACATCACGTTGCAGATCGACGCGCAGGAAACCTTGCAAAGCAATGACGCACCGGTGACCGTGGCGGGTTGCAAGCTGCCGCCCCAACCGCGTCAGGTCAGCGCCACGCATCCCGGGCTGGTCCTCAAGCCGGGCGACTGGTCGACTTGGCAGATCGTCGACAAAAATCCGTCGCTCACCTACAAGGTTCGTGCGACGCTGGCAACGGCTGCGCAGTAGCGCGCCGCGCGTCGATCACACTCGACGCCGCCGCGTCCCGCACCGCGCCGTTCAACTTCGCGGTAAAAACATTCATCGCATGCGAAATCCAGAACATTTCACCTCCGGCATTCCCTCCGCTCACGACACCCCCGATTTCGTGGCCGTGAGCTGGAATCTGCACAAGGGCCGCTCACCGCTCGGCCTCCAGGCGTGGAGCGCGATGCAGCGCTGGGTCCAGTCGACCAAAGCGGATGCCTATTTCCTGCAGGAAGCGATGGCGCGCCGGATGCCGCAGCCGGTGCTGGCGGCGAGCTTCGGCAATCCGCTCGATGCCCCGGTCGATGACATCTGGCATTGTCAGGCGACGGAAATAGCGACATCGCTCGATTTACAGATCGCGCTCGGGCAGAACGTGTTCAAACCATCGTGGCGGCATGGCAACGCGATTCTTTCGCCGCATCCGCTCGATCTGGGCGGACGATGGGACATCTCGGCGCATCGGTTTGAGCGGCGTGGCCTGTTGGTCGCACGCGCCACGTTTGCCGGGCGCTCGGTCACGCTGCTGTGCGCGCATCTCGCGTTGACGCGGGCGGCGAGGCTGCGGCAAATGAACTGGATCGCGTTGTGGATTTCGAAGGAAGCGCCTGAAGGGCCGCTCGTTTTGGCGGGCGACTTCAACGACTGGCGTAACGATTCGGTGGGTGTCTTCGGCGAACTTGGGATGAGCGAAGTGGCAACCATGCTCGGTGAATCCGGGCGGACCTATCCGGCGTTTTCGCCCGCGCTCGCGCTCGACAAGATGTTCGTGCGCGGTATGAAACCGGTTGAATGGATCACACCGACGCAGGACACCGCCTGGCTGTCCGATCATCTGCCGTATATGGCCAAGCTGCGGGTGGAGTAAGCGGGGGTTTTACTTCGCGCTTTATTTCGCGCCTTACTTCGAACCACCCGAAAGCGACTCGGCGATCACGGTTTCTATTGCAGTAAAAGAGACGGGTTTGACCAGATGATGGTCGAACCCGGCGTCGCGAGCCGCTTTCTTGTCGCTGTCCGCGCCGTAACCCGTCAACGCGATCAGCAACGCGGTTTTAGTCACTACGCGTGTGCGCAACTCCCGCGCGACTTCAAAGCCATCCATGCCGGGCAAACCGATATCCAGAATCACGACATCGGGCGCGAAGTCATCGACCATGGCAAGCGCGCTCAGGCCGTCATGCATCACACGAATTTCGTGGCCGAGCGTTTCGAGCAGCATCGACATGGCTTCGGCGGCATCGACGCTGTCATCGACGAGCAAGACCCGGCGCGGTTGAGTGGATTCGCCGGGCGCGCTGTCGATCGTCGTCATGGTACTTTCCTGGATTTTTGAGAATTCTGAAGGTGCTCGCACGCTCAGTGAATCATGCACGCGGATAATTTCAGGATGATACCGGGAAAGTGGATCTGCCCCGTTAGCTGTAGTTGCGTACGCACCTTGACGTGACCCGGAATCTTCATGGGAGAGATGCTCGACAAGTACGGGTGACCGCAGTAGGCTTCGCATCAAATTATCGTCGGCCGCACGCCAGCGAAAAAAGGCTTCTCATCTTGGATTTTTTGAAGAGCAAAGGGCGACGCTTCACCTAGTTAGTGCATCCAAAAGCTTATTTATCCGAAGCCGGTCTCCTGCATCAACGGAGCTCATAGGATAGTTCGCATCACCGAGCCTGACCGGCCCAGCATTGGTACTCAAGCTTAATTTACCATTTACAATGGCTAAATAATTGACGTCATAACAGTAAGGATCATCTTCTCCAGTGGATCGCTTATTAAGCAAAATAAAATCGCTCAGCTGAAGTTTTTTGACGTCCACGGGATGGCAAAGTTTCCGCGATGAAAATTTATCGTGAATTAATATATCTTTTTTATTCATTAGCATATCTTTTTCAATAAAGCGCCCGAAATTTAGACGCCTTAAGAAATCTCTTTTCCTCTCGGCAACCCAAATTACGTTGTCCTCCGCTGAGTCGCCACTCCGGCATTGGATTAAATATTTTGTGCTCTCTTTTTTCCATACGACAGAAAAATTAGAGGATTCACAAAGCAACTTAGATTGCATATCGTTGTTGCTCGGATGAAATATGCATTCTTGGCTCGAACTGCACTCGCTAACGGAGCTGCCCGATCTCGCCCGCGCCAAATCGAATCCGAAAACGGCATAAGAAGCCATGACAGTACATGATATTATTTTAAATATTACAGACATATTTCGTTGCATCTCTTGAAATTAGTTCGAAATTCGCGTTCGTTCTACGACGAGTAATTCCATTTTCCGTACTCGCAAAACTGCTTTGTTGGAGTATGCCTAATCGACGACTCATACAATCAGAGACGTATTGAGGCAAAGCCTTTCTAGCTCGCTCTTCGAGGGCGATTTTTACAAGCCCTCTTTGAGTCGTTGGTTTTTCACTTTCATATCTAGCCTTGATTTGACTTATTGCCGGATGCAAGTTGTTTTGTTGAACGGCAAGATCATAGAATGCACAATATGATTGAAGCTCCACCTGATTCATCAATACCGGCGAAATCGTTCGAAGAAATTCAACACATTTTAGTACTCCTGGATGATACGCCGCGCTAGCAGTATCAACTTGCATCTCTTGGAAACTCAATATGTCGCCCAAATTTGCAAATGACTGTTTCCAATTTCTGTTTTGTGCTTGCTGGGTCGTTGCCCAACTAAACAATGCCGCTTGGTTTCCTGTAGAAAGCGCCGCTTCGAGCACGTCATAGTTTGAATTGGAGTCAAAACATCCCTTAAATGCGATCGGGTCGGCGACCCGCATGCTTTCCAGTAGCGGCCCTAACGTACCTTGCCCCACGCCCGGCCCTGCTCGATGTACGGCTTGATCTTCTCATCGCAGAACACCTCGATGTGCACCATCCGGTTGCCCGCGCTCGGCTCTCTTAAATGGTCGTAGTGGCCCAGATGCCCGATCAGATCTCCCGCGTTAATCTTGACGGGTTTAGGCAACACGACAACCTGATCGAAGTGCGCCTCCGACAGCACCGCCTCCATCAATTGATGACCATGTGCTTTGCCCAGAAATATCCAGCCGGTGTTGGCCTCTGGATCGGCGAAACTGCCAACACTCGCGGCAAT
>NZ_MTHB01000132.1 GCF_002220365.1 Caballeronia sordidicola | reverse complement strand
CCTCGCATGCCCGCATCCGCTCGCTCGAGCTCTGCCAGTGTGGCTCCATGACGTCGGTCCATTCCAGCTTGTCCTGCGCGAAGAACCGATAAGCCGCTGCCGTCTCGGCCCAGCCGCCGCACGCCTGAGGAATGCTCGCCGTCGGACTACCCGACAGTTGTTCGGCCAGCAGGATCGCCCGCCGGTTCAGGCGCTTGTCGCCCAGATCGATACCCTTGAATTCCATTGCCGCCCAGCTCTCCGTTGTTCGTGCCATTCGCATGCCGCGCAAAAAGCAAGAGTAAACGGCAAGCCGCGAAAGTTTACAAGCCGCTCATGTCGACTTGTGTGTAATGGAATGGGTTAACGTGACGATCGCCTTGATGAGGGCGTCCTGCTCAGCCTCAGGTGTCTTGTCGGTCTTGTACGCGATGATGACCTCACCCGGCGCTTCCGGTCGGAACTTCACCATTCGCACATCGATCTGCTTGTACGCGGTCGGGTCGAAGTCAGGGAGAGACGCGGGGGGGAGCGCCGCAAGAGTCTGCGCCGCCACGTTATATACACCCTCTGCCGCGCCGGAGTTGACCATTACCTGCGCGCCGGTGGAGACGCCCAACGCGTGCATCGGAATCAGCAGAGATCCTGCCGCGAGCACGGTTCCGAGAACTTTTCGCACGCCAACATGCCCCGTCAGGTCTCGTGGGTCGCCCTGGCTGATTACGAACCGAGTGTAGTACGCGTCCTGTACCTTAGCGAATTGTGCATAGTCGGCCGGCGTCATGGCGGTCGCCTTGGATACATGAAAAAAGTATAGGTCGGAGTTAACCAGCTTGGTGCCGAGACCGTTAAG
This sequence comes from Caballeronia sordidicola, assembly GCF_002220365.1. Taxonomy (GTDB): domain Bacteria; phylum Pseudomonadota; class Gammaproteobacteria; order Burkholderiales; family Burkholderiaceae; genus Caballeronia; species Caballeronia sordidicola_C. Next base: position 9,169 of record NZ_MTHB01000132.1, on the reverse strand, counting down.
GGCTGCCTCGACACCCTGTGCGATCGGATCATCGCCGACGCTCTGGAAAACAGTTGGGCTGCCGCGCACAAATTCACCGGTTGGCGCTATGGCGTCGTACGATACACGGCGCTTGCTTACCGACTTTAACGTGGAATTGAGCGTGGAACTATCGCCCGACCACAGATCGAGCGGCCGCACGACGATGACGTGAGCGCTGTCTGTATCGAACACGATCGGCGCAGCATGGCAGGCACCCGCGTTCAGGATCAGTGTCGTTGCCACCAGCAGGGCACGGATGTTTAGTGACTTGCTCATAGCGTTCTACCCTTTCACGTTGAGTGTCTTCTTCAAGGTGTCACATGCAGCCGCCTGTGTCGCGAACGCGCCCACACTGGCTTTCAACTTCTCGTTGTCGGGTCCCAACGTCTTCACCTGTTCACGCAGTGTGGCCAATTGTGACTCATCGAGGTCGTTGTTCGCCGCGAGTTTCCCCACCTGCTTGCTCAACGTTGACACCTGGTCGGTCTGTTCATGAATCTGCCTTTCCATCGCTCGCTTGTTCACGTAGAGCAAGCCTGACACACAGACAGACGCGATCAGGGCGAGCGTACCGATAGCGAGCAGCGCCTTGCGGAGGAACACTTTAACTTTGGTCATGATTTTGGCTATTTAGAGGGGTAGGTCGGAAGTACTGCGGAGCTGCCGGACTGCGCCGAACCGCTACTACTGTTTTGCTCGATCGGCGTGTAGTTGCCCGAGATGTTTGTCGGCAAGTTGGCCGTCGCTTGCGCTACCATCTGCGAAGTGAAGGCACTGAAGTCGATCTTGCTGAAATCAATGGAACTCAGCTGCGCCGGCGTCAGGCCACCGCAACCGACGAGCGGCAATCCAATTTGAGTCTTACCCTGAATGTTGATGATCTCGGCGAGAAGCGAATTGAACGAGCAATAGTTGTCGACGTATTGCACGCAGCTGCCGCCGACGCTCTTGGCGCAGGTTTCGTTGATGTAGGTGCTCAGGCCGGACCCCTTATGCAGTGCAAGCAGTTGCTCCCCTTGGCTGCACTTGGAAAGCGCTTCGATCACCTGAATGGCCACCATCGCCGCGAAAACATAGGGGTTAAACGCGAGATACCCGTCCGAGCCGGATATTATCTCCATGTTTCCGCCAAGGACCCCAGCCGACATCGTTCCCGTGCCGTAGGTGAAGCCGTAGGCACCGATTGAGAGGCCGTTCGCGGCCAGGTCGGTACCGAGGGTTCCGCCACCGTTGGCAGCACCGATATCGAAAGCGGTTGTGAAATTGTCGCTCAACGCTTGGGTAAAGATGCCATTGTCATACATCGCATCGAACACATAGGGCGATGCCAGATCGATGGCCTTTTCGCCTGCGTACTTAACGACAGATCCCGCGGCGCTAAGGGCAAGCGTGAAAATCTGTGAATTGGTTTGTCCACCCGGCGTGCTCTTGCAACAGTTCTGGATCCCTTCGTAACCCTTCCGGCAGCTTTCCGCAACGCCTGAGAAAATGCTGTTACCGTCGGTGTAGGTTTGTGCCTCGCCAGTCATTTCCAGACCAAGGGCACCCATCGCGAACGAATTGTTATTGTTGGCTGGCGTGGTGAATGACGAGTCATTAAACAGCCCGCTGGTGCAGGTCGTTTGCTGACCAGTCTGTTGGGCCTGAGTCTGGCATTTATATGTATATGTCCATTCATCGCATACCCCTGACTCGGCGATCTTGTCGTTGCACTGGCTCGCAGTAACACCGCATGCGGAGTTGTGTTCGTATGGCGTGCATGTGTCCGTGGTAGTGCCGGTGCATGCGTACTGGTACGAGTACTGCCAGCAGCTATAGGGAACGGCCATTGCGCCTGTGGGCAACAACGCGGTCGAAAGACAGATCTGCTGGCCGGTCGCGTCTGTTTTGCAAGGGGTCGTGTCAATGCAGGTTTTGGAGCCCGGGATGGCAGAACATGCGCCAGGCGCATACGTCTGGCTGAAGGCGCATTCGACGTGGGTCAGGGCGAGCATACAGAAAAAAAACGTAAGCGCGCGCCGGATAATCAGGTTGAGCGTCATGCTGGGTCTCATCAGTTCTGCGGCGTTCCAAGGGAGACACCGGCACTTGTTTCATAAATGCCGCAGGTATCGCTCCAGCTCGTTGACAGGGTCTGCGTGATGCAGTTGGTCCCGCTAAGCGTTTGGCCACTCGGACAGCTGTACGTTACGGTCACGGAAGTCGCGGTAGTCGTCACGCAGGTCTGACCTTGAAGCGATCCCCCGCTTGGACAGCTGTAACTCAGACCGGTCGTGATCGTTTCCGTGCATTGCGATCCGTCGAACGTGTAGCCCGCCGGGCAGGACTGCAAGGGCAAGTAGATGCCAATAACGTTGAGGTACGCCAGCTCCAGCACCATCCCTTCGTAGGTGGCCGGCGGTCCACTGGGGAATGTCTGATTTGCTTGGCACAGCAACGAACCGGTGTCGGTGTGCGCCGCAGTCGTGCCGGATGGGCAATAGGGCGTGCCCGCCAAGGTCGACGTGTCTACGCACGTATCGTTAGCGCCCTGAACATAACCGGCGGGGCAGGATACTGTGGGCGCGTAGTTTTCTGTCTGGACGCAAGTGCCGTTTTGAAGCGACCCACCGGATTGACAGCTGTCGGTAGCTATCGATTCCGTGATCGATTTCGTGACGGACGTGTTGAGGTACTGCGAGCAGGAGTCGTCCTCCTCGTCGGTCGAAATGATGCAAGTGTTGGTCGCATACTGCGCCGGCTGCGTTACAACGGTTTGGGTCGTACAGGTCTGCCCTAGCGTCGCGGTCGCCAAGCCGAGTGTCCCGGTAAACATCGGATCGCTTATGGTGACCGTGTTGCCGTATCCGAATTGTGATGAGCCGGCACCATAGGTACCCGCGCAGTTCGAGCTACTGCCTTGTCCGATGCCGGAATTTCCTAGCACAGATTTTTCCCCAGTGGTTGCCTGCATGCACTGGTTGTTCAGAAAGTTGACGGCCGCACACGCCTGATTCTGGTATGGGTCGCTTCCCGGGACGAAGTTTGCGCAATTGATCATTGTCTGATTGCCCATCGCCGTGAGACTCGACGATTGCGCTGTGTTGAGAAGCGTCGAGTCAGTGTTCGGACTCGAGAACCCACCTAACCCGCTGGGCACTGCAGTGGGCGCAGACGTTTGCGTTCCCCAGGCGCTCGCGCTCACGCCAGAAGGGTTCACGACCTGAGACGCCGACTTTGGCGCGATCGAATTTGCGAACGAGGTTCCGTTCGCCAGATCGGTGGCACTCTGGCCGAAGGTGACATGGGCTGCGAAAAAGAGAAGGAAAGCGAGGCAGCGCTTCATTGCTTCACCCCTTTTCCGACTCCTGCAGGCGACGGCGCAGCACTGTTGCGGTTCAGTCCCTTCAGTGCCTGTTCCGGTGTTAAACCGCCGTGATCGAGCGCGGCCTGAATGGCCGCCGCGACCTCAGGCGCGTCGGCGGTCGCGGAGTGGTCCGGGCACTCCGCGTTCGCCGGTACCAGCTTGCGCGGGTCGCCGTTGCAGATGCGCCAAGGAGGATCGCCGTTATCGCAAATATTGAGCTGGCCACCCATTTGGCTCCATGCCATGTTTGAGCTGGGCTGAGCGATGATATAGGCAACGCGCCCGCAACGTGGCTGGTCCTTGAAGCTGGTCATGCGCTGGGCATAGATCATCAACGGGCCAGTGCTGCCAGTCCTTTCCTGCACAGCCTTAATCATTTTGGCGTACTGCGGAATGTCCGGAAGTGGGGCGCTCGCCGATCCGTTGACGACTGCAGTCGTGAGGACGCTCTTTGGCGTGTCGCCTTCTGCGTGCCCTATCCCCGGTACGGCAAGTGCTGCTACGCTCAAAGTCAGAGCAGAGATGGTCAGTCTCATGTTATGGCCTTTATTGTTTTGTATGACTTACAAACGGTTCAAATAGATCGACGTCCTGCTGCCGGAAGGGCAGAAAGGGGACGCTCCATGCATAGTGAAAGTGATTGGATGCCCGAAGCTTCGCCAAAACGCAAATCTCTGTAGGCACGAAGCCGATGATGCCGGGAACGACAGTATCGAGCCGCACAAGCGTCATTTTCGGATCAGCCAAGGGCGGCGCCGATTGCTGGTAGCACTTCACGGCGTCGTCTTTCAACGTGTTGCCGTTCAGAGAGCGGTGGTAGCGGTTGACGAGCATGTACTTGCATGCGAGGAACTGCGGCTCCGAGCCTGCGTCATGCGTGACCTGCTCAAGCAGGGAATAGCCGTCGTCAACCCCTGTGGCGATCGAATTTCGCAAGAGCATCACGCGTTGAGTGGGCGTCACCTGATCGTTGTAAAGGGCCTTCGGAATGCTGGCAAGATCGGACCAGCAAGACTGCGTGTATCTGATAGCCTCCTGGCGGTTCCCCTGTCGATAGCTCAGGAACGCGCCGAAGCCACAGACCCGGTAGGAAGCATCTGGCGCAATAGCCGAGGCCTGACTGATCAACGCAACAGCGTTGTTGATGTCCGCGCGCCCATCCTTTCCGTAGGCCGAGGCCACAGCAAGGTCGTAGATCGCGGGCTGATAGTTGAAGGCCGCGGCGGCCCTGTAGAGATCGATGGCGTTGCTCTCGTTCCTGGGCGCACCGAACAGACCATATTCCGATACGAATCCCATGAAGGTCAGCGCTTCAGGATTGTGACGGGCAGCCAGGTCGCGCAGCTTGGCGAGGAATTTCTCGCGATCCGCGCCGTTTGCAGTGGTGAGAGAGATCATCCACATCACGATCGTCTCACCGTCGTTGCTAACCACATTGTGCGTCCCGTAGCGAAGCTTGTTTCCAATTTCAGACGACTGCGGAAGGGCAGCCTTGGCTTGCGCGATCGCGATGTCATTGACGCTGTTGACGACTGCGGCATTCTGGGCGTGGTAGCTCGATACGATGCCCTTGAACAACGCTGAGTTGAAGGTTGACTCCGCGAACCCCTTAACACTCTCGGGGGTCGTGGGCTCGTCCTGCGCGAAAGCGGAGCGTGATAGCAGCGCAAGGAGAATCATCGCGGGCCATGAGACTATCGGTAGTCGGAAGCGCTTCGCGTTAGTTGGCATTGTTCAGTTGAGGGAGGACTATTGTTAAATTATAATCAGTTCCATTGCCGACTCAAATCAATATTGTGTTGCTTGACGGAAGCGCAACAAATTGCGGAGCCGCAGCCATGACCGGGGGTAGCCGATGACCGACAGATGTATACCTGTAGTACCCGAAATTCCGCTTCTCGGGGAAGCCGAACGCAGGGCAATCATGATGGTGAAGGAGGGCTCCACCGAAGAGGCACCGATTGAACAGGACATTCGCAACCTGTTCGTATGGGCCATCATCAGCAAGTCGTCGGATGTCCATATCGGTGGGCACGGAAGCCGCGATTCTCCCGTTATCCACGTGAATATTCGTGAGCCGGCCGGTTTCAGAAACGTGGTCTTCAAGTATCAGGCGTCTCTCGGCAGGCACTGGGAAACCAAGATGTTTCAGGTCACTGGAACCCCACAGGGCGCGACGACGCCTGAAATAGCCTCCACCCGGTTTGAAATTATCTTGCCCGCGAAATTTGCGATCGCCAAGGGACTAAAGCCGTTCGAAGGAGAGGTGACCTACTCAGTCGACGTGCGGGTTGAATACGTCAAGACGTACGACGGTTTCGCCTTCATCTGTCGATTGCTCGATTCGCAGCGAGCGCCGAAGCTTCACGAGCTGGGCCTGTCCTATTCCCTGATGGCGGTCATTCTCAGGGCGCTCGCTGAGCCGAGCGGCCTGATTCTCGTAACCGGCCCGACCGGCTCCGGTAAAACGACGCTTTTGAATGCGATGCTGGCCATCCTCAACGATGGCACACGGGCGATTCATACAATCGAGAATCCGGTGGAAATTGCGCTGCGAGGCCGCGGGCCGATCAAGCAGATTCAGGTGAGCGGCAATATCACGTTCCCGCGCGCCTTGCGGTCCGCGCTGCGCTCCGATCCAGACATCATCATGATCGGCGAAATCCGCGACGCCGAGACAATGGAGATTGCGCTTCAGGCTGCGCAGACGGGGCACCTAGTGCTCGCGACTCTACATACGAACAGCAGCTCGGAGACATATTCACGAACGATTGACCTTACGCTGGACAAGGACCGCGACGCATACCGGGTGGCGGAGACGTTGAAGCTGGTGGTCGCGCAACGACTGCTCGATAAGTACGAAGGCGTGACGCACGCTCGCACGCTGACCCGAGATGAGCAGTTCTGGCTCGGATCAAACGGGATGGTTTTGGACGGACAGATTACTGAAGTCGTCTCCGGGAACAAGGACGGCAAGGTAGCCCTTGTCGAGGCCATTGTCACAACGGCAGAAATCAAGAAGCTTCTTCGTGCTGAGCGCGTCGACGTATCGGCGATCTATCGAGCCGCATGCGATCAGCACCAGTTCGAGCCGCTCGCAGTAGGCGGGGTTCGGGCCGTGCAGGGACACGGTTCGCTGCTGTCAGAGTGCATGGTGAGGCTGGAGGGCAACACCGATGCGGAAGCGCACCCGAGTCTGCGCGTGAGACTGGCCAAGCAACATGGGCTCAACTTCGTGCAAGTGGCGCATGCGATAGATGAATACCACCGCGCCGCGGACAAGGGCGGTAAAGCTGAACTTTCTACATTCCTCGAAGCGGAAAAGCTCGCGGCGATCACCGACATTATTGAAACGGAAGAGGCTTGATATGAAGCGCATTCGCATTGCGTTGCTCGCTGCTGCAGCAATCGCTGTTGCGGGGCCGGTGGCCGCATATGCCCAGGTGCCGCCGGGCATGGAACAACTGAAGCCCTATCTGCAGGTAAAACCCATTGCGGGTGAGGATGAAACGGTACGGGTCTTTTTTTCACCAAGTTGTCCGTTTTCCCGGATGTACTTTCAATTCTTCAAAAACCTTGAAGCAACGCTGCCGGCTGAAAAGTCATTCGCATTTACACCGCTCGTTAATAAAGCCGACGGCATTGAGTTCGCGCTGAGTTATCTCGCCATCCAAAAATACTATCCGGCTTACCTTCATAATTTCATGGAAGCATCGTTCATCGGCGTTCAGGATAAGGGATTGTCGACGCGAAACTGGGCGGGGATCGACAAAATAGGACGGGCGGCGCACGTGCCGGTCTCAGTGCCAGCGCTGGTCGAGGCTCACGCCGGTTCGCTGGGAAGCAGCCTGCAAGCGCTTCTAGTTCTTCAGAAATCGCTCCAGATTACCAATACCCCGGCGGTCGCGGTCGCCGGAACGTACATCGTAACGCCGGAGTTCACAGGCGGCGACGCTGCCATGTTCAGCCAGCTCGTGAACGGGGTCATCTCGATGGCCCGCTAGTCGTGACGAACGCGTCGGGCTAATTGCCCCGCGGGGTCACAAGGTTTCGCGGACGGAGCGGCGACTCGACGTCGCGTCTGCATGGCAAATTACAAAACTTAACAAATGCGTCTTGCGCGATCGGCTAACATTGCGCGCGACTGCGACCTGAGAATTGCGCAGCGTGTTCCAGGCCACAGTTCTATACACCCCGTGGGGATTGGCTTGTTCCAGCGTCACGCCTGTCGGGTTAAAGTAGCGCGAGTGGTCCGGCGCTTATTTTTTGCGTTCCGGCCCTTTGTTTTTGAATTGTAATGTCGGTCTCCTCGCCTCTGGCGATGTCCCGTGCCATCCTCCCTATGCTGACTGCCGAACAGAAAACGCTAATTAATAAAGGTCTGAGCAGGGGGGTCGCCGACACCCAAATTGCCGAATCCATTCCCGGGGTAAAGCACATGCAGGTCTTCCTGTTTCGAAAGTCACAGGGGATCACGGCAAAGCAAGTTCTTGAGATCCGGTACGACACGTGGATCCGGCTCCTGGAATCGGGTATGAGCGTGGAGCTGGTGTCCTCGCTCTACAAGGTGAAGCCCGAGTCGGTCTTGAACACCCTGTACCGCCAGCGAAACTTTTCGTACACCGAGGCGAAGAAACGCGGGCAGCGAGCGATAGAGGCTGGTTTCCGGAAGGCAATGGGGCTCACCGTGCAGGACGTCCGGGACCAGCGGCTTACTATATGGGTGAAGCTGGCCGAATCAGGTATGAGCGTCGAGGCCATCGCAGATCTATACAGCCTCAAACCATCGACCGTTAGAAACGCAATTCGCAAAGAAACCGTTCTGCCGGTGGAGAAGACCGGGGCGGCAAATGCGTTTGACTGGTAGGGCGTATGTGCATCGGCGAGACCCGCAGGATTAATTTCGCATGCGAAATTGGCATCGTGACGATGCTCGCCACGTGCTACCTGAACCCAAAAGCACATTTCTGCACCGAGTGCGAAGATATGCTTCACAAAGCCAGTCAGGTGTCGGTTTCTTGTTTGTGGACTCCGTTGTCTCAGGGCCAATTTCCCATCGGCGAAAGGCCGTGACCGGCCCGGCCGCCGTCTCTCGACCCGCACATAATTGGCTTCTCAGGCGCAGCGCCGATCAGTTTGGATCTATATCAAGGGTCTCTCGTACCTGATCACGCGATTTTGCTCGAGCCATTGGAGTCGCCTGTCCACCGCGAGCGCTGGCGAAGCGGTCGCTATCTGGTCGAGTACATTAGACAGACCGTTTGAATGTGTGAGCGGAACAAAGTGGGGGCTGGAGGGTAAGGTCCTGAATTTTGGTAAGCTTGCTTGATCATGGACGAAGAACCGGGCGTCGGGATTTATCGGCTCCACGTATGGCTTCGCCAGATCAGTCCGATGATCTGGCGACGGCTTCTGGTGCGCAGCGATATCACGATCACCGATTTGCACCACACCTGCAGATCCCCTTTGGTTGGAGCGATGAGCATCTGAATCGTTTTCATATCCATGGCCAGGACTACGGCGTTTGGGCGTGGTTCAAAACCCGTGTTTTTTGCGTTACACAGACGAGCTGAATCGTCCCGCTTTTTCTGGCAGGATGAATATGGAATGCCAATCAATTTGAGGTCCGCGACCTCAGGCGATCAACTTTGTCCTGGCTGAAGCGCTCCGAGTCCGAGTAGCGTCAGCCAGTGCGGATGATCTTCTCCCGTCATCACTTCACGCGGACTTTTGCCGCGCCGCTCGCTGCACCGGCTGCGCATGAAACGGCGGTGATTGAAGAAGAACTGCAGCAGGCCCAGC
>NZ_MTHB01000045.1 GCF_002220365.1 Caballeronia sordidicola | reverse complement strand
GACCCGCAAACACCCTCTCGTCTTTGCATGTTCGCCGCGATGACGAGCGAGGAAGTCCTGGCGGAGCCCGACTTGCGGGAACGCGTTGAGCAAGGCATGAAACATTTCGATGCCCGTGTTGCCCAGCGTCTGCGCGAGGATCAGGATAAAGGAATACTTGATGCAGCACTAGACCCGCGCGTAGTTGCGCAAGTCATCACGACCTATTTGCAAGGCGTGTGGCGCATGGCGGTAGTGGATTACAACCGGCCGCGGTTCGAGCGGCAGATCGATGCGTTTCTAAGCGGGCTTGGCCTTTAAATTCAAGCGGAAGTGGTCCGCCTAGCAGGCTGCGGAAATACAGCCATGAAAAGACGATTGTTCCCTCGACCTGAGCGACAAATGTCGTGATTTTTACATTGCGAAATTTCGTGCGCTAATACCGACGTCTTCGGCGTGGCGTAGATCGTTTCCGCGCTATGTCGTTGCCTAATTTGCCTCTACAGGCGGACTTGTCCTAATGAGCGCAGGCGCACGAGGTTGTAGGCGGCCATGTTCAGAACAAACATTTGGTCAACCCTCTTCAGCCCCCGTACCGTGACCTGACGCATACGACCCACGGTCTTCACCCACCCGAAGCCTTGTTCGATTAACTTGCGCTTTTGTTGAGAAATGGCATAGCCCACACTCGCTGCGATTGTGTCGGCGACAGCCGAGCGCCGTCCCGAGGTGTTTTGTGCCACGTGCGGGGTTACCTTCATCTCCTGGCAAGCTTCGATGAATTCCTGCGCGTCATAACCCTTATCCGCGCCCACCGTGATTTCGACACGATCATCGTCAATTGCTTGCCGTGCATCGTTAAGCATGACCTTGGCCGCTTCGCGTTCAGCATGCCCGTCAGCGCATGTGACGCGCGCGTTGACGATCAGACCGTGGCGGTTGTCACTGAGCGTGTGGCCCATGTAGCGCAATTCACTGGCGGTCTTCCCCTTACGATAAAGTCGCGCTTCAGGATCAGTCTTGGACTGATGCGTCTCGTTGCTGCGTTTGCTACCCTTGAAGTCGCCCTTGTCGTCACCGCCCTCGTTGTTCTGATCGTCACTATCTTTACGTACGAAACTCTTGTGGCCTGCCCAGGCGTGAATTAACGTACCGTCCACGCTGAAATGCTCCCCCGAGAGCAGTTCCTTCTTCCCGGCGATCTTCACCACTTCGTTGAAGAACTCGATTACCGCGTCGTGCTTAATCAACCGCTCGCGGTTCTTGGTGAAGACCGTGGGCACCCACACCACGTCATCCATTGCCAAGCCAATGAACCAGCGGAACAGCAAGTTGTATTGCACCTGTTCCATAAGTTGACGTTCCGAGCGGATGCTGAATAGCACCTGGAGCAGCATAGCTCGCAGCAACTTCTCCGGCGCAATGCTCGGGCGTCCGCCTTTGACGTCGGCCTCATACATCCTGGCGAACAGCCGGTCCATCTTTGCAAGCGCATCGTTCGCCATTACTCGAATCGAGCGCAGTGGATGCGCGCTTGGAACGAAGTCTTCCAGCTTGCGCACGGAAAACAAACTCTCGGTAAACGTGTCGTTGCCGCGCATGATCTCTTCAGGCAGTAGGGGTCTTTATTAAACGCTCTCAGCTGCGTTCGCGATGACATTCGTAGTCGGTATTTCAGCGACCTGCTAGAGCAGTGGCGGTATGTCTGCGGAAACTCGGACCTCCAGTAAATACGGACCTGGATAACTCATGCAACGTTCAAGCGTTGCATAGAGCTCAAGCGGTTCAGCGATCATTTCCGCTTATTGCACGATAACGCTTGTCGCAGGGCGTGCTCGTCCGATGGCGTCGTAAAGTAGGTCGTACGTAGTGACATTGCCCGATTCAGGTGGATCAAGTTCCTCGGCAGGCGCTATGGTGCGCGTGCACTTCGCGACCTTGGCGACGAGAAATGCGTATGCGCGGGCGGGATCTGCGAGGAATCCCGCGTATGTGGAATAACCGGATACCTTCCGGAAGAACGTTGCCATTCGGGGCTCGAACATTCGCCACCAATCCAGTGTTCAGCTGGTTTCGATATTAAGAGACGGTTTCAAAAAGCCGACGTGGATCGCTGAAGGGTATTCCAGCAGATTAAACAAGCGGCGAACTTCAAGAAAGCTTCGTGAATCATGGCGAGTCGCTCGTAGCGGACTCGGAGACGATGAAAATTGTGGAACCAGGCATGAGTACGTTCGACTACCCATTGAGGTGTACTGTCAACAGCGGACACTCTTTTCTTAAGCCGCCTGTTGTTTTTTGCTAAACGCTTCAGCAAACAACGCGGGCGGAACATAACCTAGGCGTGAGTGGCGCCGTTGGCGGTTATACAAGTATGTTTCATAATGCCCAACCTCGCTATGTCGTTGATAAATCTAGAGAGCCCTGTTGTGCCGTTGGTATTTCGGGGCGTCCGCGCCGGGCGCGAGTGCGCGCGACGAGTTCGGTGACAGCGATGGTGTTCAGTGAATTACGATTGAAGATCCATGGCCCATTGGACAACGGATGTTCTGCCGTGATGTCGCCGCCCTCGACTGCGAGCCTGAGGGTCTTGGGACTCACGCCGATGAACGCCGCGGCCTCAGTCAGATTCATCCATCCTTCGGCCGCGCGCCGCTCGCTCGAATAGACGGGGATTTGATGGTGGCTGCGCAACGAGGTAACGCGCTCCTGAGTCCAGAAGTTACCCCGACCGGTGCGCAGGTCATTGCGATTGAGCACGCTGGCAATCAACAAATCCGGACAGATGCGTGCGAGCTGGCGCACGGCATCAATTGCTTCCGGGGATGTATGAGTGGCGTTCTGGCCTCGGCGCCGTCGCGGTACGCGGACTTCTGTATGGACGCCGCCTTTCCAGTGAATGACGAGTACGATCTCGCTTGCCGTGTCGTCGACGTCGACGACGACTTCGTGAATCAATGTGCGCACAATGCGCTTCTTCAAGCGAGCATCGGCGTGCGGCCAGATCGACTCCAGCGCGGTGGCAAGTTCCGTGAACTCCTCAGGTTGCGCAGGCGGGAGTTGGCCGGATGCGTACGACTGCTGCCCGATTCGCGATTCCAGTTCCTCCACGCGCACTAGCGCATCATTCCAGCGCCGCTCCAGCTCGTCGGCGACGAGTCGGTTGTCGGGATCAGCAGCGTCGTACTGCTTTTGCGCGCGTTGCGCTGCATAGCGGGCCGCTTGCAGATCGCGCTGCAATGCAGCCAGTACTTCGTCATGCTTATGGACCTCTTCTTCACGCGCCACGATCGCCGCCTCGATTGCTGCAGGTTGGACTACGCGCAAGACCGCCTGGGCAACGGCCGCATCCACGCGTGTACCGCCGAAGGCGATACAGCGAGGCTGCCCTTTGTCGAGCCACGCCCGATGACAGGTGTAGCGCAAGGCGTCATACTGGTTACCCGTGTAGTGTAGCGTCAGCTTGCTCGCACACCGCCGGCACCGCAATAGCCCCGACAACAACGCCTCGCCGTTCTTGGGAGCACCTGCCTGCCCGCCAAGACGCACGTTGGCGTGGATCACGCGCTGGATTCGTTCAAACTCATCCCAATCAACGTATCCCTCGTGAGCATTGGGGATCAGCGCCAACCATTGATCTCGTGGTTTGCGTTGGTCACGTTTGCGCGGTTCTCCGCCCTCGTAGTAGATCGTAGATTCCGTCTTGCCATAGGCATATGCGCCACCGTAGACCGGGCTGGTCAGGATCTGGTACACCGTTCCGTAGTACGGCCGCTTCCAGTGGATCTCGCCGCGCGGTGTGCACGCCGGCAACTGCAGGCCGTGCTCCAGAAACCATAGTAAAGTCTGGCGTACAGAACCAATCGCGGCGAACTGGCGGAACACTGAACGGATGGCTTCCTGCACACGCAAATCCGGATCCTTCTCCAGGCGCTGGTCTTCGGTCTTGCGATAACCGACGGGCGCCGTGATGATGAGCTCGCCGCGTCTGGCTTTCTCGCGGCGCGCTTCCACCGAACGCTGACGCAGAAGATCCAGTTCGTATTCATTGAGGCTGCCCTTCAATCCAAGCAGCAAACGGTCATTGCTTAGCCGTGGCGCGTATACGGTCTCCTGATCGATCAGGACGGTATCGACGACACGGCAAACTTCGACCAGTTGCTGCCACTCGCGACTGTTGCGCGCGAATCGCGAAACCTCGCGAGCGGCAACCGCGCCAACGCGCCCAAGACAGACCTCTGCCACCATCCGTTCAAAACCCGAGCGTGTCTGCGTGCCAGCTGCAGAGCGGCCCAGATCCTCATCTATTACTTCAACCTCGTGCCAGCCCAACTGGTGCAGACGATCCTGCATCGCGTACTGCAGTTTCTGGCTCTCCAGATTGTGGCTGACCTGGTAAGCCGACGACTGGCGCACATACAGCATCGCCTTGCGCGCCAGATGCTGCGCCTGGATCTTGTCACTCATCGCACACCTCCTGTTGGAGTGCGGCGGCGTACAGCCCGCGTCGGTGTTGCCGCAGCAATTGCACCAGCAAGCGCATCGTCTGCTGCCGTACCTCCGGTGGCAAGTGCGTCCACTGCGGTGTCTTCGGGTAAGGATGAAACAGGTCGAGTTGATCGCCCGGTCGTGGGCTCGTCGCGCGTCGCATCAGCACCTCCGGTAAGGAGCAAAGGATGGTGCTCGGCTTGTACCATATTCGCTTGCGCGGCAAGCGACGTATCAGCGAGCAAGCGCTTCAGATCGGCGTTGTTGCAATAAAGAGATCGGTGCAGAGATGACGTTTACGCGCAACGGTCTTGGCACTGCCTCTGTTAACTCGATGAGGAACTGCGTAGATTCTCGATATTTGGCGGGAAGATGCGCAAGGACGAACGCAAGAGCCTCGGGCCGAAAGGCGTTTATCGAGTCAGGAACTGGTCGGAGTACAACGCGGGGCTGATCGCACGAGGCAGCTTGACTATGTGGATTGACGAAAGCGCATTCATGACTGGGAGCGAAGCGGGGCCTGTCAAACGCGGTAGGCCGCAGGTCTACTCGGACGCCATGATTCAGGCCGTGCTTACGCTTAAGCACGTTTATCATTTGACGCTTCGAGCCGTTCAGGGCTTTGTGCAAAGCCTTCGTGAACTTGCGTTTGCAAATCTGATTGTGCCCAACTATACGACGCTGAGCCGCCGCGCACAGCACCTGCAGGTGAGATTGCCCGAGATGTCGAGCGGGGAACCGGTCCATCTGGTTGTCGATAGCACGGGCGTTAAGCTTTACGGCGAAGGCGAATGGAAGGTGCGCAAGCACGGCTATTCTAAACGGCGCACGTGGCGTAAGGTCCATCTGGGACTGGACGTAAAGACGGGTCAGATACGCGCGGCACTGATGACGCATCAGGATGTCGACGACGCCAGTGCATTGCCCGGTTTGTTGGCGCAGATTCCTGTCGATGAACCCATCGATACGATAGGCGGTGACGGTGCATACGATACAAAGCAGTGCCATAAGGCGATCACCGAGCGCGGCGCTACGCCGTCGATTCCGCCGCGCGAGGGCGCGAAACCTTGGTCGGAAAGCATACCCGGAGGAAGCTGGCGAAATGAAGCCATCAACGGTATTGCGCGAGACGGCCGAGACGAATGGAAGAGGCGCAGCGGCTACCACCGACGTTCGCTGATCGAAAATACGATGTACCGCTTTAAAACGCTCACAGGGAATTGTCTCTCGGCGCGCTGCATTGGTTCGCAAGCGACGGAGATCGCCATCCGTGTTGGCATCATCAACCACATGGTCACACTTGCACGCCCGCAATCCGTGCGTATCTCATGAAGTTAGGATCGCGGGTGAACGCTCGCCTGCACCATCGATTTTTGCAACAACGCCCTTCAGATCGCGTAGCGCCTCACAGGTGACGACGGGAGAAATTGCGGAAGTAACGTGACAACAGGCAACCGGTTCGAACATCCACAGCGGCACCTCCGATACACGCGCCGTCTCGAGTGGATCGAGTGCGCAGCGCAGAACGATCTCGCCGTTCTTCTCCACCGTATTGAAGATCAGCACCGTACGTCCGTACCATGGGTGCCAGCGATAGAGAACTTTCCGCGACTCGGTAATATGGGTGTTGTGTTGACGGCTTGTATAACCGGAGTCGTCGCCACTCCACGCTTGGCCAAGTGTCGCCGACCCAGTTCCTGCAAGACTGGATCACGACTCAGCAGGAGAAGAATCTGGCGGCATAATGTTCGACCCTTGGAACACGAAAAACAGGGGGAAGCTCAACTATCTCAAAGCCTATGATTCGGTAAGCCACGCCCGGCGTTCGATCGGCGATTATATGAACCTATACAACCAGAAAAGGCCTCACTCGAGTCTGGCGGATCAGACTCCGGACGAGGCATACTTCGCGATGCTGCCAGCGATAAAATTGGCGGCGTAATTACCAGGCGGATCCACTTAAGAAACCGGATTTCCTGTCCGAACGAACGGGGGCACCTCTGTTTCGGGTGGGGCCGTCCTTTAAATTAGTTGTCGACGCAAATTGGGAGGTCCGGTCTGTTGCTTGCTGTTGAAGATGACGAGCTGGTCGACACGTTAGTCGCAGACGTGATCGTTGTATTCGCGAAGACATTCATTGTCCTCGGCTTGAAGCAGAACACTTACCATTATCTGACCCGCGGTGGACCCGTCGCGCCTTGCTTTCGAGCGCTGCCGTGTCGTTGGAATATTTGGTTTAGAAATACTTAACGATAACGCAGAAAATCTTTGTTTCCTTCGTTTTTTTGGGTGTCTAACCTGATCAAGGTCAACATCAAACCGCAGTTAAAACACCCGTCAATTTTAGTGGCTCGGAGAACAGATGAATACCCACACCGACATGCATGCGAGTTCTGAGGAGATGATCAAGTTGCGCCGACGTATCCACGCGTATCCAGAATTGGGCTATGAAGAGTTCATAACCAGCGATCTGATCGCGGGGCAACTTCTCGAGTGGGGATACGAGGTGCGACGCGGATTTGGGGGCACCGGAGTTGTGGGCACGCTAAAAGCGGGGGGTAGCTCGCGTAGCATTGGTTTGCGTGCTGACATGGATGCATTGCCCCTTAACGAGCAAACCGGCCTGTCGTATGCAAGCATTCATCCTGGCAAGATGCACGCATGCGGCCACGATGGTCACACCGCGATGCTGCTCGGTGCCGCGAAGCAATTGGCGAAAAGCCGTGCGTTTAACGGTACGCTCAACCTGATTTTTCAACCTGCGGAGGAAGGCCTTGCCGGCGCGCGCCGCATGCTTGAAGAAGGCGTGCTTACTGAATTCCCGTGTGACGCAATCTTCGCGATGCACAACATGCCGGGGTTTCCCGCAGGCAAACTAGGTTTTAGGGCAGGTCCATTTATGGCCTCCGCCGATCAGGTAACGGTGCGTATCATTGGTTCTGGCGGGCACGGCGCGATGCCGCACAAAGCTGTCGATCCAATCGTAGTGTGTGCTGGCATTGTGTTCGCTTTACAAACTATTGTTTCTCGCAATGTTGCACCGCTCGACATGGCGGTCATCACCATTGGCGCGATCCACGCTGGCGAAACGTCCAATGTAATTCCTGACGAAGCGAACATGCGCATCTCAGTGCGGGCGCTTCGTCCCGAAGTCCGGGACCATCTCGAACAGCGCATCCGCGCGGTCGTACAGGCCCAAGCTAGCGTGTATGGCGCGCACGCGGAGGTGAAATACGAAGCTAGCTTCCCGGTGCTCGTCAACGACGCCGCGATGACCGAGTTTGCTGCCAATGTTGCACGCGACTGGCTAGGCGAAGCAGCGCTGATTAAGGATTTGCAGCAGCTCACCGCTAGCGAGGATTTTGCGTGGTTCCTCCAGAAGTGCCCGGGTTGTTACCTGATTATCGGTAATGGAGATGGCGAGGGCAGTTGCATGGTCCACAACTCGGGTTATGACTTCAACGACGACATTCTGGTGACCGGCGCGGGCTACTGGGTCCAGCTAGTCGAACGGTTTCTTGCCTGAAACGCGCGGGTAATTGAGCCAGCGTGCAAATCAATTAGATACCAGCGAGAAATTTGATGAAACAGATTCTTCTATTGGCATTATGCGGACTGGCGATGTTGCCTGCGGCGGCGCACGCACAGGATCAACAGGCGATCCACTTCGGTGTGGACCCTAGCTATCCGCCATTCGAATCGAAGTCGCCTGATGGCTCATTAATAGGTTTTGATATTGATCTGGGCAATGCGATATGCGCGAGTCTGCACCAGAAATGCATCTGGGTTGAGCAGGGCTTTGACGGCATGATCCCAGCGCTACAAGCACGTAAGTTCGACGCGATTCTATCCGCGATGACGGCCACGGCGGCGCGACGTCAGCAGATCGACTTCAGTAACCGACTTTATAGCGGTCCGTCAGCATTGATCGCGCGTATCGGCACCAAACTGCGACCAACTGCGCATGCGCTCCAAGGGCAGCGTGTCGGTGTGGTGCAGGGCTCCACACAGGAAGGTTTCGCCAAAACCGAATGGGAGCCGAAGGGCGTCACGGTTGTCGCTTACCAGACCCAGGATCAGATCTACCAGGATTTGGTGACGGGGCGGCTCGATGCAGCGTTTCAGTCCGCCGTGCAGGTGGACTTCAGCTTCCTAAAAACGCCACGCGGTAAGGGCTTCGCGCTTGCCGGCGAACCGGTGAATGATAGCCGTGTGGCTGGAGATGTGGCGATCGGCATACGCAAGGGCGACGCGCCGCTTAAGGCTCGCATCAATCAGGCGATCGACACGATTCGCCACGACGGCGTATATAAGCACGTCGCCGCGAAGTATTTCAATTTCGACATCTACGGCGATTGATCTAGCCTCCCGCAAATCTTCTTGCGAGGAGCTAGGCACCTCGGTGAGTACGCGCGGAAGTGCCGAAAAAATTGTGGTGGCCCATTCTGACATCAGACTTTTTCCGTAACAGTGCAGTATGTGTAAGCAACATCTTTGCGGAAGGCGAAGTTCCATCGCTGCGTTCGGGCATCGACCGCAATCTGCAAACGTCGAATCTCCGCATCAAGCCGGTAAGCGGTCCGGACGACCTAAGCTGGTTATTCAGGGACTTCTTAAACTGGCAGGGGAACAACACTTACCGCGGGTTTAGTTTTAACTTTGGGACGGCAGGGGCGCGTTGTTTGACCGCGAAACGATGCGCGTCCCCCGCGATCACCTACTTTCAACGGGGGTTTATACGCGACAGCGCACGCCTCTATATCGGGATGTGGCGCGCTTCAGCATCGTCAGCGCGAATGCCTGTTTGCATTCTGCCTTCGCTTTTGTCGGTGATGACATGCGCCATCCTCCGCGCCCGTGGCAGACGTTCCCCGCTATACCAAGCTTTCGGCTGTCGCACCGTTGGCACATCCGTTGTTTTTTCCAGCGTAAGGCGAAACGCCATACGCAATTCATAACGAATCGATAACAACAAGCGCGGAGATTGAAATGAAAAAAGTAGTACTCGGTTTATTTCTGTTGGGCGCCGCCGCGACTGGAGCACGGGCGCAGGGGTCGGTGACGCTTTACGGGCTCATTGACGAAGGCTTGGACTTCAATAGTAATCTCAATGGTCAGCATCAGTGGAAGATGTCAAGTGGCGACGCGCAAGGCAGCCGATGGGGCCTGAAGGGTGCGGAAGATCTGGGCGGCGGATTCAAAGCTCTATTTCAGCTTGAAAACGGATTCGACGTGAACAGTGGGCGCCTGGCGCAGGGCGGCCGAGAATTTGGGCGACAGGTGTTCGTTGGCCTATCGAACGATACGGCGGGAACGTTAAGTTTCGGGCGGCAGTACGACTCTTTAGTGGAGTTCGTTGCTCCGTTAACCGCAAATGGCAACTGGGGCGGATATTTGTTCGAGCATCCGTTCGATAACGACAACACAGACAACTCGTTCCGCCTGAACAACGCCGTGCAGTATCAGTCGGCGAATTTCGGTGGTTTAAAATTCGGCGCGACGTACGCGTTCTCGAACAGCCCAGGGCAGTTCTCGACTGCCAACGCGCAGAGCGCCGGCGCGAGCTACACGCTCGGTGGACTTTCCATGGGATTGGCCTATCTTAATGTGGCCAACCCAGGGGCAAATACAATTGGTGCGGTGACAACCAATGACGCAGGATTCATCGCTGAGCGGCAGCGTGTGTTCGGCGCCGGTATAAACTATGCGTTCGGCCCTGCCATGCTGGGCTTTGTCTATAGCCATACAGACCTAAAGAATCCTACCGCGTATGCGTATATCAGCGGTTCAATCGTCCCGCCCGGACAAAGTGTTGCTTCACTGAAATTCGACAACTTCGAATTGAACGGCACTTACTTAGTAACGCCCGCCTTCTTGCTCGGGGCAATGTACGACTACACACAAGCGAAGCTCGATGCGTCGGGTGGCAGCACGAAGCCTCGCTGGCACACACTGGGAGTAATTGCCGACTATAACCTGTCCAAACGGACCGATGTGTACGTCATGGCGAGTGTGCAGAGGTCAGTGAGCGACCACAGCGGCACCGCACTGGATAACGCTTACACCGGCGGCGCGGACGATTCGTCATCGAACGACAGGCAGGCGGTGGCGCGCATAGGTATCCGTCATAAGTTCTGAGCATAAGCCCCACTCAAACACATGAGGCGGGGCTACTTCGCCACTTCTCCCGCGTCGGGCAGCATCAGGTCGTTGACCTGCTGCTGTTCCTTCGCAAGCTTCAGGAGCCAGCGATGAAAACTGCGGCATTGAGGCTGGTCGAAAGCGCTTTTTTTCCACGTCAGGAAGTAAGGCCACGGCAATGGAACACCACGTTTGAAAGGAATGACGAGCCGGCCCGCGGCGACATCATCGCAGATCATTGACGATTGAGCGAGTACGAAACCATGACCGTCGATGGCCGCCTGAATTGCCACGCTCGACAACGAGAACACATTCCGCGGGTTGCGAAGTGCCGTGCAGTCCACGTCATTGGTCTCGAACCAGTCGCGCCACGAAGGCGGCGAAGCGAATTTCGGCAGCCAGTCCACCGAGATCAGAGGATACGCGAGGATGTCGACGGGCATGGCGAGCGGAGCGCTCGATTGCAGCAGGTGCGGGCTGCACGCTGGAACAACGCTGTCCCGAAACAGTTCGATCGCATTATCAGCATCGGCAACCCGGTCGCCGTAGCTGATGCGGAAATCGATCTCGTAGCCCTCAGGCGAAGGTTCGGTATGCGTGCCGTCGAGATAGACCGTTAATTCTGGATGCTGCGCCTGCCACTCCATAACACGAGGGGCGAGCCATTTTGACAGCAGCGAAGGCAGTGCGCTGACGCTCAGATTGCGAACGTTTTTCGAACGTTCGATCTCCGCATGTGCGATTCGCAAGCTCTCGAATGCCGCCGCGCAGCTTTCGTGATATTGGCGCCCGATCGTGGTTAGCCGAAGCCGCTTGCCGTCCTTTTGCATGAGACTCAGGCCGAGCGTGTCTTCGAGTAGCTTCATCTGCTGGCTCACGGCGCCGGCAGAGACCCCAAGGCGCTTGGCGGCTTCGGTCACGCCGCCGCACCGGCCGACAGCTTCAAATACCTGCAACGCGCGCAGGGGTGGGAGCATGCCCATGATGGTTCCTTCGTCGAGGATAAGGTGTCGTGCGATGTGTTTAGAAATTCTAAAGGATCTGCCAGCTGTAGACAGCTGTTCTTTTATGTTTTGGCTTCATATCCTTTGAACATGCTCGAAAGCGAAGCCGTTAGGCTTAGTCGCGGCAATGCGAACCGGAGGCAGTGGACATGTTTTTGAAAAACGCGTGGTATGTGGCGGCATGGGACAAGGAAGTGACGCAGGGTCTGTTGCCTGTCACGATTCTCGACGAGCCGGTCGTGCTTTATCGCAAAGCGGACGGCACGCCAGTCGCGCTCGAAGATGCATGTCCTCACCGTATGTTGCCGCTGTCGATGGGGCGGCTAATAGGTGACGAGCTCGAGTGCGGCTATCACGGTCTTACATTTGACTGCTCCGGCCTATGCGTACGGGCACCGGGCTCGCAGCGCATTCCGCTCGCCGCGAAGGTGCGCAGCTATCCGCTTGCCGAGCGCTATGGCCTGGTATGGATCTGGATGGGCGACGCGCATGCGGCAGACGCGGACGAAATCTTGCAGATCGACGAGTGGGGCGATCCGGCATGGGGCATCAACCGAGGCGATGCAATGACGGTGGATTGCAATTACCTGTACGTCACCGACAACCTGCTCGATCCTTCGCATGTGGCGTGGGTGCATCGCTCATCATTCGGCAACGCTGCATGCGAATCGGAACCGATCAAGACTGACGTGTCGGAAAAGGGCGTGACGGTGACGCGCTGGATGCGCGACGTCGAAGTCGCACCGTTCTATGCGAAGTTCGTCAAATTTGCGGGAAATTGTGACCGCAAGCAGCATTACGAGGTGCGCTTCCCATCGCACGCGATCATCAAGGCGATCTTCACACCAGCCGGCACGGGCGGGGACGACAGACCGCCGCACTGTGACGTGTTCCTGATGAATTCGTACAACTTCATGACGCCAGTGAACGATGCACAGACGCGCTATTACTGGTTCCAGACGCGCAACTTCGACCCGAACGATGAAGACGTGTCCCGCCAGTTCGACGAAGACGTGCGTCATGCGTTCGAGGAAGACCGGGTTGTCCTGACCGCAGTGCATAAGGGCATGGCGCGGCGGCGCAAACCGAACATCGATCTCGCGATTGATTCCGGTCCGCTGCGCTTCAGGCGCGCCCTTGGGCAGATGATTGAGCGCGAACCGGCGGCGGCTCCTGTGTCCATGCCAACGCATGTTGTCAGCCGGCGAGAAACGGAGCGGTGACATGACGGGTTCGGTTACGAGTGTTCCCGCGTCAAGCGGTTTTGAGCGTGCTTTTGAACGCTTTCGCGTGGCCCGGCGGACTCAGGAAAGTCAGTCCATCATATCGTTCGAGCTGGTTCCCATCGACTCCAAACGGTCTCTTGCTTTCATTGCCGGTCAGTTCGTCGCGGTGCGGCTAACGTTGCCGGACGGCGAATCGCTGCTTAGCCATTACAGTTTGTCGGGGGACCCCGCGGACACCACCCACTGGCGCATCTCCGTCAAGCTCGAAAGCGCCCCGCCGGGACGCGGCTCGACCCATCTTCATCAAAACATTGAGGTGGGCGACGAGCTTGAACTGGCGGGGCCGGCAGGCGCGTTCGTCTGCGCCGAGGGCAATGAACGGCCAGTGATCCTGATGAGCGGAGGCGTGGGCGTGACTCCGCATGTGAGCATGCTGCATCGTCTCGTGCGTGCATCGGCGAGGCGTGTGCATGTTGTGCATGCATGCGAGAACAGCACAATGCATGCGTTCGGCGATGAGATAAGCATGCTTGCCGCAGCGCGCGGCGATGTCCATGTGCACGTGTGTTATCGCCATCCGCTTGCGGCGGACGACGAGCGTGGCGTGTACCAAAGCGAAGGGCTTCTGACCAAAGCGACATTGCAATCGCTGCTGCCGCTCGACGATTACGAAGTTTACTTATGCGGACCGCCCGGCTTCATGCAAGCGAACTGGCGTTTGTTGCGCGAGCTTGGCGTTTCACGGGAACGGATCCATTACGAGTTCTTTGGTCCGGCGACCGTTCTTGAAGATGACTCAGCCGACACGCCGGGAACTGTCATTACGAAGCCGCTCGTGACACCGCTTGCTGCTGCGCCCGGCAGCGCTGTCACCGTACGATTTCAGCCGCAAGGGGACCTGCTACCGTGGGACCCGTCATGCTATTCATTGCTGGAAATGGCCGAACGGGCGGGCTATACGCCGGCTTTCAATTGCCGCGCCGGTATTTGCAATGCCTGCCTGACGCCAGTGCTATCGGGGCGCGTCGAATATTTTGAAGAACCCCTCATACCGCCGCCCGACGGCGAGTTACTGCTTTGTTGTGCGCGGCCCGTCACGCCGATCACGCTGGCTTTGCAGCCGTCGTGTGCATGAGCCATTGATTTGAGCGCGGCGAGCGCGTTGCGCGCATCCACCATTGAGGAACGTATGAAATACGGTTTCGCAGATCAACCCGGCTTTGAGCGGCAGCGTATGCAGTTCCTGCTGGCCGCGGAAGCGGCGGGTGCGACGGTGACGTCCTACCCGCATCCATTGAAAGGTCCTGGCGGTGAACCACTCTCTACCGACGTCGCGTGGTTCGGCTCTCCCGACGCACGGCGCGTGCTGGTGGCGATCTCCGGCACGCATGGCGTGGAAGGGTATTACGGTTCCGCATGCCAAAGCGAATGGCTGCACGAGCTTGCGGGTCGTGACCTGCCGGAAGGCGTTGCGGTGTTAATGGTGCATCTGATCAATCCCTGGGGTACAGCATGGGTGCGCCGCGTCAACGAAGACAACGTCGATCTGAATCGTAACTATTTGGACTTCGGTACGGCGTTGCCGCTCAATCCGCGCTACGAAGCGATCCACGAAATCTATACCGCCCGCGACTTCGACGGTCCGCAGCGTGAACGCGCGGACCAGGCTCTCGCCGCACAACTCGGGGCGATCGGCTGGGCCGAATACCGGTCGATCGTCGGGGCTGGCCAATACATGCATCCAGATGGGCTGTTTTATGGCGGCGCTCAGGCCACGTGGTCGAACAGGACAATGCGGAGCATTGCCGAACGCTTTCTGCAGCCGGCGCAAGTCGCTATCGCATTCGACCTGCACACTGGCGCCGGTGCCTTCGGCCATCCGATGCTGATGGCGATTGCCCAGGCACGCTATCCCGCACTCTCGGACGCCGAAGCGCTGTACGGTCCGTGGCTGTACACGTTACTGACCGGCGCGCAGGCGGAGGTGAGCGACACCGGCGTCGTGGCGCGCGCCACGGGCTATACATCGCAGGCTCTGCTTGACGCACTGCCCGCGACACACTTGATGCAACTTGTCATTGAGTGCGGCACGTATCCCGAGGCACCGATGCATACCGCGCTACGCAACGATCACTGGCTGCATCTGTACGGCGACCCAAGCGATGCGCTCGGCAAAGAGATCAGATGCGCTCTGTTCGAGTCGTTCATGCCGGCCGACGCACACTGGCGCGAAATTGCGTGGCGGCGCACGCGCGATGCATGGGAGCGCGCGCTCAAGGCGCTGCCAGATATTCGACCTGCGGAATAAGTCGGGCGACAGCCCGTATATCACCATTACATGCCTAAGATGCCGGGCCGCGAACGCGCCGACGGCACGCATATCCCTTTGAAAAGGAGACGTCCACATGTTCTTTGAAGGCTACGGTCCGCAGTTGCTAGCCGGCACGTTCGAGACGCTCAAGCTCGCCTTGCTGTCACTGACAGTTTCATTCGTACTCGGTTTGATCGGCGCGGCCGCCAAGGTTTCTGGCAACAAGGTATGCGAAGGCGTGGGCAAGGCCTACACGACCCTGATCCGCTCGGTGCCTGATCTCGTCCTGATGCTATTGCTGTTCTACAGCATTCAGATACTGCTCAACCGCGCTACCGATGCTGTGGGTCTCGCACAAATCGATATCGATCCGTTCTGTGCTGGCGTCCTCACGCTCGGCTTCATCTACGGCGCCTACTTTACCGAGACTTTCCGTGGTGCGTTTCTCGCGGTGTCGCGCGGTCAGATTGAAGCCGGACACGCATATGGGATGACACGCTGGCAGGTTTTCTCCCGCGTGATGTTTCCGCAGATGATGCGTTTTGCCCTTCCCGGCATTGGCAACAACTGGCAAGTCGTGGTCAAGGCGACCGCACTGGTTTCGATTATTGGCTTGACGGATGTGGTCAAGGTCTCCCAGGACGCAGGCAGAAGCACGCTGAATTTTTTCTTTTTCACGTTGGCTGCCGGCGCGATCTATCTGGCGATTACGACCGTCTCGAACGGTGTACTCGCCTGGCTTGAAAGGCGCTATTCGGCCGGTGTACGGAGGGCCACGCTGTGATCGACATCGTACGTCAGTATTGGCAAAACTATCTGTTCACCGATGGCTACCGCTTCACAGGCCTCGCGATCACGCTATGGCTTCTTGTCACATCTATCGGATTGGGGTTCTGCCTGGCCGTGCCGCTCGCAGTCGCACGTGCGTCGAGCAACCGCTTTATTTCCACGCCGGTGTGGCTGTACACCTATGTCTTTCGCGGCACGCCGCTCTATGTGCAACTGCTGCTCTGCTATACGGGGCTTTACAGCCTGCGGGTCGTACACGATCACGTGTTCCTCGACACGTTCTTTCGTAATGCGATGAATTGTACGCTGCTTGCGTTTGCGCTGAATGAATGCGCCTACAGTACCGAAATATTTGCGGGTGCGATTAAAGCGACAGCGTATGGCGAGGTGGAAGCGGCTCAGGCCTATGGCATGTCGAGATTCACCATGTACCGCCGCATCATCTTGCCGTCCGCATTGCGGCGTGCGCTGCCCAACTACAGCAACGAAGTCATCCTGATGCTGCATGCGACGACGCTGGCGTTTACAGCCACGGTGCCCGACATCCTCAAAGTGACGCGCGACGTCAATTCCGCAACCTACGCGTCGTTTCAGGCATTCGGTATCGCGGCTATGCTGTATGCAATGATTGTCTTCGGGTTGGTGTGGATGTTTCGCCGGCTGGAGGCGCGTTGGCTTGCGTTTCTTAAGCCGCAGGGCCACTGAGTTACGGTTTCATCCTGTCCGTTAAGCGGCATCAGCGGTCATCACGCGGGAGTTAAGAAATGTACAAGCTGGTTGTTGACGACGTATACAAGAAGTTTGGCGATCACGAAGTTCTCAAAGGCGTGTCGCTTAAGGCGAAAGCGGGTGATGTGATCAGCATAATTGGTTCAAGCGGCTCGGGAAAAAGTACTTTTTTGCGCTGTATTAACTTTCTGGAGCAACCCTGTCGCGGAAGCGTCACTGTCGGATCGGAACTCATTCGGACGACGCGGGACAGAAACGGCGCGATGCGTGTCGCGAACCCGAAGCAATTGCGCAGTGTGCGCGCAAAGCTGTCGATGGTATTTCAGCATTTCAATCTTTGGGCACACAAGACCGTGCTCGAAAATATCATTGAGGCGCCGATTAGCGTGCTTGGGCTTCGGCGCGCCGAAGCGGAGCACCGTGCGCGCGCGTATCTGTCCAAAGTCGGACTGCCCCCGATATTTGAAAACCGCTATCCGGCGCATCTTTCGGGTGGTCAGCAGCAACGCGTAGCTATTGCACGGGCGCTGGCGATGGAGCCGGAAGTGATGCTGTTCGACGAACCAACCTCTGCACTTGATCCCGAACTGGTTGGCGAAGTGCTACGCGTGATGCAAGCACTTGCCGAAGAAGGTCGAACCATGATCGTGGTGACCCATGAGATGGCTTTCGCACGTAACGTGTCGAACCACGTTGTCTTCCTGCATCAAGGCAAAATCGAAGAGGAAGGCAATCCGCAAGACGTGTTGGTTAATCCGAAGAGCGAGCGGCTCGGGAGTTTTTTGGCGGGCAGCCTGAAGTGAATCGACAGCTTGATTGCATGGTACTCGTGGCGGGTGGTCGTGGTCTGAGTAACGGCGAGGACTTCGCGTTGGCGCTGAAACTGCTCGCGGACAGGCTGAACTCGGCGTCTTCCACCTCGCGCGCGGCGGTCGTGCGGGTTTCGCGCCGAACGACTACCAGGTGGGCCAGACCGGCAAGCTCGTCGCGCCGCAACTGTATGTCGCAATCGGTATCTCCGGTGCGATCCAGCGCCTGGCTCGGATGAAGAACTCGAAGGTGATCGCCCCGGTCAATATGGACCCGGAAGCGGCGATCTTCAGCGTTGCAGATTTCGGCCTCGTGGGGGATTTATTTGTTCACGACCCTGCCCGAACTTCTCAGCGAGCTTGGTTGACACCGGGCACCACCTCACGGCGGTACTTCCTGGAAAAGAATGTATGTTCGCCCCGGTTGCGGCGCGTGGCTTATGGACCGTACCGGCGTGTCGCGGGCTGGTCATGTCACGACCGTTTGAACTGCAACTGGGCGCATTCGTCACCATCGGCACGAAGCATGGGAGAGCATCCTGGCGCGACAACCCCGACGGTGCTGAACGACAGAATGGGGTTATCGTACTATCCGTGCGAAATGTGGCGGTGATCACGCGCAGAGCCGCTTGCATCAAGGCTTTGCGGCTCTGCGTGTTCGCGCAGCGGACGATTTTGCAGGTCCTTGGCCAATATGGAGTTTTAGGACCAAACCGCCAGTTTTCGCACGGAAAGTACGACGACCCCAGAAAGGTCGATTCGATCTCGTCCTCGTGTCGGGCTGGGAATTGACGAGACGTCTTCCACTCACCTGCTGGCGCCGGGGCAACCTCCGTATGTCTTGTTGCCGGCGACGCATCGGCTCGCCGGAGCCGGTCAGGTAGATCGCTTTGACGTGTGCGATGAGCCGCTGATTCTGCTCGACGTCGCACCGAGCAAGGACTACTTTGTCGGGCTGTTCGAACCTTACGGACTGAGCCCGAAAATAGCATTCAGTCTCCCATCGCTGGAATTGGTTCGTGGCATGGTGGGGCAGGGATTCGGATATTCGCTTCTGGTGACGCGCCCGCACGCGCCGACTGCCTATGACGGACACGAAGTCGTCGCGGTCGAGATCGCGGAACCGGCTGCCTGTTGAGGTCTGGTGGCGGCGTGGCTGAAGCGGAATCGATTACCGCGCCTGATCGATTGTTCATGGAATACGCCGAGACTCGGTTGCGCCCGATGTCCGACGCCTGAACCGGTTCGCACGTCTTCGGCCGGATCAGACCAGCGCCTGACTCGCGGCCGCCGCGCGGCTACGCAGCCAATTGATGCTCGCGAACAGCAACACCGCGAAGACGATCAGCATGGTCGCCACGGCCAGAATCGACGGATCGATGGAATCCCGGATGCCGCTCCACATCTGCCGCGGAACGGTCTTTTGATCCGGGCCACCAATGAAGAGAATCACGATGACTTCGTCGAAGGAGGTGGCGAAGGCGAAGACGCTTCCCGTCGCGACCGCGGGGGTGATTAACGGAAGCGTCACGCGCCTGAACGTGACCCACGGTGGCGCGCCCAGCCCGGACGCTGCGCGCAGCAGGCTCTGATCGAATGACAATAACGACGCGGTCACGGTGATGACGACAAACGGCGTGCCGAGCGCGGCATGCGCAAGGATGACACCGGGGTAGGAATTCACGAGCCCCAGTGGCGCGAAGACGAGATAGAAGCCCGCGGCGACCACGACGATCGGCACAATCATCGGGGAGATGATGATTGGCATGACGATCGAGCGTAGCGGAAACTGCGTTCGCGACAGGCCGAGCGCCGCCAGCGTACCGAGACAGGTTGCGATCAACGTGGACGCTGCGCCAATGGCGACACTGTTCAGCAGCGCACGTTGCCAGTCCGCACTCGTGAGGGCTTGTTCATACCAGCGCAGCGAAAACCCCTGCAGTGGATATGAGAAATACGAACCGGAGTTGAACGATAGCGGAATGATCGCGAGAATCGGCGCCACCAGAAAGAACAGAACGAGCGCGGAATGCAAACGCACCCATCGGGAAGCGACTCGCTCCGTCAGTACCGTATTGCGTTTGTCTTGCATGATTGCTCCCTTGGGCTCACGTGCCTCAACCGAACCGCAAACGGTCGATGCCGACGATGCGGTTGAAGATGAAATAGAAGATCGCCGTAAAGATCACGAGATAGGCCGACAGCGCGCCGGCGAGTCCCCAGTTGAGCTGCGTGTTCGTCTGATCCGCGATGAGTTGGCTGATCATCTCGTCGCCGGCGCCACCGAGCAGGGCGGGCGTGATGTAGTAGCCGAGCGCCAGCACAAACACCAGGAAACATCCTGCTCCGACCC
Organism: Caballeronia sordidicola; assembly: GCF_002220365.1. GTDB lineage: Bacteria > Pseudomonadota > Gammaproteobacteria > Burkholderiales > Burkholderiaceae > Caballeronia > Caballeronia sordidicola_C. The sequence goes on along the minus strand of NZ_MTHB01000045.1, from coordinate 8,672 downwards.
CCGGCAACGTTTGGGGTATATAGATCCGCACGAAAGCCGTGAAGGGATGAGCGCCCAGAGACTTCGCCGCGCGCAGATACACGGGCGAGACGCTCTTCATCACCGAGTAGATCGCGAGAATCATGTAAGGCAAAAGCACGTGCGTCATGCCGATCAATACACCTGTGCGATTGAAAACGAGCGGCACCGGATGTGTCACGATGCCGAGACTCATCAGCAGGCTGTTGACGACGCCGCCCGGTTGCAGAAGCACATACCACGCCGTCGTGCGCACCAGCAGCGAGGTCCAGAACGGCACGATGACCAACAGCATCAGTCGGTTGCTGTTTTTTTCAGGCAGATTCGCGAGCAACCAGGCCACTGGATAACCCAGCAGCAAACAGAGCACGGTCACCGTGAAGCTGATCGAGATCGTGCGCACGAACGCCTCGCGATAGACCGAGGTGTTCGCCGGCAGCGAGGCGATCGAACCTTGCGGCGTCACTCTCGCGTCCACGGCATTGAGCAGATAGTCGGGCGTTGGCGATGCAGCGGCGCGCTTCAACAGGCGCCATGTCTCAGGCGAATTCCAGCGCTCGTCGATCTCGATCAGCGCCGGCTTCCAGGCGGGTGGCGTATCGCTGCGAATGCCGCGTGCCGTCTTCATCAGCAGGCTGCGGAATGCGGGTTGCGCGAAATTCATGCGCTTCGCGACGGTGCCGAGTTGTCCGCTTTGCTGCGCGTCCTTGATTCCGGATGCTAGCAGGGCGAACGTATGCTCATCCGGCACGCCATGGCCGTCCCAAGCATCGAGTGCGCGGGAAAGCGCTGGCATGCTGTCGGGCACTTCGTGGTTCTGTACGCTGCGGGCGAGCAACAGCGCGATCGGCGCAATGAAAGTCGACAGTAGAAACACGATCAGGGGAAGCGCCAGCATCAGCGCTCGAAGCGATGCGCGGCGTTGTGCCTTTTGATAGGACGCGCGGCCTTCGGCTCTCGTCGGAGAGCCCGGGGCCGGAGCGTGGGCCGGTACGGGTGCATGGGTAGTCGCGGTCACAGCGGTGCTCTCTTTCGATAGAAGTGTTACTGCGTCAGCCAAACCTGGAAGCGCTTGTTGATCTCATCAGCGTTATCCGCCCAGAAGGTCGGATTGATCTGGATCGCACGCTTGAAGTTACCCGGCGCGGTCGGCAGGTCGGCCAGTCGCTGCTTGTCGATGAGCGGGATGGCGTCCTTGCGCGGCGGCGCATAGGCGATGTACTTCGAAAGGTCGGCATAGGCCTTCGGCTGCGATGCGGAAATGATGAACTTCGCTGCCGTGTCGGCGTGCTTCGCTCCCTTCGGGATGCCCCACCATTCATAGTCGTAGACTTGCGCATCCCAGACGATCTTGAAGGGCTTGTTGTCCTTCTTCGCGGCATCGTCGATTCGGCCGTTGTAGGCCTGCGTCATCACGACGGCGCCATCGGCGAGCAGTTGCGGAGCTTGCGCGCCCGTCTCCCACCACACGATGTTTTTCTTGATCGTGTCGAGCTTCTTGAATGCGCGGTCAACGCCCGCTGGCGTCCCGAGCACCTTGTACACGTCTTTCGGATCGACGCCGTCGGCAATCAGTGCCCATTCCATCGACCCTTTCGGTGACTTGCGCAGCCCGCGCTTGCCGGGGAATTTCTGCAAGTCGAAGAAATCGTTGATGGTGCTCGGCGCTGTCTTGAGCTTGCTCGCGTCATAGGCGTATACCGTGGACCACACCATGCTCGCGACCGCACAGTCGCTAATGGAACCGGGAATGAAGTCGCTCGTATTGCCGAGACTTTTCTTGTCGAACTTCTTGAGCAGCCCTTCGTCACATGCCGTGATGGCATCGTTGCTCTCGAGATCCATGAGATCCCATGTCGTGTTCTTCGCCTGCTCCATTGCTGAAAGCTTCGCGAGACCGCCGTCATACGATTCGAGCGAGAAGTTGACGCCGGTCGCCTGCGTGAACGGCTCGAAATAGGCCTTCTTCGCCGCAGCCTCATAGGCGCCGCCAAAGGTGACGACGTCGAGCGTTTCCGCGGCCTGCGCCGAAGCCGCAGCGAAAGCGAAGACGGCAAGTGCGGCAAATTGTGCTTTGATGTGAGTGCGCATATCAGTGGGCTCCTGCGGCTGTGGCCGAGATGATGGAAGGTGAGGGCGATGCGTGGGTAAGAACTATGGGCGCGCTGCGGGGCACGCTCGCAGCGAGAATCTTGCAGTCGTCGTGGCGCCAGGCCACCTCAATGGTGTGGCCAGCCGAAGGCAACGCGTGGCGTTGCGTGTTGGGAACCTTCACGACGAGCGAGTCTCGCGATCCAAGCGTCAAATGCACCCGATGATGATCGCCGCAATACACGAGTTCCTGCACCTTGGCGCGTACGACGTTGCTGTGCGCGTCCGCCTGCGAGCCCTCGGCGCTATGGAGATGCGCGCGCTCCGGACGCAGGGCGAGCATCGCTTCGTCCCCTGTTCTCAGGCCCTGTTCGCATCGGCCGCGGATGATGCTGCCATCGGAGAGGACCAACGTCGCCCAGTTATCCCTTACTGTCACGACGCGTCCCCGCAGGCCGTTGTTCTCACCGACGAAGTTCGCGACGAAGGCGTTGCAGGCATTTTCATAAAGCTCCGTTGGCGTCGCGGCTTGCTGGATGCGTCCGTCGGAAAAGACCGCGACCCGGTCCGACATGGTCAGGGCTTCCGCCTGATCGTGCGTCACATAGACGATGGTGAGCGACAGCTCGCGATGCAACCGCATGATCTCGTACTGCATGGTTTCGCGCAGGCGCTTGTCGAGCGCGCCAAGCGGCTCGTCCATGAGAACGACGCTCGGTTCGAAGACGAGTGCGCGCGCAAGCGCGACGCGCTGCTGTTGTCCACCCGAGAGCTGCGCCGGACGCCGGTTCGCCAGATGCGGCAACTCGATCATCTCCAGCGCGCGCTTCACGCGCGCTTTCTGCTCAGCGCGGCTCACGCGTCGCACGGACAAGGGAAAGGCGACGTTTTCGGCAATCGTGAGATGCGGAAAGAGCGCGTAGTTCTGAAAGACCATGCCGATGTCGCGCTGATGCGGCGGCTTGTCGTCGAGGCGCCTTCCGTCAAGACGTATCTCGCCTTGCGTGGTGGACTCGAAGCCGGCGAGCATCATTAGCGTGGTCGTCTTGCCTGAGCCCGACGGCCCAAGCAGCGACAGGAACTCGCCCTTTTGCACATCAAGGTTCAAATGATCGACGACGTAATTCGCGCCGTCGTACGACTTGCTCACGCCTGAGAACGAAATGAAGGATGGGTTTGACATCGTGATAGCGTCCTGTCAAGAGTGCTTCTATTAACGCGCAGTGAGCTTCGACGCGAGGTAACGAGCGAAGTCATAGTTCGGGCGTTCGAGAGGGCTCAGATGGCCGGGCTTTGCAAGCGGGGCATGAACGCCGCGAAACACCGCTTCCACGCCGCGCTTATCTTCCGCATTCACTTCGTCGAGCAATGCCTTGAGCGTGGCCATATGCGCGTTGGCTTCGGGATCGGCGATAAAGTCGGGTGCAAGCCCGCCGCCGAAGCGGATATGCACCTTGTCGACGCCGCGCGGCTGCAACACGAGATACCAGAAGTAACCGGGCGTGAGCGTGACGAGATGCGTCGGATAAATCGCGAGCAACGCGGTGGTCTTGCGCCAGTGTCCGGTCAAGCGGTGGTTGTCGGGATGGGCATTGCCGATGGGAAGCGACGCTTCCTTCGTGATCCAGTGGTAATTGAACGCGGGATAACCCGGCAAGCATTCCATCTCTTCGAGTCTGGAATGGGCACCGACCGTTGCGCGGTGCAGCATCGGCAGGTGATAGCTTTCCATGAAATTCTCGGCGAGGATCTTCCAGTTGGTATCCCAGACGTGTTCTTCATAAAAGGTCTCGATGTAGTCGGTCATGCCGTACGCATCGATCAGCTCGCTCAGTTGCGCGAGCTGCTGGTGAACCGGACGTGCATCCTGATCGAGTGTCACGTAGATCCAGCCTTGCCACTCCTCGCAGCGAATCGTCGGCAGTTTGTAGCTTTCGGTGCAGAAACCTGCCTGCTGGTTCATCAGCGGCGCGCCCTTAAGCGCGCCGTCGAGTCCGTAGCTCCAAGCGTGATACGGACAGATGATGCGCCGTATGTTCCCTCGACCTTCGAGCAGAACAGACATCCGATGCAGGCACACATTCGACATTGCGCGGAGCCCCATCCTCTCATCGCGCACGACGACGATCGGTTGAGCCGCGATGCTCGCGGTCAGGTAGTCGCCAGGCGCCTTCAGCGCGCTCGCGCGACCCACGCATTGCCACTCTTTTGCAAAGATCGCCTGCTCTTCGAGAGACAGGAACTCGGACGACGTGTACACGCCAGGAGGCATCGAGCGCGCGTCGCTGAATGGTCGCTCGCAGCCTGCCACAAGCTCGTCGACCAAGGCGTGGACTGCCGTTTGCCTGGTGGGGTTTTCCATGAGACTCTCCTAAAGCCGAGTGCGTTCGCGCTACGGGGTCCGCGATTCAATCGCCTCGAATGAAGGTTAATCTACCAAGCCAAATTGCTAGTCAAAGTATTGTTTTTGGATACCAAAGCTAGGATTTAGCTATGCAGGGCGCGCGAAGCCCGTCCGCTATGGGCGCCGGTTATGCGTCGAGCTTCAGGCGGCGTATATAGCTTTCGCTAAAGGTAGAGAATCGGGACACCAGTTGCCGCGGCTTCATCGTTTTCGATTGGGCGATTCCGAGCGTCGTCGCGTTAACGTTGTCCCTAAAATGCTTGATCACGAACTCACTTCCGTCGACCGTTTGCGTCGAATTCAGCGGGAAGTTCAGGATGCTGTAACCCAGCCCGTTCGCAACCATCCCACGCACGACTTCCGGTTGCGAAGAACGAAAAGCGGGAACAGGCCGGGCTCCGACGACATCGAAGAGCGCGGCGAAGTAGTCCCGGCTGTGCGGCAGATCCAGCATCACGTACGGCTCGTCTATCAGATCCTGTAACGACACCTTTCGCGCGCGCGCCAATCTGTGCGTCGCAGGCAGTATCGCGTACGGCGGCAAGGAAAGTAGCGGCGTAAAGGCGATGTCCTCGGACAGATCGAGACTGTAGGTGAGCACGATGTCGAGCGAACCGTCGTGCAGGCCGTTCAATAGCTCATCCTGATGCGCTTCGATGGTGCGAAAGCTGATTCCACCGTGCTCGCTCGTAAAACGGCTGATCAATCCTGGCATCAGGGGCGGCGCCAGAGAGACGAGACAGCCGAGCGCGATCGTTCCCGTCATGCCGCCCTCCATTTCGGTGGCGGTCATTTGGAATTCCTCGGCGATCTTCAGGAGATTGCGCGCTTGTCCGAGCAGATCGCGCCCCGCCTGAGTCAGCGACAGGCCGCTTGCATGATGCCGGATGAACAACTGCACGCCGAACGAGATCTCGAGGTCGGCCAGCGCGGTCGAGATGGACGGCTGGGAAATGTGCAGGCGTCTCGCAGCAGCCGTAAAAGACAGCACTTCCGCAGTCACTACAAAGTATCGCAACTGACGCAGCGAGTAACGCAGCGGCTGATTTTCCATGGGTTTTGCTCCCGGTTGACATTGTCAGATGGATCGCATTGTCAGGTAATCCAAAACGAGTGCATAGCAGAATCCGATGCTTTGCAATTGTTTAATATATTTTTCAGATTCTGAAAGCGAGCGTAGATTGCTATCCGAAAGATCAACACCGTGCCTGAAGGCTACAAGCTGCCTACGGGAACAACCGAACTCCGCTTCTTCGAAGGACTCAGCCATGACAGTCGAAATAAAGGCAACAGACACGCTCGTTGTGGGCGCTGGGCAAGCAGGCGTCGCCATGAGTGAACACCTGACCAAGCTCGAGATCCCGCATATCTTGCTCGAGCGCGATCGCATCGCCGAGCGCTGGCGCACCGGTCGGTGGGACTCGCTGGTTGCCAACGGACCGGCATGGCACGACCGGTTTCCGAATCTCGAATTCGCCGATGTGAATCCGGATGGCTTTGCAGGTAAGGAACAGGTCGCCGACTACTTTGTCGCCTATGCAAAAAAGTTCGACGCACCCATTCGCACCGGCGTCGAAGTGAAGAGGGTCGAGCGCAATGTCGGACGGCCCGGTTTTACCGTCGATACGTCTGAAGGAACGATCGAAGCGAACCGCGTAGTGATTGCGACGGGGCCGTTCCAGCGCCCCGTAATTCCGCCGATCGCGCCGAAAAGTACGGCGCTCACGCAGATTCATTCCGCCGACTACCGCAATCCGCAGCAATTGCCCGAAGGCGGTGTGCTGGTGGTCGGCGCGGGATCGTCAGGCGTGCAGATCGCCGATGAATTGCAGCGAGCGGGCCGGCGCGTGTATTTGTCGGTCGGCGCGCACGATCGTCCGCCGCGTGGCTATCGCGGACGCGACTTCTGCTGGTGGCTCGGCGTGCTCGGCGAATGGGACGCGGAAGTGATGAAGCCCGGCCGCGAGCACGTGACGATCGCGGTGAGTGGCGCGCGTGGCGGCCATACGGTCGACTTCAGGCGTCTCGCGCATCAGGGCATCACGCTCGTCGGCCTGACGAAATCGTTCGACGATACCGTCGTCACCTTCGAGGCCGATCTCGCCGAGAACATTCGTCGCGGCGACGAGAACTATCTGTCACTACTCGACGCCGCTGACGCTTATGTCGCACGCAACGGCCTCGATCTTCCCGAAGAACCGGAAGCGCGCATCATTCCCGCTGATCCAGAATGCATGAAGCATCCGCTTCATGAGCTTGATCTGGCGAAGGAAGGCGTGACGTCGATCATCTGGGCGACGGGTTATGCCGTCGATTTCGCCTGGCTGCAAGTCGATGCATTCGACGAAAAGGGCAAGCCGAAACATCAGCGCGGCGTTGCGAAGGAGCCAGGCATCTATTTCCTCGGCTTGCCGTGGCTGTCGCGCCGTGGCTCCTCGTTCATCTGGGGCGTGTGGCACGATGCGAAGCACATCGCCGATCACATCACCACACAGCGTAAGTACCACGCTTATTATGACGAGCCGCATCGTCATGTGGAAGAGAAGCGCGTGGAAAGCGTTGAGAGCGCGCCGGGCGCATCGCGCATCCACACGATGAGCGAGATGGGCGTCAACTGATTTCCAACTTATTCAGCATCAAGGTACTTCGATGAGCCAACCCACGCATACCCGTATCCGCATGTTCAACACGAAGGATACGTACCCCAATCAATCGCTCGATAACGATCTTTGCCAGGCCGTGCGCGCAGGCAATACCGTGTATGTGCGCGGTCAGATCGGCACGGACTTCGACGGCAAGCTCGTCGGGCTGGGCGATCCGCGCGCGCAGTCCGAGCAGGCGATGAGGAACGTCAAGCAGTTGCTCGAAGAGGCCGGCAGCGACCTCTCGCACATCGTCAAGACGACCACTTATCTCACCGACGTGCGCTTTCGCGAGGCGGTGTATCGCGAAGTCGGCGAGTGGCTGAAGGGCGTGTTTCCAATTTCGACGGGGCTTACCGTCGTCGCGCTGGGCCAACCTGAGTGGCTGATGGAAATCGACGTGATCGCCGTCATTCCCGATGGCTGGACACCCACTCAGGCCTAAAAGACATAATCGGAGGGCACATGACTTTCTCGATTGTCGGACGTTGTGAAGAAACCGGACAGGTTGGCATCGCGATCAGTTCATCGAGCATCGCGGTGGGCGCGCGTTGTCCATGGGTGCGCGCGGGAGTCGGCGTGGTCGCGACGCAGAACATCACGCTGCCCGCGCTCGGTCCGCAGATTCTTGACCTTATGGAGCGCGCGAAGCTCGATCCTTCCGCGGCGCTGGGTCGCGCGCTGGGCGAGAGCGAATGGAGCGAGTATCGGCAGGTGACGGTTGTCGACACGCAAGGCCGCACCGCTTTTTTCAGCGGAAAACAAGCGCTCGGCACATATCACGCGGTCGCGGGCAAGCAATGCGTCGCGGCGGGCAACATGCTCGCGGGAACTCACGTGATCGAAGCGATGATTCCAGCATTCGAGAACACGTCCGGCCAGCTTGCGGATCGACTGATCGCGGCGATGCATGCAGCGATCTCAGCGGGGGGCGAAGCGGGTGCGGTGCATTCGGCAGCGCTGAAGATCGCGGGCGAGCAGAGTTGGCCGCTCGTCGATCTGCGCGTCGACTGGGCCGATGTCGATCCCATCGGCAAGCTCGATGGCCTGTGGGAGGCGTACAAGCCGCAGATGCAGGACTACGTGACCCGCGCGTTGAATCCGACCGCTGCGCCCAGCTACGGAGTACCGGGCGATGAGTGACACGACGAGCCGCGATCTGCTCGAGCGGCTGATCGGTTTCGCGACAGTCAGCCGCGATTCGAACCTTGAGATGATCGAGTTCATTCGTGATTAAGTGTTCAGGAAAAACGGATTTCAAATTCCGAGCCATAGCCGCCGAGCAGCTTGGCGATCTCTGTATCGATGGTTTCCTTCGTCCAGGTGACGAAGCGCCGCCAGTGATACTTGGCGTGTTTCCAGACGATTTCGATCAAGTTCAGCTCGGGACTGTACGGCGGCAGATAGAAGAGCACCATCCGATGGTCGAGAAACCAGCGGTCGATGGTTTGCTGATCGATGTTGTGATGAATCGAGGCGTTATCGAGCACCACCACAGTCATCAGGCCGGGCGCGCC
>NZ_MTHB01000306.1 GCF_002220365.1 Caballeronia sordidicola | reverse complement strand
ACGCCAACCTGGCGAGCCAACAGAATGTGCTCACGCGTTTGCGGCATCGGACCGTCTGCGGCCGAACACACCAGGATCGCGCCGTCCATCTGCGCTGCGCCCGTGATCATGTTCTTCACATAGTCAGCGTGGCCCGGGCAGTCAACGTGTGCGTAATGGCGATTCGCCGTTTCGTACTCGACGTGTGCCGTGTTGATCGTAATGCCACGTGCCTTCTCTTCCGGCGCCGCATCGATCTGGTCATACGCCTTTGCTTCGCCGCCAAACTTCTTCGACAACACCGTCGCGATTGCTGCCGTTAGCGTGGTCTTGCCATGGTCGACGTGACCAATCGTGCCTACGTTGACGTGCGGCTTGGTCCGTTCGAATTTACCTTTTGCCATGATTACCTTCTTTCAAATTTGTTGATCGGTTAAAGACTTTTGGCTTACCGAATTACTTGGATTTCGCGTTGATGATCGCTTCTGCCACGTTTCGCGGAGCTTCAGCATAGTGCTTGAATTCCATCGTGTACGTAGCGCGACCTTGCGTCGCCGAACGCAGCGACGTCGAGTAGCCGAACATTTCCGACAGCGGAACTTCAGCGCGCACGATCTTGCCGCCGCCAATCATGTCTTCCATGCCCTGGACGATACCGCGACGGCTCGACAAGTCGCCCATCACGTTGCCCATGTAGTCTTCCGGCGTTTCGACTTCCACAGCCATCATAGGTTCGAGGATGACCGGGCTTGCCTTGCGCATTGCATCCTTGAACGCCATCGAACCGGCCATGCGGAATGCATTTTCGTTCGAGTCAACGTCGTGGTACGAACCGAACGTCAGGTGAACCTTGACGTCCACCACCGGGAAGCCTGCCAGCACGCCAGCCTTCAGCGTTTCAATAATGCCCTTGTCCACAGCCGGGATGTATTCGCGCGGAATCACGCCGCCCTTGATCTCGTCCAGGAACTCGTAGCCTTTGCCCTGCTCATTCGGCTCAAGCGTAATGACAACGTGGCCATACTGGCCGCGCCCGCCCGACTGCTTGACGAACTTGCCGTCAACGTCTTCCGCCTTGCCACGGATCGTTTCACGATACGCAACTTGCGGCTTGCCAACGGTTGCTTCAACGCCGAACTCACGACGCATGCGGTCAACCAGGATTTCCAGGTGCAGCTCGCCCATACCCGAAATGATGGTCTGGCCCGACTCTTCATCGGTCTGAACGCGGAACGACGGGTCTTCCTGAGCCAGGCGGTTGAGCGCGAGACCCATCTTTTCCTGGTCAGGTTTCGTCTTCGGCTCCACTGCCTGCGAAATCACCGGCTCGGGGAAAATCATGCGTTCCAGAACGATCGGATGTGCCGGATCGCACAGCGTGTCGCCCGTGGTTGCGTCTTTCAAGCCAACCGCAGCGGCGATGTCGCCCGCGTGCACTTCCTTGATTTCTTCGCGCTGGTTTGCGTGCATCAGCAGAATACGGCCGAGACGTTCTTTCTTGTCCTTGGTCGCGTTCAGCAGCGTTTCGCCCGACTTGGTCGTACCCGAGTACACGCGGAAGAAGATCAACTGGCCGACAAACGGGTCGGTCATGATCTTGAACGCGAGTGCCGAGAACTTTTCGTCGTCAGCTGCACGACGCTCTTCGCGCGCGCCGTCTTCAAGTTCGCCCAAAACCGGCGGAATGTCGATAGGCGACGGCAGGAAGTCGAGCACAGCATCCAACATGCGTTGCACGCCCTTGTTCTTGAACGCGGTGCCGCACAACATCGGCTGGATTTCGCAAGCAATCGTACGATCGCGAAGACCCTTCACAATTTCCTCTTCGGACAATTCGCCCGTTTCGAGGTACTTGTTCATCATTTCTTCGTTGGCTTCGGCCGCAGCTTCCACCATCTTTTCACGCCATTCAACGCACGTATCCAGCAGCTCAGCCGGGACTTCTTCGTACGAGAACTTGATGCCCTGGGACGCTTCATCCCAAATGATCGCCTTCATCTTGATCAGGTCAACCACGCCCGTGAACGTGTCTTCTGCGCCAATTGGCACCACGATAGGAACCGGGTTTGCCTTCAAACGCAGCTTGAGCTGGTCATAGACCTTGAAGAAGTTCGCGCCGGTACGGTCCATCTTGTTGATGAACGCGAGACGGGGAACCTTGTACTTGTTGGCCTGGCGCCACACGGTTTCCGACTGGGGCTGAACGCCACCCACAGCGCAATAAACCATGCATGCACCGTCGAGCACACGCATGGAACGCTCAACTTCAATGGTGAAGTCGACGTGTCCCGGGGTGTCGATGATGTTGATGCGGTGCTCGGGGCGGTCGCCAGCCATGCCTTTCCAGAAGGCCGTCGTTGCTGCCGACGTGATGGTGATGCCGCGCTCCTGCTCCTGCTCCATCCAGTCCATCGTTGCCGCGCCGTCGTGAACTTCACCGATTTTGTGGTTCACGCCTGTGTAAAACAGGATGCGCTCGGTCGTCGTCGTTTTGCCGGCGTCGATGTGAGCGCTAATACCGATATTACGGTAGCGCTCGATAGGTGTCTTGCGAGCCACTTTGAATCCTTAATTGGGTCGACGCGACCGACACATGCCAGTCGCGCCCTAACACAAACGGGCGAGGCGCTTGGTAAGCGCACCCGCCCGGAGGTTTTTCCGTTCGTCCCAGGTCGGGAGGCCTAAAAACAGCCTTAGAAGCGGAAGTGCGAGAACGCCTTATTGGCTTCTGCCATCCGGTGAACTTCGTCGCGCTTCTTCATCGCGCCGCCACGGCCTTCCGCGGCTTCCGAAAGCTCACCTGCGAGACGCAGAGCCATCGACTTCTCGCTGCGCTTCTTCGCAGCTTCGCGCAACCAACGCATCGCCAATGCCATACGACGCGACGGACGCACTTCGACTGGAACTTGATAGTTCGCACCACCAACGCGACGGCTCTTCACTTCCACCACCGGCTTCACGTTGTTGAGCGCACCCGTGAACACTTCCAGCGGGTCCTTGCCACCCTTGGTCTGGATCTGTTCAAAAGCACCATAAACGATACGCTCGGCAACCGACTTCTTGCCCGACAGCATGATCACGTTCATGAACTTGGCTACATCTACGTTGCCGAATTTCGGATCCGGCAAAATGTCCCGTTTGGGGATTTCGCGACGACGCGGCATGTTTCTTCCTTTGATTTTTCAGTTGGAGCCATTTCAGCCCCGCGGTCACCAACAAACCCGATCCATCTAAACGCGCATTTGGTGCGCACTGTCCTGACTAACCAGCTTGGCCGGGTGACCACTTACTCGACAGCACCGGCACTTCCGGCACCACCGCTTGAACGCCCCATTAAGGGCAACCTGTACGACTCATGTATTGCTCAGCCAGCGAGAATTTACTTGGCCTTAGCGCGCTTCGCACCATACTTCGAGCGAGCTTGCTTACGATCCTTGACGCCCTGGGTATCCAGCGAGCCGCGAACCATGTGATAACGCACACCCGGCAAGTCTTTCACACGACCGCCGCGAATCAGCACGACCGAGTGTTCCTGCAGGTTGTGGCCTTCACCACCGATGTACGAAATGACTTCGAAACCGTTCGTCAGACGAACTTTTGCAACTTTACGAAGTGCCGAATTCGGCTTCTTCGGCGTCGTCGTGTACACGCGAGTGCACACGCCGCGACGCTGCGGGCAGTCCTGCAAAGCCGGCGACTTGCTCTTCACTGTTTCTGAAGCGCGGCCTTTGCGAACCAATTGATTGATGGTTGGCATTGTCTATTCCTAAATTGATCAAAATCGACGCCCCCCGTTTCGGGCAAAGCAAAACGGACTGCGCATCGAACACTCTGATTCTTGCTCATGCCCGCGAGGAAACCCCTCTTAGCAGATCCAAGAACGAGAACCTAGCATCATAATCTGAAATTCCCAATGCGGTCAACAGCTTGGGTATCAAACTGGCCTGTGATGAGCAGCAGAACCTAATTTGCCCCTACCACTTCAAGTAATTCGTCACCGAAACGCTCGAGTTTGCGCGCGCCGATGCCCGGAATCTGGCTGAGATCCTCAATGGAATCCGGCTCATTGCGCGCGATCTCTGCAAGCGTCGCGTCGTGGAAGATAACGTACGCCGGCACGCCGTCGCTTTTCGCCATGCTGGCGCGCCACGCCCGCAGCCGTTCCCAGCGTGCTTTGATACGTGGCGACATGCCCGCCGTCGGATCGGCGCGTTCGCCTGTTCGGCTGGAAGACTGACGCGTACGCGTTGGCTTGACGTACTTTCGCAACGTCACGTTTTGCTCACCCTTGAGCACCGCTTTACTTGCCTCGGTGAGGATCAGTGCACCGAAACCGTCATGGTCGACAGCCAGATAGCCAAACGCCACCAATTGGCGAAACACCGCGCGCCACTCCTGCTCCGAGAGCGCCGCGCCAAGTCCGAACGTGGACAATTTTTCGTGACCGCGCTGAAGTAATTTCTCAGAGCGGCTGCCGCGCAGGATATCGATCAGATGGCCAGCGCCGAAATGGAAACCACTGGCCTTATATGCGCGGTACACGCACGAAAGGGCCATCTGTGCTTCACGAGTGGCGTCCCACGATTCAGGCGGCTCGAGGCAGGTATCGCAATTACCGCAGGGCTCACTGGCCTCTCCAAAGTAGCCAAGCAGACGCACGCGTCGGCATGAAGCCGCTTCGCAGAGCCCCAGCAGCGCATCGAGCTTGCCGCCCTGCACGCGTTTGTGGGTATCGTCCGCGTCGGATTCGTCAATCATCTTGCGCTGCTGCACCACGTCGCCGAGGCCGTACGCCATCCACGCGTTCGCCGGCATGCCGTCACGGCCCGCGCGCCCGGTTTCCTGGTAATAGCCTTCCACGCTCTTGGGCAAATCCAGATGCGCCACGAATCGCACGTCCGGTTTATCAATACCCATGCCGAAAGCAATCGTCGCGCACATCACGACGCCCTCTTCGCGCTTGAACATCTCCTGGTGCCGCTGGCGCGTTTCGTACTCCATGCCCGCGTGATAAGGCAGCGCTCGCACACCTTGACTCTTGAGCCAGTCGGCAGTCTCTTCAACCTTGCGTCGCGACAGGCAATAGATCACGCCGGCGTCGGTGGTTTTGTCGGGGTTCGTATGCTCGGCGCGGATGAAATCGAGCAACTGCGCCCGCGCGTTATCCTTCTCCACGATCCGATACCGGATGTTCGGCCGGTCGAAGCTGGAGACGAAAATACGCGCATCGTCCAAAGCCAGGCGATGCACGATTTCATCACGTGTAATGGCGTCCGCTGTAGCCGTCAATGCGATCCGCGGCACCGATGGAAACCGCTCATGCAGCACCGACAACTGGATATATTCCGGCCGGAAATCGTGCCCCCATTGCGACACGCAATGCGCTTCGTCAATAGCAAACAAGCCGATGCGCACGCTCTCGATCAACTCGAGGAAACGGGGCGTCATCAAGCGTTCCGGGGCGACATACAGCAAGTCGATTTCCCCGTTGCGCAACGCTCTTTCAGTTGCAGCAGCTTCGGCGCCGGTGAGCGTCGAATTCAGGCACGCGGCGCGTACGCCAACTTCACTCAACGCCGCCACCTGATCCTGCATCAACGCGATCAACGGCGACACGACGATCCCAGCGCCGAAACCGGCTTCACGCCTCAACAAGGCGGGAATCTGATAACAAAGCGACTTGCCGCCGCCCGTCGGCATCAATACAAGCGAATCCCCGCCGGCAGCCACATGATCGACGATATCGCCCTGCTGCCCCCGGAAAACGGGGTAGCCAAATACTTCCTTGAGAATTTCGAGCGAACGGGACATGGAGAAGACGGAGTGCGCCAGAGCGTGAGTGCCCCGATTTTACCAACGACGCGGCCCGAAGGCGGCCGCATGACTCAACGTTAGCCAATCGATAGAGCAAAAAAAAGCCGCCCGGTATAACCCGGGCGGCTTCTCGTACTAGCAGATCAGTTGTTAAAGCTCGACCCTGTAAAAGGCCCGAACTTCAGAACTTACTCCGCCGGATGCTGCTGTTCTGCAGGTGCGACAGGTGCGGCTTCGGGCGTGCCGAAATCGAACGATTCTTCCGCTGCAATCTGGTCGAAACGTTGACGATCCGACAACTCGCGGCTCTTGCGTGCCTTGTGGAACGCGAGACCCGTCCCCGCCGGAATCAACCGGCCGACGATCACGTTTTCCTTCAGACCGCGCAAATCGTCGCGCTTGCCCATGATGGCCGCTTCGGTCAACACGCGCGTCGTTTCCTGGAACGAAGCTGCCGAGATGAACGAATCGGTCGAGAGCGATGCCTTCGTAATACCGAGCAGCACGTTCTCGTAGGTCGCGGGGATCTTGTCTTCCGCGGCCATCCGGTCGTTCTCGTCCAGCATGTCCGAACGCTCAACTTGTTCGCCCATGATGAAACGCGTGTCGCCGTTGTCGACGATCTGCACGCGGCGCAACATCTGACGCACGATCACTTCGATGTGCTTGTCGTTGATCTTCACGCCCTGCAGACGGTACACGTCCTGCACTTCGTCCACGATGTAGCGAGCCAGCGCTTCGATACCCTGCAAACGCAGAATGTCGTGCGGGTCCGCCGGGCCATCGACAATCATTTCGCCCTTGTTGACGACCTGACCATCGTGCACCAGCACCTGCTTTTCCTTCGTGATCAGGAACTCATGCTGTTCACCTTCCACGTCGGTAATAACGAGACGCTGCTTGCCCTTCGTGTCCTTACCAAACGACGTCGTACCCGTGACTTCCGCCAAAATGCCGGCGTCCTTCGGCGAGCGCGCTTCGAACAGTTCAGCCACACGCGGCAGACCACCGGTAATGTCACGCGTCTTCTGCGCTTCAACCGGGATACGTGCCAGCACTTCACCGACCTGCACTTGCTGACCGTCCTTCACGGTGATCAGTGCGCCGACCTGGAAGCCGATCTGCACCGAATGCTCCGTGTTCGGGATCTTGACTTCTTCGCCTTGCGCATCGAGCAGCTTCACTTGCGGACGAACGCTCTTCGCCGCTTGCGAACCGCGACGCTTCACGTCGATCACGACGAGCGTTGAAAGCCCCGTCACATCGTCGATCTGCTTCGCAACCGTCACGCCTTCTTCGACGTTTTCGAACTTCACCGTACCGCCCCACTCGGTGATGATCGGACGCGTCAACGGATCCCATTGAGCCAGTTGCGCACCAGCCTTGATCTGCGCGCCGTCCAGCTGCAGCAATGTGGCGCCGTACGGGATCTTGTGACGTTCGCGTTCACGACCAAGGTCGTCGGCAATGATCGCCTCGCCCGAACGCGAGATGACGATCTGCTCGCCCTTCGCATTCGTGACGTAACGCATCGTTGCCGTGAACCGCACCGTACCGTTCGACTTCGCTTCCACCGACGAAGCGATAGCCGCACGCGACGCCGCGCCACCGATGTGGAACGTACGCATGGTCAGCTGCGTGCCCGGCTCACCGATCGACTGAGCAGCGATAACACCCACCGCTTCGCCGACGTTCACGCGCGAGCCACGACCCAGGTCGCGGCCATAGCACGAAGCGCACAGGCCGTAACGCGTTTCGCAGGTCAACGGCGTGCGCACGCGCACTTCGTCGATACCCAGGCGTTCGATTTCGTCGACCATGTCTTCGTCGAGCAACGTGCCCGATTCGTACAGCGTTTCCTGCGATTCCGGATTGACGACGTCCGCCACCGTCACGCGGCCGAGAATCCGGTCACGCAAGGCTTCGACAACTTCACCGCCTTCAACCAACGCCTTCATCGCCACGCCGTTCGTCGTGCCGCAATCGTCTTCGACCACGACCAGGTCCTGCGTCACGTCAACGAGACGACGCGTCAGGTAACCCGAGTTCGCCGTCTTCAACGCCGTATCGGCCAGGCCTTTACGTGCACCGTGCGTCGAGATGAAGTACTGCAACACGTTCAGGCCTTCACGGAAGTTCGCCGTGATAGGCGTCTCGATGATCGAGCCGTCCGGCTTCGCCATCAGGCCACGCATACCAGCCAGCTGACGAATCTGAACAGCGGATCCACGAGCGCCCGAGTCGGCCATCATGTAGATCGAGTTGAACGATTCCTGCTTCGTCTGATTACCGTCGCGGTCGACCACGGGTTCCGTAGCCAACTGCTCCATCATCGCCTTGCCGACCGCTTCCGACGTTGCCGACCAGATGTCGACCACGTTGTTGTAGCGCTCTTGCGAGGTCACAAGACCCGACATGTACTGACGGTCGTATTCCTTCACCTTCTTGGCTGCATCGCCGACGATCTGTTCTTTTTGCGGCGGCACGAGCATGTCGTCGACGCAAATCGAAATACCGGCGCGCGTAGCCAGACGGAAACCCATCTGCATCAGCTGGTCGGCGAAGATCACCGTTTCGCGCAGACCGCACTTGCGGAATGCCGTGTTGATCAGGCGCGAAATTTCCTTCTTCTTCAGCGGACGGTTCAGCACCGAGAACGGCAGTCCTGGCGGCAGAATTTCCGAAAGAATAGAACGGCCAACAGTAGTTGCGTACAGCGTGATCTTCGGCACGAACTTCGGTGCGCCTTCGCTTTGATCCGGGTTGTGAATGTTTTCCGTAATCCGGACATTCACCCGCGACGCCAGCTCGACTTCCTTGTTTTCGTACGCGCGAATCGCTTCCGACACGCCCGTGAACGTCATGCCTTCGCCCTTGCCATTCACCGCTTCACGCGATGCGTAGTAAAGACCCAGCACAATATCCTGCGACGGCACGATCGACGGATCGCCGTTGGCCGGGAACAGGACGTTGTTCGACGCCAGCATCAGCGTGCGCGCTTCCATCTGCGCTTCCAGCGACAGCGGCACGTGAACGGCCATCTGGTCACCGTCGAAGTCGGCGTTGAACGCCGCGCAAACGAGCGGGTGCAGCTGAATAGCCTTACCTTCGATCAGCACCGGCTCGAAAGCCTGAATGCCAAGACGGTGAAGGGTAGGCGCGCGGTTCAGCATCACCGGATGTTCGCGGATCACTTCTTCCAAAATGTCCCACACCACGGCTGTCTGGTTCTCGACTTCCTTCTTCGCAGCCTTGATGGTGGTAGCAACACCCATCACTTCCAGCTTGTTGAAGATGAAAGGCTTGAACAATTCCAGCGCCATCAGCTTCGGCAGACCGCACTGATGCAGCTTGAGCGTCGGGCCCACCACGATCACCGAACGACCCGAATAGTCAACGCGCTTACCGAGCAAGTTCTGACGGAAACGACCGCCCTTACCCTTGATCATGTCAGCGAGCGACTTCAGCGGACGCTTGTTCGCGCCGGTCATGGCCTTACCGCGACGACCGTTGTCGAGCAGCGAATCGACGGCTTCCTGCAGCATCCGCTTTTCGTTACGGACGATGATTTCAGGCGCCTTCAACTCGAGCAGACGCTTCAACCGGTTGTTACGGTTGATCACGCGGCGATACAAGTCGTTCAGGTCCGACGTCGCGAAACGGCCGCCGTCGAGCGGCACGAGCGGACGCAGTTCCGGCGGCAGCACCGGCAGCACTTCCAGCACCATCCAGTCCGGCTTGATGCCCGAACGTTGGAATGCCTCGAGCACTTTCAGGCGCTTCGCGTACTTCTTGATCTTCGCTTCCGAACCCGTGTTCTTGAGTTCGGTGCGCAGCACTTCGACCTGTTCGTCGATATTGATCGCGCGCAGCAGTTCACGCACGCCTTCCGCGCCCATCTCGGCACGGAATTCGTCGCCGTATTCTTCGACCTTGTTGTAGTAATCCTCTTCCGTCATGATCTGCCGCGCTTTCAGCGGCGTCATGCCCGGTTCGATCACCACGTACGCTTCGAAATACAGCACGCGTTCGATGTCGCGCAGCGTCATGTCGAGCACCATGCCCAGACGCGACGGCAGCGACTTCAAAAACCAGATGTGCGCAACCGGCGAGGCCAGTTCAATGTGACCCATCCGTTCGCGACGCACCTTGGCGAGCGTCACTTCAACACCGCATTTTTCGCAGATCACACCGCGGTGCTTCAGGCGCTTGTACTTACCGCACAGGCACTCGTAGTCCTTGATCGGGCCAAAGATCTTGGCGCAGAACAGGCCATCGCGTTCCGGCTTGAACGTCCGGTAGTTGATGGTTTCAGGCTTCTTCACTTCACCGAAGGACCACGACCGGATCTTGTCCGGCGAGGCCAGACCGATCTTGATCGCGTCAAAAACTTCAGGTTGTTGGACTTGCTTGAATAGATCGAGCAGAGCTTTCATTGCGTCTCTCCAGTAGTCCGATTAGTTCCGGTCCAGGTCGATGTCGATACCGAGCGACCGGATTTCCTTCACCAACACATTGAACGACTCAGGCATGCCGGCGTCGATCACGTGGTCACCCTTGACCAGGTTTTCATACACCTTGGTACGACCGGCCACGTCATCCGACTTAACAGTCAGCATTTCTTGCAGCACATACGAAGCGCCATATGCTTCGAGCGCCCACACTTCCATCTCACCGAAACGCTGGCCACCAAATTGCGCCTTACCACCCAGCGGCTGCTGCGTGACGAGCGAGTACGGTCCAGTCGAACGAGCGTGCATCTTGTCGTCGACCAAGTGATGCAGTTTCAGGTAATGCATGTAGCCCACCGTGACCGTCCGTTCGAACGGTTCACCCGTGCGGCCGTCGCTCAACTGCACCTGATTCTTCGACTTCGTCATGCCCAACTGCTTCGCGATGTCGTCCGGGAACGCCAGATCCAGCGCACGTTCCATTTCGCCTTCCGTCGCGCCGTCAAACACCGGCGTTGCAAAAGGAACACCTTCGCGCAGGTTCTTCGCCAGCTCGACGATTTCGTCGTCGGTGAAGTTTTCCAGCTCTTCCTTACGACCTGACTCGTTGTAGATCTTGTTCAGGAAGATGCGCAGCTCTTCAATCTTGGTCTGACGCTGCAGCATTTCGCCGATACGCCATCCCAGACCCTTCGCAGCCCAACCCAGATGCACTTCGAGAATCTGACCCACGTTCATCCGTGACGGCACGCCGAGCGGATTCAGCACGACGTCAGCCGGACGGCCATCGGCCATGTACGGCATGTCTTCGATCGGCACGATCTTCGACACAACACCCTTGTTACCGTGACGGCCGGCCATCTTGTCGCCCGGTTGCAGACGACGCTTAACAGCCAGGTACACCTTGACCATCTTCAACACGCCCGGCGGCAGTTCGTCGCCTTGCGTCAACTTCTTGCGCTTTTCTTCGAACGCCAGGTCGAACTGGTGACGCTTCTGTTCGATCGAGTCCTTGATGGCTTCGAGCTGAGCCGCTGCTTCTTCGTCCGCGAGGCGGATGTCGAACCAGTGGTAGTGATCCAGATCTTCCAGGTACGGCAGGTCGATCTTCGTGCCCTTCGCCAGCTTCTTCGGACCACCGTTCGCGACCTTGCCGTTGAGCATACGGGCGAGACGCGAGAACGCGTCGCCTTCCACAATGCGCAACTGGTCGTTCAAGTCCAGACGATAA
This sequence comes from Caballeronia sordidicola, assembly GCF_002220365.1. Taxonomy (GTDB): domain Bacteria; phylum Pseudomonadota; class Gammaproteobacteria; order Burkholderiales; family Burkholderiaceae; genus Caballeronia; species Caballeronia sordidicola_C. Next base: position 7,277 of record NZ_MTHB01000306.1, on the reverse strand, counting down.
CGCTTCAGTTCGTCATCGATAATCTGCTGTGCACGCTTGTCACGCGTAATGCCTTCGCGCGTGAACACCTGCACGTCGATCACCGTGCCGCTCATGCCCGACGGCACGCGCAGCGACGTGTCCTTCACGTCCGACGCCTTTTCACCGAAGATCGCGCGCAGCAGCTTTTCTTCCGGCGTCAGCTGGGTTTCGCCCTTCGGCGTGACCTTGCCGACCAGCACGTCGCCCGCTTCCACTTCAGCACCGATGTACACAATGCCCGACTCATCGAGACGGCCGAGTTGCACTTCAGCCAGGTTCGAGATGTCGCGCGTGATTTCTTCCGGTCCGAGCTTCGTGTCGCGTGCGACCACATTCAGTTCTTCGATGTGGATCGACGTGTAACGGTCTTCAGCAACGACCTTCTCCGAGATCAAAATCGAATCTTCGAAGTTGTAGCCGTTCCACGGCATGAACGCGACCAGCATGTTCTGGCCGAGCGCGAGCTCGCCCAGATCGGTCGATGCGCCGTCAGCCACAACGTCGCCACGGCCAACACGGTCGCCGACCTTCACGATCGGACGCTGGTTGATGTTCGTGTTCTGGTTCGAACGCGTGTACTTGATCAGGTTGTAGATGTCGACACCGACTTCGCCTGCAACCGCTTCATCGTCGTTCACGCGAATCACGATACGGCCAGCATCGACGTAATCGACGATACCGCCGCGTTCCGCCTGAACCGTCGTACCCGAGTCGACTGCCACGGTGCGTTCAATACCCGTACCGACCACAGCCTTTTCAGGACGCAGGCAAGGAACTGCCTGACGCTGCATGTTCGAGCCCATCAATGCGCGGTTCGCGTCATCGTGTTCAAGGAACGGAATCAGCGAAGCAGCCACGGAGACGATCTGCGACGGCGCCACGTCCATGTACTGAATACGGTCCGGCGTGACCATCAACGTTTCGCCCGCTTCACGCGACGAAACCAGTTCGTCGGTCAGCGTGCCGCCTTCGCCCAACGACGCGTTCGCCTGAGCGATCACGTAGCGGCCTTCTTCAATCGCCGACAAATAATCGATCTGATCCGTCACCTTGCTGTCGACCACTTTCCGATACGGCGTCTCGAGGAAACCGTATTCGTTCAAGTGCGCGTACAGCGCCAGCGAGTTGATCAGCCCGATGTTCGGACCTTCCGGCGTTTCAATCGGGCACACACGGCCATAGTGGGTCGGGTGCACGTCGCGGACTTCAAAGCCTGCGCGTTCACGCGTCAAACCACCCGGTCCAAGAGCCGAAACACGGCGCTTGTGGGTGATTTCCGACAGCGGATTCGTCTGGTCCATAAACTGCGACAACTGCGACGAACCAAAGAACTCACGAATAGCTGACGAAATCGGCTTCGAGTTGATCAGGTCGTGCGGCATCAGGTTTTCGCTTTCAGCCTGACCCAGACGTTCCTTCACAGCCCGTTCCACGCGCACGAGGCCAGCGCGGAACTGATTCTCAGCCAACTCACCCACGCAACGCACACGGCGATTGCCCAAGTGATCGATGTCATCGACTTCGCCCTTGCCGTTGCGCAGCTCGACCAAAATCTTGATGGTCGCGAGGATGTCGTCGTCCTGCAGCGTCATCAAGCCGGTGATTTCGTCACGGCCCACACGACGGTTGAACTTCATACGACCCACCTTCGACAGGTCGTATGCGTCTTCGCTGTAGAACAGACGGTTGAACAGCGCCTCGACAGCTTCTTCCGTCGGCGGTTCGCCCGGACGCATCATGCGATAGATCGCGATACGTGCAGCCATGCGGTCAGCGGTTTCGTCGATACGCAGCGTCGACGAAATGTACGGACCTTGATCCAGATCGTTCGTGTAGAGCGTCTGGATGTCCTTGACCTTCGATTCGCGCAGCTTCTCGAGCACCATTTCGGTGATCTCGTCGTTGGCGTTCGCGATCACTTCACCCGTTTCGCCATCGACCACATTCTTCGCCAGCACGCGGCCGAGCAAATAGTCTTCCGGTACCGAGATGAACTTCGTCTTTGCCGCTTCGAGGTCGCGAATGTGCTTCGCGTTGATCCGCTTGTCCTTCTGGACGATGACCGCACCTTCGCGATCCTGGATGTCGAAGCGCGCGACTTCACCGCGCAGACGCTCCGGCACAAATTCCATTTGCGCGCCTTCGCCCATCAAGGCGAAGTTATCGAAGACGAAGAAGTTAGCGAGGATCTGTTCCGGCGTCAGGCCGATGGCCTTCAGCAAGATAGTCACAGGCATTTTCCGGCGACGATCGACGCGGAAATACAGCACGTCCTTCGGGTCGAATTCGAAATCGAGCCATGAGCCACGGTAAGGGATGATCCGAGCTGAAAAAAGCAGCTTGCCCGAGCTGTGCGTCTTGCCCTTGTCGTGTTCGAAGAACACGCCAGGCGAACGGTGCAACTGGGACACGATCACGCGTTCCGTACCGTTGATGACGAACGAGCCGGTCGGCGTCATGAGCGGCATTTCGCCCATGTAGACTTCCTGCTCCTTCACTTCCTTGACGACCGGCTTGCTCGGCGATTCCTTGTCGAGCAGCACCAGGCGCACCTTGGCGCGCAAGGCGGAACAGTACGTCAGGCCACGCTGCTGGCATTCCTTGATGTTGAATGCCGGCGGCGAGAGCATGTAGCTCACGAATTCGAGACGCGCAAAGCCGTTGTGCGAAACGATCGGGAAGACCGATGAAAAAGCTGCTTGCAGTCCTTCTGCCTTGCGCTGAGTCCCGATGGTCTCGGCTTGCAGAAATGTGCTGAATGATTCAAGCTGGGTTGCCAGCAGGAAGGGAACCTGGTGAACGATGGGGCGTTTCGCGAAACTCTTGCGAATACGCTTCTTCTCGGTGAAGGAATATTGCATACGATCTCCGAATCACGGCGGGCGTTGCCGAGGCGGGATACCTCGATGACACGACCCGGTGTTCACCGACTGAGACTCGTCATACGCCCAGGGAGGGGCGAACGAGCCTAGAAGCTTGGTGGTTGGCCGCTACCAACCGCTGGCTGACGGCAGCGGATGCCTATGTTGCCCGCTACCCGACCAAACTTGCCTTCTGCAGTCGCTTCAGAAGACAAAGAAAAGAATCGGCAAAATTGTCCAGCCGATGTTTTTCTTTGGCTTCTATGAGGTTCTTGTTGCCGAAACCGGCGACTCAAAACATTGTTCCCACAAAGCAGAAAAAGGCCGGCGGTCATAGACCGCCAGCCTTAGCAAAGCGCAGCGAAACTTACTTGATTTCAGCCTTCGCGCCTGCTTCTTCCAACTTCTTCTTCGCTTCTTCAGCAGCAGCCTTCGGTACCGCTTCCTTAACAGGCTTCGGTGCACCGTCAACCAGGTCCTTCGCTTCCTTCAGGCCGAGACCCGTCAGTTCGCGAACAGCCTTAATCACCGACACTTTGTTTGCGCCGATTTCGACCAGGTTCACCGTGAACTCGGTCTGCTCTTCGACAACAGCAGCGGCACCAGCAGGGCCTGCAACAGCAACAGCTGCAGCCGACACGCCAAACTTCTCTTCGAACGCCTTGACCAGCTCGTTCAATTCCAGAACCGACATCGAGCTTACTGCTTCGAGGATGTCATCTTTTGCGATTGCCATTTGAAATACTCCTAAATTGAATTCGGATACAGCCAGCGATCTTGTAAGCCTAACCAGGCAACCAAGCGCAGTACGTTAAGCAGCCACTTCCGGCTCAGCTTCAGCCGGAGCTTCAGCGCCGCCACCCTTTTGCGCAGCGAGCGCGGCCAGAGCGCGCGCGAAGCCGGCAACAGGAGCTTGCATGACGTACAACAACTTGGAGAGCAGTTCTTCGCGGCTCGGGATGTTGGCGAGTGCTTGCACAGCCGCCTTGTCCATCACGTTGCCTTCGTAGGAACCGGCCTTGATGATCAACTTGTCATTGGTTTTGCCGAAGTCATTAACAACCTTGGCAGCAGCAATTGCATCTTCCGAGATGCCGTAGATCAAAGGACCAGTCATCTGCTCGGCCAGCGCAGCGAACGGCGTACCTTCCACGGCGCGACGCGCCAACGTGTTTTTCAACACGCGAAGATACACTTGTTGCTCGCGAGCCCTTGCGCGCAGCTTGGTCAGATCGCCAACCGCAATTCCACGATACTCAGCGAGCACCATCGTCTGAGCCTTCGCGACTTGCGCGGCGACTTCAGCGACAACTGCCTGCTTGTCTTCTTTGTTCAGTGGCACGGTTAAACCTCCAAATTCGATGCGCCAACTTAGCGCATCGCGTTCAACAACGGCGTCCGACCTGTCAGGAGCATTTCGACCAGCTGGTGCGCACCTCACGGCACGCGACAACCGACTTCAACCACACCAAAACTGTTCCGGGTTCGCCATCTGCGTTGGCTTACATTAAGGTCACGCCCAATTGCTGCGCTTCCGCCAACGGTCTTTGACAACCGGTTGCTCGCCAACTTCAGCTCGCAACCGCCCAAAGCCCTTCACGCAGGTTCACGCGAGATCGCGCGAACCTGCGCATGATTCTTTACTGCGAGAGCGTCGAGTGATCTACACGCACGCCGACACCCATGGTGCTCGACAATGCAATCTTGCGCAGATACACGCCCTTGCTGGTCGCCGGCTTAGCCTTTTGAAGGGCTTCCACCAGTGCCGACAGATTCTTGCGCAACGAAGCCGGCTCAAACGAAGCACGGCCGATGGTTGCGTGGATAATCCCGCCCTTGTCGACGCGGAACTGCACTTGACCAGCCTTTGCGTTGCGAACAGCTTGAGCAACGTCAGCCGTAACCGTACCGACCTTCGGGTTCGGCATGAGGCCGCGCGGGCCGAGAATCTGACCGAGCGTACCGACAACGCGCATTGTGTCCGGCGAGGCGATCACAACGTCGAAGTTCAGGTTACCGGCCTTGACTTGCTCAGCCAGGTCTTCCATACCAACGATTTCTGCGCCAGCTGCACGAGCCTGCTCAGCCTTTTCGCCTTGCGCAAACACAGCAACGCGAACCGACTTGCCGGTGCCTGCCGGCAACACGACCGAACCGCGAACTACCTGGTCCGACTTCTTCGCGTCAATGCCGAGTTGCACAGCCACGTCGATGGATTCATCGAACTTCGCGCTTGCACATTCTTTAACCAGCGAAAGAGCGTCGTCGACGGGATACAGCTTCATGCGATCGACCTTAGCGGCGAACGCTTGAAGACGCTTAGAAAGCTTAGCCATTTACACGCCCTCCACGGTGATGCCCATCGAACGGGCGCTGCCCGCGATCGTACGAACCGCTGCGTCCAAATTCGCTGCCGTCAGGTCAGGCATCTTGGTCTTTGCGATTTCTTCAGCTTGAGCGCGCGTGATGTTGCCGACCTTGTCAGCGTTCGGCTTCGGCGAACCCTTCGCGATGCCTGCAGCCTTCTTGATCAGAACGGTAGCCGGCGGCGTCTTCATGATGAACGTGAAGCTCTTGTCCGCGAATGCCGTAATAACCACCGGCACCGGCAGACCCGGCTCCATCGCTTGAGTCTGCGCGTTAAACGCCTTGCAGAACTCCATGATGTTCAGGCCGCGCTGGCCCAGTGCCGGACCAACCGGCGGTGACGGATTGGCTTTACCTGCAGGAATCTGCAGTTTGATAAAGCCGATGATTTTCTTTGCCATGTTGAAAACCTCTGCAGAACGCGTTAGCGTTCGGTGAGTGATAACGCGCGCTCGCCAAAACGGCTACTGACGCTCCTCAACAGTCATAACGCGGACTGTAAGCGCGAACCGCGCTACGAAGTTAATACTTCGAGCGCGGCGAAAAACGAATGCTTTTAAACCTTCTCGACCTGACCAAATTCCAGTTCAACCGGGGTCGAGCGTCCAAAAATAGTGACAGATACGCGAACGCGCGACTTCTCGTAGTTCACTTCCTCAACGTTCCCATTGAAGTCCGTGAACGGGCCGTCCTTGACCCGAACCATTTCGCCCACTTCGAAGAGCGTTTTCGGACGCGGCTTTTCCACGCCTTCCTGCATCTGCGACATGATCTTTTCCACTTCACGCGGAGAGATCGGGCTCGGGCGATTGCGCGCCCCGCCAACGAAACCCGTCACCTTGGCAGTATTTTTTACCAGGTGCCACGTTTCGTCCGTCATTTCCATTTCGACGAGCACATACCCCGGAAAGAAACGACGCTCTGTCACCGACTTGTGACCGCCCTTCACTTCCACCACCTCTTCGGTAGGGACGAGGATTTGACCAAACTGATCCTGCATGCCAGCACGGTCGATGCGCTCTTGAAGCGCACGTTGCACGCTCTTCTCCATACCGGAGTAGGCGTGCACGACATACCAACGTTTTCCGCTCGGTGATGCTGGTGCTTCGCTCATATCATCTCCAACCCAGAATTACCGAGAATATCACCCACTCAATCGACTTATCGCTAAGCCACAAGAAGATTGCCATGATCAGCACAAATGCGAAGACCACCAGCGTGGTTTGCGTGGCTTCCTTACGTGTCGGCCACACCACCTTGCGGACTTCTTTGTACGAATCTTTGGCAAAGGCAATAAAACCCTTTCCCGGTGCGGAGAGAAGACCGACCGCAACACCCGCGATCAAGCCAACAGCCAGCGCGGCGCCGCGAACGTACCACTCCTGGCCACTTAGCCAGAAGAAACCTACGAACCCGGCCAAGACCAACAATACGCCCGCGGTCAACATCAACTTGTCGCCGGAAGTATTTACAGTTTCGACGGAAGGATTCGCCATAACACCTTAAGCAGCGCCCGGAGACGCAAGATTGTGGCAGGGGCAGAGGGAATCGAACCCCCAACCTTCGGTTTTGGAGACCGACGCTCTGCCAGTTGAGCTATACCCCTAAACCATTTGGGGTCAGCAATTTCGCTAACCCCGAAAACTACATACCATCGAGCAATTTCTGGCTTTGCTCGATTTACGCGAGAACCTTGGCCACGACACCAGCGCCGACGGTACGACCGCCTTCACGGATAGCGAAGCGCAGACCTTCTTCCATCGCGATCGGAGCGATCAACTTCACCGTGATCGACACGTTGTCGCCCGGCATGACCATTTCCTTGTCCTTCGGCAACTCGATCGAACCCGTCACGTCCGTGGTACGGAAGTAGAACTGCGGGCGATAGTTGTTGAAGAACGGCGTGTGACGGCCGCCTTCGTCCTTGCTCAACACATACACTTCAGCCGTGAAGTGCGTGTGCGGCGTGATCGAACCCGGCTTGGCCAACACTTGGCCACGTTCCACGTCTTCACGCTTCGTGCCGCG
>NZ_MTHB01000178.1 GCF_002220365.1 Caballeronia sordidicola | reverse complement strand
AATAGTGCTTGCCCGAGAGCACTGATGGCGAAGCGTGTCTATGTCAGGATTCGCGAGAAGGAGGGGTTCAAACATCCTCCGCTCTGGCGAGCACCGTGCTTTTGGGGCACCCATGAATAGAAACTGCACGCTGTGGACACTTAGGGTAGCGTGGTTGAAAGCGTTTTCTTTGCTTCGTTTCTTTGTCGTTAAGGACCAAGAAATGACGTGCCGCCACGCACAGTGGCTAACAGTGCTAAAGAAAACATCCGACTCACGCAGACCGCTAAGGCCGAAAGCAGCACCCCGGCATTGACTCCGTCCGCTAACGCAGGATCCTTGCACCCCAGCATTGACCCCGACCGCAAACCCTAAAACCTGCCCCCAAAACCAACCCTACCGCGCACCAACTAACTCCCCACCAACCGCCGTGTCGGGGTCCCGGGCATTCCGCCCGGACCGGGCAGCAAACAAGACCAACGCTCCGGCGAGGCGTGCGCGAGCCTCATCGGTCGCCGCGCCTGCCGCGCCGCGTGCCGTCTCCCGCGCCAGTTCGCGCGCCGCCTGCACGCAGGCAAACAACGGCCCGACCGCAAGTTCCATCTGCGGGTTCCATGCGAACACCCGCTGCGTTTGTAACGGCCGCATTGCGACGCGCAACTCATGCCAACGCCGGTCTAGCACGCGCATGGCCGTGAGCGGATCGAGCCCAAGCCCACCAACACTCGCAGTGCAAACGCGCAAGACCTCATCGAGGGCATCAAGCACGCCCGTCACCTTGACGTCGACATGATGCGACGTGCGCAGCGGCATCATCGATACCGCTACGGCTATCGACACGATGCAGCCCACAAACACTTCCTCCACGCGCATCTCGATCAGCGGTCCAATCGCAAAGCCCAACTCGCCATAGATCAGCCCGACCAGCACGGTGATGAAAAACACGCCCTGCCCATACAAGGTCAGGATGAAATACGCCCAGCCAAACACGCACGCGGCCATCGCGACAACCAGCAGCCATGGCGTGCCATGAAATGCGCCCACGAGCGCTGCACTCACGGCGACACCCGCGAGCGTGCCCAGCACGCGCTCGCCGGTCTTGCGTATCGTGTCGCCGCGCGAACGTGTCCCGAGGAACACCACGAAGGTCGTAATGACAGCCCAGAACCATCGCTCCGGCGATACCGAATGACCGATCAACATGGCTATCAGCGCGGCCGTCGTGGCGCGGCAGGCGGGCAGCCAGGAAAGCGCATCGCGCCAAACGATCGCAGCGCCGGCTGGCCGCTTCACGCCTGTCTTCGCGGCGCGAGCGGTCGACGCCACCGCGTCACGACCTGCACGCGATAAACGCCGAAGGGCAACCCGCACGCGAACATCGCTTCGATCAAGTTGGCTGGCATCCACAGCATGCTGGGCCGCCGCAACCTCGACCTCGATCAGGCAAGCCCGCAGTCGCTGCGCGCCAGGGGGATCGAGCAGGCCAAGCTGCTCTTCAACAGCGAGCGCCGCTTCGTTTAACAGCGACAAATGACGCATGGCCTCGGGCTCATCAGCGCGACGATCGGCAAGCACGGTCGTGGCACGCTGCATTACCGCGCTCAGCGCGCGACGCAACGTGGCCTCGGGCCGGGTCGGCACCAGCACGCGACCGGTGAATGCCACGCAGGCAAGCGCGATCGTCGACAACCCGAGCATGGCGAACACATGCACGAACGTCGGATGGAGATACAGTCCCAGGTAGAACGAAACAACTGCCGTCATCGCGCCGCCGAGTGCACGCGGACCGCATGCCTGAACGAGCATCGCCGCGAACAGCACGGCGAGGAATGCGGCATCCGCCACGAGCGGCCAGGCCGCCAGCGCGCTCGCCGCGATCAGGCTCGCGGATCCCGCGCCATAGATCACGGCGAGCGACCTGAACCAGCCACGCGGCGTGGCATCGCGGAGAAACAGCGGCGCGACCATCGCGAACAGCAACGCGAATGCGGCAAGCGTCGGCGGCCGATGCGTGTGAACGGTCCAGCCGATCGTCACCACACCCGTCATTACGCAGGCAATCGCGCTGCGAAGCGCAGTGTGAAAACGCAGGAGGCCAGGATCGGAGCCGAGCAGGCGGGTCAGCAGACGAGACGAAGGGGAGACAGCACCACGGGTGATGGACCGGTGGTCGCGCGCGCGGTGGAAGCCTCGCGTGAGAGAGCATAGGGATGCTGCAATGGACATGTGTAATACCCGGGGCAAGTGCCGGTAGCGGCTCGTGGCCGGTTCCGATACGACGAGTCCGCCTCGCGGCGGACCCTCCTGTTTAGTGCGTCAGGCAAAACATTCGACCGGGATCGCCGGACCAACGCACTGCATGTGACGCACGCGAAGCGTGTTGCTGCCTCGCGTATACCCGCATATTACCGTGTCAAAATTCCCGGACAGGGGTTTACCCGATTTGCGCGGGCCGCCGCATTTCATTGACGGCGCCGCACGCCTCCCCCACGACTTGCGCAAGCTCGGCAAGCTGTGTTTCAGCGGTCGACGTTGCCTCGGCCAGCGACAGGACCGCGGCTTCGAGGTCTTCAGCCGCGCCTGCGTTATCGGAGAAAAATTTCAGGGGCAAGGCCGCGAGGGCTTCGGCGTTCGCCGATGCCTGGTCGGTCAGCGCGCACAGCCGCACCAGGTTCTCGCACAAGGATTCAAGGGCGTCGGCCGCATAGCGGCAAAGGGCGGCATCGCTTGCGGGATCGTGGGCCACCTCGTTCAGCGTGGCTTGCGACTTCTCGACGTCACGTGCGAGCGTATAGCTCCGGTCACGCGCGGCGGCAAGGCGCACCGCGTAGTCGCTGAGTTGCAAGACCCGCTGCGCCGTATCGGTGAACATCGTGTTCTCCTGTGTCGTCCGGTCTGCCAGATGCGTTTTGGATTACCAACTCTGGCGCGACCGGACCGCAACAATGTTGTTATGGTCCGGCCGGCGTTCCTCGTCGAGCACGCAGGAGTCGCCGTTGCGGGACTTCGGATGACAGCCAGTGACAGTCGATCAGCTGCCTCTGCCCATATCTTTACGGCATGTAAATCGTAAGCTTTAACGAATTTTTCACAACCGTGCGCTTTTCGGGGCGGCGGCATGGACAAACATTAGGCAGTCTCACGACGATTGGCTGATCCCCTTTTCCGACGACTTAACCCATCTCTCTATTGTTCAATAATCCCTACTGCAATCAAACACATTAATTACGTTTAAATTACGATATGAACATTATTTCGATTATTTAATAATTCCTACACGTGTAATTTCTATCCTCTTGGCTTGCACTTTCCCGACGCCATCCGCATGCGCATGGCGCCGTCACGCAAACGGTCCAGAGGACGCTTGTGCTCAGCAGATTACTCAGTATCCACTGGCTATGCGGCGCCGTGCTCGTGTGCACGATGCTCGCCGCATGCGGTGACCACGATCAACCCGCGGCATCCACGCCGGAGCAGTCCTCGGTTTCCTCTTCTTCAGCACCCTCTTCTTCGTCTTCCTCCATTGAGCAAGCCGATGCATCCGCTTTACCGGGATCGTCGGAGATACAACGCTGGGCCCTGCAGCAAACCCAGCCGGCAACAGCAACATCCAGTCTTACCCAAGCACCCCCGAGCGCCGCCGCTTCCGATCCCTTGTTGCCCCCGGTTATTCACGAGGCCGAGTAACACAAAGCGACAAGAAAGCGGTCGGCAAGCCGATCAAGCCTTCCCCCCACGACCGACAGAGACCCATGAACTTGAAAAGCCGACGTGACTTTCTCAGGGCTGCCGCACAGGCAGCCGGTTCCGCCACCGCACTCGGTATCGTGCCGGCTGGCATCCGCAATGCACTCGCCATACCCGCGAATAACCAGCACGGCAGCATCAAGGACGTCGAACATATCGTCGTGCTGATGCAGGAAAACCGCTCCTTCGATCATTACTTCGGCACGCTTCAGGGCGTGCGCGGTTTCGGCGATACCCGCGCCGTGCAGCTTCCGAATGGTCAGTCCGTGTTCAACCAGCCCATTGCTGCGGGACTCGGCGAAGTATTGCCGTTCCGCCCCAGCGCGCCCGATCTCGGCAACCAGTTCATCCAGGATCTGCCGCACGACTGGACCTCAGGCAAAGGCGCTTACGACCAGGGCCGTTACGATCAGTGGGTGCCATACAAAGGCACGACCACGATGGCATATCTCACCCGCCAGGACATTCCGTTCCACTATCAACTGGCCGACGCCTTCACCATTTGCGACGCTTACCATTGCTCGATCAACTCATCGACGGACCCGAACCGCTATTACATGTGGACTGGCTGGGTGGGCAACGACGGCACCGGCGGTGGCCCGGTGATCGACAATGCCGAACTCGGTTATAGCTGGTCGTCGTATCCGGAAGTGCTCGAGAGCGCGAATATCTCGTGGAAAATCTATCAGGACATCGGCACCGGGCTCGACGCAAACGGCTCGTGGGGCTGGACCAACGACGCGTACATCGGCAACTACGGCGACAACGCCCTGCTCTACCTGAATCAGTATCGCAATGCGCAGCCCGGCAACCCGCTGTATGACAAGGCGCGTACCGGCACGAACGCGGCAGCCGGCGACGGGTATTTCGACATCCTCAAGCGCGACGTGCAGAACAACGCACTGCCGCAGGTCTCATGGATCGTCGCGCCTGAAGCGTTCTCCGAGCACCCGAACTGGCCGGCTAACTATGGCGCGTGGTACGTCGACCAGGTGCTGCAGATCCTGACCTCGAATCCGGCGGTGTGGAGCAAGACGGTGCTGCTGATCAACTACGACGAAAACGACGGTTTCTTCGATCACGTCGTGCCGCCGTTCCCGCCCTCTTCCGCCGCTAACGGCAAATCCACGGTCAGCACGGTCAATGAGATCTTCCCGGGCAGCAGCAGCTACCAGGCGGGTCCCTACGGCCTTGGAACACGGGTGCCGATGCTGGTGGTCTCGCCCTGGTCGAAAGGCGGTTACGTGTGCTCGGAACTGTTCGACCATACCTCGGTGATTCAATTTATCGAAAAGCGTTTTGGTTCGGGCGCAAAGGTTACCGAATCGAACATCACGCCGTGGCGCCGGGCGATCTGCGGCGACCTGACATCCGCGTTCAATTTCAAGAACCCGAACGCCGCGTTTCCGACCTTGCCGGACACAAGCGGTTATGCCCCGACGCAAAAGATTCGTCATCCTGATTATGTTCCGGTGCCGCCCGCGGTTCAGGCCGTCCCGAAACAGGAGCCCGGCGTGCGTCCCGCCCGCGCGTTACCCTACGAGTTCTTTGTTCACGCCCACACGAATACGGGCAAAGGCGTCACCCTCGACTTCATCAACTCGGGCGATGCCGGTGCGACTTTCCTCGCGTATACGGCCAACAGCCAGACCGCGCCAAGCTGTTATACCGTCGAAGCCGGCAAACGGCTGCAGGATCAATTCCCGTTGACCGCTGCCAATACCTACGACTTTATCGTGTACGGTCCGAACGGCTTCCTGCGCCGCTTCGCCGGCACGGCGGTCCAGCAGCACTGGTGGAATGACAAGCAGGCGCTGCCGGAAGTCGCCGAGGGCTACGACGTCGCCAACGGCAACCTGCAATTGCGCCTGAAGAACCTGGGCACGACGAGTTGCCAGTTCAGCGTAGCGAACGCCTACACGCCCGGCACGGTCATCACGCGCCAAGTGCGTGGCGGGGACACCGAAAGTCTTTATCTGGACCTGCGCGCGTCGTATGGCTGGTACGACCTGAGCGTCACCATTGCCTCGGACACCACCTTCGTGCGGCGTCTTGCAGGACACGTGGAAACGGGCAAGAGCAGCATGTCTGACCCGGCACTCGGAAGCTGAAACCGGCAGTATCAATGAAAAACGCTGCTGCGAGTAAGCTCGCAGCAGCGTTTTTCATTCAGCACACAACCAAACTTCTGGTATCCAGCTCAGGTACCCACTTCAGGTACCCAGATATCCCAACGGCACCGTCGAGTTCGATTGCGCAACACTCGCATTCTTCGACACCACGTACATCGGCATCTCAGTCAGGTTCAGCGTGACCACGCCGTTACTGTAAGCCACCGTCGTCGCGTTGCCCATCCAGTCCAGCACCTTCACCGTACCGCTCGTTCCCGCCGCGTCGACGCTCAGGTTATAGCTCACGGTATAGGTCTGGCTGAAGCCGGAATTCGCGCTCCATACCGCGTTGTTGTGGGTCCACAGCGCGGTGATCGGAATACCCGTGCCGCGCTGCTGGAATCCATAGGCATAGACACCCGACGGCGTGCCGTTCACCGGCCCGAGCGTGGTCGTGCCGTCAAGCACACGCGTCATTGCCGCAATCGCCAGCGCTGCCGGCTTCGGACTCACGTTCGTCGCGCCGTACGCACCCTGCGGGTCAGCCAGGTCGAAGAAAGTGCCGTAACCCGGTTCGGCCGGATAGTCCGCACCGTAGAACACGTAGGTCTGGTCGGCTCCTTCGCCCAGCATGATGATGTGCGTGCGCGCCACCACCGCGCCCTGCGCGAACAGGACATTCGAGGTCGGATAATTGGGACCGTAAGACGTACCGAGGTCGTAGCTGATCCCCGTTTCCGTCACGAACAGCTTCATGCCCGGCTTATAGTCCTTCTGCATTTCCTGGCGCAGGCCGCGCATCTCGTTCATCAGCGCGTTCGCGGCGTTGGCGGCACTCGGGTCAGTCGCAAGACGCTCGGGCGGATGCGACGGCGACGTCCCTGCATCGTAATAACCATGCGTTGCGATGCCGTCCAGATACTGGGCCAGACCCAGCGGCGCCATGGTTTGCAGGCGCTGCGTGGTGAGCGCCGGAAACGCGTCGGCGGGACCCATGACCACGGCATTCGGATCAGTTGCGTGGAGGCCCGTATAAACCAGCTTGTATAGCTGTACGAAATTTGCGTTCGTATCCAGCCAGAACTGGTTCGGCTCCCAGGTCACCTGGTAGTAATTTTTTGCCATGGCGGGCAGGTATTTCTGCCGCATCTGTTCGGTTTCAGTCCCGACAAGACTCATATACGTCTGGTACCCCGCCTGGTTGGTGGGCAGGTAGGAGCTGTCGGTGAAGGCGCCGGTCGAACTGTCCCATGCAGGAATCCCGTCGAGCCGAACGAGGCGCATGATCTGGCCCGACGAATAGCCGGTGTCGGTTGGCGTGGCTGTGGGTGTCCAGGTGTTCGGACCGTTCGGCTCCGTGGCCGACAGTTCGCGGTCGTCGATGGTCGACGTAATACCCAGGGCATTGAGCATTCCGGTCCAGCCGTTGAACCCCTGCATGCCGAATCGATGCTGCTCCTGGTGCGCATAGGTCGGCGCGGGCAGGCTGCCTGTCACATTGGGCAGCACGCCAAAGGTTGCCATTCCGGTCGGGCGCGTGCCGGCCGTCTGGACGGTGCCGCCGGCTTTGGCGAGCGTTGCCGATACCGCGAAGTAACCGGCGAGCGTCGACGTGCAACTGAGCGTCGTGGTGCTGGAGCCGGCCGGCGCGGGGAAACTACCGCTGGCTACTGTGTTGCCGAGGCTGTCAGCGACGGACCACGCGAGCGTGTCGGCGGTCGGCGGGCTGGCGGTAATCGCGATCGGGAACGTGCTGCCCGAGGCAAACATGCGCGTACCGTCGGTGCTTGGCGTGTCGGCTGTAATGACGCCGCTTGACGACGAACCAGCGGCGGTGGCCGGCGTTGCGCATGTCATGCGCAACGCGGCGCTCGCGACCGCGGAAGGTGAAACAACAGCAGCGGGGCCTGCGGCCCCGGTTGAGCCCGCGGTGCCCGCGGCGGTGCTTGCCGTCGTTCCCGAAGTGGTACCGGCAGTCCCGCTGGATCCATTGGAGGAGCTGCTAGTCGCTGCGGTCGAACTGGAGCTGGCGGGGTCGCCGGACCCTCCACCGCCGCATGCCGCCAACGCTAGCACAACTGAATATATTGAATAACTGAGTAATGGGTGCTTTTTCATTTGAATGGCTGCCTGATCGTAGCGATGGACCTGAACCGGGCGCACCTTCTCCCCCAAGCGCCCTGGAGGAACTCGGCAACGGTTAAATCAGGAGGAAGGGCTGGCAGGGTCGTCGCTGGCTAAATCCGCCAAAACGCCGCGACTAAAAAAGTACGAATGTTCTGCCTACTTGCGAAAATGATGTTACACAAACGAAACGTTTTGAGACAGTAAAAAAGACGTAACACGTTGTAACAACTGATTATTAATCGGTAATTACGAATATTGTCTGATTAAATAGAAGCCGCAAAAGCTTGTGAAAGGGTTGTATTGGGATAAATATCGATGTAATGAGGGATTGATTAGACAAATATAAAATGACTGCTTGGGAGGCACGTATCAAAATGGAAGCATTTTCATCTGGACTAGAGTCGAGCTTCAGGTTGAGCTGGTGTGGCGCAGAGGGCATGTGATGGCGGAATCGGCTGGGTGCAATCCAGCACGTCTATTCGTACGATGGAATAGAAAATCCGCAAGGAAAAGCGGTTTGAAATCCGCTTTTAATTCCTAAGCTGAGACGTGTTTAGCCTGCGAACGGGGCATTCGATGGAGCGCTCGATGGCCGAATGAGGCTTGAGTAGGTTGGAAGAGCTTGAAAGACGTGCGCTACCTTTGTTTGTAAAGCCAGCGTAGTTGATTCATGCCATCGGCCTGGCGACGGCAAGAAGAAAGGCAACGCGGAACGGAATACCGCACGGGACGTTTAGCGCAACGTTACCTCCTTGACTGAGCCGACGGAAACCGGCCCGGCCCGAGCGCACACAACCGCTTCTGCCCGGGCAAATCCGCGTTGCCTTTATAATCCGCCATGATTCCAATTTCCTGCCTCCCCGCCTGCCACCCCCTTCGCGGCTTCCGCGAAGTCCTCCCCTATGCGGTGGCCGTATGAAAACGCCAAAAAGGCTGCTGCCACTGCTGGAAGAAGGCCTGATCGACGAAGTGATCGGCCAGTTGATGAGCGGCAAGGAAGCGACTGTCTATGTCGTGCGCAGCGGCGACGCCACCCGGTGCGCAAAGGTCTATAAAGACGCAAAGCAGCGCAGCTTCCGGCAAGCGGCTTCGTACCGCGAAGGCCGCACGGTGAAAAACAGCCGGCAAGCGCGCGCGATGGAAAAAGGCACGCGCTACGGCCGCCAGATGCAGGAAGAGGCGTGGCAGAACGCCGAGGTCGACGCACTGTTCCGCCTCGCCAATGCTGGCGTGCGTGTGCCGCAACCGTACATCTGCACAGATGGCGTGTTGCTGATGGAACTGGTGGTAGATGCCCAGGGCGACGTCGCGCCGCGTCTGAATGACGTGGACATGAGCCACGCGCGCGCGCTCGAATTGCACGAACTGCTGCTGAGCCAAGTCGTGCGCATGTTGTGCGCAGGCATGATTCACGGCGACCTGTCGGAATACAACATCCTGCTGGCCGCCGACGGTCCGGTGATCATCGACTTGCCACAGGCCGTGGATGCCGCCGGCAATAACGAAGCGGCGGCCATGCTGCAACGTGACGTCGATAACCTCGCGACCTACTTCGGCCAGTTCGCGCCCGAATTGCTGAAGGCGAGCTACGCCAAAGAGATGTGGGCGTTGTACGAAGCGGGTTTGCTTACCGTCGATACCAAGCTCACGGGTCACGTGGAAGTAGACACCACCCCGGTGGATCTCGAAGCCGTGATGCAGGAAATTGAAGATATCCGGCTTGAAGAAGATGCGCGAGTGAGGCGCGAGCAGGGACTCGCCCCTTAAGCGCTTCGATCCAGTTGCTGGTCGAGTTCGCTCGCCAGCGCGTCGAGCGTCGGCCCGCACGGTGCTTCGACCTTCAGTTGCAATAACGCGTCGGCGCGCGTCTTTCCAAGATTGACCGCCGCGATCGGCTTGCCGGCGCGCGCGGCCCACTCGCAAAAGCGAAAACCTGAATACACCATCAGCGACGAACCGAGCACGAGCATGGCATCCGCCTGCTCGAGCGCGGCAGCCGCCGCGTCCACGCGAGTCCGCGGCACGCCTTCGCCGAAAAAAACCACGTCAGGCTTGAGCAGGCCGCCGCAGCGCGTACAGGACGGTGCGTGGAAGGACTCGAAATCATAGCCTTCGAGTTGCGCGTCGCCGTCCGCCACCGGCAACGCAGCCAAGCCAACGAAGCTCGGGTTATCGGCGATAAGTCGCGGCTGGAGCGCCGCGCGCGAGGTCTCGTCGCCGCATTGCATGCACCGCACCCGACCAATGTTGCCGTGCAATTCGATCACGTCCGTATTGCCCGCGCTCGTATGCAGTCCATCGACGTTTTGCGTGACAAGCCTTTCGAACAGGCCCAGGCGCTCAAGCCGGGCAACCGCGAGATGCGCGGCATTCGGTGCGGCGCCCGCGACCAATGGCCAGCCGATCATGCTGCGCGCCCAATAGCGTTTGCGCGCAAACTCCGAGCCCATGAAGTCTTTCAGCAGAATAGGCGCTCGACCGGTACGCTGTCCCTCGATGTCCCGGTAGCAAGGTATTCCGGATTCCGTACTAATTCCCGCGCCAGACAAAACGAACAGCCGCGGATGCCGTTCGACAAAATCGTAGAGTGGGTTTGAAAGCGTTCGAGACGCATGGTCCGGCAGATTTTTCATCTTCGCAATAGTAGCGGCAACACGCTTTTTCTGCTGGAGCGCGGATCGATCCAGCAGGTTTGCACCAAAGCGATGATCCGGATCGTCGGGATCGTCGGGATCGCCGGGATCGTCGGGATACACATTACACATTAGACGAATAACCGCGCCCCTTCCGTACCTTGACATTGCAGTCGTCTGTTTCAACCATACCTCATGGTGAGCGAACCGCTGACCTCACGAACCATCAGGCGCGCGCGTGACTACCGACCTCCTCAACTCGACTTTTGCGGCGCTCTCCGATCCGACCCGGCGGGCAATCCTTGCGCGGCTTGCACGAGGCGACGCATCGGTGTCGGAGCTTGCTGAACCGTTCGACATGACACTCGCCGCCGTGTCCAAGCATCTCAGGGTGCTCGAGCATGCCGGGCTGATCGTGCGCGAGCGTGACGCGCAACGCCGTCCATGCCGGCTCGCGGCGGCGGCCTTGAAAGATGCCAGCGAATGGTTCGATCCATATCGACGATTATGGGAAACCAACGAAGGCGGGAGGACACGGTAATCCACCCTCCTCGAACTGACCAAATCCATCAGCCCATCCGAGCCACGGGCTTCACTGGTTTCGGGAACAACGGATAAGCAACCAGCGCACAGACAGCAGCAGCGAGCCAGACAACGCCCCATGATCCGATCGCGAGCAAATGCGGAATGCATAGCGGCGTCAGGAACAGCCCGAAATACACGGCGGTGTTGACCATGCCGAGTGCCGTGCCCGCGCGATCCTTGCCGGCCAGCGTCGCGAGTTCCGTGTAGGCCACGCCGTGCCACGCAGACACGCAGATTCCGGCGAACGCGATCAGCGCCATCAGCAACGCTTCCGGCAACCGGTGACCCGACGCCACCGCAGCGCCCAGCACCACGAACGACGCCACCGCGACCAGCGTCGATCCGCGCAAGTACGCCCGCCGATTGCCGCGTTTGTCGGTGAAACGGCCGCTTGCAACGCGCATGATCATCGCGCCGAGCTGGACGGTAACCATCGTCGCGGTAATGCCGGCTATGCCGACATGCCCGAAGTCATGCAAAAACACGGTGGCGAAAGTCACCACGGCGAACTGCGGAACGCACAAGATGCCGATGCCCCCCACGACACGCCAAATCATCCCGTCACGCAGCGGACCAACTACGGGCGCGGCGGGCGCGGGTGAACTCGCGTTCGAAGCGGCATGCGCTGCGACAGGCGCCTTCGGCGGCTCATGCAGCCAAAGCCAGGTGAGCACACCCGAGACCGCGCACATGGCCGCCAACACCCCGTAGACCGGCCGGAATCCCCCGGTGGAGGCAAGCCAGGGCAGGATCAACGCCCCCAGACCGCCGCCAAGCGGCACCGCGGTCTGGCGAATGCTCATGGCCAGACCGCGTTCGCCTTCCTGGAACCAGCTCATGACGGCACGCCCGCTGGATCCATTCACGCTCCCGCCGACCAGACCGACCAGGCACATCGACATCACCAGCCACAACAAACCCGGAACATCCGCATGCGAGGGCACGACGAACAGCATCATGGAGAGCAACGCGGCGGCGGTCGTGGCCAATCCGGTCAGCAGGATGGGGCGGTCTCCCCAGCGATCGGTCGCAACGCCCCACGGCAACTCCGAGAGCGCGGCGCCCAGCCCCATGGCCCCGAGTGCCAACCCGAGCGCTGCGTTGCCGAGGTGATAATCGGCGCGCAGCCACACGGCGGTGGTAGGAATGCCCGCGGCGGCAGCCGAAAAGCTAACGTTCGCGGCCACGCCGACACCCAGCACTTTCCATCGGTGCGACGCGCCCAAGTTGCGCTGCGCTGTTAGCGGCAAGGGAATTGCACATTGGGTTTCCATGCTTTTCTCTCTTGAATGCTTTCGATGGACCCAGTTTCGCGGATAATCATCATCCTGAATATCAAGTAATATCGAAATAACGATTCGATAAAACAGGACGATTAAACATGTCACAGACCAATTTCGATGTCGCTTCATTGCGGACCTTCGTGGTCGGCATGGAACTGGGAAGTTTCGCAAAGGCGGCGGACCGCGTCGGGCGCTCGACCTCGGCCGTGAGCGCGCAGATCAAGAAACTGGAGGAGCAGTCGGGCGCGCCGCTGTTCAAGAAAGCCGGGCGCAACCTGGCGCTGACCGAAGCGGGCGAAACCATGCTGCGGTTCGCGCGCAGGCTGGTCGATCTCAACGACGAAGCCGCTGTCGCCGTGCGCGGCCCCGACCTGGAAGGGTGGATCAGGCTCGGGCTGCAGGAGGATTTCGGCGAGGTCATGTTGCCTGACGTCCTGGGCCGGTTCTCGCGCGCGCATCCGAAGGTTCGGATCGAGGCACGAGTCGCGCGCAATACGGAACTGCTCAGCCGGATCGACTCGAACGACCTCGACCTTGCCCTGATCTGGGACGACTCGGTTTCGTCAGCCCATGAACTTCCGGGCAGCGACCGGCACGAGATGATCGCCGAGCCTGCGATGTGCTGGATCGGTTCGTCGACCTTGCCGTGGAATCCTGATCCGGCAGAACCGCTGCCGCTGGTCGCGTTCGATCGCGCGTGCCTCTTTTTCAGCGCCGCGACCGAGGCACTCGATCGCGCGAATATCCGTTGGCGGGTGGCGTTCACGAGTCCGAGTCTCTCCGGACTGTGGGCCGCCGCCGCAGCAGGCCTTGGACTTACCGTGCGCACGCGCTATGGCTTGCCCGCTTCCGTCAGTGCATTCGAGGGCCGGGATCTGGGATTGCCCGCGCTACCGTCGCTGCCGCTGTCGCTCGTGCGCGCGACAGCCACGCCCACGCCACCGGTGCAGCAGCTCGCGTCGCTCATCCTCGAATCCGTACGCGCCGGGTCGGCGTCGCTGGAGCGGATCGCGGCATGAGCAGCGCTTCGTCGTTTCGTTATCGTGCGCAGGAGAAAGAAAGCACAAAGCCTTCACGCATCGCCTGATGTTCACGCTCAACGGCCCGCTTTTTGCTGAAAGCTGAAGAACGAGTGACGGGGAGTGCGACATGGCCGGTTCCATGCAACAAGCAGCAAAATTCGACGATCTTCGCGAGGACCGCGGCACGCGCGTAAGCGTTGCCGATACCCCCATCCTGCTGGTCCGGCAAGGCGCCCGGGTGCATGCGTTTTCAGCGGATTGCCCGCATGCCGGCGCGCCGCTCGAGGAGGGTGCGATATGCAATGGACGCATTGTTTGTCCATGGCATAAAGGGACGTTCGCGCTCGCCGACGGCAGCCTGATCGAGCCGCCGCCGCTGGCCGGTCTGAAGCGCTACCCGGTCGTCATTGAAAACGGCAACGTTCTGGTTTCGCCGCACCCGCAAGCCGGGCCCGTGCACACGCCGACCGATGACACACGCACGATGGCCGTGATCGGCGCGGGTGCAGCGGGCGCGGCCGCCTGCGCCACGCTGCGCGCAGCCGGTTTCGATGGCCGTCTTCTGCTGATCGGACCCGAGCACGGCATGCCCTACGATCGCACGGCGCTCAGCAAGTTCGTGCTTGCCGGCGACATGCCGCCGCAGAAGATCCCCCCGCTTTTGCCCGACGATTTCCTTTCGACCCAGCGCATTGAACGGGTTGAAGCGCACGTCGTGAAACTCGATGCCAGCACAAAGCAAATCGACCTGTCCAACAAGCTCACCTTGAATTACGACGCCGCGCTGATCTGCACAGGGGGAATTCCCAAGCCGTTGGACGTGCCCGGTTCAACCTTGCCCGGCGTTTTCCTGCTGCGCTCGCGAGACGATGCAGACATGATTCTTGCGTCACTCGAAGGCGCGAGGAAAGCGCTGATCGTGGGGGCAAGTTTCATCGGGCTGGAGGTGGCTTCGTCGTTGAGAAAGCGAGGGATGGAGGTCACTGTGGCCGCGCCGGGAAAGGTGCCGCTCGGCTCGCAATTCGGCGATGAACTAGGCCGGATGTTTCAACGCCTGCACGAGAAAAACGGCGTGGTGTTTCGCATGCAGTCCAAAGTCGCAGCGCTCCTGGGCGATGACACAGTGCGCACAGCGGAACTTGATAACGGCGAAAAATTGCCGGTTGATGTGGTGATCATCGGCACCGGCGTGCGCCCTGCTACTCACTTTCTGCACGGCGTCGAGCTCACGGATGACGGCGGCATTCCCGTTGATTCATCAATGCATGTCGTCGGTCTCACACCCGGTCTCACACCCGGTCTTAATACCGCCGATCTTTATGCTGCCGATCTTTACGCTGCCGGTGACATCGCGCAATTTCCCCTGCCGCGCTCAGAAAAATCACTACGCATAGAACACTGGCGCGTCGCCCAGCAACACGCGCGTGTCGCCGCGATGAACATGGTGGGCGGCGACGAGCATTACACGGGCGTGCCATATTTCTGGACCTATCACTTCGGCAAGCGCGTCGAATATCTCGGCCATGCGAGCGAACACGACGAAGTGGTGATCGACGGCGATCTCGATGCTCAGGCGTTCATCGCCTATCTGATGAAGGATGGCCAAGTTGCGGCGGCCGTAGCATGCGAGCGCGAAGCGCCAGCCGCGCGGCTGGCGGAAGCCATGCGCTCCACCTTGACGCTGGCGCAAGCGCGCAGCGCCGCTGCAGGTTGATGCAGTCATGGCGACCCGGCCCATAGGCATTCGTCCGGACCAGCAACCGGAGCGCCTCGATCAATGCCGCCGCTGCCTGTTGTGGGAGGCGGCTACGCAAGCAGTTCCAGGTGCGGGTCCACAGCATGCGCCGCTGATGCTCGTGGGCGAACAACCCGGTGATCATGAAGACCTGCAGGGCAAGCCGTTTGTCGGCCCCGCCGGCGCATTGCTGGATCAAGCCCTCGATGAAGCCGGCGTGGACCGCAGCCGGGTGTACGTGACCAACGCGGTCAAGCATTTCAAGTGGGAACCGCGTGGCAAGCGGCGCATGCACAAGACCCCGGCGCAACGCGAAGTGGACGCGTGTCACTACTGGATCGAACGGGAGCTGGCAGAACACGATCCCAAAGTTGTTGTTGCATTGGGCGTGACTGCTTTGAAGTCGATCCTGCAAAAACCGGCCGTGAAATTGCAGGCCTCGATGGGGGTTGCGATCAAACACGACGGACGACTGGTCATCGCGACCTTTCATCCATCGTATGCACTTCGATCCCCCGATGCCGAGACGCGCGAGAGTGCGTATCGCGCGATCGTCGAGGCTTTCAGACACGCCCATCAATTGATTGAGAAACACGCACCATAGCCCGGGAGGAACGACATGGCTACCGCATCCAAAAGCAGCGCGAGCAGCAACGGCAAGCGCAATACCACGCGTCAGAAACATGCGCGCGCAAAACCAAAACCGAAGCAGCGTTCAAACCGTTCGAACCCCAAGCGCTGGTCCCACCACGTGATGGAAACGAGCGATGCAATGGACATCGAGCATGAGATTTTCAAGGAAGGCAGTGCGCAGGAGATCGCTGATTCGCTGAAGAAATCGTCAACGCGCAGCAACCGGCGCAAAGGCACGCCGTTCCAGTCCGCCATGTCGATGCTCAATTTCTATATCAATCGCGCCGGACGAAACTTGCCGAAATCGCGTCGGACCATTCTGGATAACGCCAAGAAACGCTTGCGCGAAGCGTTCGGCCGAAAACCATGATTGCCGGATGAAACCATCCGTGGAATGCGCCTTGCTACCGCCTTGTCAATGATCTGCTACTGAAATTCGGGCGCGCGAGCGTCACACACGCCGAAGCGATGCGTATTACCGGTCACCCAAGGAGGCGCCATGCCCGATAACACCGATCTGAATCCCGGCGACGAAGCGGCGCCCGGCACGCCTGGAACCGGCGAGAACATTTGTGCCGCATGCAACGGCTCGGGAAAGAAGGACAGCCAGAAGTGCGAACAGTGCAACGGCACCGGCAAGGTAATCGAGGGTATTGGCGGTGCGTGATTACCTTCATCGCAGCGCGTTTTCCTTCCCCCGCCTAGGAGCGCTCAGGGCGATTACAACAGCCGCGGTGTGCGTTGCGAGCTTAAGCGGCATGGTGTTGCTGGGCGGCTGTGCGAACGCAGCAAACGACACTGCGACGGGCTATGGCCCGAATCCCACGCTGCCTCCTCCACAGTCAACGCTGATTCCCACGCTCAACGTGGCGCCCGCGAAACCCTGGCCCGAAGGCGCCATGCCAACGGCCGCCGCGGGCTTCAGCGTAACGGCGTTTGCGAGAGGACTCGATCATCCACGCTGGCTTACAACATTGCCCAACGGGGACGTGCTCGTGGCAGAAAGCAATGCGCCGGCCGTCCACGATTCGAAGAGCGGGTTCAAAGGCTGGATCACGAAACAATTTCAAAAGCGTGCGGGCGCAGCCAAAGCGAGCCCGGATCGCATCATCCTGCTTCGCGACAGCAATCATGACGGCGTAGCGGACCAGCGCAGCGTGTTCATCGACAAGCTGCATTCCCCGTTCGGCATGGTGCTGGTCGGAGACGATCTCTACGTGGCAAACACCGACGCCATACTGCATTTCAAGTACCACACGGGCGACACGTCGATTCCCGGGCCGGGTGAAAAACTCGCCGACCTGCCGGCGGGACCGATTGATCATCACTGGACCAAGAACCTGATCGCGAGCCGCGACGGCAAACTGCTTTACGCCACGGTGGGGTCGAACAGCAACGCGGGCGAGAACGGCATCGAAGCGGAAGAAGGACGCGCGTCGATCATGGAAATCGATCGGACAACGGGCAAATCGCGCATCTTCGCATCGGGCTTGCGCAATCCTAACGGCATGTCGTGGAACCCGGAAAGCGGTGCGCTTTGGACCGTGGTCAACGAGCGCGACGAACTGGGTAACGATCTTGTTCCCGACTACATGACAGCGGTGAAAGACGGCGCGTTCTACGGTTTTCCCTACAGTTATTACGGCCAGCACGTCGATACCCGCGTAAAGCCACAAAATCCCGAGATGGTCGCCCGGGCGATTGCGCCGGACTACGCGTTGGGCTCGCATACCGCGCCGCTGGGCTTCACGTTCTACGACGCCACCCTGTTCCCCGCGAAGTATCGCAATGGTGCGTTCATTGGGCAGCATGGCTCGTGGAATCGCAAGCCGCGCAGTGGCTACAAGGTGATCTTCGTGCCATTTTCCGGGGGAAGACCGTCGGGGCCGCCTGAAGATATCCTTACGGGATTCCTCTCGCCAGAAGGCGATGCACGAGGACGCCCGGTCGGCGTAACGCTCGACCGTGACGGCGCGCTGCTGGTTGCCGATGACGTGGGCGACGCAGTCTGGCGCGTCAAGCCGTCTTTGACTCCCTCGCAAAATTGATGGCAAAACGTCCCGCCCCGGCGAACGGATTGTTCGCCGCCGCCGAAGCCGCGCTGATTGCTCTCTACGACGGCGGCGTGCTTTCCCCAGCCGTGCTACAACACGTCATAGCCGGTTTTGCTGACAGCGCGATCAACTGGAACACCCCGCCCCGGCTCCGTACCGTTGACAACAAGTCGCTGCACGAAGTGGTCGCCATGACCATGATGCCGGGACGGGCCATCCGCCAGGCATCGAAGGAATTTTTCGCGGTGATCGGGCATATTGGTGGTATCAGTGCTGAAGAGCACGACGACACTGGCGAACGCGAGGAGCCCGATGAACCGCAGGATGACGAACCGCAGGAAGACGAACCCGACAGCGATCTGATCAACCAGTTGTCCGGCGGCAGTGGCAGGAAAAGAGCGGCTAAAACCGCGCGCAAGACAGCACCGTCCGCCGGCTTCAACCCGCTCCTGCATGCGACTTCCCCGCGTAAAAACCGCCAGTCATAGCCTTGCCTTTGATCCATGTCATGGTCGTGACTGACCGTGATCCTGCCCCACGCGGCACAATACAGAACGCCTTGGCGCCCGAATGCCTCAGTAAGAGCGACCCTTAAGAGCGACCCTTAAGAGCGACTCGCAGAGTGACCCGCCGGAACCGAGTGACACCGCCCTCCACCAACGGATACAACGGATACAACGGACACGATATGGACACACAGGCAACTCCCCGCTCCCTCCCCCTTTCCCCCGACGAATTGCGCAAGATCGACGCCTACTGGCGTGCATGCAATTATCTGTCGGTAGGCATGATCTATTTACGCGCCAACCCGCTCCTGCGCGAACCGCTCAAGGCGGAGCACATCAAGCAGCGCCTGCTCGGACATTGGGGTTCGGACCCCGGTCAGTCGTTCACCTGGGTGCACCTGAACCGCCTGATCATGAAGGACGACCTGAACGTCATGTATGTCTCGGGGCCGGGGCATGGCGCACCCGCAACCTTGTCGAACTCGTATCTGGAGGGTTATTACTCCGAGGTCTATCCAGATCGCAGCGCTGACGAAACCGGCATGCTGCGCCTGTTCCGCGCTTTCTCATCGCCCGGGGGCATCGGTTCGCATTGCACTCCTGAGACGCCGGGGTCAATACACGAAGGCGGCGAGCTGGGTTACAGCCTCTCGCATGGCTACGGGGCGGCATTCGATAACCCCGACCTGATCGTGGCGGTGATGGTGGGTGACGGCGAAGCCGAGACCGGCCCGCTCGCCACCTCGTGGCATTCGAACAAGTTCCTGAACCCGGTGATCGACGGCGCGGTGCTACCCATCCTGCACTTGAACGGTTACAAGATCGCGAATCCGACCATCCTCGCGCGCATTCCGCAAGAAGAACTCGAAGCACTGATGACCGGTTACGGGTACAAACCGCACTTTGTCTCGGGCAACGACCCCGCGGTCATGCATCAACTGATGGCCGAGACGCTTGCGACTTGCATCGGCGAGATTCGCGCGATCCAGGCTCATGCGCGCTCGACCGGTGACATCACGCGTCCGCGCTGGCCAATGATCGTCCTGCGTTCGCCTAAAGGCTGGACCGGCCCGAAGGAAGTCGACGGCCACAAGGTCGAGGATTTCTGGCGCGCGCACCAGGTGCCAGTGCTCGATCCGGTGACCAACGCGAAGAACCTGAAGATCGTGGAAGCGTGGATGCGCAGCTACAAACCGGAAGAACTCTTCGACGAGAACGGCACGCTGATCGAAGAACTGCGTGAGATGGCGCCAAAGGGCGAGCGCCGCATCAGCGCGAATCCGCATGCGAATGGTGGCCGGCTCAGGCGCTCGCTGGACCTGCCCGACATCCGCGACTACGCGTTCAAAGTCAAGGACCCGGCCAGCACGTACCAGTCGCCCACGTTCGTACTCGCGACCTGGCTGCGCGATGTGATCAAGCGCAACATGAGCACCTTCAAGCTGTTCGGTCCCGATGAAACCGCCAGCAACAAACTCGACGGCGTGTATGAAGCGTCGGGCAAACGCTGGATCGCCGAGATCAAGCCGGAAGACAGCGACGGCGGCGCGTTATCGCCGGACGGCCGCGTCATGGAAATGCTCAGCGAGCACACGCTGGAAGGCTGGTTCGAAGGTTACGTGCTGACGGGCCGGCACGGCTTGTTCGCGACCTACGAAGCATTCGTGCATGTGATTGATTCCATGTTCAACCAGCATGCCAAGTGGCTGGAAAAGGCGAAGAGCGAACTCGACTGGCGAGCGCCGGTGCCTTCAGTGAACTTGTTGATCACCTCGCTGGTATGGCGTCAGGATCACAATGGTTTCACCCACCAGGACCCAGGTTTCCTCGATGTCGTCACGAACAAGAGTCCCGAAGTCGTGCGCATTTACTTGCCGCCCGACGCGAACTGCCTGCTGAGCGTGATGGATCATTGCCTGCGTTCGCGCGACTACATCAACGTGATTGTCGCGGACAAGCAGCCGCACTTGCAGTACCTTGACATGGAAGCTGCGCTTGCGCATTGCACCAAGGGCATTGGCATCTGGGACTGGGCATCGACGGACGAGAACACAGAACCGGACGTGGTGATGGCCTGTGCCGGGGATATCGCCACCATGGAATCGCTCGCCGCCGTCGAGATCCTGAAGGAACATTTCCCCGACCTCAAGATCCGCTTCGTCAACGTGGTGGACCTGTTCCGGCTGATGCCCGACACCGATCATCCGCACGGGTTGTCCGGTCGCGATTTCGATTCCATCTTTTCGCGCGAGAAGCCGGTCATCTTCAACTTCCACTCGTATCCGTCGCTCGTTCACAAGCTCACGTATAACCGCACGAATCACGAGAACATGCATGTGCATGGTTATCGGGAACGCGGCAACATCAATACCCCGTTCGAGTTGGCGATCATCAACCAGGTCGACCGCTTTTCGCTGTGTATCGATGTAATCGATCGTGTGCCGCGGCTTCGCGATACCGGCGCTCACACGAAAAACTGGCTCAAGGACCAGATCAACGCGAGCATTACTTACGCCCACGCGCAAGGCATTGACCGCGATGAAATCCGTAACTGGGTTTGGAAAGGCTGACACCATGACCCTGGGTATCCTGGTGCTGAACAGCGGTTCGTCGTCGCTTAAATTCGGCGTGTATATGCCCGGCAAGAAGTCGGACGCTACGGCGGACAGCGGTGACGAAACGCCGTGGCTGACCGGCAGCGCGAAGGGCATCGGCCGCGACGACGGTTCGCTGACCATGCGCTCATCGGATGGTGCGATCGATGTCACGCAAAACCACGTGATGGAGTCGCAGCACGACGCGTTGCAGCGCGTGGCCGACGCGCTGCATGCGCATCTCGACCAGCCGCTGGCCGCGGTGGGGCATCGGGTAGTGCATGGCGGTCCGCACCTGAGCGGCCATGCGCTCATCACGCCCGAGGTGAAACAGATCTTGCGCGATGCCGTGCAATTCGCACCCTTGCATCTGCCGCAGGCGCTCGAACTGCTCGACTTGGCACAGCAGATTTTCAACGACGTGCCGCATTACGCCTGCCTCGACACCGCGTTCCACCGGACCATGCCCGCGCGAGCCACGCACCTCGCATTGCCGAAACACTACGCTGACGAAGGGGTCATCCGATACGGCTTCCACGGCCTGTCATACGAATCGATCGTCGCAACGCTCGGCAACGACCTTCCCCCACGCCTCGTGGTCGCGCATCTCGGCAGCGGCGCAAGCCTGTGCGCCATTCGCGATGGCCGTTCAATCGATACAAGCATGGGTCTCACGCCGAGCGGCGGCATTCCCATGGCAACGCGCACCGGCGACCTCGACCCTGGCGTGCTGGTTTATCTGATGCGGACCGGAACGCTTGACGCTGACGCGCTCGAGCACCTGATCAATCACGAAAGCGGCCTCAAGGGCCTCTCCGATTCGAACGACGACATGCAGGCGCTTCTGCAACGCAGCGACGCGGATGCGGAACTCGCCATCGATATCTTCTGTACTGCTGTACGCAAAACCATCGGCGCATATGCTGCGTTGATGGGAGGTCTCGACCGCGTGGTGTTCACCGGCGGGATTGGCGAGCACGCCGCGACCGTGCGTGAACGCATTTGCGACGGACTCGAATTTCTCGATGTTCAGTTCGACGTGATCGAGACGCAGGAAGAACGGCAGATTGCACGTCATTGCCGTACGTTGCTTGGGCAGCCGACCACCTGAAAGCGATTCGTCTGGGTGCGTCGATTGCATCCGGGTTCGTCGATTCACACTCGACACACCCCGCGGAGCACTCGATTCAAGTAGCAGCGCCAGCCGACCCCCCGCGCTGACAATCACCGTGACCGCTTACGACTGGCGGTGGAAGGTCGCCTACGACGACGCGCCCGATGCTTCCGCGCGTTTCGTCACCGCCAACGAGATCCACATTCCCACTGGCGAGCCGGTACGGTTCAAGCTGAACAGCGCCGACGTGATCCACACGTTCTGGGTACCCAGGCTTGCCGGCAAGACCCAGGCGATTCCCGGCCAGACCAACGAACAATGGCTTCAGGCCGATGTCCCCGGTGTCTATCGCGGACAGTGCTCGCAGTTTTGCGGCGCGCAGCATGCACATATGGCGTTCGAGGTCATCGCCGAAAGCCGCGCCAATTTCGCCGCATGGTTCGCGCAACAAGCGCGTGCGCCAGACATGCCCAACGACACCGCAGTGACCACGGGCAAAAGCGCCTTGCCGAGATCTGGGAAGCTTCACCGGGCTTGCGAGGATGGTTATCGACAGTCGATCACAAGAGCATCGGCCTGCGATATCTGGTCACCGCCTTCGTGTTCCTGCTGATGGGCGGCGTGGAAGCGCTGATCATGCGCGTGCAACTCGCGCGTCCCGACGCGACCATGCTCACACCCGAGCAATACAGCCAGCTTTTCACCATGCACGGCGTGACGATGATCTTCCTGTACGCACTGCCCGTGCTGTCCGGATTTTCCAACTATTTGTGGCCACTGATCCTTGGTGCGCGCGACATGGCATTCCCTCGCCTCAACGCGCTTTCTTACTGGTTGTGCCTGCGGGCAACCCCGCTGCGTTAGGTGCCCATACCACCTCGCTAATGCGCCTGATGGTGGAAGGCGGCAATTCTCCCGACACGCAGCAAGGGCCGCCGCGCAAGAACATGCCGGCTTACGCCGGCAAGCTGACCAACACGGAAATGGCGCAAGTGCTGACGTTCATCCGAACGACGTGGGGTAATAATGCGTCACCCGTCACCACACGCGACGTGACGCAGTTGCGCGCCTACATTTACAAATAGCGCGCTGAAGCAGGCCATCCCACCCGCCAGTCATCAGCCATGCTCATGCGTGCCGCCGCCATGTGCGCCGCGCCGGAAGAACACTTGCTCGGCGGCGGCAATCAGCGCGTCAAGAGCAACCGGCTTGGTCAACGTCAGATCAAAGCCCGACTCGCGTGCACGCTGGTCGTCGGTACCCGCCGTATAGCCTGTCAACGCAATGGCGGGCAACTGGGCCAAACGAGGATTTGCCCGCACCTGGCCCATGAGTTCGTAGCCGTCCATGCCGGGAATGCTGATGTCGCAGACGAGCAGATCCACGTGGTTGCGCTCGAGCAGTGCGAGCGCGTCCTCGCCGTCGTGCGCGGTAGCGACCAGCGCACCCTCGAGTTGCAGCAAAGCCGCGAATGCACTCGCGGTTTCAGAGTCGTCACCGACGACCAGAATACGCACGCCCGCCAGCGCTGCGCTGCGCTCCTCCAGCGCATGCTTGCCCACGGGATGGCCGTCGACCAGCGGCAACCAGACGCTCAACCGCGTGCCTCGCTCGACCCCATCCGAATGCGCGAGCACGCTTCCCGCATGCATCTCCACGAGTTGCTTGACCAGCGCGAGGCCGATACCCATGCCGCCGCCGGTCTTGCGGCGAGCCTCGCTTCCTTGGGAGAACATCTCGAAGATATGCGGCAACAGCGGCGCTTCGATCCCCATCCCGGTGTCCGTCACATCGATGCGCAACTCGTCCTCCTCGCACGTGAGGCGAACAGAAACCGAGCCGCCCTGCGGCGTAAACTTCAGTGCGTTGCTGAGCAGGTTCCACACGATCTGGTCGAAGCGTACGGGGTCCACCCTGGTCCAGACTGGTTCGTCCAGACCCTCGAACGACAGCGCGATGCCTCTTGATGCCGCGTCCGCCTCGATTGCATCGGCAATGGTCTGCAGCATGGCCGCGACGTCGCCCATCGCCAGGTTCAACGCCAGCTTGCCGGTACGCACGCGCGACAGGTCCAGCAAGTCGTCGATGATCTTCGCCTGACCAAGCACCGCCCGCTGGATCGCCTCCGCCGCGAGCTGGATCGCCGGTACGCCACGCGCCTCGGGAATACGCGGCAACATCTCCGCCTTCACGTGAATCAGGTTGAGCGGGTGCTTCAATTCATGCGACAGCACGGCCAGGAAATCGTCCTTGAGCCGGTTCGCCGCCTCCGCTTGCGCCCGCACAGCCCGCTCCTGCGCGAGTTGCACCTGCCGCGCGTCTTCCTGTGTCTTGCGGTCCGAGAGGTCCCTCACGATCTTCGCATAGCCCGTGAATTTCGGATCGGAGAGCGGTGTCACCACGCCGCTGCAATACACTCGGCGGCCGCCCTTCGCGACATGCC
Organism: Caballeronia sordidicola; assembly: GCF_002220365.1. Classification (GTDB taxonomy): domain Bacteria; phylum Pseudomonadota; class Gammaproteobacteria; order Burkholderiales; family Burkholderiaceae; genus Caballeronia; species Caballeronia sordidicola_C. The sequence goes on along the minus strand of NZ_MTHB01000178.1, from coordinate 8,154 downwards.
AGCGATCGTCGTCGGCACGGCCGTCGCGTTGCGCAACCGCGCGTTCGTGCGCCGCCATGCGCGTTTCCTGATCCTCTGCCGTAAAGATCACGTCGATATTGTGCCCGACCGCTTCCTCTGCCGTATAACCAAAGACGCGCTCGGCGCCAGCATTCCAGCTGACGATGCGGCCTTCGGGATCCTGCACGATGATCGCGAAGTCGTTCGTCGTCTGCGCCGCGAGTCTCAGGCGTTCTTCGCCCGCCCGCACGTTTGCCTCCGCGCGGCGGCGCGCCGTGGTTTCAACCAGACTGAGCACCGCACCGTCAATCCGATCGTCCGCCGTCCGGTAGGGCAACACACGCGCGAAGAACCAGCGGCCGTCCGAGGTGGCGACCTCACGCTCGGTCAGGCGCAGCGACTGGAACGTCGCGCTCACGTCGTCGGCCAGCTCGGGATAGACGAGCCGGTGCGTGATGTCGAACAACGAGCGCCCGACATCCGCGCCGATCAGGTTGAACACCGTGGCCGCGCTCGGCGTATAGCGTTTGATGCACATCGCGCGATCGACGAAAATAGTGGCAATGTCCGTAGAGGTAATCAGGTTCTGCAGGTCGTCATTGGCCTTGCCGGTTTCCTCCATCCTCGCCTGCAGTTCCGCGTTGACCGTGATGAGTTCCTCGTTCACCGACTGCAACTCTTCCTTGCTGGTTTCGAGTTCCTCCGTCGCCGATCTCAACTCTTCGTTGATCGCCTGCAACTCTTCATTCGACGCCTTCAACTCCTCCGTCGACGTCTCGTACTGTTCGATCGTGGTCTGCAGTTGTTCCTTGCTCGAATGCAACTCTTGTTCGAGTTGCTGCATCACGGTTTCATTGCCCGTTTGCTGCTCCACGACCATCCTGTTTTCCGTCATCGCTTCCTGGACCTCGTCGAACAGGACGAGGAGGAAATCGGCGTCGGCGGCAGCATCGTGGAACGGGCGGACGGTCATGTTGACGTATGAAGGGTGGCCATCGCGCTGCAGCTTGACGCGCCGGGCCTCCACGCTATTGCCCGTCTGCGCGGCCTGGAACAGCGCGGTACGCAGGTCGAGCCGCAGTTCCGGCAGCACGACGGCAATCATGTTGCTCGAAGGCTCGCCGCCGACATACCGGAGGAACCGTCCCGCGTTGTCCGACATATGCACGATCTTCGAATCGCGGTTGACGATCACGCTGGGCGGCGCGTATTGCTCGAGCACACGCTGGTGCAACGCACTGAACGAGAAATTGCGGCGCCCCGGGAGCAGCGCGGACCCCGCCTCTTCGTCGTGCGTATTACGTCCTTGCATCAGCAGCGACGGAGCACCCAAGGACGGGCGGTTCGGCAGCTTCGCCGCCTTCGCCCGGTATATACGATTCTTCTTGTCGACCACGCTGAACAGTTCCTCGACCGAGTCCGCCGACTCCGAGGTGCCCAGGAACAGATACCCGTTCGGGTACAACGCGTAGTGGAACATCTCCAGCACCTGGTTCTGCACGCCGCGGTCGAGATAGATCAGGAGGTTGCGGCAGGAAACCAGGTCAAGCCGCGAGAACGGCGGATCGCGCAGCACGTTGTGCATGGCGAACAGGATCTTCTCGCGCACGCTTTTCACCACCTCATAGCGCGAGTCGGTCCTGACAAAAAATTGCCGCAGCGTGGAGGGGCGAATGTCGGCCATGATCGACTCGGGATACAGTCCGGCCCGTGCGCGCGCAACCGCGCTCTCGTCAATATCGGTGGCGAACACCTGGATGTTGGCGGAGGAACGCAACGCTTCGCGCTGCTCGCACAGGAGCATGGCAAGCGAATACGCTTCCTCGCCCGACGAGCATCCCGCGACCCACGCGCGAACCTGGTCGCCGTCTGCCTTGTTTTGGAACAAGGCCGGCAGCACGCCGCGCTCGAGCGACTCGAACGCTTCTCTATCGCGGAAAAAACTGGTCACGCCAATCAGCATGTCCTTGAGCAAGGCTGCAGTTTCGCGCGGGTTATCCCGCAGCAGGTCGCGGTAGGCAATGAGGTCCGGCACGCCGTTGACTTGCAGGCGCCGCTCGATCCGGCGCAGCATGGTCGCCCGCTTGTAGAAACGGAAGTCGTGGCCGGTGCGGGCGCGCAACGTCGCCAGAATGGCCTGCAAAGCGAGTTCGGCCTCGCCCCGGCGGTCGGCCCGGTCGTCCGGGCCAAGCGTTGCCGGTTCCAGTTCGGGCAGGGCGATGCGCTTGGCGTTGTTCCAGATGTCGAGCAGCCGCTGCGGCATCTCCACCACCGGCAGCACCAGGTCGACCTGGTCTGTCAGGATCGCGTTCTGCGGCATCTCTGCGTATTCGGCGTCGTTCGGCTCCTGCGCGAGGGTCACGCCCCCCTTTTCCTTCACGCTGGCGATGCCGAGCGCGCCGTCGCTGCCCGTGCCGGACATCACGATGCACATCGCGCGCTGGCCGTGCGCGTCCGCCAGGCTCCGGAAAAACCGGTCGATAGTGACTGGCCGGCCCACCGTGGGCTCGGCGTTGCGTGCGTCCAGGTGAGCGTCCACCATCGTGAGGCTCTTGCCCGGCGCGATGACGTAGACGTGATTGGCTTCGATCTGTGTCGGTCCGTTGACCTGCGACACGCGCATGCGGGTCACGTTCTGCAGCACCTTGTCCGCACCGCTGACATGCTTCGCCGACAAGTGCAGGACCACGACAAACGCCATGCCCATGTCGGCTGGCGCGTTTTCAAAGAAGCGCAGCAGCGCCTGGACGCCCCCTGCGGACGCACCAATCCCGACAACAGGAAAACCCAGCGAACTCGGGCTATGAGCCGCGCCCGGTGCGTCCTCTCCTGCGGGTGGCACCGTTGATGTTGTAGTTTCGCTCACTCCAGGGGCCTCGGTTCGGGGTGCTTTGACGGATTGAAGATACCACTACGCGTCTGAACGAATGCGCTAAACAGCGGCCGGGCGAAGCGATGCTCGGCACGCACGCGTGCGCTTTGCGCCAGGAGATCAAATCATCCGGGTTTCATCTGTGGAGCCCAGGCGGCGCTCATTATATTCACGCGGCATTTCTTCGGGACAGGCGGGCGCGTTATTTATTGGGTACGGGTGCGTAAGCTCGCCCCACGCGCGACGACCTGGGTTGTCAATTGCGCACGCAAACCGCCGCGACCGCTCTTCTCCGATTCAGGCTTGGGCATCGAAAACTAGCGGGTCGGCTTCAGGCGGTCCAGCCTCACTCTTTGAGTCGAGCGCTTGAGTCGAGCGCTTGAGTCGAGGCCTTGAGTCGAGCGGCTGCGTCGCGAGATTCCCGGGAACCGATCGGTCATTCTTGCTTCTTCGTGGCTCGTGGATCCACGACGCGGGCGCAGCCGCTTTGCTTTGATCGTCCATCCACACTGTTTTGGGGTTAATTTTGGTGGATCTCTTCCGCCTCAAGCAAAAAGCGGCTGCTTGTTCGATTCTCCCGTCAACCACCTGCGCAGCAGCGCTTAGCTTTTTGACCGGGGAAGCATGCTGGACAGGACCTGCTTCGCCGTGTCGACAATCACGCTGCCCTGCTCGGGATCGCCTTGCAACAACGTGGACGCAAACGCCTTGGCTTGCTTGACCGTGATGTGCGGTGGCAGCGGCGGCACGTTCGGATCGGTCTTCACTTCCAGCACGACGGGCCGATCCGACGCAAACGCCTCATCGAACGCGGCACCCAGCCGCGCAGGGTCATCGACGAAGAGTCCCTTCAGGCCGATCAACTCCGCGAACTTGTGATACGCCACATCGGGAATCTGCTGGGAGGCTTCGAACTTCGGGTCCCCCTCCATCACCCGCTGCTCCCACGTCACCTGGTTCAGGTCCTGATTATTGAACACGACGCAGATCCACGCCGCATCAGTCGGCTTGCGATACTTCGCCAGCGTAATGAGCTCCGCCATGTTGTTCATCTGCATGGCGCCGTCGCCGACCATCGCGACCACTGGCCGGTCCCTATAGGCAAGCCGAGCGGCGATTGCGTAAGGCACGGCGGCGCCCATCGACGCAAGACCGCCTGACAACGAACACAGCATGCCGTGCCTGACTTGCACGTCGCGGGCAAACCAGTTCGCGCAGGATCCGGAGTCGCTCGTGACGATAGCGTTGTCCGGCAACCGCGACGACAACGCCATCGCCACGCGTTGCGGATTGACCGGTGCGGCATCCTGCATTGCGCGATCCTTCAGCGTCTCGTGCCAACTGCGATTCCAGCGAAAGATGCGGTCGCGCCAACTCCCCGTCGTCTTGTATTCGAGCAACGGCAGCAGCGCTCGCAAAGTCTCGGCGGCATCGCCCTGAAGGTTGACTTCCATCGGGTATCGCAGGCTCAGCATGTCGCCCTTCAGGTCGATCTGGACACCACGCGCCTGCCCTTCCTTCGGCAAAAACTCCGCATACGGAAATCCCGATCCGACCATCAGCAACGTGTCGCATTCGGTCATCAGCTTGTAACTGGGTTCGGTGCCAAGCAAACCGATCGACCCGGTCACCCAAGGCAGGTCGTCGGGAAGCGCGGCCTTGCCGAGCAGCGCCTTTGCAACGCCCGCCCCAAGCCTGTCAGCGACCGCGATCAGTTCTTCCGTGGCGTTCAACGCCCCCGCGCCGGCCAGGATGGCGACGCGCCGCCCGTCGTTCAGCACGTCCGCGGCCCGTGCGAGATCGGCAGCGTAAGGAATCACCTTGGGTGCGGTCCATCCCACGCCCGAGTGCAACGTGCCGTGCGCGCGTTCAGGTTCTTCGTAGGGCATCTCCTGCAAATCGTTCGGCAGGATGATCGCCGTCACGCGCCGCTCCGACAAAGCCGTGCGGATCGCCCGGTCAACGAGATGCCGTACCTGCGAGGGCACGCTGGCCTGCTGCACGAACGACCCCGCCACGTCCTTGAACATGGACGCCAGATCCAGTTCCTGCTGGTAGTGCCCGCCCATTGCCGAGCGCGCTTGCTGTCCAACGATGGCAAGCACGGGCATGTGGTCCATGCGGGCGTCGTAGAGGCCGGTAATCAAATGCGACGCGCCGGGTCCGGAGGTGGCAATGCACACGCCCAGTTCACCCGTGAATTTCGCGTGCGCACACGCCATGAACGCAGCCATTTCCTCATGCCGCGTCTGGACGAAATCGATCTTGTCCTGCGCCCGTCTCAGTGCGCCGAACACGCCGTTGATGCCGTCGCCGGGGTAACCGAACATTCTCCGCACGCCCCATTCATGAAGCCGTGCCACGATAAAGTCGCCTACTGTTTGCGCCATTGCGGCCTCCTGCACGAAGCTTTACCTATCTCTATCGCCAAGGCTTGGCCCTGGCGTGCAAAAAGGCGCGGCCCAAAGGGTCGCGCCTTGCTTCATTCATCGTCGCGGCTTCACTGGCCTTTCGTGTCGCTGCTCGCGTCGGCACCCGGCATGTTGGTTGTATCGGTGGCCGACTTGTGCGTCATCTTGCGATGCGTCTTGCCGCCCTTCGACATCGTCCCGGAGGCCGGATCGCCGCTGCTTGTGGCGCCTGCCGTTGCAGCGCCGTGAGCATTGCCGCCACCGGTCCCACCATTACCGTTGCCACCGCCGCTCTGCGCAAACGCGAGCGGTGTGCTGAGGATCAGGCACGCTGCGAGCGCGGCGGATAATCGGGTCGTCTTCATTCGTTTCTCCAGGAGTCGATAGATGGAACTTCGTACCCTGGAATCACAGCAACCGGCGTTCCACGCGATGTTTTCCGCACGATCTCATCGTGATAATATCTACTGTATATCCATACAGTAGATATGCCCGACCAACCCGCCTACACCATCGCGGTACGCGCGTTGTGCGAGTTCACCGCCAAGCGCGGCGACCTCGACCTGCGCTTCACGCCTTCGCCCACCGCGCAACAGGGCATGGCGGGGCATAAGCTCGTCACCGCTCGTCGCGGCGAGCGCTACCAAGCCGAATTGAGCCTCTCCGATACCTTCGGTCCCCTGCAAGTTCGCGGCCGGGCGGACGGTTACGACCCCGGCCTGAACCAGGTGGAAGAGATCAAGACGTATCGCGGCAAGCTCAGCGCCATTCCCGACAACCATAGGCATCTGCACTGGGCGCAAGCGCGCATCTACGGCTGGCTGTGCTGCAAATTGCTCAACCTGCAGGAGATCCGCGTTGCCCTCGTCTACTTCAATATTGGCAGCGAGAAGGAGACCGTCTTCACCGAACTGCAATCCGCCAATGCTCTGCGCGAGCACTTTCGCGGACACTGCGAGCGTTTTCTGGATTGGGCACAACAGGAGCTCGAACATCGCGTCAAACTCGACGGCGCGCTGACGGAAATGGCTTTCCCTCACGCGTCATTGCATCCGGGGCAGCGGGAACTGGCGGCGGCGATCTACCGTTGCACCCTGCACGGACGCAGTCTGCTGGCACAAGCGCCAACGGGTATAGGCAAGACGTTAGGCAGCTTGTTTCCAATGTTGAAAGCGTGGCCCGCGGCGCGGCTCGACAAGATATTCTTCCTCACCGCCAAGAGTTCAGGCCGCCAGCTTGCCCTCGACGCACTCACCGAGATTGGCCACGGCATACCGCTGCGCGTGCTCGAACTGGTCGCGCGGGACAAAGCCTGCGAACACCCCGACAAAGCCTGCCACGGCGAATCCTGCCCGCTCGCACGCGGCTTCTACGACCGCTTGCCCGACGCTCGGCAAGCCGCACTCAAGGGCGCGCAACTGGACCGCCACGTGTTGCGCGAGGTAGCGCTGGAGCACGCCGTTTGTCCGTACTACCTGAGCCAGGAACTGGCGCGCTGGAGCGACGTCATTGTTGGCGACTACAACTATTACTTCGATACCAGCGCCATGCTGTTTTCCCTCGCAGAATCGAAGGAATGGCGCGTTGGCGTACTGGTGGACGAAGCGCATAACCTGGTTGAACGCGCCCGCGCCATGTACTCGGCCACGCTGGATGAAGCGCGTTTTCGCAGCGTGCGCCGCACGGCGCCGCCAGCATTGAAGCGCGCGTTCGACAAGATCTCCCGGGCATGGAAAACCATGTCGAGCGAGCAGGCGACCGATTACGACGTGCATGCACACCTTCCCGGGCGCTTCATTGAAGCCCTGGAAAACATGATCGCAGTGGTAACTGACATGACGGACATGACGGGGTTCGCGGGCGAGCAACCGGCCGCGCTCGATCGCGAGACGCTGCGCTTTTACTTTGATGCCATGCATTTCGTGCGTATTGCCGAGCGCTTCGACACCCACTCGCTCTTCGATACCACCCTGTCCCCGCACGCCTCCACGCGGCGCACCACCGTGCTGTGCCTGCGCAACCGTGTGCCCGGGCCGCATCTGAAATCGCGCTTTGCCCGCGCTCATTCGGTCGCGCTGTTCTCGGCCACGCTCACGCCCATGCATTTCTATGGCGACATGCTGGGTCTTCCCGAAACCTGCCTGCAAGTGGATGTGGAATCGCCCTTTCACGCGGATCAATTGCAAGTGCGGGCCATCGCGAACGTGTCCACAAGGTTTCGCGATCGCGAGCAGTCCGTACCACGGCTCGTCGATATCATCACAGATCAATACAGGCGGGCGCCCGGCAACTACCTGAGTTTCTTCAGCAGCTTCGATTACCTCGACCAGGTCGCCAACGCGCTGCTTCGCGAGCACCCGGACATTGCGGTGTGGATGCAATCGCGTTCGATGAGCGAAGCGGACCAGCAGGCTTTTCTCGCGCGCTTTACGCAGACAGGCCGTGGTATCGGCTTCGCCGTGCTCGGTGGATCGTTCGGAGAAGGCATCGACCTGGGCGGCACGCGGTTGATCGGCGCGTTCATCGCGACGCTTGGACTGCCGCAACTCAACCCGGTCAACCAGCAGATGAAAGCGCACATGGACGGAGAGTTCGGCGCCGGCTACGACTACACGTATCTGTTTCCCGGGCTGCAGAAAGTGGTTCAGGCTGCAGGGCGTGTGATTCGAGGGCAGACGGATCAAGGGGTGCTGTATCTCATCGATGACCGCTTCGCCCGTGCCGACGTACGCCGGCTGCTGCCTTCGTGGTGGCGGGTGGAGATTGTCCGGCACATCACGGCTTCGACACCCGCCGCTCGGGCCTCCGCTTTGCTGTGACGCTTTGCTGTGACGCTTTGCTGTGACGCTTTGCTGTGACGCTTTGCTGTGA